>CAYMXO010000001.1:0-10448 GCA_964394445.1 uncultured Thiopseudomonas sp.
GCTTTGGTCACGCCATCTATCGCGAGTCCGACCCGCGTAACGAGGTGATCAAGGGCTACTCCGAGAAGCTGGCTGACGAGGTGGGTGACAGCGTCATCTATCCTGTGTCCTGCGCCATCGAGAAGCTGATGTGGGACGAGAAGAAGTTGTTCCCGAACGCTGACTTCTTCCACGCGTCCGCTTATCGCTTCATGGGTATTCCGACTCCGCTGTTTACGCCGATCTTCGTTTGCTCGCGTGTAACCGGCTGGTCTGCCCACGTGTTTGAGCAGCGCGCCAACAACCGCATTATCCGTCCGAGCGCGGATTACATCGGTGAAGAGCAACGTCCGGTACCCGCCATCAGCGAGCGTTGATGGGGGGGGTTGAGGTTGCTGCTGGTTTTGATGTTTGTAGTTTGGTGTTGCTGGTGAGTATTCCCTAAAGACGCCACAAGTACATCTGACCGCCAGGGATGGCGGAAATGCAGTTTTTGCAGGAGCAAAAAACTGCCTTGTAGGCTCCCTGTCGCCATCCCTGGCGACAGAGGCTTTACTCCACACTCACCAGCAACACCTTGCGCATTGTGCAAAACGCAACCTCAATCGTGGGAAAAGAGTAGGGCGGGCGTTGCCCGCCTGAATTCCTGACAGGAATTCTTTGAATGGGCCTGTGCCTCATTCAAAGAATGCTTGTGAAGTAATAAACCTGCTGTTAACGAAACATGCTGTGACCACTTTTTGGTACTGTCTTAGCGTTTTGTCAGCAGGCTGGTGCATCAGTGCACGATGTTTCGGCCAGGTTGCCGGACGTAGAGCAAAGCTTGCACCGCCATGGATGGCGGTGCGGAGCCTACATGGACGTATTTACGGCGTCTTTGCTGCACGTTCGGCAACATGGCATGCCACCCGTATTAAACCGAATGTAATTCGCTGGAAGTAAAAACCATGACCATGAATACCCAATACCGTAAAAACCTGCCCGGCAGCGTGCTGGACTTTTTTGATACCCGTGAGGCGGTCAACGCCATTGAGCCGGGTGCCTATGAAAAACTGCCTTACACTTCGCGCATTCTGGCCGAACAGCTGGTGCGCCGCTGCGATCCGGCAGCGCTGACCGATTCGCTCAAGCAGCTGATTTATCGCAAACGTGACCTGGACTTCCCCTGGTATCCGGCCCGTGTGGTGACCCATGACATTCTTGGCCTGACAGCGCTGGTCGACCTGGCTGGCTTGCGTGACGCCATTGCCGAGAAGGGCGGTGACCCGTCCAAGGTCAACCCTGTGGTGCAAACCCAGCTGATTGTTGACCACTCGCTGGCGGTTGAATGTGGCGGCTTTGATCCGGATGCCTTCCAGAAAAACCGCGACATCGAAGAGCGCCGTAACGAGGATCGCTTCCACTTTATTGACTGGACCAAGACCGCCTTCGACAACGTCGACGTAATTCCGGCCGGTAACGGCATCATGCACCAGATCAACCTGGAGAAGATGTCTCCGGTGATCCAGGCCAAAGAAGGCGTTGCCTACCCGGATACTTGCGTCGGTACCGACAGCCACACCCCGCACGTCGACTCACTGGGCGTGATTTCCGTGGGAGTGGGCGGACTGGAAGCCGAAACCGTGATGCTGGGCCACCCGTCCATGATGCGTCTGCCGGATATTGTCGGTGTCGAGCTTACCGGCAAGCGTCAGCCCGGGATCACCGCCACCGATATCGTGCTGGCCCTGACCGAGTTCCTGCGCAAGGAGCGTGTGGTCGGTGCTTACCTCGAATTCTTCGGGGAGGGTGCCTCCAGCCTGTCCATTGGTGACCGTGCCACCATTTCCAACATGACCCCGGAATATGGCGCGACCGCGGCGATGTTCTACATCGACGAGCAGACCATCGAGTATTTGCGTTTGACCGGGCGTGACCCCAAGCAGGTCGAGCTGGTTGAAAGTTATGCCAAACATACCGGCCTGTGGGCGGACAGCCTGAAGGCTGCCGAGTACGAGCGCGTTCTGCATTTTGACCTGTCCACCGTTGGCCGCAACATTGCCGGCCCGTCCAACCCGCATGCCCGCGTTTCCACCAGCGATCTGGCGGCCAAGGGTATTGCCGGCAACCTGGAGGCGGCCCGTGCGCAAGAAGCGGAAGGCCTGATGCCTGATGGTGCGGTCATCATCGCTGCCATTACCTCTTGTACCAATACGTCAAACCCGCGCAACGTGGTTGCCGCCGGCCTGCTGGCGAAGAAGGCCAACGAGCTGGGCCTGACCCGCAAGCCCTGGGTGAAAACCTCTTTTGCCCCGGGCTCCAAAGTGGCCGAGTTGTATCTGCAAGAAGCCAATCTGCTGGGTGACATGGAAAAACTCGGCTTTGGCATCGTCGGCTTTGCCTGTACCACCTGTAACGGCATGAGCGGTGCGCTGGACCCTGCGATTCAGCAGGAAATCATCGACCGCGACCTGTACGCCACTGCCGTACTGTCCGGTAACCGCAACTTTGACGGCCGTATCCACCCGTACGCCAAGCAGGCATTCCTGGCATCGCCACCGCTGGTGGTGGCCTATGCCATTGCCGGTACCATCCGTTTCGATATCGAGCAGGATGTACTGGGTGTGGTCGACGGCAAAGAAATCCGCCTCAAGGATATCTGGCCGAGCGACGAAGAAATTGATGCCATCGTCAACAAGTACGTCAAGCCCGAGCAGTTCAACCAGATCTACATCCCGATGTTCGATATGGAAGCTGCCGAGCGTGCGCCAAGCCCGCTGTATGACTGGCGTCCGATGAGCACCTACGTGCGCCGCCCGCCATACTGGGAAGGTGCCCTGGCTGCACCCCGTACCATGAAGGGCATGCGTCCGCTGGCACTGCTGCCGGACAACATCACCACCGACCACCTGTCGCCGTCCAACGCGATCATGCTGGACTCGGCAGCCGGTGAATATCTGCACAAAATGGGCCTGCCGGAAGAGGACTTCAACTCCTACGCCACCCACCGTGGTGACCACCTGACCGCGCAGCGCGCCACCCTGGCCAACCCCAAGCTGCTCAACGAGATGGTGCGCAACGAGGATGGCAGTGTGAAGCAGGGCTCTTTGGCCCGCGTTGAGCCGGAAGGCAAAGTGATGCGCATGTGGGAAGCCATCGAGACCTACATGAACCGCAAGCAGCCGCTGATCATCATTGCCGGTGCCGACTACGGTCAGGGTTCATCCCGTGACTGGGCAGCCAAGGGCGTGCGTCTGGCCGGTGTCGAAGTGATTGTGGCCGAGGGCTTTGAGCGCATCCACCGCACCAACCTGGTCGGCATGGGTGTGTTGCCGCTGCAGTTCAAAGAAGGCACCAACCGCCTGACTCTGAAACTCGACGGCACCGAGACCTATGACGTGGTCGGCACGCCTGCGCCGCTGGCCGAGCTGACTTTGGTGGTCAACCGTGCCAATGGCGAGAAGGTTGAAGTGCCTGTGATTTGTCGTCTGGATACGGCGGATGAGGTACAGGTGTATGAGGCGGGTGGTGTGTTGCAGAAGTTTGCCAAGGACTTTTTGGGGGAATAAGCAGGTTTTTGCACTGCGGTTTGGGTCGTACGGGTGCGACCTCCGCAAGCTGACGCAGCCAGTTTGAACGAGTTCAAACCTGTCTGCTAAGGCTTGCTCCGGTCTCACCCATACTCCCAGGGCCCCTTGTGCGGGGAGAGAGAGTGGCACGGCGTTGCCGTGCTGCTGTCGCGTGTTTTGAATGGGGTTTGTGTGCTGTGATTGCGAGGTGCATGGCGCCGGGCAATCCAGGTGTACTGGCAGACGAATGCGAAGCTTCAATATCCGGGATGAGCGTAGCGCCATCTTGCGAAGCCTCATGCCAGACACACCTCTCCCCCCTCCACCCCGAAAATTGCGTTTTGCACAGAACTTGCGGCGCGTGTTGGGTGTGACTGTAGCAAGCATCAGCAACAGGCTTGAGCTTGCTCAAGCCTGGCAGCGTCAGCTTGCGGAAGTCATACCCAACACACAGCCCACTCCTATCTATAACCAGCAATTGCACGGAAAACAATTATGTCTTTTGTACCTCAAATTAAAATCCCTGCCACTTACATGCGTGGCGGTACCAGCAAGGGTGTGTTCCTGCGCGTACAGGATCTGCCCGAGGTGGCTCAACAACCCGGCACGGCACGCGATAATCTGTTGCTGCGTATCATTGGCAGCCCCGATCCGTATGGCAAGCAGATCGATGGTCTGGGCAACGGCAGTTCCAGCACCAGCAAGAGCGTTCTGCTGAGCAAAAGCAGCCAGCCCGGTCATGATGTGGATTACCTGTTTGGCCAGGTGGCGATTGACCGTCCTTTTGTCGACTGGAGTGGCAACTGTGGCAACCTGACCGCCGCGGTGGGTTCGTTTGCCATCAGCAATGGTCTGGTCGATGCTGACAAAATTCCTGAAAACGGCATTTGCACGGTGAATATCTGGCAGGTCAACATTCAGAAAACCATCGTTGCGCATGTACCCATCACCAATGGCCAGGTGCAGGAAACCGGCGACTTCGAGCTGGACGGCGTGACGTTCCCGGCCGCTGAAGTGCAAATCGAGTTTCTCGATCCGGCCGATGGCGAGGGCTCGATGTTTCCCACCGGCAATCTGGTCGACACCCTTGAGGTGCCGGGCGTCGGTACCTTGCAGGCAACCCTGATCAATGCCGGCATTCCGACCATTTTTGTCAACGCGGCGGACATTGGCCACAGTGGCACCGAGCTCCAGGGTGACATCAACAGCGACAAAGAAGTGCTGGCCAAATTCGAGCTGATCCGTGGCTATGGTGCAGTCAAGATGGGCCTGATCAAAGATGTGTCTGAAGCGGCAACCCGCCAGCACACACCCAAGGTAGCCTTTGTCGCACCACCGGCAACCTACACCTCATCCAGCGGCAAAGAAGTGAAGGCTGAAGACATCGACCTGCTGGTACGCGCGCTGTCCATGGGCCAGTTGCACCACGCCATGATGGGCACTGCAGCAGTCGCCATTGGCACAGCCGCGGCGATTCCCGGTACGCTGGTCAACCTGGCAGCCGGGGGCGGTGAACGCAATGCCGTGCGCTTTGGCCATCCGTCTGGCACCCTGCGTGTCGGTGCCGAGGCAGCCGAAGAAAACGGCCAGTGGGTGGCGAAAAAAGCCATTATGAGCCGCAGCGCCCGCGTGTTGATGAGTGGTCAGGTGCATGTGCCCGGTGACTGCTTCTAAATAGAGTGCGGACTGCTGGCAGCCGTTGCAGCAGGTCCCGCTACCAGTTTGTCGGGCATGCCGTGCAATAGAGGCCTGTCCGACAAACCGTAAAATGTTTCCGCTTTGCGCCCTTCGGGGCGCTTTTTTTTGCTGGTGTGCAGTGCCGGATCGTGTTGCTTGCCGGCGGGCAGATATTTTTGTGCACACGTGCAAAATTTTGCATTGTCAAGCCAGGCGGAACAGTTGAAATGCATCTGACGAATGTGCTAGATGCTCATAAGTCATTGATTTGTCGTGGCTAAAAAGATTTTGCTGAAAAAATCGCCAGTTTGATTGCAGGGCTGGCCAGCTCTGCATTTGCTGTATTGGTATTCAGGCAGTCCACAGAGTTATCCACAGCTTTTGTGGGTCAGAAAAATATGCAATGACCGCCATGAATGCCTGATGCCCGCTTTTACCGGGTCGCCCGCTTGCCGATCCACTTGCCTGCAATCAAAGTCTTCACGAACCGGGACGGCAGGGGTACCCGTTTGGGCGGTGTGCAGTCCGGTACTGTCATTTGCCGTGCCGGGGCGTTAAAATTCGTCACCTCATCGGTCGCAGCCTACCCGAACAAAACAAGGACCCCTCATGAACGCACTTTTGATCTGCTCCGGCGGATTCGACTCCGTTACGCTTGCCCATCGCTTGCACGCCAACCAGCAACTGGCCGGGTTGTTGTGTTTTGACTATGGTCAGCGCCACAAAAAAGAAATTGATTCTGCCCGCTTGTGTGCACAGCGCCTGGATGTACCGTTTATTTTGCTGGATATCAGCAGCATCGGTCGCCAGCTGTCCGGCTCGGCGCTGACCGATGACATCGCCGTACCGCACGGCGGGTACAGTGAAGAAAACATGCAGCTGACCGTGGTGCCCAACCGCAACGCCATCATGCTGACCATTGCCTTTGGTGTGGCCGCGGCACGCAAGCTGGATGCGGTGGCGCTGGCCGTGCATGGCGGTGACCACTTTGTGTATGCCGACTGCCGCCCCGAATTCATTGATGCCATGGCTAACATGCAACGGCTGGCGCTGGCCGACCAGGCTGTCATCCAGTTGTTTGCCCCCTATGTGGAAACCGACAAGACGGCCATTGCCCGGGATGCCGCCCGCTACCGGGTGCCGATTGCGGATACCTGGTCCTGTTATGAGGGCGGTGAACTGCATTGTGGCCGCTGCGCGACCTGCCTTGAGCGGATCGAGGCGCTGGCGCAGGCCGGAGTGCCCGACCCGACGCGCTATGCAGAAGGGGAGGCCTGAGCATGTACCAGATCAGCAAAGACTTTCACTTTAGTGCCTCGCACCAGCTGGTGCGCATGCTGTCTGCTCATCCCTGTGCCCGCTTGCATGGGCACAATTATGTGGTGCGACTGGAACTGGCCAGCCCCGAACTGAACGAATTCGGTTTTGTGGTGGATTACACCGAACTTAAGCCGTTCAAACAGTATATTGATGACCATCTGGATCACCGCCACCTGAACGAGGTGCTGGATACGGACTTCCCGACGGCCGAGCTGCTTGCCAGGCACCTGTACGACTGGGCCAAAGCCCGCTGGCCGCAGGTATGTGCAGTGGCGGTGTCGGAAACACCAAAAACCTGGGCGCGGTACCAGCCATGATTCTGATCAGCGAGATTTTTGGTCCGACCGTGCAGGGCGAAGGCGCCCTGATCGGCATGCCCACGGTGTTTGTGCGCACCGGCGGCTGCGATTTTCGCTGCAGCTGGTGCGATACCCTGTATGCAGTGGAGCCGCAGTTCAAGTCGCAGTGGCAACCAATGGACGCCAGCCAGATCATGCAGCAGGTCAATGCACTCAGTGGCGGGACACCGTTGTTGATTACTCTGTCGGGTGGCAATCCGGCGTTGCAGCCGCTGGCGCCTTTACTGGAGCGGGGACATGCACAGGGCTACCGCTTTGCCATGGAAACCCAGGGCAGCAGGGCGCAGGACTGGTTTGCACAGCTGGATTACCTGACGTTGAGCCCCAAGCCGCCCTCGTCAGGCATGAAGTTTTCGCCGCGGCGTTTGCAGGAATGTATCGATGCTGCCGGTCCGGAAACGCAGGTCCAGCTCAAGCTGGTGATTGCCGATGAGCAGGACTACCGGTGGGCCAGGAACGTGGCGCAACAGTTTTCACAGCTGCCATTGTGTTTGCAGCCCTGCAACTTGCAGGCGGCCACGCCAGAGCAACCGGAGCGGGAAACCGACCTTGCACTGCTCAACAGCCAGTATCGCTGGCTGGTCGGGCGCGTGGCTGCAGACCGCTGGTTTACCGCACGGGTTCTGCCGCAGCTGCATGTGCTGGTGTGGAACAATGAGCGGGGCGTGTAGGGTTTGGCGCCTGGAGCCGGATAAAACACTACGGGTTTGACCTCGTACCCTGATCAACCGCGCCAGATTTCAGCAGACTACTGGCGGCCGGGCCTGGAAGCTCCCTTGTCAAAGATCACCAGGTACACATCCAGCTCGACATTTTCCCGGTCCAGAAACTGCTGGATGCTGCTGCGGGCCACTTCCAGTGCCTGCTCCCGGGGATAGCCATAAATGCCGGAAGAAATCAGCGGAAAGGCAATGCTGTTGCAGTCATGCTCAATGGCTAGCAGCAGGGCGTTGCGGTAAGCGTCACGCAAGAGTTCTTCACTGCGTTGCGGATGATGCTCGCTGTAGACCGGTCCGGCGGTGTGAATGATGTAGCGCGCCGGCAGGGCAAAGCCGGGAGTGACGACGGCTTCGCCGGTACCGATCGGGCCGAGCGGGGTGCAGGCGGCCTGCAGCTGCCCGGCACCGGCGGCAGCAAAAATGGCACCACAGACACCGCCACCCCGGGCCAGCGATGTATTGGCGGCATTGACGATGGCGTCAACATTCAGACGGGTAATGTCGTTGTGGATGATCTGTAATGGCATGTGATAATCCTTGTGCTTGCAAACGGCTATGCACAGTCTGGATCAAAGCCGGGTAAAAATCATGGATCTGATGGGTTCTGCATAAAAAGCTCAAGTGTTTTCACGTAAGTCATTGAGTTGTCGTGAAAATAAATAACTGATCGTTTTTTGGGCAATTTGTTGCAGGCCGCCGGTTTGCGCGTTGTTGCAGTATCTGTCAGCAAGTCATCCACAGAGTTGTCCACAGCTGTTGTGGGTAACCCTGTGGTGCGTGTGGCGTGCCGTGCAGGGTCCGGGCGTGGTGCCTTGCAAGCGTAAAAACGACGTCCCGAATTGCCGGCTAGCGTACCCGGGAATGCCGCCACCAGATCAATCCCATCAACAGGCCGCGGGTCAGCATCAGGGCGTTCATGGCCAGCCACAGACCGTGATTGCCCAGTGGGCGGGTCAGCCACCAGACCAGGAAAAACACGGCAACCGAGAGCAGCATGGTGTTGCGCATGTCGTGGGCACGGGTTGCGCCGACAAATACGCCGTCCAGCCAGAAGCCAAGGCTGGCGGTAAAGGGCAATAGCAGCATCCAGGGCAGATAGGCCAGCGCCGTGTCACGCACGCTCTCAAGATCGGTTAACAGGCTGATCAGCGGCGCGCCCAGCAGCATAAAGCCGGCGAAGGCGCCCAGCGCGATATAACAGGACCAGAGGCCGGTTGCTTTTACCGAGCGGTGCAGGGCAGGGTTGTCCCTGGCCCCGACGGCTTCGCCCACCAGTGCTTCGGCGGCATTGGCAAAACCGTCGAGCAGGTTGCTCAGTATCAGCAGGAAAGTAACCAGCACCGCATTGGCAGCAAGGACGGTATCGCCAAAGCGCGCGCCCTGGGCGGTAAAGAAAAAGAAGACGCTGAGCAGTGCCAGGCTGCGGATGAACAGGTCGCGGTTGACGGCGATTAGTTGCAGCATGGGCCTGAGCCGCAACAGGCCCAGCTCCAGCACTTCGCTCCGTGCCTGCGGGTTGAATTCGCCACGCAACCAGTACAGCGCGGCAAACAGTCCCAGATAGTCGGCCAGGGCACTGGCCGCGGCCACGCCATCGACATCGTAATGCCAGATGTACACCAGGCTATAGCTGAGCAGGGCGTTGCTGCCATGCATCAGTAACGTCATCTTGAACGGCACGCGGGTTTGTTGCACGCCAATGGCAAAGCCGATCAGGGCAAAGTTGGCCAGTGCTGCCGGTGCCCCGAGAATGCGGATGTTGATGTAGCGGGCGGCCAGTGCCTGCACCTCTTCGCTGCCGCCCAGCAACAACAGACCCAGATCGCGTAGCCAGGGGTTGACCACAATCAGCAGACCGCCGAGCAGCGCGGCCAGCAACAGTGCCCGGCCGATGACGATCAGGGTGCATTGACTGCCACCGCGGGCCTGGGCGGTGAAGCCGGTGGTGCCCATGCGCAGAAAGTTGAAGGAAAAATACAGAAACATGAAATAGTTGCCACCCATGGCCACGGCTGCCAGATAACGTGGCGAGTCCAGATGACCAACCACGGCGGTATCCACCAGGCTCAGCAGTGGCGCGGTCAGGTTGGACAGCAGCAGGGGCCAGGCCAGCATCCAGATGCGGCGGTTCAGGGCGGGGGTAACAGCAGTCATGTGAGGCTCGGTCGGTGCAAAAGCCGTCAATTGTCGCTGATTGCCGATGAACAAGCCAGAGAGGCTCAAGTGCTGTATTTTGCCTGCCGTCACCAGCAATGGAATCAGGTGTTCCTCATGCCCGAGGCGGGAAAGCCCACTCGGAACAGGCCATGCAGGTGGTCTTGTCGGCCTATCGCTTTGGCTAGACGCAAAGGTGGAAGCTGCGGCGTTGACCCGCGCCGTCCTGTCTGGCAAGGCAAATTGCTGTGACGGGACAGGCGTGCGCATGCAGTGGCTATCTGTCTGTATTAGCGGTGCATTTGCTGCCAGCCCAGCAAGACGCCGCCAAAGGTGATGATCGACATGCCGGCCAGGGCCAGCAGGTCAGGCAGGTGACCAAAGACAATCCAGCCCACCAGCCCTGCGCTGATGATCTGTGCATAGGTATAAGGCGCAAGTGCAGCAGCGGATGCGTAACGGTAGGCCATGGTCAGCAGGATATGCCCCGTCATGGCAATGGCCCCAAGGCTCAGCAGCAGGGTCAGGGCCAGTGGTGAAAGTGTGGGCAGGCTATCCAGGTAAGGCAGGCCAAACGGAGTCAGCAGCAATGCGCCAACCACTCCGGAGTAAAAGTTGCTGGTGATGACATTATCATCTTCTGCCAGCATGCGGGTGACCAGCTGATAGAGGGCAAAGCAGACCGCTGCCGC
>CAYMXO010000001.1:10548-182574 GCA_964394445.1 uncultured Thiopseudomonas sp.
CTTCTGCCAGCATGCGGGTGACCAGCTGATAGAGGGCAAAGCAGACCGCTGCCGCAATGGGCAGTAAAACAGGCCAGTCAAACAGTGCGGTACCGGGCCTGACTACCAGTACAACGCCCAGCAGGCCCAGCGCAACCGAGACCCACTGAACCCTGCTGATGCGCTCGTTTAACAGCAAGGCCGAGAACAGGGTGACAAGGGTCGGGGCAAGAAAGATAACGGCAACGGCTTCGGCCAGCGGAATGAAGCGCAAACCACCGAGCAAAAAAACGCTGACGCCAATCAGGCACAGGCCGCGCACCAGCTGTAGCCAGGGATGACGGGTGCGCAAAAACTGTTTGCCCATCCTGGGGCAAAACAGCAATGGCAACAAAATGCTTTGCATTGCATACCGGGCCCACAGGATCAGCGCGAGGCTGTGTGTCACGACCAGGTGTTTGGTTGTGGCATCGTGAATAGCAAGCAGCAGGCCGGCCAGCACGATCAGGCCAATGCCCAGCAGCAGGTTTTTATTCTTGTTGCTCGCGCTGTTCATGTGCGAGTTCTCCATTGGCGGTTCGCCGGTATTGCCTGCTTTTTATTCCCAGCGCATTTCGAGCAATAGCCATTTTTTACCCGATAATTGCCAGGTGGTATCGACCCGGTACAACTCGGCCCGCTCCGGAACCAGCCCGCTGGCGCCACTGATGCCGACCCGGGCGCTGCACTGGCCACGGTCGTAAAAACCCTTGTCGAGCCGGCACTGGCGGTTGACCACCAGTACGCCGATGTTCTGGTAGCGCAAAAAAAGCGCCAGCATCTGCTGGTGTGCTGCCTGCCGGTCCAGTCCGTAACTGCCGCTAAAATCTGCGTGCAACAATTGCATGGCAGCCTTGGGTTGCCGCTGGGCAATGGCTTGCTCAAGGGCGCTGGCTGCGGCCTCCAGTGCGGTTTCCGGATCCTGTTTGCTACAGCCCGTCAACAACAGTACCGACAGCGCGGCAGACAACAAAACATGGTGGAACCTGGCAAGCGTCATGCGGCACCCTGACTTGAACAATGGACAGGCCAGCTTACCCTGAATGACTGTTTTCTGCAGGATAACTCAGCGAACCATCGGGGCCGGTGCGCGCAAAGGGGGTGAGCCGGGCGGCTTCAGTGCGTGGGCCCATGATGTGCAGGACCTGTTGGCCGGCTGCCAGCAAGTGGTCGGCAATGATGCGGCGGTGGCAGCGCCACCAGACTGCCTCGGCGCAAAGAATGGCTACCCGCTGGCGCTGGCCAAGCTGCAGCAGTTCGGCAAAGGCCGTGGCAAATTCAGGCTGCAGGGCATGGTCGGCATAATTGTGGAAGCTCTGGTTTTGCCAGCCGGCATTGATGGCCGGGTCGACCGGCTGGCGGCCACGGCGCCCGGTCAGGCCGGCAAGGTGGCAATAGCGGATGCCGGCAGCCTGCAGTGACTGCCTGAGGGCATCCTGGTTGAATTGCGGGTAGCGACTGGAGCCGGGCAGGCGGCGCACATCGACTACGCATTCAATGGAGGCCTTGTGCAATGAGGCCAGGAACTCATCGAGCTCCAGGGTCGAATGGCCGATTGTGTAGAAAGTCGGGGTTGTGATGCTGACCTCCTGCCGGAATCCGGCACGACCCGGTACGCCTGTGCATGCCGGGCCGTGCACCCAGGCATCAAGGCTTGACGATCAGGTCGTTATGTACGCGCTTGACGCCTTTGACCGAGCGGGCAATTTCACCCGCGCGTGCTTTTTCCCGGCTTGACTTGGCAAAGCCGGACAGCTGCACCACGCCGGCATCAATGGTCTTGACCTTGATGTTCAGGGCGGACGTGTCGCGGTCATCAGCCAGCTTGGCCTTGACGGTGGCGGTAATGGTTGTGCCGTCAATGTATTCGCCGACTGTTTCCTGTTTGCGTGCCACCGTGCAGCCAGTGGCAAGCAGTGTCAGCGGGGTAATAAAAACGGCAGCAAGGATGAGGCGTTTAAGCTTCATGTAGGGTCTCCTTTACGAATAAAAACGGGTGACAACAGGGTACAGAAATCTGCCCGGCTGCAAAACCGGCACTTCAGGCACGGTCCAGCCAGTCTGACAACTCGTCAGCGTGTTCTTCTTCATCGGCAAGAATTTCTTGCAGCAGTTTGGTGGTGGTCGGGTCCTTGTCGCCAATGATCTGGATCATCTGGCGGTACACTTCAACGGCCACCCGCTCAGCAACCAGGTTGGCGCGGATCATGCTGTTCAGGTCCAGCGAATCATCATATTCGGCATGGCTGTGGCTCAGCAGCTGGGCCGGGTCAAGCATCGGCTCGCCACCGAGCTGGACAATGCGCTCGGCCAGACGGTCGGCATGGGTCATTTCTTCATTGGCGTGAACAAGAAACTCGTCGGCTATGGGTGTTGAGGTCAGGCCGCTGGCGGTGAAGTAGTGACGCTTGTAACGCAGCACACAAACCCATTCGGTCGCCAGCGCGTCGTTTAACAGTTTGCAGATTTCGCTGGCATACGGCTGGATGCCCGGGGTGACGGCACCTTCTTTCAGGCAGCTGGTTTCTGCGGCTCGGCGGATGGCGGCTTCGTCAAGCTTGAGTACGGTAGGGGTTGAATTGCTCATGATGAACTCCTGATGTAAGTGAACTGCGAATCTTGATTCACAGTGGCCGGGAAGCCTGTCGCTTTACCCTGGCCGTGTTTCCGGGTCAGTCCATGGCGATTTTGCAATCCTCGGCGGCAGCCGGGTGGTTGCCAGTTAGCTGGCAGTCATTTCCGGGGCCTGTCACAAGGCTGCTGTTAGAGTCCCTAGTCTCGGTTGTGGATGTGTTTGCCTCCCTTGCAGTCGGTTTTTAACGTTTTGCATTGCGCGCCAAGAGGGTGAAACGGCCCGGGTTACTCAGGCGGGTTGCCAGTCTCCTTGAGGGTACCCGCCGGTTGTGTCCCGGACACGGACTGCAACTGTTGCCAGAGTGGCAACAGGCCGGCCAGCAACCGGGGCAGGCTGCCCAGTGCTCCGGCATGCCGCAGTGCGGCACGGGGCAACCGTTCCGGGCCCAGCAGGCCGGTCAATAAGCCGCCCAGCAGGCCGGTTGTGACGATGCGTGCCGGGCTCAGTGACTGCTGCAGCGCATCCTGCAGACTGCCTGCCTGTTGCCGTGTACTGTGCAGCTGGCCTGTCAGCCTTTGTCGGGCCTGTTGCACCTGTTGCCGGCACTCAAGATGGCTCATTGGCATTCTCCTCAGTCGCAGTGGCACTGGCGCGATTGTTTGCTGTTGCCAGTAACTGGCGCAGGGCCGCCTTGCTATGCCGAAAGCCCAGGTCCGGTAGCAGGCGCCGGACCTGTGCCAGACAGAACCAGGCGCTGCCGGACAACAGCAGAAGCACCAGCAGCGCAGCCAGCCAGCCGGGGCAGCCCAGCGCATGCAGCCCCAGCACGACGGCCACCAGCAGGCAGGCCCAGGCAGAAACGGCCAGCAGCAGGATCAGCAATGAAAGCAGGGCAATCCGCACCAGCGCACTGCGCGACAGCGCCAGCTCCGCCCGCGCCAGCTCGCCCAGTGCCTGCCCAAAACCGGCCAGCTGGCCAGCCAGCGAGCAGCCTTCGTCCAGTATACGCCTGGCGGCTTCGCCCAGTGGCAATGGTTCCGGCTTCGCGGGGCCGTGCTCCTGCCTGTCCATGCCGGTCTGCCTAGCGACGGCCCAGCCGGGACAATACCCAGCCGGCAGCAAAGGCTACGCCAAAAGCGGCCACCGGATGCTTGCGGATCAGGCTCTGTGCTTCGCACAGCACGTCGCGCCCCTTGTCGATCAGTTCATCGACTTCGGCCGCCGCGGCCTGACGGCCGGCACTGGCGGCGTCCTTCAGGTGTTCCCCGGCTTCCTGCAGGTGCTCTACGGTTTCTTCAACGGCCGCTGCGGCAGCGGTGTCTTTATCGTTTTTGCTTTTGGTTGCCATGAGATTTTCTCCTCGTCTGGTTACCCGTGATGCTTGTGCCATCGTCTTGAAGCATGGCACGAAGCAGTCTTCATTGCACGTTGCAGTGCTCGGAGGTTGGACGGAAAATCCATGCTGAAGGTTCATCGTGCAGGCAAAACGGGGCGGTATATGGCCTTGCTGCAGCCAGCATGGCACAAAAAACCCGCAGCACGCGCGGGCGTGATCTGCGGGTTGTGCCGGGACAGCTGCTCAGGCCGCAGGCTGCTTACTCAAAGTGCAGCGGGCGGTCGCCTTGTTCGTCACGGATGCTGGTGGGCAAGCCCATTTTGTTCAGCAGGTTGAGGAACGGCCGCGGGTCCAGTTCTTCCACGTTGACCATCTTTTGCACATCCCATTCGCCGCTGGCAACCAGCAGGGCGGCAGCAACCGGTGGTACGCCGGCCGTATAGGAAATGCCCTGGGTGCCGACTTCCCGGTAGGCCTCTTCGTGGCTGGCCACGTTATAAATGAACACTTCGCGCTCCTTGCCGTCTTTCTGGCCCTTGACCAGATCACCTATGCAGGTGTTGCCGGTATAGCCGGCGGCCAGGCTGTTGGGGTCGGGCAGTACGGCCTTGACCACTTTCAGTGGCACCACTTCCAGGCCTTCGGCGGTTTTGACCGGCTGCTCGGACAGCAGGCCCAGGTTGTTCAGCACATTGAACACATTGATGTAGTGGTCGCCAAAGCCCATCCAGAAACGGATATCGGGCACGTTCAGATTTTTCGACAGGGAGTGGATTTCGTCGTGGCCGGTCAGATAACTGGTACGCTCGCCGACCACGGGCAGGTCGTCAGTGCGCTTGATTTCGAACATCTTGTTCTGCTGCCACTGGCTGTTTTGCCAGGTCCAGACGCGTCCGGTGAATTCACGGAAGTTGATTTCCGGGTCGAAGTTGGTGGCAAAGTAACGGCCGTGATCGCCGCCGTTGATGTCGATGATGTCGATGGAGTCGATTGTGTCGAAGTAATGGTTGGCGGCCAGCGCTGCATAGGCGTTGACCACGCCCGGGTCAAAACCGACGCCAAGAATGGCGGTAACCTTGTTGTCGGCGCATTCTTGCTGGCGCTTCCACTCGTAGTTGCCGTACCAGGGCGGGTTTTCGCAGATCTTGGCCGGGTCTTCGTGGATGGCGGTATCCAGATAGGCCACACCGGTTTCGATGCAGGCGCTCATCACCGACATGTTGAGGAAAGCGGAGCCCACGTTAATAACAATTTGTGCGTTGGTTGCACGGATCAGTTCAGCGGTTGCTGCCACATCGAGCGCATCCAGCTGATAACAATGCAATTTGGCGGGTTGCTGCCAGGCGTTCTTCTCGTCGACGCTGGCGGCAATGGCCTCACATTTGGCGAGTGTGCGTGATGCAATGGAAATCTCGCCCAAAACCACATTATTTTGCGCACATTTGTGCGCCACTACCTGTGCAACACCCCCTGCACCAATTATTAAAACGTTTTTTTTCATTGACCTTGTGACTCCACGTCAGGTTGAACCACGGATTGCTGCGTTGTGTGCCAGCATGCACGGGTTCGGCGGGTTAGGGGCTCAGGAGAGCCCATCGACAAAGTTGCCGTAGCCAAACTCCTTGACGAGCTCGATACGGCCATCCAGCTGCTTGACAGCAATTGACGGCATTTTCACGCCGTTAAACCAGTTTTTCTTCACCATGGTGTAGCCGGCAGCATCCTGAAACGACAGCCGGTCGCCAATCTTGAGCGGCTGTTCAAAACGGAACTCGCCAAAAATGTCGCCCGCCAGGCAGGACTTGCCGCACACCATGTATGTGTGCTCGCCGCTGTCGGGCTGCAGTGTGGCGGTTTCACGATAAATCAGCAGATCCAGCATGTGTGCCTCGATGGAGGAATCGACAATGGCCAGATGCTTGCCGTTGAACAGGGTATCCAGCACGGTGACTTCCAGCGTGGTGCTGTGGGTGATTGCGGCTTCGCCCGGCTCCAGATACACCTGTACGTTATAGGTATCGGCAAAGCGCTTCAGGCGGGCACAGAAAGCATCCAGCGGGTAGCCCTCGCCGGTGAAATGGATGCCGCCGCCCAGACTGATCCATTGCACACGGTGAAACAGGTGGCCGAATGTGTCTTCAATGCGACCGAGGATCTCGTCAAAGCGCTCGAAACTGTCGTTTTCACAGTTGTTGTGCAACATGAAACCGGATACCTGATCCAGTAACGCTTCGATTTTGTCGGCATCGTGTTCACCCAGGCGGCTGTGCGGGCGGGCCGGGTCGGCCAGCGAAAACTCCGACGTGCTCAGTCCCGGGTTGATGCGCAGGCCACGTACATGGTTTTTTGTGACGGCGGAAAAGCGTTCCAGCTGGCTGATGGAGTTGAAGATGATCTTGTCACTGTTGGCCAGTACCTCTTCAATTTCGTCATCGGCATAGGCCACGCTGTAGGCATGGGTTTCACCGCCGAACTTTTCCCGGCCCAGCTTTACTTCGTACAGCGACGACGAGGTGGTGCCGTCCATGTATTCACGCATCAGGTCAAACACGGACCAGGTGGCAAAACACTTCAGCGCCAGCAAGGTTTTGGCACCGGAATGCTCACGCACATAGGCCATCTTTTCCATGTTGCGCAGCAGCAGGGATTTGTCGATCAGGTAGTAGGGGGTTTTTAGTAAGTCCGCCATAATGCCGCTTTTCAAAGAGTCAAAAAGCGCGATTATATAGGTTAATTTTTTCTGGTCACCTGTTATTTGACCAAAGAAAACAGCAACCTTTGCAAGCCGGTTTTTCGTGCCAGGCGAGGCGCGTTTTGCAGATCGTGGAAAACACGGAAACGCACGAAGAAAGCGGCGCCGCAAGGCAGGACTGGACGCATGGAGATCAGGTCCTGCTCTGCATGCGCTGGCCCCACTCGTTGGCACGCGCACGGATAGCGTCAGCGTCCATGCGTACCAGGGTGCGGTTGTCGACCAGCTGCCTGCCACCAACCCAGACGTGTTCCACGGCATCATCGCTGCTGGCATAAACCAGTTGCGACACCGGGTCGTGCACCGGCTGCAGGCTGAGCCCGGACAGGTTGATGCTGGCCAGATCGGCCAGTTTGCCAACTTCCAGCGAGCCGGTCTGTTCCTGCAGGCCCAGGGCGCGGGCGCCGTTCAGCGTTGCCATGCGCAGCGCCTGATGCGCGTTGAGGGCTGTTGCATCGTTGCTGACGGCCTTGGCCAGCAGGGCGGCCAAACGCATTTCCTCCAGCATGCTGAGGTTGTTGTTGCTGGCGGCGCCATCGGTGCCGAGCGCCACATTGATGCCGGCCTGCCAAAACAGGTCAATCGGGCAAAAACCGCTGGCCAGTTTCAGGTTGGAGGTCGGGCAGTGCACCAGGCTGCAGTTGTGTTCCTGCAGCAGGTCAATGTCGCTGCGCTCGACCCGGGTCATGTGTACAGCCTGAAAGTTCGGCCCGAGCAGGCCATGCCCGGCGATCCGTTGCAGCGGGCGCTTGCCATATTGCTTCAGGCCGTCGGCAACTTCCCGTGCAGATTCGTGCACGTGCATTTGCACATTGATGTTGATCTGGTTGAGCAAAGCGGCAACCTTGCGCAGGTTGTCATCGCTGACGGTGTAGGGCGCATGTGGCCCCAGGGCAATATCAATCCGCGGGTGTTGTTTGAAGTCATCATGCAGCTCAAGGCACTGGCGCAATGCATCATCCGCGCTGCGGATGCCGGGCATGGCAAAGTCGGCCACCGGCATGCAAATTTGTGCGCGAATGCCACTGTGGTGTACCTGCTGGCAGGCAATTTCCGGATGAAAATACATGTCCGAATAGCAGGTGACGCCACCCAGCAGTTGCTCGGCAATCGCCAGGTCGGTGCCGTCGCGGACAAAATCCTCACTGACCCAGCGGGCTTCGGCCGGCCAGATATGCTGCTCAAGCCAGGTGTGCAGTGGCAGATCGTCGGCCATGCCGCGAAACAGCGTCATGGCGGCATGCCCGTGGGCGTTGACCAGCCCCGGAATCAACAGGCTGTCGGGCAGTTCCAGTACCTTGCCGTATTGATGTTTCAGCGCCCGCTCGCGGGGCGCAATAAGCGCAATGCGATCGCCGGCAATGGCCAGACCGTAACCTTCCAGAATCACGCCGGCCGGCTCGACCGGAACCAGCCAGCGGGGCAACAACAGGGTGTCGTACTCTTGGGGGCGGGGCATGGCGGATTCCTTGTGGCCGGAAAAGGGTTGGGTCTGCATGGATGCAGTGTGCCATAGAGCGGGCAACATGCGCAGCCTCTGCATCTGTCTGGAGCCTGCTGGAAGACAGCCGGACACGCAGGTATGCCTAAAGTGACACCCGGAGAACAGTTTCGGCGATACTGTCGGGTGAAACCGCTTTCTGATGAAAGCAATCCTGTTAAAAAGTGTTGGATAGAGATCCGGGTCAGCCTGATGAATGAAACCTTTGATTTTTCTTCGCCCGTGGAGCGTGCCGGTACCCATTGCCTGAAATACGATCGGCGCGAAACCGTGTTTGGCCGCGCCGATGTGCTGCCGTTGTGGGTGGCTGACATGGATTTTGCTGCGCCGCCCTGCGTGCGCGAAGCGTTGAGCGAACGGCTGCAACACCCGGTGCTGGGTTACAGCTTTCCATCTGCGTATCTGTATGAAAGCCTGATGCAATGGTTTGCCGTGCGCCACGACTGGCACATGGAGCGGGCGCAGATACAGCTCACTCCGGGTGTGGTGCCGTCCGTGTATGCGGCCGTGCAGGCATTGACCGGACCGGGTGACGGCATCATCGTTCCCGGGCCGGTTTATCCGCCGCTGTTTGCCGCTGTCGAGCGTACGGAACGCCGGCTGGTGAACAATACACTGGTGGAAGATGACAACGGCTACTCGCTGGATTTCGAGCAACTGGGGCGCCAGGCAAAAGATGCCAAAATGCTGCTGTTTTGCAGCCCGCACAACCCGGTCGGCCGTGTCTGGACCCGTGCCGAGCTGGAGCAGCTGATTGCTCTGGCGCTGGAGCATGGGCTGATCATCGTCAGTGACGACATCCACTGTGACCTGGTGCATTCCGGACACAAACACATTCCGCTGGCGACCCTGGCTCCGCCCGAATTGCGACTGGTGACCTGCCTGTCACCGAGCAAAACCTTCAACATCCCCGGGCTTAACCTGTCGGCCCTGGTGTGCAGCCACGCCGCCGACCAGCGCGCCATCGAACAGGTGTTTGCCCGTTTGCCGGTGGATATCGGTAACCCGCTCAACATGGCCGCGTTTGCTGCTGCCTACGCTGAAGGCGGCCCCTGGCTGGATGCGCTGCTGGCTTGTCTGGCTGGCAATCAGCAACTGGTACTGGACGCGCTGGCTGGCGGTCCCATCCACTGTCGCCGACCGGAAGCCACTGCCCTGATGTGGCTGGACTGCCGCGAGCTGCAGCTGGACAGTGCCGGATTGAAACACTTTTTTGTACATCAGGCCGGTCTGGGCCTGAACCCCGGCGAAAGCTTTGGTCCGGGCGGCGAAGGTTTCATGCGGCTGAATATCGGTACCAACCGCGAGCGGTTGAAGCAGGCCATGGACCAGTTGCAACAGGCTCTTGCCATCTAGGTTTTGCTGTAAATTTATAGGGTTTGGAACATAAGCCGAAGCAGGCCCGCCCCCATTTCTGAACAAAGTGGATCCACCAGCTTTCCGCGCTCCGGAAAGCTGGTGCTTATATCCGGTCAGGGGTGGGGCTTGCTGCAATTCCCCTGTGTGGCCAGGTGCAGCTTGCTGATGACCTGTTTGGCTTTTGCTTCGTCGACCATTCTTAGATTGGCGCCTCCAGCAAAGACCCCCATTTTTATATATTGCTGTACGTAGTAGTTTTTCCCGCTTTCAGCCTTGAAAGTCAGGTGGTTTGGAGAAAATTCTGACTCGGTTGAAATCTTGTGTTCAGTGCCGCCGCCAGTGATTTCCTTAAGAAAAAAGACATTGTTGGCAGATTCTCCGATGCATTCGTCGTTAAGCCAGATATCTTTTTTCAGGGCTTGGCCGGCCTTTGTTGCACGGTAGATATACAGATTGGCAGAATCGCTGTTCGGCTCATCAAACTGTTTGGCCTGGTAGCTAGTGGACTCACTTTCGAGGTTTACCGAAGCGCAGCCATGTAGCAGGGCTGCAGACAGTCCTAGAAGAGCGATTTTTTTGTACATGATAAATCCCTTGTTAAATCAACTGTCTACTATTTGCCCCTAACTGGGGCAACAGTACGATGTGTATCTGCAAAGCCCTACGGCATTGCAAACGGGGCGGAGTTTAGCGTCAGGTCTTGGCCGTTGCCACGGGCTTTACCGGGCATTGTGAAGCGCAGCCGGTATCGGTACTTGCCGGCTTGCCCTGAAAAGGCTTTTATGCCTGGCAGTGGTAGACTCCATCGCCAGTTTTTTGATTTCCGGAGCGGAAGGAGGGCAGTGTGCGGGCGCAACTGATTGAAGCAGAACAAATCAAGCCGCTGGAATGGCGCGGCGGTGTATTGCACGTGCTGGACCAGCGGCTGTTGCCGTTGCAGCAACAGTGGGTCGAGTGCCGGGATGCGGTGCAAACAGCGGCCGCCATTCGTGACATGGTGGTACGTGGTGCACCGGCTATCGGCATTGCCGCAGCCTACGCTGTGGTGTTGGGCGCACGGCAGCGCAGCAGCGAAAGCCCGGACAACTGGCGCGAATTGCTGGCAGGGGACATGCAGCAGCTGGCTGCATCGCGACCAACCGCCGTCAATCTGTTCTGGGCACTGGAGCGCATGCAGGATGTGCTGGATGCCAGCCCCGGACAAAAGTGCCCGCTGGCGCAGCTGGAAAGGGCAGCAACAGACATTCACGAAGCGGATCGCGAAGCCAACCTGACCATGGCCGAACTGGGCATGGAGGTGATCCGTCGGCACTGTGAGGCGCCGCAGCACTTGCTGACCCATTGCAACGCCGGCGCCCTGGCGACGGGCGGTTTTGGCACTGCGCTGGGGGTCATTCGTGCCGCCCATCTGGCGGGGCTGGTGGACCATGTGCACGCCGATGAAACCCGGCCCTGGCTGCAGGGTTCACGCCTGACCGCCTGGGAACTGGCCTGTGATGGTGTGCCAGTATCGGTCAATGCGGACGCGGCGGCGGCGCACCTGCTGCGCGAAGGCGATATTACCTGGGTGATTGTCGGTGCCGACCGTATTACTGCCAACGGCGATGTGGCCAACAAGATTGGTACTTACCAGCTGGCGGTGCTGGCGCGTTTTCACGATGTGCGGCTGATGGTGGTGGCGCCGAGCTCCACCATCGACATGCAGCTGGCCAGCGGAGCGGATATTCCCATCGAACAGCGCAATGCCGACGAGTTGCTCAAGGTCAATGGCCAGCCCATTACCAGCGAGTTGCCGGCATTTAACCCGGTGTTTGATGTAACGCCAGCCAGTCTGGTGGATGTAATAGTCACCGAGCGTGGTGTGGTGGAGCAGCCCGATGCGGAAAAAATGCGCCAGCTGATGCAGACGGGCGCATTGCACTAGAGCAGGGGCGGGCATGGCTTGTACTGTGCCTGCGGCAATAGAAAGGGCTGGGGTCGGGCAGGCACCCTTTGACGGCTGATCCGGTATGGGGGTAAAGGGTTTGCCATGATAAACCCTCCTGCGCCCGCATGGCATCTGTGCTATACTCCGGCGATTCTGGAAATGGCCAAACCGGCCGTTTCAAGCCCCTGTCTGATAAAGGAACACAGCTTCCATGGGTGAACTCGCCAAAGAAATTCTGCCGATCAGCATCGAAGATGAAATGCGTCAGTCCTACCTTGATTACGCCATGAGCGTGATTGTGGGACGTGCGCTGCCCGATGCCCGGGACGGCCTGAAACCGGTACATCGCCGCGTGCTCTTTGCCATGAAAGAGCTGGGCAATGACTGGAACAAGCCCTATAAAAAATCTGCCCGCGTGGTGGGTGACGTCATCGGTAAATACCACCCGCACGGCGACATTGCCGTATACGACACCATTGTGCGCATGGCGCAGCCGTTTTCCTTGCGTTACATGCTGGTTGACGGACAGGGCAACTTTGGCTCGGTGGATGGTGACAACGCTGCCGCCATGCGTTACACAGAAGTGCGCATGGCCAGGCTGGCGCACGAGCTGCTGGCCGACCTGGAAAAGGAAACCGTCGACTGGGTGCCCAACTATGACGGCACCGAGCAGATACCCGAAGTGCTGCCGAGCAAGGTGCCCAACCTGCTGGTCAATGGCTCGTCCGGTATTGCTGTGGGTATGGCAACCAACATCCCGCCGCACAACCTGAATGAAGTGATCGACGGCTGCCTGGCGCTGATTGCCAACCCGGAGCTGTCAGTTGACGAGTTGATGCAGTTCATTCCAGGCCCCGACTTTCCCACCCACGGCATCATCAATGGCCGTGCCGGTATCATCGAGGCCTACCGCACCGGCCGTGGCCGCGTGTACATCCGTGCCCGTGCCGAGATTGAAGACATCGACAAGGCGGGCAACCGTCAGCAGATTGTCGTCACCGAAATTCCTTACCAGGTCAACAAGGCCAGGCTGATCGAAAAAATCGCCGAGCTGGTCAAGGATAAGAAAATCGAGGGCATCAGCGAGCTGCGTGACGAATCCGACAAGGACGGCATGCGTATCGTCATCGAGCTGCGTCGTGGCGAAGTGCCGGACGTGGTACTGAACAACCTCTATGCGCAAACCCAGATGCAGACGGTGTTCGGCATCAACAACGTGGCACTGGTCGATGGCCAGCCCCGCCTGCTCAACCTCAAGGACATGCTTGAGGTGTTTGTCCGTCACCGCCGTGAAGTGGTGACCCGCCGTACCGTTTACGAATTGCGCAAGGCGCGTGAGCGCGGCCATATCCTGGAAGGCCAGGCGGTTGCGCTGTCCAACATTGACCCTGTCATTGAGCTGATCAAGACGTCGCCGACCCCGGCCGAAGCCAAGGAACGCCTGATTGCCACCGCCTGGGAATCCAGCGCGGTGGCGGCCATGGTTGAGCGCGCAGGTGCGGAATCCTGCCGTCCGGAAGAGCTGGACGAGCAATACGGCATGCGCGATGGCAAGTATTACCTGTCTCCGGAGCAGGCCCAGGCCATTCTGGAACTGCGCCTGCACCGCCTGACCGGCCTTGAGCATGAGAAACTGCTGGCCGAGTATCAGGAGATCCTGCAATTGATTGGTGAGCTGCTGGAAATCCTGGGCAGCGAAGAGCGTTTGCTGGAAGTGATTTGCGAGGAGCTGCAGCAGGTCAAGGACGGCTTTGGCGATGCCCGCCGTACCGAAATTGTTGCGTCCCAGGTGGATCTGACCATTGCCGACCTGATTCCGGAAGAGGAGCGGGTGGTCACCATTTCCCACGGCGGCTATGCCAAGAGCCAGCCGCTGGAGGCCTACCAGGCCCAGCGTCGTGGCGGTCGCGGCCGTTCCGCAACAGGCGTAAAAGAAGAAGACTATGTTGAACACCTGCTGGTAGCCAACAGTCACGCCACCCTGCTGTTGTTCTCCAGCAAGGGCAAGGTGTACTGGCTGCGCACCTTTGAAATTCCCGAGGCATCCCGTGCCTCGCGTGGCCGGCCGATGGTCAACCTGTTGCCGCTGGAAGAGGGCGAACGTATTACTGCCATGCTGGAGATCGACCTGGAGGCGCTCAACGCACAGGCCGAGGCGGAAGGCATCGACGATGAAGACATGCCCGAGCTGGCCGATGTGGCCGAAGACGTGGGCAGTGATGCAGGCGACGATGGCCAGGAATATGACGAAGCCGATGGCGCCTACATCTTCATGGCTACTGCCAGCGGTACGGTAAAGAAAACCCCACTGACTCAGTTCAGCCGTCCACGCAGCTCCGGTCTGATTGCGTTGCGCCTGGAAGAGGGCGACACGCTGATTGCTGCCGCCATTACCGATGGTTCCAGGCATGTCATGCTGTTCTCTGATGGCGGCAAGGTGATCCGCTTCAAGGAAGGCAATGTGCGCCCCATGGGCCGGACTGCCCGCGGTGTGCGCGGCATGCGCCTGCCGGATGACCAGCAGCTTATTTCCATGCTGATTCCGGAGCCTGATGACTGGATCCTGACTGCCTCCGAGAAAGGCTACGGCAAACGCACCGCTCTGCCCGAGTTCCCGCTGCGTGGTCGTGGCGGCCAGGGCGTGATTGCCCAGGTACAAAACGAGCGCAACGGCAAACTGGTGGGCGCGGTACAGGTGCAGGATGGTGAGGAAATCATGCTGATTACCGACCAGGGCACCCTGGTACGTACCCGCGTCGACGAGGTGTCCAGCCAGTCGCGTAACACCCAGGGCGTGACCCTGATCCGCCTGACCAAGGGCGAGACGCTGGTTGGCATTGAACGGGTGCAGGAACCATCCGACGACGATGAAGATGAAGACGATTTGACAGCTGAAGTTGTAAATGACGACAGCACGAACTCAACTGAAACCCAAGAGTAATTTCCATGACCACAAGAGCTTACAATTTTTGTGCAGGACCGGCAGCCTTGCCGGAAGAGGTGCTGAAACAGGCACAGGCCGAGTTGCTGGACTGGCAGGGACGCGGTCTGTCGGTTATGGAAATGAGCCACCGCAGTGACGAATTTGTACAGATTGCCCAGACCGCCGAGCAGGATCTGCGTGACCTGATGCAGGTGCCGGACAACTATAAAGTGCTGTTTGTGCAGGGTGGGGCGAGTCAGCAATTTGCCCAGATCCCCCTCAATTTCATGCCTGAAAGCGGCTGTGCCGACTACATTGATACCGGAATCTGGTCACGCAAGAGCGCTGACGAAGCTGCACGCTTTGGCACGGTAAACATTGCTGCCAGCGCGAAGGGGCTGGACTACTTTGCCATTCCCGGCCAGAACGAATGGCAACTGAATCCGGATGCCTCCTATGTGCACTACGCCACCAACGAAACCATCGGCGGCCTGCAGTTTGACTGGATTCCGGATACCGGCAAGGTGCCGCTGATTGCCGACATGTCATCGGACATTTTGTCCCGCCCGGTGGATGTCAGCCGTTACGGCATGATTTATGCCGGTGCACAAAAAAATATCGGCCCAAGTGGACTGGTCGTCATTATCGTGCGTGATGACCTGCTGGGCCGTGCCCGGGCATCCTGCCCAACCATGCTGAACTACCAGGTGGCGGCGGACAACGGCTCCATGTACAACACGCCGGCAAGCTTTTCATGGTATTTGTCCGGCCTGGTGTTCAAGTGGCTGAAGGCGCAGGGCGGCGTTGAAGCCATGGCGCGTATTAACGAAGCAAAGCAGCGCAAACTGTACGACTTTATCGACAACAGCGAGCTGTACGACAACCCCGTCAGCCGTAACGCACGATCCTGGATGAACGTGCCGTTCCGTCTGGCCAGCGACAAGCTGGACAAGCCGTTTCTGGCCGGTGCAGAAGAGCGCCGGCTGCTGAACCTGAAGGGCCACCGTTCTGTGGGTGGTATGCGCGCATCCATTTATAACGCGGTGCCCATGGCAGCCGTGGATGCGCTGATTGATTACATGAAAGAATTCGAGAAGGAGCACGGCTAATGAGCGATCAGGAATTGCAGGCGCTTCGCGTACGTATTGATTCACTGGATCACAAGATTCTTGAACTGATCAGTGAACGGGCGCAATGCGCGCAAGAAGTGGGCCGGGTCAAAATGGCAGAGCTGGCTGAAGGCGAAAGCGCCGTGTTCTACCGTCCCGAACGTGAAGCCCAGGTGCTCAAGCGCATCATGGAACTGAACCAGGGCCCGCTGGGCAACGAAGAAATGGCGCGCCTGTTCCGCGAGATCATGTCGGCCTGCCTGGCGTTGGAGCAACCGCTGAAAGTAGCCTATCTGGGGCCGGAAGGTACCTTCTCCCATGCGGCGGCACTGAAGCATTTCGGCTTGTCGGTGCAGGCCCGTTCCATGGCAGCGATTGACGAAATTTTCCGCGAAGTAGTGGCCGGAGCGGTCAGCTATGGCGTGGTACCGGTGGAAAACTCCACCGAGGGTGCGATCAACCACACCCTCGACAGCTTCCTCGAGCATGACATTGTCATCTGTGGCGAGGTCGAGTTGCGCATTCACCATCATCTGCTGGTGGGTGAAAACACCAAGACTGATCACATTACCCGCATCTATTCCCATGCCCAGTCGCTGGCGCAGTGCCGCAAGTGGCTGGATGCCTATTACCCCAATGCCGAGCGGGTGGCCGTGGCCAGCAACGCCGAAGCGGCCAAACGGGTCAAGGGCGAGTGGAACAGTGCGGCGATTGCCGGCGACATGGCTGCCGGCCTGTATGGGCTGACCATTCATGCGGAGAAAATTGAAGACCGCCCGGACAACTCGACCCGTTTCCTGATTATCGGTAGCCGCAATGTGCCGCCGTCCGGTGACGACAAGACCTCGATCATTGTTTCCGTCAGCAACAAGCCGGGCGCACTGCACGAGCTGCTGATTCCATTCCATGACAACGGTGTTGACCTGACCCGGATCGAAACCCGTCCGTCGCGCAGCGGCAAGTGGTCCTATGTGTTTTTCATCGACTTCATTGGCCATCAGAATGACCCGCTGGTAAAAGACGTGCTGGAAAAAATCGTCAGCCAGTCCACTGGAGTCAAGGTGTTGGGCTCTTATCCTAAAGCAGTACTTTAAGCGCGAGAGGAACCCGCATGAGCTGTGATTTCTTGCAACTGGCCCGTCGGCCGGTGCAACAGCTGTCGCCCTATGTCCCCGGCAAGCCGGTAGAGGAACTGGCCCGCGAGCTGGAGCTGAACCCGGCCGATATCATCAAGCTGGCCAGTAACGAAAACCCGCTGGGGCCGGGCCCGAAGGCTCTGGAGGCAATCGAAAAAGTCTTGCCGGAGCTGACCCGCTACCCGGATGGCAACGGCTTTGTCCTCAAGCGCGCGCTGGCGGATCGCTATGGCGTAGGGATGGAGCAGATTACTCTGGGCAACGGTTCCAATGACGTACTGGAGCTGGTTGCCAAGGCCTGGCTGGAACCGGGCAGCAATGCAGTGTTCAGTCAGTACGCCTTTGCCGTTTATCCGATTGCCACTCTGGCGGCAGGTGCCGAATGTCACGAGGTGCCCGCCCGGGACTACGGTCACGATCTGGATGCGATGCTGGCCGCCATTGATGAAAACACTCGCGTAGTATTTATCGCCAATCCGAACAACCCAACCGGTACATGGTTTGATATCAATGCACTGGAAGAGTTTCTTGAAGCGATTCCTGAGCGGGTGCTGGTGGTTCTGGATGAGGCCTATATCGAATACGCATCCGGCAGCGAGCTGCCCGACGGGGTGAAGTACCTGTCACGTTATCCAAACCTGATCGTCACCCGCACCTTTTCCAAGGCTTATGGCCTGGCTGCGTTGCGGGTTGGTTATGCATTGTCCAGTGCCCGGGTTGCCGAAGTGCTGAACCGCGTGCGCGAGCCGTTCAACGTCAACAGCCTGGCACTGGCGGCAGCCTGTGCCGCGCTGGAAGACGAGGACTACCTGTTCCGCAGCCGCCTGGCCAATGACCAGGGCATGGAGCAGCTGGAGACCGGTCTGGAAGCGCTGGGGCTGGAGTGGATTCCGTCCCGCGGCAACTTCATTGCGGTCAACTTCAAACAGGACGCGGCAGCAATCAACCAGGCCCTGCTGGAAAAAGGTGTGATTGTGCGCCCGGTAGCCGGCTACGGCATGCCGGAATTCTTGCGCGTATCCATTGGCACCCACGAAGAAAACGCGCGTTTCTTGAATGTGCTCAAACAGGTTCTGGCCAATGCTGTCTGAGACAAAAGCTGCTCCCCTGACGGGCAGGCTGACGGTTGTCGGCCTGGGCCTGATCGGGGCATCTTTTGCCAGCGCCATGCGCGAGCAAGGCCTGTGCCGTGAGGTGGTTGGGGTCGACAGTGACCTGTCCACCTGCCAGGCGGCGCTGGAAATGGGCGTGGTCGATCGCTACACAACCAGTCTGCTGGACGGCTGTTGTGGTGCCGATGTGATCATGCTGGCGGTGCCGGTGCTGGCTGCGGGGCAGATTCTGCAACAACTGGCCGCCGATCCCGCCACACAGGATGCGGTGATTACCGATGTTGGCAGCGTCAAGGGTGAGTTTGTCCATGCGGTGCAACAGGCGTTTGGCGTCCTGCCACCCGGGCTGGTGCCCGGGCATCCGATTGCCGGCTCCGAGCGCAGCGGTGTAACCGCGGCAAATGCCGGCCTGTTTCGACAGCACAAGGTAATTCTGACACCCCACGCAGGTACGGATCCGCAGGTACTGAAGCTGGTTGCCGCGCTTTGGCAGGGTACCGGTGCTGACGTCGAGCAGATGGGCATCGAGCAGCACGATCGGGTACTGGCGGCGACCAGCCATTTGCCTCACTTGCTGGCGTTTGGCCTGGTGGATTCGCTGGCCCGGCGTGATGAAAACCTGGATATTTTTCGCTATGCGGCCGGTGGTTTTCGCGACTTCACCCGCATTGCAGCCAGTGATCCGCAAATGTGGCATGACATTTTTTTGTCCAACCGCGACGCAGTGCTGTACCAGCTGGATGCACTGAACGAGGACTTGTGCGAGCTGCGCCAGGCCATAGCCGAAGGCAATGGACATTACCTGATGGGAGTGTTTACCCGGGCGCGTGTGGCACGCGAACACTTTAATACGATTTTGGCTCAACGGGCATATATGCAAACCATGTTAGATGATAAAGAACTGATATTTCTGGCGCAGCCAGGTGGTAACGCCAACGGCAACATCCGCGTGCCAGGCGACAAATCCATCTCCCACCGCACCATCATGCTGGGCTCCCTGGCACGCGGGACTACCGAAGTGGATGGTTTCCTTGAGGGCGAAGATGCGCTGGCAACGATCCAGGCGTTCCGCGACATGGGCGTGGTCATCGAAGGGCCGGTTGAGGGCAGGGTGGTGATTCATGGTGTGGGCCTGCATGGTTTGCAGCAGCCGCCAGGCCCGATCTATGTGGGCAACTCCGGTACCACCATGCGCCTGCTGTCCGGCATTCTGGCTGGCCAGACGTTTGACACCACGCTGACTGGTGACGCCTCGCTGAGTAAACGTCCGATGAACCGCATTGCCAGTCCGCTGCGCGAGATGGGCGCAGTGGTGGAAACTGCCGAAGAAGGGCGCCCGCCACTGGTGATCCGCGGCGGGCAGGCGCTGACCGGCATTCACTATGACATGCCGATGGCCAGTGCCCAGGTCAAATCCTGCCTGCTGCTGGCCGGTCTGTACGCGGATGGCAGTACCTCGGTCACCGAGCCTGCACCGACACGCGATCATTCCGAACGCATGCTGCAGGGCTTCGGCTACCCGCTCGAAGTACATGACTCCACGGTTAAAATTGAAGGTGGTCATGAGCTGTCGGCCACTTATATCGAGGTGCCCGGGGATATTTCATCGGCGGCCTTCTTTATGGTGGCAGCAAGCATTGCCAAGAATGCCGATGTCTTGCTGGAGCATGTTGGCATCAACCCGACCCGTACCGGCGTCATCGATATCCTCAAGCTAATGGGCGCCGACATCAGCATTGAGCGTGTGCGGGTGGTGGGGGGTGAGCGGGTGGCCGATCTGCGCATACGCAGTTCCAGCCTGAAAGGTATCGAGATTCCGCAAGAGCTGGTGCCGCTGGCCATCGATGAATTTCCCGTGCTGTTTATTGCCGCTGCCTGTGCCGAGGGCCGTACCGTGCTGCGCGGCGCGGAAGAGCTGCGGGTAAAAGAGTGCGACCGCATCGAGGTGATGGCTGACGGTTTGCGCACACTGGGGATACAGGTGGAAACCCTGCCTGACGGCATCATCATTGACGGTGGACCGATGGGCGGTGGTGAAGTCTGGGCCCATGGCGATCACCGTATTGCCATGTCTTTTAGTGTCGCGTCGCTGCGCGCCGGCCAGCCGATCCGCATCCATGGCAGCCAGCACGTGGCAACATCCTTTCCAAATTTTCTACAGCTCTGTGCCCGGCTGGGCATGCGCGTCAGTGCGGAGGTTGGTGAATGAGCCAGATTCCAGTAATTACCATCGATGGGCCCAGTGGCTCGGGCAAGGGAACCGTAACCGGACTGGTTGCACAACACCTGGGCTGGCACGTGCTGGACTCCGGTGCAATCTATCGGGTGCTGGCACTGGCTGCAGAACAATCCGGCATTGCCCCGACCAGCGAGGCGGCGTTGCGCACCATGGCACTGCAGCTGCAGGTTGAGTTTGTCGGCGGCAGAACCCTGCTTGGCGGTGCCGATGTCGGGCGCGCCATCCGCACCGAAACCGTGGGTAGCTACGCATCACAGATTGCCTCACTGGAAGGTGTGCGTGAGGGCCTGCTGCAACGCCAGCGCGATTTTCGCATGGAGCCAGGTCTGGTCGCCGATGGCCGCGACATGGGCACAGTGGTATTCGCTGATGCGCCATTGAAAATCTTTCTTACCGCCAGTGCGGAAGAGCGGGCGCGCCGGCGTTATTTGCAGTTGAAGGAAGCCGGTCATTCTGTTAATCTCCCCGATCTTGTGGAAGAAATCCGTGCGCGCGATGAGCGCGACACCAATCGTGAGGTGGCTCCTCTCAGACCGGCTGAAGATGCCATTGTACTTGATTCGACCACTCTGACGATTGAACAGGTTGTAGAACGTGTCATGGCCGAAGCCACCACCCGTGGTCTGGTCTAGCGTTTTATAAGCAAGGCAGGAACCGGCCCAGACAGCGCCGCTCCGGCCTTTTTATTTATAAACCCGCATTGTCTGGAATGTGGACGGGTCAGTCCGACCCTTTAATCAACAGGATTAAACATGAGCGAAAGCTTTGCAGAACTTTTTGAAGAAAGCCTTAAATCCCTGGACATGCAGCCAGGTTCCATCATCACCGGTATTGTTGTTGATATCGACGGTGACTGGGTAACCGTACATGCTGGCCTGAAGTCCGAGGGCGTCATCCCTGTAGAACAGTTCTACAACGAGCAGGGCGAGCTGAGCATTGCCGTGGGTGACGAAGTCAGCGTTGCGCTGGATGCGGTTGAAGATGGCTGGGGTGAAACCCGTCTGTCCCGCGAAAAAGCCAAGCGCGCCGAATCCTGGCTGGTTCTGGAAGCCTCTTTCAACGCCGAGGAAGTGGTTAAGGGTATTATCAATGGCAAGGTCAAGGGTGGTTTCACCGTTGACGTCAATGGTATCCGTGCGTTCCTGCCAGGTTCCCTGGTTGACGTGCGCCCTGTGCGTGACACCACCCACCTGGAAGGTAAAGAGCTGGAATTCAAGGTCATCAAGCTGGACCAGAAGCGCAACAACGTGGTGGTTTCCCGCCGCAGCGTTCTGGAAGCTGAAAACAGTGCCGAGCGCGAGCAGCTGCTGGAAAGCCTGCAGGAAGGCCAGCAGATCAAAGGTATTGTCAAGAACCTCACTGACTACGGTGCCTTCGTTGACCTGGGCGGCGTAGACGGTCTGCTGCACATTACCGACATGGCCTGGAAGCGCATCAAGCACCCAAGCGAAATCGTCAACGTTGGCGACGAGATCGACGTCAAAGTGCTGAAGTTCGACCGCGAGCGCAACCGCGTTTCCCTGGGTCTGAAGCAGCTGGGCGAAGATCCATGGGTAGCCATCAAGTCCCGTTACCCGGAAGGCACCCGTGTCATGGCCAAAGTGACCAATCTGACCGACTACGGCTGCTTTGCCGAGCTGGAAGAGGGCGTCGAAGGCCTGGTGCACGTTTCCGAAATGGACTGGACCAACAAGAACATTCATCCTTCCAAGGTTGTTCAGGTTGGTGACGAAGTTGAAGTCCAGATTCTGGACATCGACGAAGAGCGTCGCCGCATCTCCCTGGGTATCAAGCAGTGTAAAGCCAACCCATGGGAAGAGTTCTCCGGTCAGTACAACAAAGGCGACAAGATCTCCGGTACCATCAAGTCCATCACCGACTTCGGTATCTTTATTGGTCTGGATGGCGGCATCGACGGCCTGGTTCACCTGTCCGACATCAGCTGGCATGAAACCGGTGAAGAAGCGGTACGCAACTACAAAAAAGGCGACGAGCTGGAGACTGTCATCCTGTCCGTTGATCCTGAGCGTGAGCGCATTTCCCTGGGCATCAAGCAGCTGGAAGACGATCCGTTCTCCAACTACGCTTCACTGAACGAGAAGGGCAGCATTGTCCGCGGTACCGTGAAGGAAGTAGACGCCAAGGGTGCTGTTGTAGTTCTGGCGGATGATGTTGAAGCCGTGCTGAAAGCCTCTGAAATCAGCCGTGACCGTGTTGAAGACGCGCGTAACGTGCTGAAAGAAGGCGACGAAGTTGAAGCCAAGATCATCAACATCGACCGCAAGTCCCGCGTTATCAACCTGTCCATCAAGTCCAAGGACGTTGAGGACGAGAAGGACGCGATGAAAGAACTGCGCAAGCAGGAAGTAGAAGCGGCCGGTCCGACCACCATTGGTGACCTGATCCGTCAGCAGATGGGCCAGAACTAACAGGTTCTGTTCCATTAGCAAAAAAGGGGATGCGCGCATCCCCTTTTTTGTGCCTGCAAGGCTTGGGAAATATTGAACATGCTTGAATGTAGACTGTTTGGCACCCTGGGTTGTCACCTGTGTGACGAGGCCGAGCAGGTGCTGTTGCCGCTGCTCAATGCGATGCCGTTACAGATCGAGTGGGTGGATATCATTGAGCGCGAAGACTGGGTTGAGCGCTATGCTGTGCATATCCCGGTACTGCTGCGGCTGGACAACGGGGCCGAGCTGTTCTGGCCGTTTACCACGCAGCAGGCATGGGAGTTTTGCACGACTCCTTCTGCTTAGCAGGTCGCTATATGCACCAGGGTCAGTACGCCGTGGCCATGCCGGACCCACTGACAGGAGAACTCCATGCCGGCACGGTATTCATCGGACAGGTTGCGCAATAACCTCAGTCCGAGCCGGTTTTGTGCCTCAAGGCAAAAGGCTTCGGCATCCTGGAAGCCGAAATAGACTCCGGTGAGAGGGTTCAATGCCTTGAACAGGCTCTCCTTGGCAGAGAAGATCAGAGTCAGGCGTGAGACGACAGTTTGCTCGTCCTGGCCTTCAAGCCAGTGCCGCTCGTCCGGCACAAGGATCGCACCAGAAAGACGTTTTGCCCTGGGCGCTAGGATTAACCGCTCGACATCCAGTCCCAGTCCTTTCCAGCAGTCTGTTGGGCCGGTAACGGCGGCAGCAACGCCATGACTATGGGTAATCGAGCCACAATGACCGGCAGGCCACACGGGCCGTCCAGAAGCAGTATCGCGCGCTGGTAGCTGGAATCTGTGCCCGCTCAGCGCCAGTGCCTGTGCGGCACAGATACGGCCAGCGAGAAATTCGCTTTGCCGTTTGCGACTGCTGCCGGCAGATTGCAAGCCATAATACTGAAAGTCATGTTTGCTGGACGCATCCGGATCGAAGCTGCTGCTGACCAGATGGCAACCGGGGAGGTGTTCTAAAAATGGCCAGTGGTGCTCGATAGAGTGAATAAATTCCGGATAAACAGGCGGACAGGGCATGATGAGAGTTGGCCTAAATCGGTTTTCGCTATAAGATTGCCGCTGTAGTGTGAATAAAATTATAAGTGAGCCATATTATAGCAATCCCGAGGGAACGATGAAATTACAACAGCTACGCTATATCTGGGAAGTGTCCCGTAACGGTCTGAACGTATCTGCGACCGCCCAGGTGCTCTATACCTCGCAACCGGGTATCAGTAAACAGATTCGTCTGCTGGAAGATGAACTCGGCGTCGAAATTTTTGCCCGCAGCGGCAAACACTTGTCGCACATTACGGCGGCTGGCGAGCAGGTGATTGCAGTTGCCGGCGAAATTCTGCGCCAGTGTGAGCAGATCAAGCAGATCGCCAACGAGTTTTCCAACGAGCGGGAAGGGGTGCTTGCAATTGCCACAACGCACACTCAGGCGCGCTATGCCTTGCCACCGGTCATCAGGCGCTTCAGACAGGCATACCCTGACGTATCCTTGCACATGAACCAGGGTACGCCAGCCCAGATCGCTGAAATGGCTGCCGACGGTGCGGTCGACTTTGCGATTGCCACAGAAGGGCTGGAGGCCTTTCCCGAGCTGGTGACCATGCCCTGTTATCGCTGGAACCGCTGCGTGGTGGTACCGGCCGAGCATCCGCTGGCCAAGGCAGGCAAGTTGACCCTGGAGCAACTGGCAGCGTACCCGATTGTTACCTATGTATTCGGCTTCACCGGGCGCTCCAAGCTTGATGAAGCGTTCAGTCTGGAAGGACTGGAGCCCAAGGTGGTGTTTACTGCCGCCGACGCGGACGTAATCAAGACCTATGTCCGTCTGGGGCTGGGTGTCGGAATTGTGGCCGGCATGGCGGTTGACCAGCGCCAAGACAGTGATCTGGTGGTTCTGGATGCCAGCCACCTGTTCGAGTCCAGCGTGACCAAAATTGCCTTTCGCCGCGGTACTTTCCTGCGTGGCTACATGTCGGCCTTTATCGAGCAGTTTGCTCCTCACCTGACCACCGAAATTCAGCAGCAGGCCATTCAGTGTCGGGACCAGAAGGAGCGTGACAAGCTGTTCGAAAGTGTTGAGCTGCCAGTTTATTAATTTGCAGCAACCGGCTGCTGAGGGTTTGAAATTTTTGCCAAATCATAAAAAACGCAGCCTGGAGCTGCGTTTTTTATGACTCGATGACGGTTTAGCCGGGAAACAGTTCGTTCAGCTTCATTGCCAGCATCATGTCGCCTTCGGCGCGCAGTTTGCCCATCATGAATGCCTGCATGCCATCGGTTTCGCCACTGGCCAGCCCCTGGAAGGTTTCTGCATCCATTACCAGGGTTACGTTGGCATCGGCGTTCTCACCTTCTTTCACCTCACAGGTACCGTCCTTGACGACCAGGTGGTAGTTGCCTGCTTCCTCGATGTTGAACTGGAAAATAAGATCCAGACCTGAAGCGGCCTCGGCGTTGAAGCGGGCGGTGTAGGTCTTGATGTAATCAGCAACTGAGCTCATCTTGTTATCCTTTTGAAGTTGCGCCAGGAGCGCTCAAGAGTCGGGACCCATTGGGTTAACGGGTGTATGCATGGCAAGGGTAGGTGCTGGCGGGGCAGCTGTCAAACATTTTTCATACGTTTGTTTGAATTGTTTTACTCGCCGGCTGCCATGGATCAAACGCCCGCTGGCAAGCCAATAAAGGTACAATCAACGTCTTTGATTCAACAAGTGAAGCGGGAGGTTGAGTGGAATTTTTACTGGATTATGCAGGCTTCTTGTTGCGTGCGGTAACAGTTCTGGTTGTGGTGCTGGCGGTACTGATTACCCTGGCAGCCCTGAAAGGTCGTCAGCGCAGCAAGGAAGGTGAGCTGGAAATTCGTTCCATCAACGAGCGCCTTGACGACATGCGCGAAGGCATGCAAGCGGCAGTGCTGTCGAAAAGCGAGCTGAAGAAACTGGCCAGGCAGCGCAAACTGCAAGAAAAGCAGGACAAGAAAAACCCGCCGGACAAGCCCAGGGTCTTTGTTCTGGATTTTGATGGCGACATTCGAGCTTCGGCAACCAGCAGCTTGCGCCAGGAGGTAACAGCGGTATTGAGCCTGGCCACCGGGCAAGACGAGATTGTGGTACGTCTGGAAAGTGGTGGCGGCATGGTGCATGGCTACGGTCTTGCCGCCTCGCAGCTTGCCCGCATCCGTGATGCCGGGATTCCGCTAACAGTCTGCGTTGACAAGGTGGCAGCCAGTGGCGGTTACATGATGGCCTGTATCGGCAACAAAATCCTCAGTGCGCCCTTTGCGGTACTGGGCTCGATTGGTGTGGTGGCACAAATGCCCAACATCCATCGCCTGCTGAAGAAGAACGATATCGACGTCGAGGTGCTGACGGCGGGCGAGTACAAGCGTACCCTGACACTCCTGGGTGAAAATACCGAGCAGGGCAGAAGCAAGTTTCTGCAAGATTTGCAGACCACCCATGACCTGTTCAAGGACTTTGTTGCCCGCTATCGTCCTCAGCTGGACATGGCAAGCGTGGCAACAGGCGAGGTTTGGCTGGGCACTGACGCACTGGCCAAACAGCTAGTAGATGAAATTCTCACCAGCGATCAATATCTGCTTGAGCGTGCACAATCTGCCCGGGTATTTCAGGTGAATTACCGCTTTAGAAAAAACCTGCAGGAACGTGTGGGGCTGGCTGCGGCAAACACTGCCGACCATGTAACAACCAGGCTTTGGCAGCGCCTGCAGCAAGGCTTCTGGCATTAAGAAGAACAACAAGCGAGGTATTTACGGCAATGGCAACTTACCGTGCATTATGGGTAACCGAAGAACCGCAGTTTCAACAACAGGTGAGCAGGCGTGATTTTGCCCAGCTTCCGGCCGGCGAAGTTCTGGTACGGGTACATTATTCTTCCCTGAATTATAAGGATGCACTTTCGGCAACCGGCAACCGGGGCGTAACCAGAGAGTTTCCGCACACACCCGGTATTGATGCTGCCGGTGTGGTTGAAGACTCCAGTGTTGAAGGCTTTGCGGCCGGGGATGACGTGATTGTCACCGGCTATGATCTTGGCATGAATACCTATGGCGGTCTAGCCGACTACATTCGCGTGCCTGCCGACTGGCTGATCAAGCGTCCGGCCGGACTCAGCCTGCGCGAGGCAATGATACTGGGCACCGCAGGCTTTACTGCGGGACTCTGCGTCAGGAAACTCGTTGAGGCCGGCATAAAGCCTGAAGACGGTGATGTGCTGGTGACCGGTGCGACCGGTGGCGTCGGCTCGGTTGCGGTAAAACTGCTGTCTCAGCTTGGCTATTCCGTGGTTGCCGCAACCGGCAAGGCCGAGCAGGAACCGTTTCTGCGCCAGCTGGGGGCCAGCTCTGTCATCGACCGTAACGAGCTGGGTGAGGGCACCGAGCGTCCAATGCTGAAAAGCCGCTGGGCCGCAGCGGTTGATACCGTAGGCGGAGACATCCTGTTTAATGTCATCAAGTCACTGAACTATGGTGGCAGTGTCGCCTGTTGCGGGCTGACTGCCGGCACCCACTTTGCCGGTAACGTTTTCCCCTTTATTCTGCGGGGAGTCAATCTGCTGGGTGTGGATTCGGTCGAACTGCCACTGGTGGCCAAGGCATCGATGTGGGACATGCTCTCGCTGCAGTGGAAAATGGACCTTGAAGCGCTGGTTGAAGAAATCAGCCTTGAGGAAACCCCGCAAGCCATTGCCAAAATCCTTGCCGGCCAGCAAAAGGGGCGGGTACTGGTCAACATTTGCGGCAACTGATGACACGCAGGAACCGGTAATAAAAAACCCGCTATCTGCATAGCGGGTTTTTTGTTGGCCGGCTGTAATCAGCCTTCGTAGCGTTTCAGCACCAGGGTGGCGTTGGTGCCGCCAAAGCCGAAGCTGTTGCTCATGATGGTATTGAGCTTGACGCCTTCTTCACTCTTGCAGACGATCGGCAGGCCCTGGGCCGCCTCATCGAGCTCGTCAACGTTGACGGAACCGGCAATGAAGTCGTTTTCCATCATCAGCAGGGAGTAGATGGCTTCCTGTACGCCGGTAGCACCCAGCGAGTGGCCGGTCAGGCTCTTGGTGGAGCTGATTTTTGGAGCCTTGTCACCAAATACTGCACGGATCGCTTTCAGCTCGGCCACATCACCAACGGGGGTTGAGGTGCCGTGGGTGTTGATGTAGTCGATAGGGGCATCAATACCGGCCATGGCCTGCTGCATGCAGCGCTCGGCACCTTCACCGCTGGGAGCAACCATGTCGTAGCCGTCGGAGGTGGCGCCGTAGCCGACAATTTCGGCGTAGATCTTGGCGCCGCGCTGCAGCGCATGCTCCAGCTCTTCAACCACCACCATGCCACCACCGCCGGCGATGACAAAACCGTCACGGTTGGCATCATAGGCACGGGAAGCTTTCTCGGGTGTTTCGTTATATTGGGTGGACAGGGCGCCCATGGCATCGAACAGGCAGCTCTGGCTCCAGTGTTCCTCTTCACCGCCACCGGCAAAGACCACGTCCTGCTTGCCCAGCTGGATCTGTTCAACGGCCTGACCTATGCAGTGGGCACTGGTGGCGCAGGCTGAGGAAACGGAGTAGCTGACGCCCTTGATTTTGAATGGCGTGGCCAGGCAGGCAGACACCGTACTGCCCATGGTACGGGTAACCCGGTAGGGGCCAACACGCTTGACGCCTTTTTCACGCAGGGTGTCAATGGCTTCCATCTGGTTTTGCGTGGAAGCACCGCCGGAGCCGGCAATCAGACCGGTACGCGGGTTGGATACCTGTTCTTCGCTCAGTCCGCTGTCTTCGATGGCCTGCTGCATGGACAGGTAAGCAAAAGCTGCCGCATCGCCCATGAAGCGCAGAACTTTACGGTCAATCAGCTCTTCCAGGGGGATGTCGACGGAACCGGAAACCTGACTGCGCAGGCCGGCTTCGGCATAGGACGGGTTAAAGCGGATACCGGAACGACCGGTACGCAGGCTTTCAGTTACTGTGGCCTTGTCTGTACCAATGCAGGAGACAATGCCGATACCGGTAATAACTGCACGACGCATACACTCTATTCCTTAAAAAGAATCGGTGGAAGTAAACAGGCCTACACGCAGGCCTTCGGCGCTATAGATTTCACGGCCGTCAACGCTGACCGTACCGTCGGCAATGGCCAGGATCAGTGAGCGGTTGATGGTGCGTTTGATATGGATGTTATAGGTGACTTTTTTAGCTGTGGGCAGTACCTGGCCAAAAAACTTGACTTCACCGGAGCCCAGCGCACGGCCGCGTCCCGGATTGCCTTGCCAGCCCAGATAAAAACCGACCAGCTGCCACATGGCATCCAGACCCAGGCAGCCCGGCATGACGGGATCGCCTTCAAAATGGCAACCAAAGAACCACAGGTCTGGATTGATGTCGAGCTCAGCGACAATTTCGCCTTTGCCATGCTTGCCGCCTGTGGCACAGATATGGGTAATGCGGTCAATCATGAGCATGTTGGGCGCGGGCAGTTGCGCATTACCCGGGCCGAAGAGCTCGCCACGGCTGCACTTAAGTAGCTCTTCGTAGGTAAATGAATTCTGTGTGCTCATGCTTGCTCCTTGTTGTGCGCCTTGCAATGTTTGGTGTTTCGGTTGTAATGCCGGGAGGCCGGTGCCAGACAAGGATACCATGTTAGCGGCAAAATCATAAAAAGATCCATAGAACTTAAGATGCCTACACTGGCCCAGACAGTGTCGGAATCATCGGTTTTTCTCTACTAGTGTACATAGACAGCGATGATCTGTTTCGGGTCACATCTATCGGGACCAATCCTGGTACAAAGTGTTTTGCACCATTGCTGAGCGGATATCTGATTACCCGGTTGCTCAGGCAGCTGTTTGCACAGCTTGGCAAAATATCATGTGAGCCGGTAGGCTAGCATCTTTATTGCCGGGCCGGTTTGCGCCCGATCATGAAGCGGAATTTGCATGCTTGATGTGTTGCTGGCCCTCTGGCCCATATTTGCCCTGATCCTGTTTGGTTATCTGTTGCGGCGTGGCCGCTTTTTTCAGCAGGGATTCTGGGACGGGGCAGAGCGCCTCAATTACTTTCTACTGTTTCCCGCCTTGCTGGTCGGCAGCATGACGCGCGCGCCCTTTTCCAGTCCGGAACTGCCAAAAATTGCACTTTTGTCACTACTTGGCGTGCTGCTGGTCTGGTGTGCACTGTTGTTGTTGCGCCGCCGACACGGCTGGCCGGCGGCACGCTTTGGTGTTCTGGCGCAGGGCGCGCTGCGTTTTAACACCTACCTGGGGCTGGCCAGCATCAGCATGCTTTACGGTAACGACGGACTGGCAATTGCCGCCATTGTCATGGCAATCAAGATTCCGGTTCTAAACCTGTTGTCGGTCTGGGCCCTGGCTTCAGGCCAGCAGATGGGCCGCTGGCAGATGGCCCGGCCAATCCTGAAAAACCCGCTGATCCAGGCCTGTTTGCTGGGTATTTTTCTTAACCTGAGTGGTATCGGACTGCCGTTTGGCAGTGACAACCTGATGGGCATGCTGGGTGCCGGCAGCCTGCCGCTGGGGCTGCTGTGTGTGGGAGCCGCTTTGCAGCCAGCACGGCTTCTGGATGAGCGCAGTGCCATGCTGGTCAGCAGCCTGACCCGGTTGCTGTTGATACCTGCGGGCTGTGCCGCACTGGCCTGGTTACTCGGCATGCCGGCCCAGGCAGCAGCGCTGGTGATTATCTTTTTCGCCCTGCCGACGGCGCCAACCGCGTATATCCTGACACGCCAGATGAACGGTGACAGCAGCCTGATGGCCGGAATCATTACCATGCAGACCCTGCTCGCGGTGCTGACCTTGCCATTGGTGCTGGGACTGTTGCCGGCAGCCGGGTAGGGCGCTGTGGCTTTGATGCTGTTGGGTCCGGGGAGGATTTACAGCGGCAACGGGCTTCAGGGAAGGTTTTTAACGGACCAAGGCATGCCGCCCGGCAGAGCGGCCCTCAGTGTTCAGGCCGCCCCGGGACGCTGTTGGCCAGCGCTGCGCCAGTTCCAGACCGCGACCAATGCCACCACTACGATGCCGGCAATGTCGGTATAGGTTTCCGGCACGATCATCATCAGCGCACCGGCCGCCAGGATGATACGCACCAGCGGTGACAGGTTGCTCTTCAGATAGCCTTCCACCGCAGCTCCCAGGGCAATGATGCCGAAGATCGAGGTGAAGCTGATGGCGATGATGTCAAATACTGGCGGCAGCGGGAATTCACGGGCGTTCATGGGCAGTCCGGTGACATCAATCATCATCATCGCCGGGTTGTAGACAAACAGGAACGGGACGATGAAGCCGGCCAGCGCAAGGCGCAGTGAGATGAACCCGGTCCGCATCGGGTCACCGCCGGCAATGCCGGCTCCGGCAAAGGCGGCGAGTGCTACGGGGGGGGTGATGTTGGCAAACAGGCCGAAGTAGAACACGAACATGTGTGCTACCAATACCGGAACATCGAAGTTTGCCAGTGCTGGCGCCGCCATGGTGGCAGTAATGATGTAGGCCGGAATGGATGGCAGGCCCATGCCCAGGATCATTGAAGCCAGCATGGTAAAAATCAGCGTCAGGAGCAGTGAGCCGGCACCGATGCTCATGATCGAGGAAGTCATCACGCTGCCGAAGCTGGTCAGGCTGACCACGCCGATGATGATGCCGACCACGGCACAGGCCACCATGACCGACAACGACTGGCGGGCACCATCGGCCATGGCCTCGAAGATGTCAGTAATTGACATACGGGTGCTTTTGCGCAGGCTGCTGATGATAATGGTGATGATGATGGTGTAGAACGCGGCAAAGCTGACCGGGACCGACTTGAACAGCAGAACGACCAGGGCAATGATCGGAAACAGCAGGTGGCCGCGCTCCTTGAGCACCTCCATGATCCGTGGCAGATCGGCCTTCGGAATTCCCTTGAGGTTTTCCCGGCCGGCACAAAAATGCACCTGGGCAATCACGCCCAGATAGTAGAGCAGGGCAGGCAACAGGGCGGCCAGGGCAATACTGCCGTAGCTCACACCCGTGGTTTCAGCCATGATGAAGGCGCTGGCACCCATGATTGGCGGCAGGATCTGTCCGCCCACCGAGGCGCTGGCTTCCACCGCACCGGCAAAGTTCTTGTCGTAGCCAATTTTTTTCATCAGCGGAATGGTAAAAGCGCCGGTGCCAACCACGTTGGCAACCGCAGTACCGTTGATGCTGCCCATGAAACCACTGGAAATCACCGCCACCTTGGCCGGACCGCCCTGTTTGTGGCCGGCCAGCGCCATGGCGAGGTCGTTGAACAGCTGGCCCATGCCCGATTTGGCCAGAAAGGCACCAAACAGGATGAACAGAAAGATGAAGGTCACTGAGGCACCAATGGCGGTGGAGAACAGACCTTCGGTTTTCAGGTACATCTGGCCAAAGATGTCGCCCATGTCAAAGGCGCGGGTGAGCAGCCGGTCCGGCATGAAGTCAAAGTGGCTGATAAAGGGGTAGGCGAGGAACACCAGTGCCAGGATCGGCAGCATCCAGCCCATGATGCGACGGGTACCTTCCACGACCAGAACTACGGTCAGGATGGAGAATCCGATGTCCAGCGTATTTGGAATGCCGCCGCGGGTGGTGACAATGGCCTGGTACTCCAGTGCCAGATAGCCAAAGCTGGCGGCGCTGGCCAGCACCAGCACCCAGTCCACCAGACTGACCCGGTTACGGCTGGATGCCTGCCTTGCCGGGTACAGAAAGAAGATCAGGCACAGACCGATGGCAACGTGGGCGCTGCGCTGCAACAGCTCCGGCATCGGGTTGTAGGTGATGTAGAGGTGGAACAGCGAATAGGCGACCGACAGACAAAAAACCAGCATGGCTACCGGTTTGTTGGTTATGTTGCGCAGCACGGAAGCGCGGTCAAACTTTTCCAGCAGCTGCTGTTCGTCATTGCCGGAGGCTGTGTAATTGTCTGAAGTGCTCATCACAGGAATCCATCATTAGAAATTGCCACAAAGGCAGGCGCCTGACGTGAAAGTCAAGCGTTGTATAGTCATCAAGCCAGGCATGTACAGGCCAGGCGTGCCCCTGTATCCAGAGCGTGGACTGAACATTGTCGGAAACGACCCAGCTGAGTTCTTTCAGCGGGCGCTTGAGGCGGTAGTCGACCAGTCCGTCGCTGTTTTCGTGCAAGATGCCGTCATTGGGTGTGCCGGCACCGTATGTCTTGAAGCGGCTGCGCACCAGCAGCAAGCGGTTGCCCTGGCGCAGATAGTCTTCCCGCCAGTTTTCCCGTTCGACCGAGTGCTGCCATTGCAGGCCAAAGCCTGAGTCCGGCAAACGGCATTGTTGCCCATTGAATGCTGCTTGTGTAGTGGTAACCGGCCAGAATGAAGCGCTCAGGACGGCAAAAATGAAAAGGCCGGATACCCCTGCAAGGATACCCGGCCTTTTAAGCTCAAGCCGGGAATCAGTCCGCGGCGAGTTCGTCATAGTACTGCTGGGCGCCCGGGTGCAGTGGTGCAACCAGACCCTGCTGGGCCGCTTCCACAGAGACATCGTTCATGGCCTGGTGCGAGTTGCGCAGTTGCGGCAGGCTGTCAAAGAAGGTTTTGGTCAGTTTGTAGACGTCTTCCTGTGACAGGTCGGAACGTACGGCCAGTGCATTCATGATCGCTGCTGTAGCAACCGGTTCATCGTTGCCGTAGGTACCGGCGGGAATTTCCAGCGAGACAAAATAGCTCTTGTCTTCGGCAATGCGGGCGACGTTTTCCGGTTTGATGCTGACCATCTGCAGGTCGAAGCTTTGTTCCAGTTCCAGCAGGGACGCGTTGGGCAGGCCGCTGGTGAGGAAGGCTGCATCCAGCTTGCCGGCTTTCAGTGCATCAGCGGCCTCGGCATAACCCAGGTAATCCACCTTCAGCTCGCTGTAAGGGATGTTGTGGCCGTTCAGCAGGTTGCGTGCGTTGACTTCAACGCCAGAGTTTTGCGCACCCACCGCCACGCGCTTGCCGCGCAGGTCTTCCAGGGTTTTGATACCGCTTTTTTTCGAGGTTACCACCTGCACATAGTTGGGATACAGGGCGGCTATCTGCTGGACGTTGGTGACCGGCGCCTGGAAACTGCCTTCACCGGCCAGCGCATCGCTGAGCACGTCGCTCATCAGGAAGGCCAGCTCGACCTTGTTTTGCGCCATCAGGTTGACGTTTTCCACCGAAGCACCGGTGGTCTGGGTTTTTGAGTTGACGCCATAGGTTTTGTTGAAAATTTCACCCATGGTGGTGGCAATAATGTTGTAGGGGCCAGACGCGCCACCTGTCGCAATGGTAGCGAAGCGGGTTTCCAGCCTGTTGTCGTCAGCGGCCACCCGGGCTTCACTACTGTCAGCGGCTGGTGTTGTCTGCGCCTGTTTGCTGGAAGTGTCGTCAGAGCAAGCTGTCAGCATGCCGGCCAGTGCCAGCACGCCAAGGCTGGTACGAATCGATGTTTTCATTTTCTTACCTGTCTGCAAAGTTAGTGAAGAGAGTGGGGGAGTGAAACTGCCTGCGCGGGTGCGGTGTCTGAAAAATGCCAATGTGGCACCTGGGCATATTTCCTGCAGCCGTGCAGGCGCAATTTTAGCATAAGGCCAGATTTCGTGTGCCAGCAAAATGCTATCTCAAATTTCGACTGCCAGGCAGAATCAGTCGTGCTGCAACAGCGCAGGCAAGTCAAGGATGCAAATACTGCGGCCTTCGAGCAGCAGCAGGCCTTCGCGCTCGAGCTGATTGAGCACCCGGGACAAGGTTTCTGGCTGAATGGACAGCTGGCTGGCAATCAGGCGCTTGGTGGCCGGCAGCTCATATTTGGGAGCCATGCAGTGGCTGCAAGACTTGAGTACCTGGCCAGCCAGGTAGCGAACCACCCGGTCGATGGATTTCTTGAATGAAAGAATCTCCAGTGTCTCCAGGCTGTCCTGCTCCAGCTGGGACAGACTGGACAGTAAAGCAACACTCAATTCGCTATTGGCTAGAATAATCTGCCTGAACTCTTCGAGCGGAAACAACAGCAGCTCGGAGTTTTCCACTGCCATGGCGGAAAAGTCATGGATGGCATGGATGGAAAACAGCATGCCTTCAGCCAGAGTATCCCCGGCGGTGAGAATCCGGAAAACCTTTTCCTGGCCGTCCTGGGTCAGCCGGTACAACTTGAGCGAGCCGGAGAGAACAAAGCCGAAGTACCTGGCGCTTTCACCTTGCTGATAGGCGCAGTCATCCCGGGCCAGACTGATAACGTCTACATGCTGCTCCAGCCGGGTCTGCTCTGTGCTGTTAAGCCGAGCGAACAAGGGGTTGCCCTGAAGCTGTGGATAACGGGAAGAAAAACTCATGCAGAATCCTTGGATGACTTTCGCCGCTGCTGGTTGGTGCCCAACTGTGAGCAGCGCATTTTAGCACGATGTAAGAAGCCGATCACATAAACACCTGCAACCGTCCTTTCGGTAAACGGGTTGGTTATGCCGGTTCGTCCACCTATAATGCACGGATATTGCCTGACGAAACTAAGGAACAGGAATGACAAGCAAGCAACCCGTGGCCATATTGGGCGGTGGCAGCTTTGGTACCGCACTGGCCAACCTGATTGCTGCCAATGGCTATCCGGTCATGTTGTGGATGCGCGATCCGGATCAGGCTGCGGCGATTCGTGAAACCGGCAGAAATCCGCGTTATCTGAAAGACGTTGACCTGCATGAAGGGATAGAAGCCACAAGCGCCCTTGCAGAGGTGCTGCACGCCTGCAACCTGGTGTTTGTCGCTTTGCCTTCCGTGGCACTGCGTGCAGTGCTCGCGCCCTGCAGCGGGCTGCTTGAGGGCAAGCTGCTGGTCAGTACAACCAAGGGAATTGAAGCAAAAACATTTCTGCTGATGAGCCAGATCCTTGAGGAGGTGGCTCCGGATGCGCTGATTGGCGTGCTTTCCGGACCGAATCTGGCTCGCGAGATTGCCGATCATGCGCTGACCGCAACCGTAGTGGCCAGCGAGCATGAGCAGCTCTGTGCGCAAGTGCAGCAAGTGCTGCATGGCGAGACGTTCCGGGTCTATGCAAGCAAGGACCGCTTTGGCGTCGAGCTCGGCGGCGCCCTGAAAAACGTCTATGCCATCATCGCCGGCATGGCTGCGGCGATGGGCATGGGCGAGAACACCAAAAGCATGCTGATAACCCGTGCGCTTGCCGAGATGACCCGTTTTGCCGTCAAGATGGGTGCCAATCCGATGACATTTCTTGGCCTGTCAGGGGTTGGCGACCTGATCGCCACCTGTACCTCACCCAAAAGCCGCAACTTTCAGGTGGGCTATGCTCTTGGCCAGGGCGTTGCACTGGAACAGGCGGTTGAACAACTGGGCGAAGTTGCCGAAGGGGTCAACACCCTGCGCGTGCTTAAACAAAAGGCGGCTGAGCTCGGCGTTTATATGCCGTTGGTCAACGGGCTACATGCCATACTGTTCGACGGCTATCCGCTATCGCAAGTCATTGGCGGACTGATGAGTGGCGAGCCGAAAACTGATATCGATTTTATTTCACCAGAAGGGTTTACTGGGTAATCATGGAAGCTGCTGTCAAAAGATTGAACCGTGAAGCTTTTTTCCTTCGGGCACTGTGGATGTTGCTGTATGCACTGCTCTGGCAAGTGGTTGCGCCCCTGTTGATGCTAACCGTGGCATTGCAGGTGGTATACCGGCTGTTCAGGGGCAGGCCGCACGCGACGCTGGCGTGGTTTGGTGCCGGCCTGGGCGGCTTCCTGGCCCAGATTGCCCGCTTTGCCAGTTTCCAGAGCGAAGACAAGCCATGGCCGGTAGCCGATTGGCCCCAGCCAGTTGGTCGCGGTGAAGAAGGCGGGCAGACCCTATGAAAATCTGGCTGTTGCGTCATGGCGAAGCAGAACCGGTCAGCCGGCGTGATGCCGAGCGTGGGCTGACCGGGCGCGGCCGGCAACAGGTGGCAAGCATGGCTCCCCATTTACAGGGGCAGCCGCTGACACGTGTGCTTTGCAGCCCCTATGTTCGAGCCAGACAGACAACCGAGATCATGCTGCAGGCATTGGGACTGGACACGGTACCGCTGGTTGTGCCATGGCTGGTTCCGGACGAGTCGGTACAGACAGTGGTTCGCCAGCTCGACAACCTGCCGGCCGGCGACCTGTTATTGGTCGGGCATCAGCCGCTGCTCGGCCTGCTTGGCAGCTGGTTGTGTGACGGCTCCCTGGCGCAGCCGCTGCCGCTTGGAACAGCAAGTCTGGCCTGTCTGGAAGGGGATTTTGTGGTAGCCGGACTGATGCAGCTGCAAGCCATACAGCATCCGGCGTCCTGATCAGCCTGCTAATCTGTGTCAAACAGGGTGTCGCCGTTCTCACACCAACTACAAGTCAAAAGGGGAATGCATGTTTCAGGTAGAAGAAATTCGCATCCAGCTGCCACACATCGATCTGGCCGCCAGGGTGTTTGGTCCGGAGGACGGCAAGCCGGTGCTGGCCCTGCATGGCTGGCTGGATAACGCGATGAGCTTCGAACTGCTGGCTCCGCGCTTGCAAGGCTTGCGTATCGTCGCTCTGGACATGGCCGGGCACGGCCATTCCGGCCGGCGCGCTCCCGGTGCCGGCTATCAACTCTGGGACTATGCGCTGGACGCATTGATGGCTGCACACCAGCTGGGTTGGCAACACTTCTCGCTGCTTGGGCACTCTCTTGGCGGCATCATTGCGGTGTTGATTGCAGGCGCGGTGCCGGAACGCATCGAACGCCTGGCGCTGATTGACGGTCTGGTGCCGGATACCGGCGAGGCGGAGCAGTCACCCAAAAAACTGGGTGAGGCGTTGCTGGCCCAGATTGCCCTGGCCGACAAAAAGAAAACCGTCTATAGCACCATTGAGCAGGCAGTGGAGGCACGCAAGCGTGGTCTGATTGCGGTCAGCCAGCAAGCCGCCGAACTGCTAGCATCGCGCGGCCTGAGCCCGGTTGCCGGTGGTTACAGCTGGAATACCGACCAGCGTCTGACCCTGCCGTCACCCTTGCGCCTGACCAATGCCCATGCACTGGCCTTTGTGAATGCGCTAGAGTGCCCGGTATCGATGGTACTGGCAGAGCAGGGGCTGTTGTTGAACATACCGGAGTTTGTGTACTTTCTGGATCATCTGGACAAGCCCAACGTCCAGACGCAAAGGCTGCCGGGCGGACATCATTTGCACGTCAATGACGAGCAGGGCGCGCAGGCAGTCGCAGACTGCTTCAATGCATTTTTTGCGGAATAAAACAGGCCCCGAACAAGGGGCAGACTCATATAGGGAGTGTTAGCAAGTTGACTGTGCGGATTTTTAGTGTGCTCTTTATTCTGCTGACTGGCGCCGGGCATGCACTGGCTGCGGCGCCGGTGCTGGATGCCGTCAAACACTTGCCGGCACTGGTCGATGCGCGCCAGCTGGAACGTCTGGAGCAGCAGGCCGTAGAGAAAATCTATCCGCTGGGTTCGGTACGGAGAATCAGCGGGCAGCTGCGATTTTCCTCCGAGCTGACACTGCGTGGCGAGCGTCAACAAGAAACCTGGCAATTGTCGCCGGTGCATGCCGCTGACGCCGCCTTTACCCAGACCCGCGAACTGTTGCAACAGCAGGGCGCGCGCCTGCTGTACTGGTGTGAGGGGCGTGACTGTGGTCCGAGCAACCTGTGGGCCAATTCGGTATTTGGCAACGCCCGCCTGTACGGGCCGGATGAGCGGCAGAGTTATGCGGTACTGGGCGACAGCTCGCAGCAACAACTGTTTGCCCTGTATGCGGTGACCCGTGGTAACGGGCGCGGCATGTTGCATGTCGAGCAGTTTGCTGCTGATAACCTGCCGGATGACCTTTATCCGGCGGCGGCAACCTTGCTGTTGCAGCTGCGCACCGATGGCCGCCTGGAACTTGCCGACAGCCAGGGCGTGGCCGGGCTGGAGCCCGAACAGCTGGCACGGGCGCTAAACCGCGACGGTTCTCTGCGCGTGTTGCTCGAAGGCGAGCTGGCCGCCAGTTGGCGTGAACAGCTGACTGGTGCCGGAGTGCGGGCCGCCCGCATGGAGCTGGGCGAGACCGACGGACCGACAAGCATGCGTGTTTTGCCATAGCGCCACACCGCGGAGGCAGCAGAATGAAGACAAGCGACCGTTTGATAGCCCAGTTGTTGATCCTGGGACTGCTGGTGGCCTGCTTGTGGGTGCTGACCCCGTTTCTGTCTGCTTTGTTCTGGGCTGCCGTACTGGCTTTCGCCACCTGGCCGGTAATGCGTGGCCTGACCCGATTGCTGCAAGGCAACGTGACCCTGGCCGCTTCACTGCTGACAGGGCTCTGGGTGCTGCTGGTGGCCATTCCTCTGGTCTGGCTTGGGCTGAATATTGCTGATTATATTCGCGACGGCATGGAGCTGATCAAAAACCTGCAGGTTACCGGCATGCCGCACGAGCCTGACTGGCTGGGACGGGTGCCGCTGTTCGGCGAGCGCCTGCAGGAGCTCTGGCATGTGCTGGACGAGCAGGGTGACGAGTACTTTGCCACCATCAAGCCTTACATGGGCCAGTTCGGCAACTGGCTGCTGGGGCGCAGCGCCACCATTGCGGGCGGTATTCTGGAACTGGCTCTGAGCCTGCTGTTGGTGTTTTTTTTCTACCGTGACGGCAACCGGCTGGCCAACTACATGCGCAACCTCGTGCAACGGATCATGCGTGAGCGCACCGACCATTACATCGATCTGGTTGCCGATACCGTGCGGCGGGTGGTCAATGGCGTGATCGGAACGGCCATGGCACAGGCCATTGTGGCTTTTGTCGGCTTCAGCATTGCCGGCGTGCCGGGTGCTTTTTTATTGTCGATCTTTACTTTTGGCCTGAGCATTATTCCGATGGGGCCTCCGCTGGTGTGGGCCCCCGCAGCCGGCTGGCTGTTTTTTCAGGAAAACTACGCCATGGGAAGTTTCATGCTGATCTGGGGTTTTGTGGTGATCAGCAGTGTCGACAACTTTCTCAAGCCGTACCTGATCAGCCGTGGCGGCAATCTGCCGTTGATTGTGGTGCTGATGGGTGTATTCGGCGGCATTATCGCGTTTGGCTTCATGGGGATTTTTCTGGGTCCGGTGCTGCTGGCAATCGCCTACAGTCTGGTCAGTGACTGGATCAACCTGAGCCAGCCTGCCCAGCAACCGCAGCTGACAAGGCATGTTGACAAGAATACCGACAGGGAGGAGCAACGAAGATGAAACAGGTCATGTTGGCAATGCTGCTGGTAGCCGCCGCGCTGCTGTCAGGATGCGCTGCCAAAACTCAAAACAGAAGCGCTTGCGCCAGTGAGCTTGATGCTGCCTGGCAAGAATTGAGCCTCGCCGAGGCCGAGGGTCTGGCCGGCACCATCAGTTATTCAAAAGCCCTGACCCTGATCACCGGAGCCAAAACGCAACAGCAGTTTGAAGGCTATAACGGTTGTCTGCGCAAGGCCCGCAAGGCGCGTTTCTACATTCGTGAATCCAGGGCCGGACGCTAGTAACCGGACCATTGAAAAGGGAGTTTGCACTGGTGGCTTTAGCACAGCTGGAAAAAGCACTGGCAGCAGTCAATCAGGTTGTTCTTGGCAAGGAAACCCAGGTACGCATGGCGCTGGCCTGCCTGCTGGCCCGTGGCCATCTGTTGCTTGAAGATTTGCCAGGAATGGGCAAAACCACCCTGAGTCATGCACTGGCCCAGGTGCTGGGGCTGGAATACCGGCGTATCCAGTTTACTTCTGACTTGTTGCCCGGTGACATCCTCGGCACTTCGGTGTTCGAGCGCGACAGCAGCAGCTTTGTTTTCCACCCGGGACCGATTTTTACCGAGCTGGTGCTGGCCGATGAAATCAACCGGGCCACACCCAAAAGCCAGAGTGCCCTGCTGGAAGCCATGGAAGAGCGGCAGGTCACAGTGGAAGGCATTACCCGCAGTTTGCCAGAGCCGTTTTTTGTCATTGCCACCCAGAACCCGCTTTCACAAAGCGGCACCTTCAGCCTGCCCGAGTCGCAGCTGGACCGCTTTCTCATGCGGCTGTCGCTGGGCTATCCCGACAGGCGCGCCGAGCGGGCCCTGCTGGGCGGTAGCGGCGGGCGCCAGCAAGCGCTTGAGTTGACTGCCCGGCTCGACAAACAGCAGCTGATCGCAGCGCAGGAGCAGGCAGCCGCGGTCACTGCCAGTGACGCCTTGATTGGTTATGTCCTGCGTCTGGCGGAGGCCAGCCGCAATCATCCACAGCTGGCTTATGGTCTTTCGCCGCGCGGCAGTCTGGCGCTGCTGGCAGCGGCACGGGCGTGGGCCTGTCTCGCTGGCCGCGACTATGTCATTCCTGAAGATGTACAGACACTGGCGCCGGCGGTACTCGCCCATCGCCTTGGCCACGCCCTTGCCGATGGCCGCGGCGGCAGTGCTGAAACTGCGGTGCACGAGCTGCTGGACCAGGTGCCGGCGCTTTGACGAAAATGCTGCGCGACTGGCTGCGGCAATGGTGGCAACGACGGTTGCCGCCCGCCAACAGGGTGAAACTGGGGCAGAAGCAGGTTTTTATTCTGCCTACGGTTACCGGTATGGCTTTTGCCGGCGCTTTGTTGCTGATGCTTTTGGTGGCCATCAATTACCAGAACAGCCTGGCCTATGCGCTGGCTTTTTTGCTTGGTTCGCTGGGGCTGCTGACCGCATTGCATACCTGGCGCAATCTGGCCGGACTGGAATTGCAGGCCCTGGCAGCTGAAAACTGCTTTGCCGGCGGGCCGGCACTGTTTGCTTTGCGGCTGGAGGCCGGGCGCCACGACCGCCACGGGCTCCTCATAGGCTGGCATTCACCCCTGGCAGTACAAACCGGTGTAACCACAGGGCAGGGCACCGAGATAGTGCTTGACTTGCCCGCGTCACAGCGTGGCTGGCTACAAGCACCCCGGCTACGAATTGAAACCCGCTATCCGCTGGGTCTCTGGGTCGCCTGGAGTCAGGTCGACCTGGACATGCGGCTGTTGGTGTATCCGCAAGCCGTCGAAGCCGGGCTGCCTCTTGCAGCATCGTTGCGTGATGACGGGCGTAACGGGCGGCAGTTGCCACAAGCGCAGGGTGTCGATGATTACCAGGGACTGCAAGCCTGGCAGCGGGGCGACGCCCAGAGCCGGATCGACTGGAAAGCCTGGTCACGGGGGCAGGGCCTGTGGGTCAAACAGTTCAGCGAATTGCAGGGTAGTGACACGTTACTGGATTATGAGCGGTTGTCCGGAGACAGCGAACAGCGTTTATCGGTACTTTGCTTTCATGTCTTGCGACTGGAAACAGCCGGGCAGCCCTATTCGTTACAGCTGCCTGGCCAGTTGCTGGGGCCGGACAGTGGTCCGGGGCATCGTGCCGCCTGTCTGAGTGCGCTGGCCCTGTTTGGTGGCCGGCCATGAGCAAGCTGCAACGGTTTGATGCCATACCACGCAATGCCTTGCTTTGGCTGCTGATTGCCCAGGTATTGGTCATTGCACCGCATCTGCTGCATATCCCGGTGTGGATTGCCGGGCTCTGGCTGGTCTGCGCCATTTGGCGGGTGCAGGTATACCGGACCCGCTGGGGCCTGCCGCGACCGGTGGTCAAGCTGGCAATGATGAGCAGCGCAGCCTTTGCCGTTTACCTCAGCCGCGGCAGCCTGATCGGACTGGATGCCGGCGTGGCCCTGCTGATCACCGCATTTACCTTGAAGCTGGTGGAGCTGCGCAGCCGGCGGGATGCCCTGGTGCTGGTATTTCTTGGTTTTTTCGCTGTGGTAACCAGCTATCTGTATTACGACAGCCTGCTTGCAGCACTCTATTCTTTATTGCCGGTTGCCGCGATGCTGGCGGCCTGGTCCGGTTTGCAGCAGGGCAACAGTGGCATGAGCCTAAAGACCAGCCTGGGGCTTGCCGTGCGTTTGCTGGGCCAGGCTATCCCGCTGGCATTGCTGCTGTTTGTTTTCTTTCCCCGCATGGAACCATTGTGGAGCCTGCCGCAGCCCGGCGAGAAAGGCAAAACCGGCCTGTCCAGCCAGATGTCACCAGGCGATATTGCCGAATTGAGCCAGTCCACGGAACTGGCCTTTCGCGCTACCTTTGAGGGCGACATCCCGCCTAAAAACCAGCTCTACTGGCGTGCCCTGACCATGCCATTGTTTGATGGTCGCAGCTGGCGTATGGCCAGTTTCGGCACCGATTTGTTGCCCGGGCGCTGGCGCAAGCAGGGGGCGTCCCAGGCGTACAGCGTCATCATGCAGCCAAGCCGGCAGTCCTGGCTGTTCAGCCTCGACATCAGTGAAAGCCGCCAGGACGACATCCGCACGCTGGGGGATTTTCGCCTGCAGCGCAGCCGTCCGGTATACCGCACCTATATGTACCGTGCCGAGGCATGGCCGCAAGCCGTGGCCGAGCCCGTGCTGTCGGCTGCCGGGCGGCGACACAACCTGCAGCTGCCGCGCACCGGCAATCCGCGCACCCGCGAGTGGGCACGCCAGCTGCGTGAAGAGCATACCGACAGTCGCCAACTGGTTACTGCCATGCTGCAACACTTCAACCGGCAGCCGTATCACTACACATTGAAACCGCCATTGCTGGGTGAAAACAGTATCGACGAATTCATGTTTGATACCCGGCGTGGTTTTTGTGAGCACTATTCCAGTGCCATGACCTTTGCCTTGCGTGCAGCGGGAATTCCGGCGCGCGTTGTGACCGGCTATCAGGGTGGTGAAATCAACACCGCCGGCAACTACGTGCAGGTGCGGCAAATGGATGCCCATGCCTGGGTTGAATACTGGCTGCCGGGCATTGGCTGGCAACGGGCCGACCCCACATTTCAGGTGGCTCCGGAACGAATTGAGCTGGGGCTGGAAGATGCCCTTAAAGATGAAGTGGCCCAACTGGAGAGCGGTTTGTTCTCGCCCCTGCGTTATCGCCACATTGCCTGGGCCAACCGCTTGCGTCTGGGCTGGGAAAACCTCAACCATGGCTGGCAGGTGAGGGTGCTGGGTTACCAGCGTGACAGTCAGCAGGCCTGGTTGCGGCAGCTGTTCGGTACGGTTGACTGGCAGCAGATTGGCATTGGTCTGGTCAGTGCTTTGGCCGTGTTGCTGGGCCTGCTGGCCCTCGTCATCATCAAGCCCTGGCAGGAAAGACCGGAGCCGGCTCTGCGTTTGCTGCGCAGCTTTGACCGGCTGATGTCACGTCAGGGGTTGTCTCGCGAGCCACAGGAAGGCCTGCAGGATTACCAGCAGCGTGCAGCGCTGTTGCTGCAAACCCGGCAGGCACGGCAACTGGAGAACTTTGTACTGGCTTACCAACAATTACAGTACGCCAACCGGGGTGACATTGCGCAGGTACGACATGCCTTGCAACAGCTACGTCGGGGCATGCCCAGGCGGCGTTTACGCCCGGAAGCGAAGCCTTGTGAACCATAACAAGTGACCATTGAGCTTTTATCCGGCGTGCTGGCCCCGTTTTGACCGGCCTTTGCGATAATTCCATGCCAACACCAGTAGCGCAGCCAGTGCAATGCCGGCCCAGTTGGCATAGATGTCTCCCCAGCTGAAGCTGCGTGTTTCCGGATTCAGCCAGCTTTGCAGCAGCTCGCTGGCGGCTGCCAGCAAGCCAAGACCAATCCAGAGCAGCCAGCCGGGCATGCGGCGACAGGCGGCACGGGCGAGCAGGGCCAACAGGGTGAAACCGGCTGCATGCATCAGCTTGTCTGAAACGGTATTGGTAATGAACTCCGGCGGAGCGGCCGGGCGCAGTAACCCATAGACTAACGCCAGCATATAAAGCGCAAACACTATCCATACCAGCCAGCCCCTGTTTTTTTGCTGTACCACCTGCACCTCTCTGCCTGATTGAAAAACCAATGCATCATACGCCAGACAAAAAATCGCTTCATCTGCTACAGCTACGGCATGCCTGGGCGTTGCCGGCACCGCTCTTGCATGTTTCCCGTACTACCAACATAATGCTATTCAATTTTATTAAATGTCTGGCGGGAAACTTTGGTGAGCAAGATTTTTTCGGTTTTTGGCGGCCTGATTGCCATTGCAGCGGGTACTCTGGCCATGGCCCAGGCAGCCGAACTGGCCACGGTTCAGCGATTGGCTGTAGCAACCAGTGCCGGCTATGACGGCAGCATCGAGGCGGTTACCGAAACCCGCATGGCAGCCCAGGTACCGGGCCTGATCAAGCAGGTGCTGGTAAAGGCCGGGCAACCGGTCAGTCAGGGGCAGTTGCTGCTGGAAATCGATGCCAGCCAGGCCAGACAACAACAGGCCGCACTACAGGCCCAGTCCGAAGCGACACGCGCGCAGCTGCTGTCGCTTGAGCAGGAACTCAAGCGACAGCAGCAATTGTTTGCCCAGGGTTATATAAGCAAGGGGGCGCTGGAGCGCATTGAAGCCGAACAGCAGGCGACCCGTGCCCGGCTTGCTGCCCAGCAGGCCCAGACACGGGCTGCCGCGGTGCAAACCGGTTTTTTCCGCATCACCGCTCCTTACGACGGCATCCTGATTGATGTGCCTGCCATGCAGGGCGACATGGCCATGCCGGGCATGCTGCTATTGTCGCTGTTTGAGCCGGCAGCCTTGCGTGTGGGAGTATCAGTTCCGGTCAGCGCGTTGCCACCCGGTGAAATGGACAGCAGCCAGCTGCGTGTACTGCAAGGCAACCGCGAACTCGCAATCACCCGTGTACAGCGCCTGCCAACTGCAGATGCCGGCTCGCAAAGCGTACGCCTGCGCCTGGACCTTGAGCCCGGCGTACCTGTGCTGCCCGGGCAAGCGGTCAAGGTCCAGTTGCTGCGGGCGGGCCTGACTGACGACAAGCGCCTGTTTGTGCCGGCGGCCGCCATCGTGCGCCGCGCCGAGCTGACAGGCGTATATGTGCACAGCCCCCGTCAAAACGCACCGTTACTGCGCCAGGTGCGCCTTGGTGGTGTTGAGGGCAACCTGCACGAAGTGCTGAGCGGATTGGCGGAAGGGGAGCAGGTCTATCTGGACCCGCATGCCGTCAGCAAGGAGTAAGACATGCAGCCTCTGGGTATTTCCGGCCGCATTGCTGCGGCTTTTCAGGCATCCCCCATTACACCCCTGCTGGCTTTGCTGGCCCTGTTGATGGGCCTGTTTGCGGTGATCGTCACGCCGCAGGAAGAAGAGCCACAAATCAACGTCACCATGGCCAACGTGATCATTCCGTTTCCCGGTGCTGCCGTGCGCGATGTGGAAAGCATGGTGGCGATACCGGCCGAGCAGGTATTGTCACAGATGGCCGGTGTTGAGCATGTGATGTCGGCTTCACAACCTGGCGTGGCCGTGATTACCGTGCAGTTTGAAGTGGGCGTGACCCGCAACGACGCACTGGTCAAACTGCACGACACCCTGCGCTCCAATGAAGACTGGCTGCCCCGTGATCTGGGCGTACTGGAGCCGATTACCCGGCCGATGGGCATTGATGATGTGCCCATCGCGGCGGTCACCCTGTACAACCGCAACCCGGACGTTGGCGCCTATGATCTGGAGCGCATTGCGCACAGCATCGAGGTTGAACTCAAGCGTGTGCCCGGTACCCGCGAGGTCAAAACCATCGGTGGCCCGGGCCGTGTGGTGCGGGTCGATCTGCAACCTGACCGCTTAAGCACCGTCGGGCTGACCATCAATGATCTGCGCATGGCGCTGAAGTCCGCCAACCTTGGACTGCCGTCTGGCGAGCTGATCAGCGGCAACCGTGCGGTGCAGATCGAAGCCGGCCGTTTTTTGCATAACGCCAGGGAAGTTGCCGAACTGGTGGTGGGCGTGCACCAGGGCAGGGCGGTCTATCTGGGTGATGTGGCCGAAGTCAGTGAAGGTCCTTTGCCGGCACGCAACTATGTGCGTTTCGGCACGGCCGGAGAACATGCCGACAACTTTCCAGCGGTCACGCTGACCGTAACCAAAAAGCCCGGTGAAAACGCCATTGATGTCTCCGAAGGCGTGATGGCGCGCATGGCCGAGCTGCACAACACCCTGATTCCCCATGATGTCGAGGTGGTGGAAACCCGTGACTACGGCGCAACCGCCAACGAGAAAGCCCGCCAGCTGATCCAGAAACTGATCTTCGCCACCCTGTCGGTGGTGGCGCTGGTGTTCTTTGCGCTGGGCCGGCGCGAAGCGGCCATCCTCGGTGTAGCGGTCGGCCTGACCCTGGCCGCGACCCTGTTTGCTTCCTGGGCCTGGGGTTTTACCCTGAACCGGGTATCGCTGTTTGCGCTGATTTTTTCCATCGGCATTCTGGTCGATGACGCCATTGTGGTGGTGGAGAATATTCACCGTCACATGCAGTTGCACCCGGGCAAAAAACTGATGAACATCATCCCGCCAGCAGTGGACGAAGTGGGCGGCCCGACCATTCTGGCCACCTTTACCGTGATTGCCGCGCTGTTGCCCATGGCTTTTGTCAGTGGCCTGATGGGGCCTTACATGAGCCCGATTCCCATCAATGCCAGCATGGGCATGGTCTTGTCGCTGGCGATTGCCTTTACCCTGACCCCCTGGCTGGCACGCCTGTGGCTGAAAACCCATGATGGCAGTGAAACACCAACAGCAAAAACCAAACAGGGCCGCTTGCCGGCTTTGCTGACCCGACTCTTTACCGCTATTTTTCGCCCGTTTCTGGATGCAAAAAAAGGCGTGCGCAACCGCTTTTTTCTGGGACTGGGCGTCATGGGGCTGATTGCCGTTTCCATGGCGCTGCCGGTCACCGGACTGGTGTTGCTGAAAATGCTGCCCTTTGACAACAAGTCCGAGTTTCAGGTGGTCGTGGACATGCCAGCCGGTACGCCGCTGGAGCAAACACAGGCAGTGCTGAACGAACTGGGCGCTTATCTGGCCACGGTGCCGGAAGTCACCAACTACCAGACCTATGCCGGCACCGCTTCGCCAATCAACTTCAATGGCCTGGTGCGCCAGTATTACCTGCGCAGTGCCAGCGAGAGCGGCGACATTCAGGTCAACCTGGTACACAAAAGCGAGCGCAAACAGCAAAGCCATGCCATTGCTACCCGCGTGCGGCCTGAGCTGCAACGCATCGGTCAGGCCTTCGGCGCCAACGTCAAGGTCGTGGAGGTACCACCGGGTCCGCCGGTGCAGGCACCCATTGTGGCCGAAATTTACGGTCCCACCTTTGCAGGGCGCAAGGCGGTCGGTGATGCGGTACTGGCGGCTTTGCAGGGCATCGACGGCGTAGTGGATATTGATGACAGTGCGATTGCCGATGCACCACGCAAGTTGCTGGTGATTGACCGCAGCAAAGCCAGCCAGCTGGGCGTGTCACAGGCAGATATCGTTGCCACGTTACGCGCCGGACTGCATGGTGAAGATGCCGCCTGGCTGCATGATGGCAGCAAGTATCCGGCCTCTGCCTATCTGCAGCTCAAGCCCGAACTGCATGGCGACCTGGACGCGCTGTTGCAACTGAAGGTGCGCAGCATGGGCGGTGCGCTGATCAGCATTGGCGAGCTGGTACAAATCAGCGATACCCGCCGTGAGCAGCCCATATTCCATAAAGACCTGTTGCCCGTACACTTCGTTACTGCCGACATGGCCGGCAAGGTCGACAGCCCGTTGTACGGCATGTTCTGGTCACGCGGCAGCATCAAGCAGATTGCTACGCCAGCCGGCACGCCGCTTGACGAATACTTTATCAATCAGCCCAGCGATCCCTGGCGCAACTATGCACTGAAGTGGGACGGCGAATGGCAGATTACCTATGAAACTTTCCGTGACATGGGCGCAGCCTATGCCGTGGGCATTTTGCTGATTTATCTGCTGGTAGTGGCGCATTTCTCGTCCTATCTGACCCCGCTGGTGATCATGGCACCCATCCCGCTGACCATCATTGGCGTCATGCCGGGGCATGCGTTGCTCGGCATGCAGTTCACCGCCACCAGCATGATCGGCATGATCGCACTGGCCGGCATCATCGTGCGCAACTCGATTTTGCTGGTGGACTTCATCAACCTGCAGCTCAAGGCCGGTCAAAGTTTTGAGCAGGCCGTGGTCAACTCGGCCATCACCCGGGCCCAGCCCATCGTACTGACAGGTCTGGCCGCCATGCTGGGTGCGCTCTTTATTCTGGACGATCCGATTTTCAACGGCCTGGCCATTTCGCTGATCTTTGGCGTGCTGGTCTCGACCGTGCTCACTCTGGTGGTGATCCCGCTGCTGTATTACGCCGCCTACCGCAACAGACTCTACAAAATCATTCCGCAAGGAGAAAAATCATGACTTCATGGCAACTGGTTCGTGTCATCGCCGGTATTTTCATTGTCGCCACCCTGGCACTGGGGGCGCCCTCCAGCCCGTTTTTTGTCAACGAATGGTTTCTGGCTTTCACCCTGTTTGTCGGTGCCAACATCCTGCAAAGCGGCCTGACCCGCTGGTGCCTGATGGAAACCATCATGCGCAAACTTGGCCTGAAGCCGGGCTGCTAAGGGAAGGCTGGATAACTGGCAACCGTCTTCAGCACTTCTTTGGGTTCTGCAAGGCATCCCGCCATTGCTGCACGTGCCGGGGCAGAGACTTGCGAAGTTCCGGGACAGCATGCAACAAAGCAGGTGCCGGTATTTCACTGACAGGTAACAAAATGCGTTTGATCAAACATTCCATGGCCGGGCTGGCTTTGGCCGTTGGCATGACCGGGAGCCTGGCCTGGGCGCAGCCGCTGGATTTGCTGCAAACCTGGCAGCTCGCTATCGGGCAGGATCCCGAATACCGCGCCCGACAAGCTGAAGCCAGTGCCGGCGCCACACAAGGCGATCAGGCGCGCAGCTTGTGGTTGCCGACGCTGGGTGCCAGTGCAACTGCAGGGCGGGGCGGGTACAAGAGCAGCAGCCAGGGTGCCAACTTCAAAACACCAAACATGGGTTCGGAAGACCGGGTGGAGTTCAACAACTCGATCACCGGAGGCAACCTGCGTGCCTACGAAATTGGCCTGAAGCAACCGATCATCAGCCGTGAACGGCTGGCGCAAAGCCGGCAGCTGAAACTCGGCAGTGAAATGGCCGGGCTGCAATGGCAACACGCCCGCCAGCAACTGATCCTGAAGAGCGCGCAACGCTATTTTGACGTATTGATTGCACGCCAGGCAGAACAGCTGCTGACCGCCCAGCACGAACTGGCGCAGCGGGTCGAACAGGAAAACCGCAGCCGTTTTGAACTGGGTGACCGGCCGGTGACCGATACCCACGAAGCCACTGCGCAAGCGCGCAGCCTGCAGGCGCAGCTGATACAGGCCCGCATGCAGCTGGAGCTGGCAGAAGCCGCTTTTACCGATCTGACCGGAGCCGTGGCCGTCAATCTGCAACCGTTCCCGCTGGATAGCGGGCTGGCAGTACCGGAGCCAGGCGCTTTACAACAATGGCTGGACGACGCATTGCAACACAACCCCGGGATCCTGATGCAAGACAAGGGCGAGCATATTGCCCGTGAGGAAATTGCCCAATACTCCAGCTGGAAAAGCCCGACACTGGACCTGGTTGGCCGTCTGGCCCATGAGAAACTGGACGGCAGCGGCCGCTATGGCCCGGCGCTGAACAAGGCCGATGACTGGATGTTGGGCGTACAGCTCAATGTGCCGATTTTTACCGGCGGCTACCGCAGCGCGAAGCACAGGCAGGCGCAATACAGCCATGAACAGGCTGTGGCGGATGGCCAGGCGCTGCGCCAGAAGGTGCAGCAACAGGTGCGCGCAGCCTGGCATGCGGTGCAGGCCAGCAGCAGCCAGATCAGCGCGCTGCAGGAGGCCCTGCATGCCAGCAGCCAGCGGGCGGCTGCGACCCGGCTGGGCGTACGTCTGGGTGACAAGACCACCCTGGAGCAGCTGGATGCCGACAATCAGCAAACCGTCGTACAGATTGATTTGCTGCGAGCCAAAGTCGCCCTGATTGTGCACCAGCTGCAACTGGCAGCACTGGCGGGTGCACTGGACGAACAACATCTGGCGCAGGCCAATCAGTACTTGCGCTAAGTCATGGTCCAACAACCGGGCAACCTGGCCCGCAAGGCGGGTTTGCATTATGGCGGGTGTGAACATGGCGGCATTCAATGCCCGGCCCCGGGCGCGAAGATATAAGCGCCTACAAAAAATAATACTTTCACGCTAACATGTGCGGCCAATTTCTCCGGTAGCCGTCATGCAGTTCACCCTGGTTGTTTCATCGTCTCCGCAGGATCCTGCCAGTCGCAGGGCGCTGTGCTTTGCCCGGGCTCTGGTTGAGTCAGGGCATTCACTGCTGCGCGTGTTTTTTTATCAGGACGGCGTGCATCTGGGCTCGCGCCTGCCGGTGCTGCCGCAGGATGAATACGATGTCACCCGGCAGTGGCAGGAATTCGTGCGTGAGCACCAGCTGGATGCGGTGGTTTGTGTTGCTGCCGGATTGCGCAGGGGAGTGCTGGATGCGGCGGAGGCCCGGCGCTATGAAAAAGATGCCGACAATCTGGCCGAAGGCTTTGAGCTCTCCGGGCTGGGCCAGCTGCACGAAGCCATGCAGCAGGCCGATCGCCTGGTGCATTTCAGAGGTGATGCATGAAGTCCCTGCTATTGATCTCTACCAGCGCACCCTGGTCCGGCCTGGCCGCCCGTGAAACCCTTGACATTGCCCTGGCCGGAGGTGCCTTTGACCTGCCGGTCAGCATGCTGTGGCGCGACGACGGGGTCTACCAGCTGCTGGACGGCCAGCAGCCTGAAGCCATACAGCAAAAGAACCTGCAGGCACAGCTGTCCGGCTTGCCGCTGTTTGGAATCGAACAGCTGTACGTCTGCCGCGACAGCCTGCAACAACGTGGCATGACGGCAGGGCAGCTGGCGCTGGATGTGCAGGTGGTAGGCGCAGACGAAATATCCGCGCTGCTCTGCAGCCATGACCAAACCCTGGTGTTGTAGCAATGAGCACTCTATACCTCGTCAACCGCGCTACGGATCCTGATCAGCTGCTGCCATTGCTGGCTGCAGGCGACAGCGTACTGCTGTACGGCAACGCTGTACTGAAGCGCGACCTGTCCTGGCCCTGCAAGGTTTATCAGCTGGCCGAGGACATGCAGGCGCGCGGCCTGCAGGCAACCGTAGAGCAGTGCAGTATCGGCTACCCGGAGTTTGTCGGTCTGGCTGCCAGTCATGAACGGGTTGTGGCATGGTAAATCAAATCAAACTGGGCGGGCAGGTCATCGAACTGGACGATGACCTGTGTCTGAAACAGCTGGATGACTGGAGCGAGCCGGTGGCCGAAGCCCTGGCACAAAGGGAAGGCATCCAGTTGACACCGGCACACTGGGAAATCCTGCATCTGGTGCGCCGGTTTTACCGGGAGTTTGACCTGTCACCGGCCAACCGGGCGCTGGTGCGCTACGTGCGCCAGCAACTGGGCGAAGACAAGGGCAACAGCCTCTATCTGAATCCGCTGTTCAACGGTCAGCCGGCAAAGCTGGCCAGCCGCCTGGCAGGACTGCCAAAGCCGGCCAACTGTTTTTAAGCATTTTCGTCAGTCTTTCAATAAGGGATATCCATGACCACAGGTGAGCATCCGTTTGCACAGTACATCCGCATTCTTGGCAAGGGCAAAAAAGGCTCCAGGGAACTGGATCATGATGAAGCCTACACAGCCATGGGCATGTTGCTGGATGACGAAATCGAGGATGTGCAGCTGGGCGCATTCATGATGCTGTTGCGCTACAAGGAAGAAACTGCCGACGAGCTGGCCGGCTTTGCCCGTGCCGTACGCGAGCGGGTGCAGGCGCCGCCCATTGCGGTCGACATCGACTGGCCCACATACGCCGGCAAGCGCCGGCAACTGCCGTGGTACTTGCTGGCCGTAAAAGCACTGGCCCGTTCGGGCGTGCGCATCCTGATGCATGGCGGTGGCCAGCATACCGGCAGTCGTCTGTACAGCGAAGATCTGCTGGAAAGTCTGGAAATTCCCCGCTGTCACAACTGGCAGCAGGTGGAGCAGGCACTCGACGAATATAACCTGGCCTACATCGGCCTGGGCGAGTGGATGCCGCGCCTGCAGCGCTGCATTGACTTGCGCGACACCATGGGCCTGCGTTCTCCCGTGCATTCGCTGGCGCGATTGCTGAACCCGCTGGGCGCGCGCTGCGTGTTGCAAAGCATTTTTCACCCCGGTTATCAGCCCATCCACCAGCAGGCCAACGTCTTGCTGGGCCAGCATGCGCTGGTGATCAAGGGCGATGCCGGCGAAGTCGAGGTGCGTCCGGACACTGGCGGTGTAGTGCTAGGCGCCACCGACGGCAACGCCTGGCAGGAAGACTGGCCGGCAGTGATCGGTCGGCAGGTCAAGGCACAGACCTTGCAGCCCGGGCGCTTGCTGGCTGTATGGAAAGGTGAGGAAGAGGATCTGTATGGCGAGCAGGCAATTATCGGCACCATTGCCCTGGGCTTGCGCGGACTTGGTGCCAACCGGCAGGAAGCCATGCAAAGAGCCGCCCGCTTATGGCAGGAGCGCCATCAGGAGCGGGTAGAACCGGCTGTGGCGAAAGGTTGCGGGACCGTCTGACGCGTAGTCAACAATCATGGCTTGACCGACCATGGATGCATTTGCTCCCGTCATGGTCTGCTTGATACCGGTAGCCGGCCCGCAACGGCCGGCTACCGACTGTTGCGGCTAGTTGTCTTGTTGCTCCAGGTCATAGGCGATCAGTGCCAGCAGGGCGTTCTGCTGGCGCTGGGTAAGCTGTCTAAAACGCTGTAACAATTCACGCTCGTGAGTTGTCATTTCCGCTTCATTCAATGCAACCGGATTGTTGTAATCCATTACCTGATCCTGTTTAAGACTGGTTTCCAGGCGAGCCACAATTTCCGAGTTCATGCTCCGATGATTGTTTTTGGCAACCTCGGCAATGCGGTCGCGCATATCGTCAGGGAAGCGTACAACAAACTTGTCGGCATTACGTGAACTGGTAAATGTTGTTTTTTTGGCTGTGCTCATTGTTTGACCATACAAAAATAATTGGCAGAAATCATGGTGAAGTCTGTTTGCTTAATCAATTAACTTGTCCGTGATGGCATATTGATTTGATCCGACAAAGTCCACCATGGACTATTATTTCTAAAGCTCAACTTTTATACCTGCCTGACTCAAACCCCACCTCCGGAAAGCCGGAGGCATGCGTCAGGTCTGTCCCAGTGACCGCCAAAAAGCGAACTGGTTCACTAAATATATCCTGTTTTTGATGTAAAGCATAAGCCCGTATTTATCCGGAGCGTGCGCTACCCAACGGGCATGACAAAGTGTAGACTTGCTTCGATGATGTAGCCCGTGCTGGCGATGCTATCACGGTTGCCAGTTGATCGCGTTTAAAATTACAAAGTTTTGAGGTGAAGCGTAGTGCGTCTAGCAATAATTGCCGGCCTTGTTGCCATCATCAGCGGTTGTGCCGGTAACACGGCAAACACGGTACAAACTGGCCAACATTCAGCACAGTCTGTTGCCGAATGGTCCCAGTCACAACAAGCCAAGCTGCAGCAACTGATCAGCGGTACACCGTACGTGCTGACTGAAGTCAACGGTGGCTGGCTGATCCGCATTGCCGAAAAAGACACTTTCAATCCTCATCGCCCGGAGCTGCTGCTGCCTGCGGCACTCGGCAATATTGGCCAGATTACCCGCCACCTCGCACAGGACCCTGATGTGGCCGTCATGGTGGTTGGTGTAGCCACGGGCCAATACAAACTCAAATCAAAGGAACAGGTTAGCGAAGAGCGTGCACAGTCGGTCGCTTCCATCTTCCGCCTGAACCGTGTACCCGGGCATCGTCTGAAAACACTGGGTATCAGCCATGGCGAAGAAATTGACAAACAGCTTGGCGTTGCCTTGCTGGTCGTACCGGAGCAAGAACTGCACCGGCGTGCCGGTGATGGCCAGACCCAAGTGGTTGCCATGCTGAACCGTCGTTAATCCGGTTTGTTTCAGGCCCAGGCTGCATCGCTGGCGCTACCCGACCCTGGCACAAGCCAGCCCCGCAGCCCAGGCAAGCGTCTTATCGCACTGCCCACAGCCCGTTTGACAAACAAAAGGCGCACACATGCACGCAGACCAGCTGGCACACATGCGACGTAACTACATTCGCGACGGCTTGCTTGAAGAAAACAGCCCAGCGGAGCCCTTTACACTGTTTTCCATCTGGCTTGAGCAAGCCGTAGAAACCGAGCAGCCACCCAACGAAGCCAACGCGATGTTGTTGTCTACCGTTGGCAGCAATGGTCAGCCGCATGCCCGCATCATGCTGTTGAAAGGTCTGGATGCGCAGGGATTTGTGTTTTTCAGCAACTATCAAAGTGACAAGGGGCTGGAAATTACAATCAACCCGCGAGCGGCCCTGACTTTCTTCTGGCCTGGACTTGAGCGCCAGGTACGCATCGAAGGCAGGATAGAGAAGGTCAGCGCAAACGAATCCGACGAGTACTATGCCGTACGTCCGCTTGGCAGCCGGCTGGGAGCCTGGGCTTCACCGCAGAGCAGGCCGATTAGCGACCGCGGGGTACTGGATGAATCCGTGCAACAAATCCAGGAGCGTTTTGCTGGTAACGAAAACCCGCCCAGACCACCCCACTGGGGAGGCTACAGGTTGTTGCCACAACGTATCGAGTTCTGGCAGGGTCGTCCAAGCCGGCTGCATGACCGGCTTGACTACCGGTTACAGGAGGATGGCAGCTGGAGTCGCACCCGCCTTGCTCCCTGAGCCGGCAATCTAGCCTTGCGGGTAGGCGCTGGCTGCGGACTGCAGCCAGTCGTGCAGTTGTTTTTTCGGGACTTTCAGTTTTTCCGCCTCTTGCAGCTTGTCCAGCATGTATTCCTGCATGGCCGGATTTTTACCGGCCATGGACAATGCCAGGTCACGGTTAACCCAACGCTTGATGCGCACATAAAGCCACCAGTGAAAATAAAAACCGGAAACACTGACCACAACAATGATGGCGATACTCATCAGATCCATTACACACCCTTTACATTTGGCTTACAGACAAGCGTGTATAATAGTTTCAAATTCATTCAAGGAGAATGTCATGCGTAAAGTTATGGTTTTTGCAGCTGCATTTGCTGCTATCAGTATGATCACCGGCTGTGCTTCCAGCCTCACCGGAGACAGCTATTCGCGTTCTGATGCACGCCAGGTGCAAACTGTACGCATGGGTACCATTGAGTCATTACGCCCGGTGCGCATCGAAGGGACCAAGACCCCGATTGGCGCCGGTGCCGGTGCAGCTGTGGGCGGTATTGCCGGTAGCTCCATTGGTGGCGGCCGCGGCAGTGCAGTGGCAGCCGTGATTGGTGCAGTTGCCGGCGGTCTGGCCGGAGCTGCCACGGAAGAAGGCATTACCCGCACCCAGGGTGTGGAAATCACCGTGCGTGAAGATGACGGAGCATTGCGCGCCTATGTCCAGGCCGTCAATCCAAACGAAGTTTTCCGCGTTGGCGAACGGGTTCGCATCACTACGGTGAACGGCACTTCACGTGTGTCCCATTAATCGCCGTTGTTGTTAACCGGAAGCCGCTGCCAGTTTCGCAGCGGCTTTTTTATTTCTGCCTGCGTCAATATCGATCTGCGACATTAACGACTTTGGTATTTGGTCGTACTGACATCCTTATCAGGCTTATTGTATAAGAATTGCATGAGCCACACATACGGCCTTTAAAATACTAGAAAAACCATAGTCTTATGATGATTGCATTACTGCTTTTGCCATTCCTGAGTGCCATGCTGGTGCTCATTTTTTCCCGCCTTGAGCGCAATGCGCTGGTTACACTGACCGCGCTGGCACCGGTTGGCGGGCTCTTGTTGCTGGCCAGTTTTTTGCCGCCTGTATTGGCGCGTGAAACCCTCAGCTTGCAGTTGCAATGGCTACCGGCCATGGGGCTGAACTTCAGCCTGCACCTTGACGGCCTGAGTTTTTTGTTTGCTTTGCTTATTCTTGGCGTTGGCTTGCTGGTGATCGTCTATGCCCGCTATTACCTGGGCGAAAAGGAAGACTTGCCGCGGTTTTTTTCCAGCTTGTTGTTGTTCATGGGGGCCATGCTGGGGTTGGTGCTGGCCGGCAACCTGCTGCTGATGCTGATGTTTTGGGAGCTGACCAGCCTTGCTTCGTTCTTGCTAATCGGTTACTGGCGGCATCGCAATGATGCGAGGGTGGGCGCGCGCATGGCGCTGGCGGTTACCGGCGGCGGTGGGCTGGCGCTGCTGGCCGGCATTATCCTGATCGGCCGGGTGGCAGACAGTTATGAGCTGGTTGACGTGCTGGCTGCTGGCGACCTGCTGCGGGAACACCATCTGTATCCGGTGATGCTGGTGCTGGTGCTGCTTGGGGTGTTTACCAAGTCGGCACAATTTCCCTTTCACTTCTGGCTACCGCACGCGATGGCGGCGCCCACGCCGGTATCGGCTTACCTGCATTCGGCAACCATGGTCAAGGCCGGCGTTTTCTTGCTCGCGCGGCTATACCCGGCACTGTCCGGCACCGAGTGGTGGTTTTATCTGGTGACTTTTGCCGGGCTGGCCACTTTGCTGGTGGGCGCGATTACCGCGTTGTTCCAGCATGACCTGAAAGGGTTACTGGCCTATTCCACGGTCAGCCACCTGGGGTTGATCACCATGCTGTTCGGACTGGGTTCCGATCTGGCACCGGTTGCGGCAATTTTCCACATCATCAACCACGCTACCTTTAAGGCCTCGTTGTTTATGGCGGCCGGCATTATTGACCATGAAACCGGCACCCGTGACATGCGACGTATTAACGGACTGTGGAAATACATGCCGCATACGGCAGTGCTGGCCATGGTGGCATCTTTGGCCATGGCCGGCGTGCCGCTGCTTAACGGCTTTCTCAGCAAGGAAATGTTCTTTGCCGAAACCTTGCACCAGCAGCTGCTGGGCAGCTTCAGCATGCTGATTCCTGGCCTGGCGACACTGGCAGCTGTATTTTCCGTGGCCTATTCGCTGCGCTTCATTCACGATGTGTTCTTTAACGGTGAACCGGTCAACCTGCCCAAGTTTCCACCTCATGAACCCCCACGCTCGATGAAGATTCCGGTCGAAATCCTGGTGTTCCTTTGCATTCTGGTCGGCACCTTTCCCGCACTCAGTGTCTCCGGCCTGCTGGCCAGTGCAGCCCAGGCCAGCCTTGGACATGCCTTGCCGGATTACAGCCTGAGTATCTGGCATGGCTTCAACCTGCCACTGCTTATGAGCGTGATTGCGCTACTGGGTGGAGTTGTCCTGTACAGCCTGCGCCGGCTGCTATATCAGTGGTATGACGGGTTGCCCGACCTGAACGCGCTGGAAACCTTTGGCCAGACCCTGCAAAACGCCTACACCCGTACATCCAGGGCCATGGCGGTGCTGCAGGCAGTGTCCTTGCAGCGCTATATCGCCATCCTGTTGATGGTTTTGGTGCTGTTGGCGGCCTGGACCCTGCTGCCGATGGCTTCATTGGGTGGCGATGCAGCGCTGACCTCAGTGGATCCGTTGACCCTGCTTGGCTTGTTGGCAATGTCGCTAGTGGCACTGCTGACCGTGATTTATCACCGCAAGCGTTTACGTGCACTGGTCACCCTGGGCCTGGTTGGCCTGATTGTATCCATGCTGTTTGCCCGCTTTTCCGCACCGGATCTGGCCTTGACCCAGCTGGTGGTGGAAGTGGTCACTATTCTGCTGATGCTACTGGTGCTCAACTTCATGCCGGCAAAGACGCCGCGGGAAAGCAGCAGCCTGCGCCGGCTACGTGATTTTTGCATTGCCGCAGCCGGTGGCGGGCTGTTTGCCGTGCTCAGCTATGCGGTGCTGAGCCGCTCCTATGACAACAGTCTGGCGCAGTATTATCTGGCCAACAGCGTGCCCGGCGGTGGTGGTACCAACGTAGTCAACGTGGTGCTGGTGGACTTCCGCGGTTTTGACACTCTGGGCGAGATTAGCGTGCTGGCCATAACCGCTATTGCCATTCTGGCCCTGCTGGGCGGCACCCGGCTGCCCAGACCACGTACCGATCGCCATGGCCGGCCATGGACGGCTGCCCGCGAATACATGCTGTTGCGTCTGCTGGCCCGCCTGTTACTGCCATTGGCATTACTGGTTGCGGTATTCATCTTCCTGCGCGGCCACAACGAACCGGGAGGTGGCTTCATTGCCGGCCTGGTTACCTCGGTGGCGCTGGTGTTGTTGCATGTCAGCTCCGGGCAGGCATGGGTCGAGCAGCGGCTGCGCATCAATTATCGCAAGCTGGCGGCCAGCGGCATCCTGATTGCCGGTCTGACCGGTTTGGGCAGCCTGTTGTTTGGCATGCCGCTACTGACTTCGGCCCATGGCGTCGTACATATCCCGTTGCTGGGTGAGCTGGAGCTGGCTTCAGCCATGCTGTTTGACCTTGGCGTGTACTTCACCGTCGTGGGCGGCACCTTGCTGATTCTCAGCAATCTGGGCCACCTGGGCTACAGTGCCCGGCTGCCGGAGGATAAATAATGGAGTTCTGGCTTTCCTGTGCCATTGGTTTTCTGGTGTTTTGCGGCATATACCTGCTGTTACGGGCGCGAACCTTTCCGGTCGCGCTGGGGCTGACGCTGCTGTCCTACGCGATCAACCTGTTTTTGTTTTCCATGGGCCGGCTAAAAACCGGTATGCCGGCCGTAATCGGCAGCGCAGCCGATTACACAGATCCGGTGCCCCAGGCACTGGTACTGACAGCCATTGTGATCGGTTTCGCAATGACTGCCTTTGTCCTGATTCTGGCCCTGCGGGCCTATGTGCTGCTTGGTAGTGATCATGTCGACGGTCATGAAAAACATACGGGGGAGGGCGCATGAACCACGTGATTGTTGCACCAGTGATCCTGCCCCTGCTGCTGGGCGCGACGCTGGCCTGGCTTGATGACGGGCACCGCGTGCTGCAGCGCAGGTTGAGTCTGGCAGGAAGTTTCGCACTGTTATTGGTCAGCCTGCTGCTGGTGCAAACAGCCGGGCAGGACACAATCCAGGTATATAGCCTGGGTAACTGGCAGGCACCTTTTGGTATCGTGCTGGTGCTGGACCGGCTCAGTGCGCTGATGGTGCTGACTACCGCTGTGCTGGCCCTGCTGGTCAATGTTTACGCCTGTAATGGCGACGACAGCCGTGGACGCTATTTCCATTCGCTGTTCCAGTTCCAGATTGCCGGAATCAGTGGCGCTTTCCTCACCGGGGACCTGTTCAACCTGTTCGTATTCTTTGAAATCCTGCTGATTGCCTCCTATGCACTCTTGCTGCACGGCGGCGGTAGTCCCAGGTTGCGCTCAGCCGTGCATTATGTGGTGCTTAACCTGGTCGGTTCGACCCTGTTCCTGTTGGGTGCCGGACTGGTCTATGGCGTCAGCGGTACCCTGAACATGGCGGACATAGCCCGTTTTGTACAGCAGGCCGAGGGCGACAGCCTGCATCTGATGCATGCGGCCGGCTGGATTCTGATACTGGTGTTCGGACTCAAGGCGGCTTTTTTACCGTTGCATTTCTGGCTGCCAAGGGCCTATGCCAGTGCCACCGCTCCGGTGGCTGCGCTGTTTGCCATCATGACCAAGGTTGGCCTCTACGCCATTTTGCGTTTTGTTACGCTGATTTACGGAGCCGAAGCTTCTGTGGTGGCGGTATTTGATTTGAACCTGCTGTTCGCTATCGCCTTGCTGACCCTGCTGCTGGGGGCGTTCGGGGCTTTTGCCGCCGATACTTTGCACAGTATGCTGGCCTGGCTGGTACTGGTTTCGGTAGGAACGCTATTGGCCGGCATCAGCCTGGCCAATGAACAGTCGATCACTGCCAGCCTGTACTACCTGCTACACAGCACCTGGGGCATCGCCGGAATGTTTTTGCTGGCCGACCTGATTGCCCGCCAACGGGGCAAAATGGCGGCCCGCCTGCGCAGCGGGCCACCGCTGCTGACACCGGCCCGTCTGGGAGGACTGTTTTTTGTCGGAGCCATTGCAACAGCCGGTTTGCCGCCGTTTTCAGGATTTATCGGCAAGTTGTCATTACTGCAGTCAGCCACTGGTACACAGGCCGTCTGGTTATGGCCGGCACTGCTGTTCGCCAGCTTTGTTGTCATCGTTGCCCTGAGCCGCGCCGGTAGCCAGCTGTTCTGGCAACAGGGCGCGGCCAGTACAGAGCCGTCCGCGCCATTGAGTACCAGCGGCTACAGCGCCGCCTTGCTGCTCACCTGCAGCGCAATATTTTTGCTGATCACTGCCGGGCCGCTCCTGGAGTATTGCCAGGCCGCTGCCGGGCAACTGCTACAGCCACAACTTTATCTGCTGCAGCTGGAAGGAGGCTAGGGGATGCAAAAAAAGGGTTGGTTTCAGCAGCCATTACTCAGTCTGGTGCTGTTGGCAGGCTGGTTGCTCCTGGTTGACGATTACACATCACCGGGGCAATGGGCGTTTGCAATTGTGTTGGCGCTGGGCATTCCGCGGCTGCTTGGCCACTGGTGGCAACCCTGGCCCCGTATCGCGAGCTGGAGTGCCCTTGGCGTATTTGTCTGGCGCGGCCTGATCGATATCATCATGGGCAACTTGCAGGTGGCACGCCTGGCTCTTGGCTCGCAAAAGCACCTGCAACCGGCGTTTGCCAGTTTTGAAACACGGCTCGATAACGAACTGGCTATTTTCATGATGCTGAGCGCCATCTCGCTGGCACCAGGCTCTGTATCCACCTGTTTTAATGAAGAAAGCCGCATGGTGGAAGTACACGCCCTGCATTGCCCCGACCCTGACGTATTGGTGGAAGAAATCCGCCAGCGTTACGAGCAGCAATTACAGAAGGTGTTCGCATGTTAACTGTAGTCATCTGGATCAGCATGAGCATGATTGGCGTGGCATTCTGCCTGAACCTGCTCCGCCTGATTCGTGGCCCCTCGATCGCCGACCGGGTATTGGCACTGGATACACTGTATATCAACGGGTTGGCTATTTTAGTGATCTTCGGCATCGCCATCGACAGCCGCGTGTTTTTTGAAGCTGCCTTGCTGATTGCCCTGTTCGGTTTTTTCAGTACGGTTGTCATCAGCAAGTACTTGCTGCGTGGCGATGTCATCGAGTAAGCAGGAGGTTCCATGTCACTCGGATTACAGCTTGTAGTTGCCTTCTTCTTGCTCGCCGGCAGTTTTTTCGCCCTGATAGGCTCGATAGGTCTGTTGCGTTTTCAGGACTTTTTCATGCGCCTGCACGGCCCGGCCAAGGCCACGACTCTGGGTGTTGGCGGTGTACTGGTTGCATCGATGCTATATTTTAGTTTTACCACCGGTAGCTTGCGTCTGCACGAGCTGCTGGTAACCCTGTTCCTGATCATCAGTGCCCCGGTTTCGGCCTATATGCTGTCCATCGCCGCAAAAAAGGAAGCAGGCAGGGAAGGACGCAAGTAACTGACAGCAGGGTTGCTGCTGCCCGGCCGCTGGCTCGAGAGGCCGGGCAGTCTGCGTTTAAAACAGGCCTGTCAACTTTCCTGCGGACCTGGCACCAGCATTCCATGGGGTTTGTCGCCACAGGGCAGAACCTTATCCAGCGTCCTTTTCCCGCATCTCCGGCAACATGAATGCCACCAGTCCAAGCAGGGGCAGCAAAGCACACAACCGATAGACGGTTTCGATACTGTAGATATCAGCCAGCGCACCAATTGCAGCAGCGCCGATACCGGCAATGCCAAAAGAAAGCCCAAAGAACAGCCCGGAAATAGCGCCGGTTTTGCCAGGCACCAACTCTTGCCCGTATACCACAATGGCAGGAAAGGCCGAAGCGATAATGAAACCCACGACAAACACCAGCACCAGGGTGAGCGGCAGGCTGACAAAGGGCAAGGCAAGACTGAACGGAGCAGCCCCAAGTATTGAGCCCAGGATGATTCGCTTGCGTCCAAAGCGGTCACCCAGCGGACCGCCGGCAATGGTGCCTAGCGCCGATCCGAACAGAAACAGAAAAAGGCTGTACTGGGCCTGCTGGATGCCAAGGCCAAAATGGTCGATCAGGTAAAAGGTAAAATAACTGTTCAGGCTGGCCAGGTAGACAAACTTGGAAAACATCAGCACCAGCAACAAGCCCAGGGCAAGTCGTACCTTGTCACTGACTGGCGATCCGGCGGCCGGCTTCAGGGCGCGCCGGCCGCGCACACCATCAAGGTTGGCTGCATGCCAGCGACTGATACCGATCAAAAACACCACACCGAGCAAAGCCAGCAGGGCAACCCAGATCACGCTCGCCTGACCAAACGGAACGATAAAAGCTGCCGCCAGCAAGGGGCCGACCGCCGAGCCCATGGTGCCGCCTACCTGAAAAATCGATTGGGCCAGACCATGTTTGCCGGCCGACGCCATGCGCGCAATACGGGACGATTCCGGATGAAAAACCGCCGAGCCTACGCCTATCAACGCTGCAGCCAGCAGGATTACTGGATAGCTGCCGGCACGCGATAACAGGATCAGGCCGGCCACGGTAAAGCCCATCCCGGCGGGAAGCAGCCAGGGTAGAGGACGTTTGTCGGTATACAGGCCGATCAGGGGCTGCAACAGGGACGCCGAGCACTGGAACGCTACTGTAATCAGTCCAATCTGGACAAAACTCAAGCTATAACCATCCTGCAACAGCGGATACAGGGCCAACAGTACCGACTGCATCATGTCGTTGATCAGATGTGTGCTGCTGATGGCAAGCAGGATGCCGAAAGAGACACCAAGACCGGCTGTTGCGGTCAGCGAGTTAGTGGACTGTTTCACAGGGGATTCCGTAATGTATTACACGAGTGAGCCATGCTACCTGCAAATGTGAGCTTGCGCATATTCAGGCGTAAAAACAACAAAGTGTTTTCAACAAGACAAGCTCCGTGTTGTAGCCCTGTCCATTTGCACACCTGTGCTGCTGTCGTGAGGCAAGCCGCCTGTGCATCACCAGCCAAGAGGCGTACAATTGCCGCATTGATTTGTGATGCGAGCATAGAATGACCGAACCCGTCCGCCTGACCCAGTACAGCCATGGTGCTGGCTGCGGTTGCAAGATTGCCCCAAACGTCCTCAGCACGATCCTTGCCAGTAGCGGGAACCAGTTCCAGGATCCGCGTTTATGGGTCGGTAACCACTCCCGTGATGATGCTGCCGTTTACGCGCTGGATGACGAACGTGCAGTGGTATCCACCACGGACTTTTTCATGCCGATCGTCGATGACCCGTTTGATTTTGGCCGTATTGCTGCCACCAATGCCATCAGTGACATCTACGCCATGGGCGGTACGCCCTTGCTGGCAATTGCCATTCTGGGCTGGCCCGTCAATGTGCTGGCACCGGAAATCGCTGCCGAGGTTATCCGCGGCGGCCGCAGCGTCTGTGACGCCGCCGGGATTCCCCTGGCTGGCGGGCACTCGATTGATGCCCCGGAGCCAATTTTTGGTTTGGCGGTAACCGGCGAAGTCTACAAACAACAGCTCAAGCGTAACGACAGGGCGTCGGCAGGCTCTCGCCTGTATCTGACCAAGCCACTGGGGATTGGCATTTATACCACGGCAGAGAAAAAAGGCGTGCTGGATGCCGCCGACCGGCACGTGGCCCGCGACCTTATGGTGCAGCTTAACCTGCCCGGACAACACTTTGCCTGCCTGCCGCAGGTTACCGCCATGACTGACGTAACCGGTTTTGGCTTGTTGGGTCACCTGGTGGAAATGGCCGATGGCTCTGGGCTGACCGCACAATTGAACAAGAGTGCCGTACCACGCCTGCCCAGGGTTGAGCATTACCTTGGCCTGAACTGCATTCCGGGCGGAACCCTGCGCAACTTCGAAAGCTATGGCCAGCGTATCGCGCCCATAGCCGAACAGGACCGGCACTGGCTGTGTGATCCGCAAACCAGCGGCGGCCTGTTGGTCGCCGTGGAACCGCAAGGAGAAGCGGGGTTTTTGGCCGTGGCCCGTGAGCTGGGGCTGGAGCTTGCTCCGATTGGCGAGCTGATTAAACAGGGCAGCTACGCCGTCGAGGTATCCTGATGACTGATTGCAGCGATTATCAGCGAATTTTCTTGCAGGATCTGCCATTGATTGACACCCGGGCTCCAATCGAATTTGCCAAGGGAGCTTTCCCTGCAGCAAGCAGCTTGCCGCTGATGACTGACAGTGAACGGCAGAAGGTAGGTACCTGCTATAAGCAAAAGGGCCAGCAAGCGGCAATCGAACTGGGACATCAGCTGGTAAGCGGCCCGATCAAGGAGAAGAGGGTGCAAGCCTGGGCAGACTTCGCCCGCGCCAATCCGCAAGGCCTGCTGTACTGTTTTCGTGGCGGCTTGCGTTCACAGATCAGTCAGCAGTGGCTGGCAGAGGCAGGCGTTGACTACCCCCGGGTTGCCGGCGGCTACAAAGCGCTGCGTAATTTTTTGCTGGAAACCATTCAGGCGGCGGTAGACGAGTGCAGCTTTGTGTTGGTTGATGGCCTGACAGGAACCGGCAAAACCGACGTGCTGCTGCAGCTGCCCAACGCACTGGATCTTGAAGGTCATGCCAATCATCGGGGCTCCAGCTTTGGCAAGCATGCGACAGCGCAGCCGTCGCAAATCGACTTCGAAAATAGCCTGTCTATCGATGTGCTGAAAAAACGTACTGCCGGTATCCACCAGTTTGTCGTGGAAAACGAAGCCAGAATAGTCGGTTCCTGCTCCGTACCTCTGGAGCTGCATCGCCGGATGCAAACAGCCCCCGTGATTTTGTTGCAGGATAGCTTTGACAACCGCGTAGAACGTATTTTGCGGGACTATGTGGTGAACCTGCGCGCTGAGTTTCAGCAGTTATATGGGGCAGAGCAGGGCGATACACTCTATGCGCAACGGCTGACTGACAGCATGGCCCGCATTCACAAGCGCCTGGGCGGTGCCCTCTATCAGGAACTTGCGCAGGTTTTACAGCAGGCGTTACACCTGCAGTTGCACTACGGCAACACTGACCTGCATCGCGAATGGATCAGCCGGTTGCTGAGCCATTACTACGACCCCATGTATCGCTACCAGCATGAGAAGGTCAAAGACAGGGTCGTGTTCAGCGGCGAGCAGGGTGCCGTACTGGAATACCTGTTGTGCGGGCGATAATACTCGACCAAATTACTATGCGATTACCTTGCAGCGAAGCGTAGCATGAGACCATGGATTCGCAAGGAGTATTACCATGAGCAACGCACAACTGGCAGAGTGGATTCTTGAGCAAACCAGTGATGCACTGATCTACGCTGACACCGAAGGCAACATCCGGCGCTGGAATGCGGCATCTGCCGAACTGTTTGGCTTTAGCCAGGAAGAAGCAGTTGGCCAAAGCCTGGACATCATTATCCCGAAACACCTACGCGAAGCGCACTGGCGCGGCTTTGATGCAGCCATACAGAGTGGTCAGCTCAAACTGTCGGGCAAACCGACCCTGACCCGGGCGCTACACAAAGACGGTGGCAAGATCTACGTCGAAATGACCTTTGCCCTGGTCAAAAACGAACAGGGAGAAGTGCAGGGCAGTGTCTCCATGGCACGGGATGTAACTGCCCGTATCGAGGCAGAAAAGGCTGCACGCAAGACAGCACAGCAATAATCAGGTCCCGGATATAAAAAGCCCCGCAGTGATGAGCTGCGGGGCTTTTTTGTGTGGCAGGCAACCGCTGTTTAGTCGCTGTTGGCAACGCCCAGAATCTGCAACAGGCTCAGGAACAGGTTGTAAATGGACACATACAGGTTGATGGTGGCCATGATGTAGTTGGTCTCGCCACCATTGATGATCTCGCTGGTCTGATAGAGGATGACGGCAGAGGAGAACAACACAAAACCGGCACTGATGGCCAGCTGGAAGGCCGACAGATCAAAGATCAGGCTGGCAATAATGGCAGCCAGCAGCACAAAGAAACCGGCGGTAATGAAACCGCGCAAAAAGCTCATGTCTTTGCGGGTAATCAGTACAAAGGCAGACAGGCCGCCAAATACCAGTGCGGTCATGCTGAAAGCCGAGGCGATGACACTGGCGCCGTTATGCATGCCAAGGTATATGTTCAGGATCGGACCCAGGGTGTAGCCCATGAAACCGGTCAGGGCAAAGGTGGTCAGCAAGCCCCAGCCAGAATTACGCAGGCGCACAGTCGCAAAAAACAGGCCATAAAAGCCAACCAGTGTCAGCATCAGGCCAGGATGGGGCAGGCGCATCTGTTGTGACATGAAAGCGGTCAGGCCGCTGAAGGCCAGGGTCAGAGCAAGCAGGCCGTAGGTGTTGCGCAGTACGGCATTACCGGAACGCTCAATGGCAACTTCATGGGTGTTGTAACGCTGCATGGTGTTGTTTCTCCTTGTAATGAAACCACCCTGTGGTTTTTATGGGCCACAGGATAGCAGATATGCTGATTTACGGCACAGCGTATGGATGCAAGAGACTGCGTGTTTGGTTGCAGGGCCGGGCAGAAGCAGGGAGGAGTAGCACAGCTTTATATTGCGCCCACCCCGGGACTTGATTCAGATCGCTGGCTGCAGTGCCCTGCGAAGTGTCTATCGCATTCATCAGGCAAAAAAAATCCCTGCATAAACAGGGATTTAAAATAAAAATGGCGGAGGAGGTGAGATTCGAACTCACGGAAGGTTGCCCTTCGGCGGTTTTCAAGACCGCTGCCTTCAGCCGCTCGGCCACTCCTCCACATTTCGGCGGTGATTCTACAGCACTGGAGTTTTCTGTCAAACAGATTTTATCCTTCACAGACCCTCGTGCCGGCCAGAGCTCAGACTGACAATATTCCGAAGTAGAAAAAAATTCCGGCCAAACAAAACATGGCAACAAAGCCGACGGGGATGCCCAGCAGATGGGGGAACAGGGAATCCATGTCTTTCAGTGTGTGGACGGTGTACCACCAGCCGCCAATGAATGCGCTGATGACCAGCAAAATGGCAATGACAGTCACAAATAGCTCCCGAGTGAACAGATGCGGCTATGCTCCACATCTGTGTTGCTGCCGTCAACCCGGCAGCAATAAAACCTGCGCAAGAACAACTCTGGCGGTGCATGGTGGCAGACAGACATATTTTTTGACGGGGCGCTGCTATACTTCTTCCTATACACAGGAGTAAACCATGAACTACGATTTTGACTTGTTTGTTATTGGCGCCGGCTCTGGCGGGGTTCGCGCATCACGCTTTGCTGCAGGGTTTGGCGCCAAGGTTGCCGTAGCCGAGAGTCGGTATCTGGGCGGTACCTGCGTTAACGTAGGATGTGTGCCCAAAAAACTCATGTCCTATGCTGCCCATTGCAGTGAAGACATAGCCCTGAGCCGCAGTTTCGGCTGGGATGCAGCCGCCGCCGGCTTTGACTGGTCAACCCTGATCGAGAACAAAAACAAGGAAATCGGGCGTCTCAACGGCATTTATGGACGCTTGCTGGAGGGCAGTAACGTCACCCTTTTTAACGGGCACGCGCGAATCGTCGGTCCGCACAAGGTTGAAGTGCAGGGGGTAACCCACACGGCTAAACACATTTTGCTGGCAACTGGCGGTTGGCCGGTGCTGCCTGACATTCCAGGCAAGGAATACATTACCGACTCGAACCAGGTATTTTACCTTGAGCAACAGCCACGTCGTGTATTGGTTGTCGGGGGAGGGTATATCGCACTGGAATTTGCCTCCATCTTTAACGGTCTGGGCAGCGAGACCCATCTTTCCTACCGTGGCGAATTGTTTTTGCGGGGCTTCGACCAGGAAGTTCGTGAGCACGTCAGGGATGTGATGCTGTCAAAAGGCATAAATCTTCACTTTAATAGCAATGTACAATCCATTGAAAAAAATCAAGAAACCGGAGAGCTTAAAGTCACTTGTGAAGATGGCAAGGTACTGGAAGCTGACTGCGTTTTTTATGCCATCGGCCGCCGTCCGATGCTGGACAATCTGGGACTTGAAAACGTCAACGTAGAGCTTGATCAACACGGATTGATCAAGGTTAACGAGCTGTATGAAACCACCGAACCAGGCATTCTCGCTGTCGGTGACCTGATCGAAGGGCCACAGCTGACCCCTGTAGCCCTGGCTGAAGGCATGGCTGTTGCACGCCGGCTATTCAAGCCGGACGAATACAAGCCGGTCAGTTACGAGCATATTGCAACCGCAGTGTTTACTTTGCCCAACATTGCCACCGTCGGGCTGACCGAAGAGCAAGCGCTGGCAGCCGGCTACGAGACAAGTATTTTTACCAGCAGCTTCAGACCGATGAAGCTGAGCTTTTCCGATGCACAAGAGCGCATTTTCATGAAGCTGGTAGTGGACAGGCAAACTGACAAAGTGCTGGGCTGTCACATGGTGGGCCCGGATGCCGGCGAACTGATCCAGGGCTTGGCCGTAGCGCTGAAAGCAGGCGCAACCAAGGCAGTGTTTGACGACACAATCGGTATTCATCCAACTGCAGCGGAAGAGTTTGTCACCATGCGTACGCCAGCCCGGTAAACCGGCAGAACCAGGAGCTACCGCGCTCGAGGGTCGCGGTAGCCTTCTCGCAAGACGCAAGATTGTGGATGGACGCCATGCAACGCTACCGCAGGTAGATCAATCAGTCAGGAACAGCAACTAACCGGGCTTGCCGGATGTCTGGTTAAAATAGAGCAGGGTGCTGTTCGCACACGTTTTAGCGCTCATAACAACACAACCGTCGTTGCGCCGGATCAGTGATGGGAATGCCCTGTTTCTGAGCCTGCATCAAGGCCCAGGATTTCAGCTTCCAGCTCTATCTTTCCCGCTCTGGCGAACTCAAGCTGCAGCAGAAAGTGCCCACCCTCACGCAAAGGCTGGCGTAATCCGACCAGCATGATGTGATGACCGCCGGGCTGCAGCTCGAGGATGCCGCCAGCGGGAATTTCAATATTTTTTACCCGAACCATTTTCAGCAGGCCGTTTTCCTGGACATGTGCATGCAGCTCTACAGTTTCTGCAATATCCGAACTGGCTCCCAGTAACAGGTCTTGCTCGCCAAGGTTCTTGATCTGAACAAAAGCAGCGCCGGTATGCGCATTCGGCGGCAGTGCCCGCGACCAGGGACGGCTGATTTCCATCTGCTCCAGGCTAATTGCGTGTGCATCCACCATGGAGGCAGGGTTCTGGTGTTCTGCTGCGTGTATTGCAGGCAATATTGACAAGGTGAGTGACAGGCACAGTGAAGCAAGAATCCGTGGGTGCATAAAGAAACATCCTTACAGGCAGGTTACATAACACAAGCAGGACAGGGCGTAAATCGGGGAATGCAGCTTAGCAAAGCAGGGGTTGGTTCCGCAGTGCGACATACAAACGCATGGAGACAGATATAATGTCATAAGCGCAATTTAACATAATATCTATTATCGCTTCGATCTGCAGGAACCGGAGTTTAAGCGTTGCTGCCAACTCTGTGAAATCTGCCTGGACGTTGCTCTGTTATGCAACCGGACTGGGTATTTTCTCATTCACCCGTGGATCCAGGATTGTCATGCTCATCGCCTGTCTGCAACACCAGGTCTTCAAAGTCCGTTTTCAGATTGCTTTCCATCTTTTCCAGCTCGGCCAGCAGATGGCTAAAGCTCAGCTCCTGTACTGGCGTTTCCACCGTTTCTTTGTCTTCGTTGCTGGTATCTGCGCTATCCGTCTGCCTGCCAGGCTCGGCATGTTGCACCAGATTTTCCTGCAGGCGCTCAAAAGCAGCGCTCAGGTCGCGGGCTTCACGCAACGGCGGCAGCTGCGCCAGGTCCTGTAAATTGAAATAATCCAGAAACGCCCTGGTGGTGGCAAACAGCGCTGGACGCCCGGGCACCTCCTTGTGCCCGATCACCTTGATCCAGTCACGTTCCTGCAGTGTCCTGATGATATGGCTGCTGACCGTTACACCTCGCACATCTTCGATTTCACCCCGGGTAACCGGTTGCCGGTATGCAACCAGTGCCAGGGTTTCCAGCAACGCACGCGAATAACGCTGTGGGCGTTCTTCCCACAAGCGTTCGATGTAAGGCGTATAACTGCTGCAGATCTGCAGCCGATAGCCGCTCGCCACCCTGTGTAGACGTAGCGGCCCGGCCTGCAGTTGCTCCTGCAGCTGATCAAGTGCCGCGCTGATTTCGTGCCCGTCCAGCTGCTCGGGTTCCAGCAGCTGCTGCAGCTGTTGTACAGACAACGGCTTGCGGTACGCCAGCAAAAGCGCCTGGATGATATGCGGCAGTTGCACTGAATGTTCGTTCATGACTGACACATCCGTACGTGAATTTCTGCATAGGGCTCGTTTTGTACCAACTCGACCAGACTTTCCTTGACCAGCTCGAGAATGGCCATGAATGTAACCACCACCCCAAGGCGACCTTCTTCGGCGGTAAAAAACTGGCCGAAAGGCACAAAACCCTGACCCCGCAAGCGCTCCAGAACAATCCCCATGCGCTCACGGGTCGACAGTGTCTCACGGCCGACCTGGTGGCTTTCATACATGTCGGCACGGCGCAACACATCGGCCAGCGCCAAAAGCAGGTCGTTCATATCCACTTCAGGATGAACTCCGCTTTTGCGGGCCAGGCTGGACTCCAGCGCGGGTAAAAAGATGTCGCGCCCTACCCTCGGCAAGTCATCCAGTTTTTCTGAAACTTCCTTGAAGCGTTCATACTCTTGCAGTCGCCGCACCAGTTCGGCCCGCGGGTCTTCCTCATCCTCGTCACTGTCATCTTGACGTGGCAGCAACATGCGTGACTTGATCTCGGCCAGCATGGCGGCCATAACCAGATATTCTGCTGCCAGTTCAAGCCGGGCCGACCGCATCAGTTCGACGTACTGCATGTATTGACGGGTAATGTCGGCAACCGGAATATCCAGAATGTCGATATTTTGCTTACGGATCAGGTACAACAGCAGATCAAGCGGGCCCTCAAAAGCATCCAGAATGACTTCCAGTGCATCCGGAGGGATATACAAATCCAGGGGCAAGCTTTTGATTGCCTCGCCATAGACCAGCGCCAGGGGCAGTTGTTCGTGCAGCTGCTCCTTATCGGCGCGATGCCCGCTGTTCAATCTCAGGCATCCTCAAAAGCGCTGGCGTCTCCACTGCCGTAGCGAATGATTTCCGGTTGCTCGCCAACCAGGCTCACGACCGTGGAGGCCTCATAGGTGCCGTAACCACCATCAATAATCAGGTCTACCTTGCTTTCCAGCCGGTCACGGATTTCATAAGGGTCACTCATCGGCTCAGTTTCATCCGGCATGATCAGGCTGACACTCATCATCGGCTCGCCCAGCTCCTGCAGCAGTGCCTGGGCAATCGGGTTGGCTGGAACCCGCAAGCCGATTGTACGACGCTTGGCATGCATCAGCATGCGAGGAACCTCACGGGTTGCATCCAGGATAAAGGTATAGGGCCCCGGCACATGTGCCTTGAGCAGACGAAAAGCACTGGTATTAACCTTCGCATAAAGCCCGAGTTCAGACAGGTCACGACACATAAGGGTGAAGTTGTGCTTGTCGTCCAGTCGGCGAATCTGGCGGATACGGTCCAGTGCGGCCTTCTCCCCTACCCCGCAACCCATGGCGTAAGACGAGTCGGCCGGGTAGATCACGACACCGCCTTTACGGATCACATCCACAGCCTGACGTATCAGACGGGGTTGCGGTGTCTCTGCATGAATCTGAAAAAATTTCATCGTTTTACATTGCTCCAGGGGCCGGCTCGCGGATGGCGTCCGGAATTGTAAACTGTTGCCATAAGGGCGTTAAATCTTCTGCCGGCGCACGGTACAGGCCCAGCTCCGACCAGTTGCGCGGCACATGAAAATCGCTGCCTGCAGTAATCTGCAGGTTGAATTCGCGGGCCATGCCGGCAAGCGTGCCAACCTGCTCGACAGGTTGCAGCCCGTTGCTTATTTCCAGGGCATGGCCCCCCAGGCCGGCAAACTCCGCAACCAGCCGGCGACGCTTGCTGCGGGTGAAGTTGTAATGATAAGGATGGGCCAGACTGATCCAGGCCTGTGCATCCCGTAACACCTGCATGACGTCTGCAAATTCGGGCCAATACTGCTTTACGTCGCCAATTTTGCCAGCACCAAGCCATTTATTGAAAGCTTCAGCATAATCCCTGACATGACCGGCGCGCACCAGATACTCGGCAAAATGCGGACGCGCTGGTGGCTGTCCGGACTCGCCAAGCCCGGCCTGAACACTGCGTGCGCCTTCCAGACAACCGGGCATGCCTTTGGCTGCCAGGCGCTGGTCGATTTTTTCCGCCCGTTGCCAGCGTGCGTTCTGTAATCGCTCAATCAGCCCGTTGAGCGGCGCGCTTTGCAGATCGAAATCATAACCCAGCACATGAATGGTGGTAGCCGACCAGGTACAAGACAGTTCAATGCCGTTGACCAGATGCATACCCAAAGCTTCACAGGCCTGCCTGGCTTCGGCGATACCGCTGGTGGTGTCATGGTCAGTCAGAGCGAGTATGCGGATGCCGCGCTGATGTGCGCGCCGTACCAGCTCCGTGGGCGACAACTGGCCATCCGAAGCCGTGCTGTGACAGTGCAAGTCGATATCAAAGGGACTGGAGCCGGAAACAGTTTCGCTGGAGGTGTTGATTTGCAGGACTCCTGGTTAAAGATAGCGGTCGAATTTGCTATATTATGCCCCTTACTCATACAGATTGGCCGAAATTGTGAAGCAATTTATCGATTTTATTCCCCTGTTGCTGTTTTTTATCGTTTTCAAGCTGGAGCCGCGGGCTGTTGAGCTGTTTGGCCAGCACTGGACACTTGGTGGCATTTTCAGTGCCACCGCCGTACTGATTGCCAGCTCGATAATCGTTTATGGCGCCTTGTACACCAGCCAGAAACGACTGGAAAAAGGCCAATGGCTGACGCTGGCAGGCTGTCTGGTGTTTGGTAGCCTGACCCTCGCCTTTCACAGTGAAACCTTTCTTAAATGGAAAGCCCCGGTCGTCAACTGGTTGTTTGCACTGGGCTTCCTTGGCAGCCACTTTATCGGCAGCCAGCCGCTAATCCAGCGCATGATGGGCCATGCCCTGGAGCTGCCACAGCCGGTATGGCGCAAGCTAAACCTGGCCTGGGTGGTGTTTTTCATCGTTGCCGGTGCGGCCAACCTGTTTGTCGCCTTCACGTTTCACGACATCTGGGTTGATTTCAAGGTTTTCGGCAGTCTGGGCATGACCGTATTCTTCCTGATTGGCCAGGGTTTTTATATTGCCCGCCACATCCAGAACCAGCCCGAAAAACCCTCGCAAGGAGCCTGATAATGCTGTACGCAATTTTTGCCACTGACATGGCCAACAGCCTGGAACAACGCATGGCAGCGCGCCCTGCGCACCTTGAGCGCCTGCAGTCACTACAGGATCAGGGGCGGCTGATTCTGGCCGGGCCAACACCGGCCATTGACAGCCCTGCTCCCGGTGAAGCCGGTTTTACCGGCAGCCTGGTGGTTGCCGAGTTTGCCTCGCTGCAAGAAGCACAGAGCTGGGCCGATGCCGACCCATACGTGGCAGCAGGAGTTTACGAGTCGGTGCAGGTTCGTCCTTTCCTCAAGGTTTTTCCGCAATAATCGCTGGCAGGTGTGTGTTGATATGAGTCACGTGTTGCTCGTGGATGATGATCAGGAGCTTTGCAGCCTGCTAAGCGCCTGGCTGGAACAGGACGGCTTTAAGGTCGAGGTTGCGCACGATACGGCAACCGCGTTACAACGTCTGGGTGACGGACAACTGCCCGAAGCTGTGGTACTGGATGTGATGCTGCCGGACGGCAATGGCCTGGAACTGCTGCGAACCTTGCGCACCAGCCATAAAGGCCTGCCGGTGGTAATGCTGTCGGCACGTGGCGAACCCACTGACCGTATTCTCGGGCTGGAGCTGGGCGCAGATGATTACCTGTCCAAGCCCTGCGATCCGCGTGAGTTGACCGCACGCCTGAAAGCCGTACTGCGACGCAGCCAGGGCGCCGATGAAAGGCCCGCGCCAGCCCTGCTGCGTTACGCCGATCTGGAATATAGCCCGGCACGGGGTATCGTGATTCTCAATGGTGAGGAAGTCAGCCTGACTGTTTCCGAAGGCAAGATTCTCGAAGTGCTGCTTAGCCAGCCGGAAGAACCGATCGAGAAACATGAGCTGACCGAGCGGGCGCTGGACCGGAAACTGACTTTGTACGACCGCAGTATCGACATGCACGTCAGCAATCTACGGCGCAAACTGGGGCCCAATGCCAATGGCCAGCCGCGCATCGTTTCGATTCGTGGCCGTGGCTATCTGTTTACCGCAGCCAGTGAATGAGCCACATGCGGGAGTCTGGCCCGGGCAAGCGGTTTACCCCCCCCGGCTGCCTGTCTTCATTTACTTCTGCTTTACACTGACCTGACTGCGCTTTACTTTCAACACGGCATACTGTCTCCCAAGCCGGATCACCGGAATTGCAAACAGGAGAATATCCCATGCGTATTAAACTGACCGCCCTTACCTTTGCTGTAATGCTGCCCTTTGCAGGCGCTCATGCCGCCGACCATGGCAAGAATTACAACCAGTGGCAAAAAAATGACCAGCGCTGGATGCAAGAGCTGAATCTTGATGACAAGCAGCGTGTGCAGTTCCAGGAAAAGCGCAAGGCCTACTGGGCCGAGCAGCAGAAACAGCGCGAAGCCATGGGCCAGCAACGCGGCCAGAAAAAAAGTGATGCCCACCAGCGGAAAATGCAGAGCCAACGGGATCGTCACCATTCAGAGCTGCGCAACTTGCTGAATCCTGAACAGCGGATGGCTTTTGACCGCCATCAGGAGAAAATGAAAGCTTCACGCGACCATCGCAACCCACGTTTCATGCGCGGCAATCAGCCGGGCAAAAAAATGCACAAGAACCCGCAACAAACGCACAAGAAGCAAGTGCGCCAAGAGCATAAAGCCAAAAAGCACAGTATGCATAACCAGCACAAGCACAACGGCAAGGTAGCCCCAAAGCACCGCCAGGTGCAAAAAAACATGCATAACAGGCATGGCAAGCAGTACCAGAAGCACAGCAGGTAACAGCAAGGTTCCTGGACAAATCACATGTCCAGCCCGAAGACAACACAGCCATCAGCAAACCGCCGGTCAACAAGCCGGCGGTTTGGCGTTACAGGAAACACAACATGAGATCCATCTTCTGGCGTATTCTGGCTGCCTTCTGGCTGGCCCTGATCCTGACCGGCACCCTCACCTTTCTGGTTACCCGCCTGTTCAACCAGGACAGCTGGTTGCTTTCACAGCATCCCGGGCTGAAAGATCTCTCGAGCCAATGGCTGGAACATTACAATCAGGCTCAGCTGCAACCTGCACAACAGGTGCTACAGCAGGCCCGTCGCAATTATCATATCGATGTGCAAGTTTTTGCCGAAGACGGACAAATGATTGCCAGTAACGGTCGCGCGCGCAACAACGACCGGATCAGTGAAATCCAGGAACTGCACCGCTCTACCTGGCGACGCCTGACGCAGGAAGTCAGCCTTAATCCGGAGCAGAATCTGCTGTTTGTTTACCGCGTGCCACCGGTAGAATTGCACAAGTGGCAAAGCAGCCGCATTAGTGGTCCGGGGACCATGCTGGTGGTTGCTGTACTGGTAATCACACTGGTCAGTTTGCTGTTAACCCTGTCGATTACCCGCCCACTGATGCGTCTGCGCAATGCGGTACATGAGCTTGGCGAGACCGTTTATCAGCAGGACAGCCTGTCGCGCATGGCCCGGCGGCGCGATGAGCTTGGGGTGCTGGCGCGGGATTTCAACCGCATGGGACAGCGCCTGCAAGGCATGCTCAACAGCCAAAGACAGCTGCTCCGTGACGTATCCCATGAGCTGCGCTCCCCGCTGGCCCGGTTGCAGGTCGGACTGGCCCTGGCTGAACGCGCCAGCGAAGACAAGCGCCAGGAGCTCTGGCCAAAACTGACACAGGAATGTGAGCGCCTGGACAGCCTGATTGACGAAATCCTTTGTCTGGCTCGAGTAACCCAGGAGCAGCCAAGTCCTGAACAGATTCAGCTACTGCCTTTTTTGCGTGGCTTGCAGGAGGATGCGGCCTTGCTGGCTTCGGAGCAGCAAGTCCAGCTGCAATGCCCGGAAAAGCTGACTCTGCATGCCGATGCGAAAATGCTTGCACGCGCCCTGGATAACCTCTTGCGCAACGCCCTGCGTTTCAGCCCGGCGGATAGAGCGGTTGAAATAAATGCCGCAAAGCTGGCAGACCAAAGCATTCTTCTACAGGTACGCGACTATGGCCCGGGAGTTCCACCAGAACTGCTTGATGGACTGACATCGCCTTTCGTCCGCGCAGGCGGCCAGGAAGCCAATGGTTATGGACTCGGTCTGACCATTACCCAGCGCTGCGTGGAACAACTGGGCGGTACCCTCAAACTGGAAAACCATCCGGAGACCGGGTTTATCGCCAGTATCTGCCTGCCAGCGCAACTCGATTAAGGCTGCTGCCCTTGCTGTATGAAGGACTCAGGCCAATAACTGACAAACCCGGCCGGATCCGGGCGTGGTCCTGGCTTGGCCGGCTGACAAGGAGTTCCCAGATACATGAAGCCAATCAGTTTCTCGTTATCTTGCAAACCAAGCCCTCTGGCAACTACGTCATTTTGACAAAAATCACCGGAACGCCAGAAGGCCCCCAGACCAAGCGCCTGGGCGGCCAGCAAAATCGCATGGCCGGCACAGCCAGCTGAGATTATTTGTTCAAACTCTGGTACTTTAGGGTGATTTTGCAGACAGGCAACCAGAGCCACAATCATCGGAGCCCGCAAAGGCATGCAGCGGCTGCGTTTTAGCTGTTCGGTAGTGGCGGCCGGATTGGCGTCCAGCATGGCGCTGGCGTACAGTTGGCCAAGCGCTTCAAGCCCCTGGCCTTCAATAACCAAAAAACGCCATGGTCGTAGCTGGCCATGATCCGGTGCACGCACTGCAGCCTTGAACATTATTTCCAGCTGTTGCTGACTGGGAGCAGGTTCTGTCAGGCGCGGATTGGATGTACGGTCAATCAGGAGTTGCAGTGCTTGATTCATCGGCTTGCCCTGTAATTCTGAGTGCGTCTCTGTTTAGTTCTAGGTTGCGGCACACTGTATAATTTATCGGTTTTCTTGTCGCACAGGAGCGGCAAGTGTAACACCTGAAAAACGGATGCCACAGTATATCGGGGATACGCCGGCTTGGCTGGTTGCTGACGGAATGTCTATGGATACCAAACAACATCATTGCAAGCTTTTTACCAGCTGGGGTGCAGTCCAGGTCGGCGAAGGGTTATACAACAAAGACGGCAATATCTACCTACAGCGCGTCATGGCCTACTTTATACTCGGCCTGACCCTGATCTGCGGCTGGCTGGAACAGCACTTTTCCCCGCTGGCAGCCGGTTTTGCCATTTATCTGCTGATTTACCCGCACCTTAGTCAGATTCTTGGCTGCCTGGTTTGCCGACGGCTGGGCTGTTCCACCATCAATCCGCTGATGCTGCTGGTCGATGCCCTGCATATCGGCATTGCCATCGGGCTGACCGGATTCTCCCTGGTGCCGTCGCTGGCATCCGTTTGCCTGCTTTTGTTTTACATTCTGCTGCGCCGGAAGATCAGGGACGCCTTGCCCGGTTTGATCGTGCTGATCGTGGGCAGCGGTATCAGCCTGCTATTGAAGGTGCCGCCGAACCTTGATACTCCGCCAATTACTACCTTGTTGAGCATGACCGGACTGGCTTTGCAGCTGGCGTTCAATGCCTTCTTGCTGCGCCGTCAGAACCAGCACCTGCAAACACTGAGTCAGGAAATACAAGCAATACAGGGTCGCCATGAAAGCCTGGCGCACGACCTGGCCAGATACCTGTCACCGCAGGTATGGAAACTGGTTTTCAAGAAGAGCAGCAGTGACAGTTCTCTCAAAACCCAGCGTAAAAAGCTGACCATCTTTTTTTCCGACATCAAGGGTTTCACCGAACTGTCCGAAGAAATGGAACCGGAAGACCTGTCCGACATTTTGAATGGTTATCTCAGTGATATGGCCGCCATAGCCATCAAGCATGGCGGGACCATTGACAAGTTCATTGGTGACAGCATCATGGTATTTTTTGGTGACTCTCAATCCCGCGGCGCGCGGCATGACGCCATTGCAGCGGTGTCGATGGCAATCGAGATGCGCAAACACATGCGAACCTTGCGTCAGCGCTGGCAAGCCAAAGGGATCCACAAACGCCTGGAAATCCGCATGGGCCTTAATACAGGCTACTGTACTGTTGGCACCTTTGGAGCCGACTCCCGTATGGACTACACCATTATCGGTCGCGAGGTGAACCTCGCAAGCCGGCTGGAAAGTGCTGCCGGTGCGGATGAAATCCTGATTTCCGGTGAAACCTACACCCTGATCAAAGACAAAATCATGGGGCGTGACAAGGGGCAAATCCAGGTCAAGGGATTCGCCCGTCCGGTTTCCATTTACCAGGTTATTGACTACCGCCGTGACCTTGGTCCTACACGCAGTTACCTGGCCCACGAACTACCTGGCTTCTCCATGCAGCTGGACACGGAAAACCTTGAGCTGGAAGACATCGAAGGTGTGGTCAAGGCATTGAACGAGGCGCTTGAGCAGCTACAGGACTGATCTCCAGCAACAGTGTCGGTCTCCAGCTATGCTGACAATAAACGCGCCAGGACCTTGCGGGTTTTTTCCATTCCGCCCACCAGTGCCTGCTGGATCTGATGCATCGTGATCAGATCGGAAGATTTACCGGCAGCGGGATTGACCACCACTGATAAACAGGCATAGCCCAGCCCCAACTCACGGGCCAGTGCAGCCTCGGGCATGCCGGTCATGCCAACAATATCGCAGCCATCGCGCTCCAGCCGCTGGATTTCAGCAATGGTTTCCAGCCTGGGGCCCTGGGTACACCCATAAACACCATGATTCTTGCAGGCAAAACCGTGGGCGGCTACCGCAGCAATCAGTCGTCTGCGCAGATTTGCCTCATAGGGGTAGCTGAAATCCACATGGGTTACCTGCTCCAGATCACCCTCAAAAAAAGTGTGCTCGCGGCCCCAGGTATAGTCGATAATCTGGTCCGGCACACAAAAATGGCCCGTTTCCAGGCCATCGGAAACCGCTCCCACCGCATTGACGGCTATTATTTTGTCCGCGCCTGCCTGACGCAGCGCCCAGATGTTGGCACGGTAATTCACTTCATGCGGCGGAATCCTGTGTGGATGACCATGTCGGGCCAGAAACATGACATTGCGACCGGCATATTTGCCATACAGAATGGCCGAGGATGTCGGGCCATAGGGTGTTTCCATCAGTTCGGCATTACGGATCACCAGCCCGTCAAGCTGGGTCAGGCCGGTTCCGCCGATAATTGCATAGGTCGTCATTATTCTTTTCCTTGTTTGAGCGGGTGTCTAAGTATGGACCAATTCACGCACCCTTTGTCGCGCCAGCAGCCAGTCAGATCTGGATTCTGCTGGAAGGTACAAGCGTCTTGCACGCATACTGGCAAGATTGCCGGCCGGCTGCACCCGTTCTTCCTGCAGGTAACCAAGGGCTTGCAGTGCCGCATCGCGGTCATTGCATACGAGTATCATGTCGCAGCCGGCTGTGACCGCTGCCTGCGTACGCGCCCGCATGTCTCCGGCCACATGGGCACCGGCCATGGACAGGTCATCACTGAAAATCACGCCATTGAAGCCCAGCTCGCCACGCAGGATTTGCTGTAGCCAAAAGCAGGAAAAACCGGCAGGCTGGTCGTCCACCCCGGAATAAATAACATGGGCCGGCATGACCCCTTGCAGGTTGCCGGCAAGACTGACAAACGTCTGTAAATCACTTTCGCGGATGCTTTCGAGGCTGCGCTCATCAACCGGAATCTCGAAATGCGAGTCTGCCCTGACCCAGCCATGGCCCGGGAAATGTTTGCCCACGGCAGCCATTCCGGCACGTTGCATGCCCTCGATAAAGGCGCCGCCGAGCCTGATCACCTGTTGCGGGTCCTTGCCAAAGGCGCGGTGTCCAATTACCTGGTTGTGCCCGTAGTCCAGATCCAGTACCGGAGCAAAGCTGAAGTCTATCCCCACTGCCAGCAGCTCGGCAGCCATCAGCCAGCCGGCCTGGCGGGCACTGGCTTGCGGGTCGGCACTGGCCGCTATCGCGTGCATGGAGGGCAACCGGGCAAAACCACGGCGCAGGCGCTGGACTCTGCCGCCTTCCTGGTCGGCAGCAATCAGCATGTCGGGGCGAACCTGGCGGATGCTGCGACACAATTCGGCGACCTGTCGTGGATGCTCGATATTACGGGCAAACAGGATGACACCACCCACCTGTGGCTGGCGCAGGATGTCACGGTCTTCGGCTGTCAGCCACTGTCCGGCAACATCAAGCATGAGGGAACCCTGCATAAAACGTATTCCTTGCTCTGGAGCGACAGGTGCAAGGTTACTCGCCAATGTGAACCAGGGTGCCTGCTGCCACTTGATTGAAGAGCTCGATCAGCTCATGGTTATCCATGCGAATGCAGCCGTGGGAAACCGGCTGGCCGAGTCTGGACAACTCGGGCGTTCCATGAATATAAATATAACGTTGAAAGGTATCAACACAACCCAGGCGATTATGGCCCGGTTCGCAGCCGCATAACCAGAGGATACGGGTTAAAATCCAGTCGCGTTGCGGATTTTCCGCATACAGCTGTGGCGTGCATATTTCACCCGTCCAGCGGCGCCCCCGAAACACGGCGTTGACTGGCAGGCCATGGCCAATTTTGGCGCGTATGTAATGCTTGCCCCGTGGCGTGCAACCGGAGTCTTTCTGCTCACCCGGTCCTGCCAGGGCTGTTGAAATTGCGTGGCTGCTGACCAGCCGGCCAGCAGCATAGGCGGTCATGCGCTGTTTGCTGATGGAAACGAAAAGTGCATCGACCTGCCCTGCTTGCTGCTGAAAGTTGTTACAGCCCATGCCTGTGCCTCGCCTCATTCCTGCTCGATCAGTTCGGCCGCAGCTCCAGGTGCCTGCATGCCGGCAGCCAGAAAAGGCACCATCAGGCGCATCACCTGCTCGGTGGAAAAACGGGTGGCAAAATCTGATTCACTGATGGCCCTCAATGCCTTGATGCCGGACATGCTGAATGCCACGGTGCCAATCATAAAGTGCACACGCCAAAACAGTTCGACCGGAGAAATTTGCGGGCCGGTCTGATGCAGCAAGCCCATGTAGTGCCGCCAGATGGTACCGTAGCGCTCGTTGAGAAAACGCCGCAGATGCCCCTGGCTTTCAGTGAATGCCAATCCCAGCAGGCGCATGAAGATTGACAGGTCCTGTCCGCTGCGTGGCTTGAGTACCAGGGTTTGTTCGACCAGCAACTGCAACAGCGATTCAAGTGTCAGTGGCGATGCAGAATCAGCCTGTCGTTCTTCCAGGGCCTTCTCCAGGCTCTCGCAGAAAGGATCCAGAAAACGGGCAAAAACAGCCTGAATCAGTGATTTTTTTGAACCAAAATGATAGTTGACGGCAGCCAGGTTGACCTGCGCTTTGCCGGTGATTTGCCGAAGGGATGTTTCCGCAAAGCCCTTCTCGGCAAACAGGCTTTCTGCTGCATCAAGGATGCGCTCAACAGTGTCGGGTAGCGTCATGGCAGTGTCCGGGAATGTTTTAAACATTTGTTTGAAAGCAATCTTACGCCAAACCCTGCCATGGATACAATCAGCCGGTCAGATCAGCTTTCAATCAGGACAAGGGCCATTTCCATACGCTCTTCAATGCTGCCTTCCAGCATTGACAGTTTTTCCTGGCGAGCGCACTTTTCCAGTGCAGGAATGGATTGATTCCTGTACATGCTGTAGCGGCCTTGTTCAATGCCGTAATGCATCAGGTTGGCGGCAATCACCACATCCACATAATCGGGCAGCTCACCGGGACTTTCACGCAACACCCGCTCGTGATAGAAGGCTGCCTGGACCAGCTCATCGGCCATGCTCCAGTGTTTGAGCAGAATGGCGCCAATATAGGGATGCAGGATCAGCTCAAACTGTAATCGCTCGTCCGCAGTATAATCCGGGTTATTGAACAGGTATTCGCGCAATGGCAGCTTGCCAATATCGTGTAGCAGTCCGCCGAGCGATGCCAGCTCCTGATCAAGATGGTCGAACTGTCCGGCAATCGAATAGGACAGCGTACTGATCCGCAAACTGCTGGCGACAAAGCCCTCAAGACGACCAACATCGCGGCTCTTGTTCATGGTTTGCAAGATTGCCATCTGGGTAACCAGCGAGCCGACCAGACTAAAGCCCAGATTAACAATGGCATGGTGCAGGGATGTCACCTTGTGACCGCGGGACATGATCGAGCTGTTGGCCACCTTGAGCAATCTGGCACTCATCGCTGCATCTTTGCTGATTTGCTGCTCCAGCATACCAATGCTGCATTCAGGATTGTTGATCAGCTGGCGGACGCGCATGGCCACTTCTGGCAAGGAAGGCAAAATCAGGCGGTTGGCAGCAATATCCGCCTCGATAACCTTGAGCAGCTGTAATGCACGTTCTTTCACAGATTACTCCACAACCAGATGATCAGACCCTGTAGAATCGCTATATCCTGTCAGCAACAATTCAGGCCGGGCAACCCGGAAAGGGTACCAGCCAGGCTTGATGTTGCTTACGTGACTTATCTTAATATAAAAAATATGCAAAGTATTGATGTTAAAACAATCCTTCTGACAATTTCCCCGTGTCTGACATGTATCGGCACGCCGAACGGGATGATGAGTTGCGGCTGGAGGACAAGATGCCGGAGCTGATCTTGCAACGTGTCGAGGAATGCTATGCACAGGCAGAAAAGTACTTTAACCGGCACTTTCCCCGCCCCGGTATCAGTCTGGATTTGCGCGGGCAATCTGCCGGTGCAGCTTATCCGCAGCGAAACCTGCTGCGCTTCAATGCCGGCCTTTACCTGAACAACAAGAGCCATTTTTTACAGCAAACTGTTGCCCATGAAGTCGCTCACCTGCTGGTCTGTCACGTGTACGGATTGCGGGTACGGCCACACGGTGTTGAATGGCAAGGCATCATGCAGGAGGTTTTCGGTCTGCCGGCACACCGTTGTCACCAATACCAGCTGGCCCCCGTCTGGAGGACCCTGTACAGCTACAGTTGCCGGTGTCGTCAACACGAATTTACGTCTCAGCGCCATACTCGGGCAAAACGAGGAAGCGTTTACCAGTGCCGTGTCTGTCGCCAGACCCTGGAATTTACCGGCAGGCAGCAGCGCACGTTAGTTGAGCGGTAGTTGAATGCGGAAACTGGCGCCACCCAGTACCGAATCTTCGATTTGCAACTGACCGTCATAGCTTTCAATGATGTCCTTGACCACTGCGGTGCCGATGCCCTGCCCCGGATTTTCGGTATCCAGCCGCGCTCCCCGTTGCAGAATGCGTTCGCGCTGACTGGCTGGCACACCAGGACCATCATCCTCGATGATCAGCTCATAGAAGTCCGCGGTCTGTCTGGCGCTGATACGGATTCGTCCAAGGCACAGACGATAGGCATTCTCGAGCAAATTACCCAGCATTTCGTACAGCGCACCCTGCTCCACCGGCATGCGCAGCTCGGCCGGATAATACTGTTCAACGCTGATCTGCTTGTTGTGATACACCTTGTTCAAGGCATCCTGCAGCGTCTGTACCACCGGCGCCAGCTTGACCCGGTGGCGCAACAGACCGCTTTTGCGCAGGCTGGCCCGCTGCAACTGGTAACCAATCTGCTGACTCATGCGCCCCACCTGGGTTTGTAGCGTACGCGCCTGCTCGGTATTCTCGGGCTGCCGGGCCAGAACTTCACCCACGCCCTGTAACACTGCCAACGGAGTTTTCAGACTGTGGGCCAGATCGTCCAGAGAGTGCATATATTTTTGGCCTTGCCGGCGCTCACTGTCGAGCAAACGGTTAAGCGAACGGGTCAGCCGCAACAGCTCGTTGGGGTGGTCATCACTAAGGGCTTTACGCTGGCCATTTTCAACCTCATCCAGCTCGCGGCCCAGATGACGCAAACTGCGCGTACCCCAGACCAGACCAAGCCACAAGAACCCCACCAGAAAGACCAGTGATCCGGCCAGCCACACGTATAGCTGACGCTTCAGGCTCTTGTACATGGGACGGTAGTCGCGCACCGGCTGCATGGTAATGATGCTGTAAGCCGCGTTGCTGCCACGCAACAGGTCAATTTCCACATCGTAGACAAAGAATGCCTGCCCCTGCTGGTCCCAGGCGCGGGTAAACACATGTCCCCTGCCGTCATAGCGAGGCCGGTAATCGACTTCGTGATCAGCGGCCGAACGTGAACGCCAGACCAGCTGCCCTTCACTATCATAGATAAGACCCAGCTGGCGGGCCGGCAAGACCGGAAACTCCTCATCGGGAAGTTTGTCGGGCATCAGTAATCGCCCGTTGACCACCTTGGCCGCAGACACCAGGGCACTGGCATCAGCAGCCAGCCGCTGTTCCACAGCTTGCTCCAGGGCGCGGGTAAAAATCTGTTGCAGTGCCGGGTAAAGTCCCAGCAAGAACACAAACACCATCACGGTTGCACCCAGCATCAGTCGGGTGCGCAAGGAAAAACTTTTACCGTGGCTGGTTCGCGTCATCGGCAAGGCTCATTGAAAATATATCCCTGTCCACGCACCGTCTCAATCGGCTTGAAACCGTTGCCACCCTCAAGCTTGCGGCGCAGCCGGCCAACCAGCACCTCAACCACATTGGCATCGCGCTCTTCATCGTTGGGGTACAGCTGCTCCATTAACCGTTCCTTGGCAATCACCTGCTGATGGTTACGCATCAGATATTCAAGGATACGATACTCGTAGGCAGTCAGTTGCACGGCTTCGCCTTCAATACTGGCCTGTTTGCGGTTCAGGTCCAGTGAAAGAATGCCAGCTTCGATGGTTGACTGAACAAAGCCGGACGACCTGCGCAACAATGCATTCAGCCTGGCCTCGAGCTCTTCAAACTGGAATGGTTTGACCACGTAGTCGTCAGCACCTGCAGCCAGTCCTTCAACCTTGTGTTGCCAGTTGCCCCGGGCAGTCAGGATCAGCACCGGGAAAGCATGCCCCTTGCTTCTTAACTGCCGGATCAGCTCCATGCCATCCATGCCGGGCAATCCCAGATCGACTACGGCCAGGTCATGATTAAACTCTTCAGCACGAAACAGTGCCTCTTCCGCATCTCCCACCGCGTCGACTACATGACCGGCTTCTGTCAGGCGTGTATGGAGGTGATGACGCAAAAGCGCCTCATCTTCAACCACCAGCAACTTCATGGTTTATACCTTTATTTCATTCATCAGCCATTGGCTGACAGCCAATTTTTGACGCCGATAATCTGCGTTGGCGGCCCGTTGGGTCCAATACATTGTAAATGGACAGGCCTGCTATCTACAGCTGGCTGCAACAGTCCGGATTCCAGTACATATGAAACATATAATGCCAAAATACAACTGAACCCGTGCTGAACCACGGGTGTTATTCATCGCGCCTGAGGTCTTCAGGGATTGGCAGGTTCTCGCCCGGATGTTGCGGTCTTTTACCCTTGCCGGCATGGAACTGGCGTAACTGATAAACATAGGCCAGTACCTGGGCAACAGCCATATAGAGTCCGGCAGGTATTTCCTCGTCCAGCTCGGTCGAGTAATACAGGGCCCGCGCCAGTGGCGGTGATTCGAGAATGATGATCTGGTGCTGCCCGGCTATTTCACGGATTTTCAACGCCAGATTGTCTCCGCCTTTTGCCAGCAGGACTGGCGCCCGGTTGCCTTCTTCGTCGTATTTCAACGCTACGGAGAAGTGCGTAGGGTTGGTGATCACCACGTCTGCCTCGGGAACCGACTCCATCATGCGACGCTGCGCCATTTCCATCTGCAGCCGGCGTATGCGGCCTTTCACTTCGGGCTTGCCTTCGGTGTCCTTGTGCTCGTCCTTCACTTCCTGTTTGGTCATTTTCAGCTTCTGCTTGCTGTCCCACATCTGAAATGGCACATCGACCGCAGCAATCAGAATCATCGCGCAGGCCAGCCAGAACGCGCACCAGCCAATGGTTTGCATGGCTGTGAGGATGGCATGCTCCAGCGGCTGGTGCGCCAGGGCAAACAGCCCGTCCTGGGCCCTTGAAAGCACCATCAGGGCAACCATGAGAACAACAAGAAATTTGGCCAGGGCCTTGACCAGCTCAACCAGGGATTTTACCGAAAACATCCGCTTGAGACCGGAGAGCGGATTCAGGCGGCTGAATTTGGGCGTCAAAGGTTCCATGGTAAACAGGAACCCGCCCAGTGCTACCGGTCCGACGATTGCTGCCAGCAGCAATATCAAAAACAGTGGCCACAGCCCTTCGGCAGTGCTCTTGGCGGCAAACAGCAGATGCAAAGCCATCGAGCGGTCACTGTAAAGCAGCTCGCGCGGCAGGTCGAAATTGAGCTGCATTACTTCCAGCACCTTGCCGCCCAGGTGGGCACCAAACATCAGCATGCCTGCGGTCCCGCCCAGCAGGATCGCCAGCGTGTTGAGCTCGCGCGAGCGGGCTATTTCGCCCTTTTCTCTGGCCTGTTGCTTGCGTTTGGCCGTGGGTTCTTCGCTTTTTTCTGCACCGTTTTCGTTTTCAGCCATAGTCTCTTGTCCGGGTTTGAAGCAGAACCACAGTGAAGTTTTGAGGATCAATGCCGGTGTTTCTGTCTGCTGTAGCCAGATGTCGGCAAAACAGAAGCCTTACTTGCAACACCGGTCAGCTACGTACCAGCTCCCGCATCAGGAACAGTGTTTCGCTGGTCATGCGCTCGAAGTGGGCCAAAACATCGGCCGTGGAAATCCAGAAAATAATCATGCCCAGAATCAGGGTAAGCGGAAAGCCGATGGTAAAGATGTTCAGCTGCGGCGCGGCCCGGGTCATCACACCAAAGGCAATGTTGATCACCAGCAAGGCACTGATTGCCGGCAAGGCCAACAAAAGGGCCGCTCCCATCACCCAGGTCAGGCGACCCGCCAGCATGGAGAAACTTTCCAGCGGTATGCCGTTGCCAACCGGCAGGGTCACGAAGCTTTCCGCCAGCACCTCAAACACCACCAGGTGCCCGTTCATGGCAAGAAACAACAGGGTCACCAGCATCAGCAGGTACTGGCCCAGCACAGGTACCGAAACCCCCGTAGCCGGATCCATCATGGATGCAAAGCCCAGCCCCATCTGCATGGATACCAGCTGGCCGGTAAACACAAATACGTGAAACAGCAGTTGCAGGCTGAAGCCAAGCAAGGCACCAATCAGGATCTGCTCGCCAATCAGCAGTAGCGCCTGCAGGCCAAGCGCTTCGACAGACGGCATCTCCGGCAGCACCGGCACCAGTGCCACCGTGATGGCCAAAGCCATATAAAGCCGCACGCGGGCCGGCACCATCTGGGTTCCAATGACCGGCATGATCATCAACAGGCTGGCAATACGAAACAACGGCAGCAAAAAACTGCCGACCCAGGTGCCGATTTCGCTGCTGCCAAGCTCGATCATGCCCGTTGCCCTAACCGATCAGGTAAGGAATGTTTTCCATGATCTTCTGGGTGAAGTCGAGCCAGCGCGCCACCAGCCAGGGGCCCATCACCATTAGCGTGGTGAAGCTCACCAGCAGTCGTGGCAGGAAGCTCAGGGTCTGCTCGTTAATTTGCGTGGCCGCCTGGAACATGGCAACAAACAGCCCGATAATCAGACTGGGCGTGATGACAACAGCAACAGCCATGGCCATCAGCCACAGCCCCTCGCGAAACAGGTCTACCGCAACTTCCGGAGTCATTGTCGACCCTCCCTAGAGCGTACCGAAGCTGTTGGCCAGTGTACCTATGATCAGGGTCCAGCCATCAACCAGAACAAACAGCATGATTTTGAACGGCAGCGAAATGATCAGTGGTGACAGCATCATCATGCCCATCGACATCAGGATACTGGCCACCACCACGTCAACAATCAGGAACGGAATGAAAATCATGAAGCCGATCTGAAACGCGGTTTTTAGCTCTGACGTGACAAAAGCCGGAATCAGGATGGTCAGCGGAGTGGTTTCCGCAGACTCGATATCCGTGCGTTTGGCGATGCGGATGAACAGTTCCAGATCGCTTTCCCGGGTCTGGGCCAGCATGAAGGTACGAATCGGTACTTCGGCCCGGGCCAGGGCATCCTGTGCGCTGATTTGCTCATCCATGTAGGGTTGCAGGGCATCCTGATTGATGCGTTCAAATACCGGTGCCATAACAAAAATGGTCAGGAACATGGCCAGACCGAGCAGAATCTGGTTCGATGGCGTCTGCTGCAGGCCAAGCGCCTGGCGCAGAATGGAAAATACGATGATGATGCGGGTAAAACTGGTCATCAACATGACAAATGCCGGGATAAAGCCCAGCGCTGTCATGATCAGCAGAATTTGCAGGCTGACGGAATATTCCTGCTGCCCCTGTGCATCGGTAGTCATGGTGATGGCGGAGATGGCCAGCGGATTGCTGTCCGCAGCCGCAGCCCAGGGACTCAGCATGAGCCCGCCAAGCAGAAAAACGAGATGCAACCAGAGCCTCATTGCGATTCCTTGTCGTCATTGCCGGATTGATGCAACGCCTGCCGCAGACGTCGGGCAAAGGCACCGGCTGCCTGTTGTTCGGCCAGCTCTATAGCGACCGGCTCCTGCAGTACATGCAGGGTCTCGATGCTGCCCGGCGTCAGGCCGAGCAATATCTGTTCCTTGCCAACCTGCACCAGCAACAGGCGCTCCCGGGGTCCCAGCGGCCGGGTTGCCAGCAAGCGGATGGCACCTCCATCCTTCTGTCCCGGCAGTTGTTGCTGCAGGCGCCTGGCCAGCCAGGCCAGCAGGAACATCAGGCCTATGACCAGCAGCAAGCCAAGCAGCAGCTGGGTCAGCTGGCTGCCCAGCTGCGCACCGCTTCCGGTACTGCTGATGACTGTGGCCTGCTCCTTGAGCGGCGCTGACGTATTGGCCCAGGCCTGCGACCAGCCAGACAGCAGGCACAAGGCAGCAAGCAGGCACTGTGGCAAGGTTAAAAACCTCATTGCGCTATCCAGTTCCTGTTAACGCAAGCGCTTGATGCGCTCGCTCGGACTGATGACATCGGTGAGGCGGATGCCAAATTTTTCGTTGACCACGACCACTTCGCCATGGGCAATCAGGGTGCCGTTAACCAGTACATCCAGCGGCTCACCGGCCAGCCGGTCCAGCTCCACCACCGAGCCCTGGTTCAACTGCAGCAGGTTGCGAATGGTGATGTCGGTGCTGCCCACTTCCATGGAAATGGCCACGGGAATATCCAGGATCACATCCAGGTTGGGGCCGTCCAGGTTGACCGGCGCATCAGAGCCGGTCTGTCCCCGGGGAAACTCAGGTACCGGTGCGGCTGCGGCTGTCGCTGCAGGTGTAGCAGCTTCGGCGAGCATGGCATCAATATCATCCTGGCTGGAGTCGCCGGCCTCGGCCAGTGCCGCAGCCCACTCGTCGGCCAGTGCCTGCTCTTCGCTGGTTACTTCTTCATGTTCTTCAGTCATTTCTAAACCTGCCTGTTCAAATCAGCGTGACCGGTCAACCGGCCCAAGTACCTGCAATGCCAGGTTGCCCTGATGGGAACCCAGCTGCACTTTGAAAGTTGGTACGCCATTGGCACGCAACAGCATGCGCTCCGGCATTTCCACCGGAATCACGTCTCCTGGCTGCATGGCCAAAATATCGCGTAGGCGCAACTCGCAACGCACCACGGTGGACTGGATGGGCACCCGCACATCCAGGATGTCTTCACGAATCGACTTGCTCCAGCGCTCGTCATGGCCGTCCAGGTCAGACTGAAAACCGGCATCGAGCATTTCGCGAATGGGCTCGATCATCGAGTACGGGAAGGTAATCTGCATTTCGCCGCCACCGCCATCAAGCTCGATATGGAAGGTCGAAACCACCACCACCTCGCTCGGGTTGACGATATTGGCCAGTGCCGGATTGACCTCGGAGTTCATGTATTCAAAATCCACATCCAGCACGGCATGCCAGGCTTCTTTCAAGTCAACAAACGCCTGCTCCAGCACCATGCGTACCACGCGCAGTTCGGTTGGCGTGAACTCGCGGCCTTCAATTTTTGCATGGCGGCCGTCACCGCCAAAAAAGTTGTCCACCAGCTTGAACACCAGCCGCGAATCCAGCACAAACAGGCAGGTTCCACGCAGCGGCTTCATCCGGACCAGATTGAGGCTGGTGGGTACATACAGGGTGTGCACATACTCGCCAAATTTCATCACCTGCACTCCGCCCACCGACACATCGGCAGTACGACGCAACAGGTTGAACATGCTGATGCGGGTGTAACGGGCAAACCGCTCGTTGATCATTTCCAGCGTCGGCATGCGTCCGCGTACGATGCGGTCCTGACTGGTCAGGTCATAGCTTTTGATGCCACCGGCGGTAATTTCTTCTTCGGTTTCTACCAGTCCGTCATCCACGCCATGCAACAGCGCATCAATTTCGTCCTGGGACAATAGATCCTGTACAGCCATAACGATCTCCGCCTGCGCTTACTGCATGACAAAATTGGTAAACAGCACTTGCTCCACGACCGGAGCACCGACTTCCTGCATGGCCAGCTCCTGCACCGTGGCTGTCACCTTCTGTTTCAGCACATCGAGCCCCAACGGGGTGTTGAGCTGGGCAAAATCCTGACTGGAAAACAGCATCACCAGCTGGTTGCGCAGTGTCGGCATGTGGGCTTTCAATGCTGCCAGCTGTTGTGCATCCCGCCCCATCAACGCCAGGCTGACCTGCATGTAACGGGTGCGCCCGTCGGCATGAAAATTGACGACAAATGCCGGATCCAGGCTTTCATATAACGCAGGCTGCCTGACCTGGGCTGCCACAGGAGCTTCTATCGCCTGATCCGGCCGGTCCTTGCCAAGAAAAAACCAGGTGCCAGCGGCCGACAGGGTTGCTGCCACCAACAGGGCAGCGCCTACTACCATGATCAGCTTAAGCTTGTTTTTCTTGACCGCAACCGGCTGCTCCGTATCGGAAGTGGATCCTTTTGCCATTTTGCCTGTTCCTTTTTAAATCAGTGCTCCAGTGTACCCAAACAGCGACCTTTAGGGCACGCCAGCGCACAAAGCCCGTAGTCATACATAGTAACTGACCAGTCCGGCATGCCCCTGTTCCTGCTGTTCAAGCTCGCTGACCGCTACCAGTTCTTCTTCTGGCCCATCTTCCCGGACCGCGCCGGCGATACTGCTGCCTGCTTGCTGTTCGTCTTGTCGCTGCTGTCGATCAGCCACCTCGACATCGACACTGTGCATGCCCTGCTGTTCCAGCATTTCACGCAACCGGTGCATCTGGCCATCCAGCGAGTCACGCACACCGGCATGGGCACTGCTGAAGGTGATCTGTGTATGTTCCTGTCCTACCTGAACCCGGATATCCAGACGCCCCAACTCAGCAGGGTTCAACTTGATCTCGGCCGACTTCAGATTCTGCGAGGACATCCACATGACCTTGTCGGTCAGCTCTTTGCTCCAGCCGGCCTGCTGCATGTTCAACGCCTGCCCCGGCAGCTGCCGTGCAGCTTGTACGGACTGAACCGCTTCGGTGCGCAACACTGCATCCGTGCGCTGCTCACCGGCATGACCGGCCTTTTCGATCGGGTCGCTCCGTAGCTGGGCAGAGATCTCATTGCCACGTTCTGTTTTTGCCGGCGCCGAGGCCAGCAACTGAGCCGCCAGCGGCAACTCTTCCTCCAGTAATGGCAACTCCGACGCTATCTCGTCCAGTTCCATTTCTGCTCCCGCCGGAACCTCGGGGCCGATGGCTTCTGCTTCTGCCTGCCCGTTGTCGACCGGCACTGCGGCAGCCTGCAAAGCAGCAGCCGGCTTGCCGGAAGTGCTTTCCAGGCTGCCTCCCGGCATCGTTGTACCCTGGATCATCGCCAGCAGTTGTCCTGCTGCCTGTTCCTGATTCTGATCCCGGGACATCAGGCCGTTTGTCTCATCGACTGGCTGACTGCTGCGGGTCTGCATGATCCGTACAAGCAACGGGTCCAGCAAGCCCGGCATGCCAACAAGCTCGGGCTCCTGTTCTTCTTCCAGCCCGGCTTGCTGCTCGTCTGTATCAGTCTCTACCTTCGCGCCATCCTTTTGACGCTCAGTTCGACTGGTCTTGTCTTGAGGGGTCGTGGCGTTTCCAGCTCCGGATTTATCCACCGTTTTCCTGCTCTCTTGCCGGCTACTGACAGGCTTGTCCTCTGCCCCTCCGGCAGCTTCGTTTTGTCTGCGAGCTGGCGCAGGCGCCACTGTATCTGCGCTCTGACGCTGCGTTTGCAGCAACCGGGAAAAGTCTTGCCCTGTTTCTGGCGGACGCGGGCCGTCCAGTCTGCCGGTCTCACGCCCAGCCACCTGCCGGGCCCTTTCGGTGCTTGCCGGCTGCAATAAAAAATCGGCCATCACTGTCATGATTTGATCTCCCTTGAAGCGATACAAATCAACAAGCAAATTTTAGGCCATAAGGGATATTTGCCTTGCAATATGTTTGTGCGGGCTGTGAGCTCCTCGCAAAGGCGCGAGAAACGCCCGATGCGACACAGCCCTGCTGTCACGTTTAGAGGTTCATTGCGTCAATAAAACGCGGCATCGCCTGCTCGTCGATTTTCAGGCTGGCAAAGTCAAACAGGTTGCGGTCGGCCAGTTGTGACGGAATGACATTTTGCAGCGCGCGGAACATGACCTCGGTGCGTCCCGGGGTCTTTTGTTCCCACTCATGTAACATGGCCTTGACGACCTGGCGCTGCAGGTTTTCCTGCGAACCGCACAGATTGCACGGGATAATCGGAAAACCTTTGTATTCCGCATACTCGGCAATATCGCTTTCTTTGCAATAGGCGAGCGGGCGGATCACCACATTGCGGCCGTCATCCGACAGCAGCTTTGGCGGCATGGCTTTCAGCGTGCCGCCGTAAAACAGGTTCAGAAAGAAGGTTTCCAGAATATCGTCACGGTGATGCCCAAGCGCCATCTTGGTCGCGCCGATTTCGTCGGCAAAGGTATAGAGCGTGCCGCGACGCAAGCGTGAGCACAGTGAGCAGGTGGTTTTTCCTTCCGGGATCTTTTCCTTGACTACCGAATAGGTGTCTTTTTCGATGATGTGGTATTCGACACCGAGCTGGCCCAGATACTCCGGCAGTACATGCTCGGGAAAGCCCGGCTGCTTCTGGTCAAGGTTTACCGCCACCAGCTCGAACCGGACTGGCGCCACTTTTTGCAGATAAAGCAGAATATCCAGCATGGCATAGCTGTCCTTGCCACCGGACAGGCAAACCATGATTTTGTCGCCGTCCTCGATCATGTTGAAATCGCCCACGGCTTCACCCGCCTGACGACGCAGGCGCTTTTGTAGTTTGTTGTGCTTGACGGACAGGCTGCTCATCTCACCATTCACCCCGGATAAAACGGCGCATTTTACCCTGATTTGCCATGCTGGTCAGTCTCTGTTGTAACTTTCTTGCGCAGAAACGGTTGCCTGCTTTGCTGGCACAGCCAGACCCGACAGGCAGCAGGTCCTCAGCAGCAATCTTGTTGCTGCAGTTACGCTCATGCCTTCCCCCGTCTATCCACAGAGCCTGTGGATAAACCTGTGTACAGCCTGCACGCAAACCTGCCTGAACGCGGACAATCAAGGCCTGCAAGCAAATTGACTGTTTTTTAAGCAATCTTGATTTATTCTTTTTAATCAATATGTTATAAAAGTCAATAACTGATAAGGCAGCATTTATCAAGGCGACTTAAAGTAAAGTCTGAGCTTTCATTTGCATGTGCACAACATTTTTCCGGGCAAAAGCTGTTTCACAAAAGTCAAGCCTGCTTACGGCAATTCCGGTCACTTGAGCATCGTCATGCCGGTCTGCACTCATGGCGTCAGGTTCTGCAAGATTTTGCTCAAATCCGTACGTCTCCCCTGCCCTGAATAAACTCGAGCTGTTGCAACAGCATCGCCAGCTTCGGCATATCGGTGCCTGCTGCCCGGGCTGCATCCAGGGGAGCACGATAAATGGCCTGCAGCTCCAGCTCTTTGCCGTCCACATGGTCGCCGTACATGCTTGGATAGTAGTCGGCCATCTGTGCAGTGGTTTTCAGCATTGCCGGCAACAGCTTGTCCGATAACGGGCAGCCACAAGCGTCCGCGGCATCCACCACTTCCTGCATCAGGTCGGTGATCAGGGCATGGCAGGCCGGGTTGGCCATCATGCTTCCGGTACTGGCATTCAGGACTACGGACAGGCCGTTATAGGGAACATTCCACACCAGCTTTTGCCAACGTGCTGTTTCTGCTTCGACAAACTGCGATTTGACTCCTGCTACGTTGAACAGGTCGACCAGCTGCCCGGCCCATTGCTCGCCCTGCTCCTGGCTGGCTGCGCCACTGTGATAGCCGATGTTGATGGTACCGCCGCCCTGGTGTTGTATCTGCCCGGGCGCGGTGCGCCGGGCAAAGATAAAGCACAGCCCGGCAAACAGGGACATTGACGCCGGCAGGCGTGCGCGCAGTTCTTTCTCGTTGGCAAAGCCGTTTTGCAGCAGCACCACCCGTGTCGTCGGGTTTGGCAGCCTGTTCAGCAGCTTTGCGATTGCAGCATTGGCCGTGCTCTTCGTCGCAACCAGAATCCAGTCGCAATCGCCCATCTCTTCAATCTCCGTACACAGCCGGATGTCATGCCGGATCCTGCCCAGACTGTCGCTGTGCAGCGTGATGCCATCACGCTGTAGCTGCTCCTGCCCGCTGCGGGCATAAAAACACACATCGAGCCCTGAGCGTTGCAGCATAAGGCCATAAAAACCGGCAATGGCTCCTGTGCCAATAATGCCGATCCGGGGAGTACTTTTGCTTGTCATGTTCTTCTCCGCAAGCGCTGTTTTATTGTTTTTAATCTTAGTTGAGCAAAACATCAAACGCGAACTAACGGCTGATGTTTTGATGAAAAAAAGCGCTCGTGCATACCGTATAAACCCTTGCCCGGATACAACCAAAGCATCTTAGACAAAAGTTTAACTATTAAAAAATATCCATATATATCAAATAGATAAAGATTAAAAGTTTTCTTTCACGCCAAGCTGGCACCTGCCTTGCAATACCTTCAGAGACACAACAAAACCACAACAAGTCAACTTGAGGTTACAGCAGATGCCAGAGCTCAAGCTTCATTCCAACCCGGAGGCTCAAACGAAGAAAAGCTTCGATGAGCTGATTAAATACATCCGTGTGCGCAGTGAGGACGGCGCCCGCTTTGTCGAGTTCGACTTTGCCATTGGCGACCCTTCCCTGTTTGTCGAGCTGGTCATGCCACCAGAAGCCTTCAGGCACTTTTGTGAACTGAACAAGGTCGTGCACATGACCAAAGAACAGATGACGGAAGTCGACAGCGAACTTGAAAAGTGGCGCTACGGCGAAGACACGCTGATGTCGCGCAACCAGAACCGAACCTAACCGACAACAACAAATCAGGGTGGTTTATCCATGAGTATCGAAATCAAAACAGCAACACTGGAGCCAATCCGTCACAGCTTCGCCAATATCGAGCGCCGCTTTGGCGAGAAGCCGGCTTCACGCTACCAGGAAGCAACCTACGACCTGCAGGCCGAGGTCAACTTTCACTATCGCCCGCTGTGGCAGCCGGAATTCAAACTGAACGACAAGGGCCGCACCGCCATTGTCATGAACGACTGGTACGACCTGAAAGACCCGCGCCAGTTTTACTACGGCACCTATGTGCAGCAGCGCGCCAAGCTGCAGGAAAATGCCGAGGGCAACTACAGCTTCTTTGAAAAGCGCAACCTGGTTGAAAACCTGTCCGACGACGTTCGTCAGCTGCTGGCCAATTACCTGATTCCTCTGCGCCACGCCGAACATACCGCCAACCTGAACAACATGTATGGCTGCGCATTTGGTTACGGCACCGCCATCACCCAGGCGCTGATTTATAACGCCATGGACCGCCTTGGCATTGCCCAGTATTTGTCGCGCATTGGCCTGATTCTGGATGGCAATACGGCTACCTCCCTGGACGAGGCCAAGCAGGCCTGGATGGAAAACCCTGCCTGGCAAGGCCTGCGCGCCCTGTGCGAAGAAACCACTACCGTCAAAGACTGGTTTGAAGTGGTGCTGGCCCAGGATCTGGTTATCGACAGCCTGATGTACAACCTGTTTTACGTACAGCTGGACGAAAAGCTGGTCGAAATGGGCGGCCGCGACATTGCCCTGCTGACCGAAATTGTCCACGACTGGAACAAGGACACTACCCGCTGGCTCGACAGCGTGTTGAAAACCGTGGCTGCCGAATCTGCAGAAAACAAGGCACAACTGCAACAGTGGATTGCCGTCTGGCGTGAAAAGGCGCTGGCCGCCTTCAGGCCGGCTGCCGAAGCCGCTGTGGGCCCGCAAGCCCTGGAAATCGCCGACCAGTATCTGGGCGAGCGCCTGAAGAAACTCGGACTGGACCAATAAGGAGCGCCCCATGGCCAAGGTATATATCGCCCTGCAAGACAACGACGATTCCCGCTACATCGTCGAAGCCATTGTTGACGACAACCCCGGTGTCACCGTGAACCACCAGCCGGCAATGATTCGCATCGAAAAGGAAGGCGTGCTGTGCATCAAACGGGAAACCGTTGAGGAAAAAATCGGCCGCGACTGGGATATCCAGGAACTGCACCTGAACATGATTACCCTCGGTGGCAACGTCGATGAAGACGAAGACCAATTCTGCATCCGCTGGAACGTATAAATAGAACAAGAGGTTACTGCAATGTCAGCCAAGAAGCTTAATCTGAAAGACAAATACCGCGTACTCACTCGTGATCTGGACTGGGAATACTCCTACGCCGACCGGAAGGAAGCTTTTCCTTATGAAGAGTTTGAGGGCATCAAGATCACCGACTGGTCCAAGTGGGAAGACCCTTTCCGCCTGACCATGGATGCCTACTGGAAGTACCAGGCCGAAAAAGAAAAGAAACTCTATGCAATCTTTGACGCCTTCGCCCAGAACAACGGCCAGCTGAACGTCGCCGACGCGCGCTACGTCAACGCCATCAAGCTGTTCCTGACCGGTGTTTCCCCGCTGGAATACCAAGCGTATCAGGGTTATGCCCATGTTGGCCGCCAGTTTGGCGGTGCTGGCGCCAGGGTGGCCTGCCAGATGCAGTCGATTGACGAGTTGCGCCACGTGCAGACACAGATTCACGCCATGAGCCACTACAACAAGTACTTCGACGGTTTCCAGGACTGGACCCACATGCACGACCGTGTCTGGTACCTCTCCGTGCCCAAGTCGTTCTTTGACGATGCGCGCACCGCTGGCCCGTTCGAGTTCCTGGTGGCCATCAGCTTCAGTTTTGAATACGTACTGACCAACCTGCTGTTTGTGCCCTTCATGTCCGGCGCTGCCTACAACGGCGACATGGCGACCTGTACCTTTGGTTTCTCGGCCCAGTCCGACGAAGCCCGCCACATGACCCTGGGCCTGGAAATCATCAAGTTCCTGCTGGAGCAGCACGAGGATAACGTGCCCATCGTGCAGAAGTACATCGACAAATGGTTCTGGCGTGGCACCCGCTTACTTTCTTTAGTGGGCATGATGATGGACTACATGCTGCCGAACAAAGTTATGTCGTGGAAAGAAGCTTGGGAAGTGTATTTTGAAGAAGCTGGCGGCGCTTTATTTAAAGACTTAGCGCGCTACGGCATCCGCATGCCCAAGTTTGTCGAGACCTGCGCCAAGGAGAAAGAACACATCTCCCACCAGGCCGCCTGGATCTTCTACAACTACGGCCACGCAGCCGGCTTCCACACCTGGGTTCCGACCGACGAGGAAATGGACTGGCTCAGCGCCAAGTATCCGGACACCTTCGACAAGTACTACCGTCCACGCTGGGAACTGGCGAAGAAAATGGAAGCCGAAGGCAAGCGCTTCTATAGCCAGGCCCTGCCGATGCTGTGCAGCACCTGTCAGGTCCCGATGGGCTTTACCGAAATGGATGACCCGACGCAGATCTCCTACCGTTCCAGCCAGTACGAAGGCGAGACCTACCACACCTGCTCCGACGGTTGTAAGCATATCTTCGACCAGGAACCGGAGAAGTATGTACAGGCCTGGCTGCCGGTACACCAGATCTTCCAGGGCAACTGTGGTGGCGCGGATGTGGAAACCGTCCTGCGCGATTACTACCAGCTCAATCTGGGTGCCGACAACCTGGACTACCGCGGCTCGCCCGACGAGCAACGCTGGAAGACCTGGAAAAACATTGCATAAACCAGCGCTTTTCACATAACAACAATAGCCGGGGCTACCTGTCCTGCCCCGGCACAGGAGAAGAATCATGTCTGTTACAGCACTGAATCCCGGTTACAAGTTCGAGCCTCTCGACCTGCAGAAAAACTTCCATGGCAACCAGCTGACCTATGTTGGCTGGGATCATCACCTGATGTTCTGCTCGGCTTTTTGCTATCCGGTGCCGCCAGCACTGACCTTCAAGGAACTGCGCGACAAGGTGATGCCGGAAGCCTTCGGCGCCCATCCGATGTTTGCCGACATCGACTGGGACACCGCAACTTGGCTGCTTAACGGCAAGCCATTCACTCCAAAGCTGGAGGCCGGCCTGGCTGAACAGGGTATCGGACACAAGAGTGTCCTGCGCTTTCAGACCCCGGACCGTGGCTACCAGAACGCTGGCGTATAACAGGAGCTGATGATCATGAGCTATCAAGTAACCGTAGAACCGACCGGCGATGTCATTGAAGTTGAAGAAGGGCAAACCATCCTTAGCGCAGCTCTACGCCAGGGCGTCTGGTTACCCTTTGCTTGTGGTCACGGCACCTGTGGCACCTGCAAAGTGCAGGTGCTCGATGGTGACGTTGACCTTGGCGATGCTTCGCCCTTTGCCCTGATGGACATGGAGCGTGACGAAGGCGTGGTGCTGGCGTGCTGTGCCAAACCGGAATCCGACGTCACCATCGAAGCCGATATTGATGTGGATCCTGATTTTCAGGGGCTGCCGGTGGAAGACTACAACGGCACCATTGTCGGCATCAGCATGCTCTCCCCGACCATCAAGGGGATCCGCATCGAACTCGACCGCCCGATGGTCTTTCAGGCCGGCCAGTACATCAACCTGGAAATTCCGGATGTGGGCAGCCGCGCCTTCTCCATTGCCAACACGCCATCGTGCAACACCCATGTTGATTTGCACGTTCGTCATGTGCCCGGCGGTGCAGGCACCACCTACATCCACGAAAAACTGCAGGAAGGCGACAAAATCGAGCTGTCCGGTCCCTATGGCCAGTTTTTCATCCGCACATCGGACGACAAGGATGTGATTTTCATTGCCGGCGGTTCCGGACTGTCCAGCCCGCAATCCATGGCCATGGACCTGCTTGAGTCGGGTGATGCACGACGGATGTACCTGTTTCAGGGTGCACGCAACCTGGCCGAGCTGTACAACCGCGAGCTGATGGAAGAACTGGCTGCCAAACACAGCAACTTCCACTACATCCCGGCGCTTAACGAGCCCAGGGAAGAAGACAACTGGCAAGGCTTTACCGGCTTTGTCCACGAGGCGGTGAAAGCCCACTTTGACGGTCGCATGGAAGGCCACAAGGCCTATATGTGCGGGCCGCCCCCCATGATTGACGCTGCCATCACCACCCTGATGCAGGGACGTGTGTTTGAAAACGACATTCACATGGAGAAATTCCTGACCGCCCTGGACGGCACCACCGAGCAGCGCCGCTCGGCATTGTTCAAGCGGCTGTAACACAACGGGCTCAAGAGGACATCAAGCATGGCTACAACAACCTACAACATTGCTGTGATCAACCGTAACAAAGAATTCAAAGTCCAGGCTGGCGAGACCATGCTGGCTGGTCTGGAGCGCTCCTGTTGTGACGCCATTGATGTGGGCTGTCGTGGCGGTGGCTGTGGCATGTGCAAGGTCAAGGTGCTTTCCGGCACCTACCAGACCAAACGCATGAGCAGCCGTCATGTATGCGGGCAGCAGGCCGCCGTGGGCTTTGCCCTGGCCTGCCGCCTGCTGCCGGAAAGTGACCTGGTGGTCGAATCGGATCATTTTGTCAAGGCCGCCAGTAACGGCTGAAATCAAGCAAAAAATAAAACGATTGTGATAACAACAAGAGGAAATCGTCATGAGAAAAGGTGTAATGCGTCCTGGTCACGTTCAAATCCGTGTGCTGGATATGGACGAAGCCATCAAACACTACGTTGAACTGCTGGGTCTGATTGAGATGGATCGCGACGATCAGGGCCGCGTGTACCTGAAAAGCTGGACCGAAGTAGACAAGTTTTCCGTGGTCCTGCGCGAAGCCGATGAGCCGGGCATGGACTTCATGGCTTTCAAATGCCTGGATGAAGCCACTGTCGACCGTCTGGCCCAGGATGTGCGCGACTATGGCCTGGAAGTCACCGAAGTGCCGGTTGGCGACCTGAAAGACTGCGGTCGCCGTGTCCAGTTTACGGCGCCTACCGGCCATGTGTTCGAGCTGTTTGCCACCAAAAAGCAGACCGGTAAATGGGGTATCGAACCGGTCAACCCGGAAGCCTGGCCACGCGGCCTGAAAGGCATGAAGGCCACCCGCTTTGACCACTGCCTGCTGTATGGCGACGACCTGGTTGGCAACCTGGAGCTATTTGTTGACGTGCTGGGCTTCGAGCTGGCCGAGCAGGTAGTCGATCCCGAAGGCAACAAGGCGGCACTGTTCCTGACCGTATCCATGAAAGCCCACGATGTGGCCTTCATCAAACACACGGAAAAGAACAAGTTCCACCACGCCTCTTTTTATCTGGATACCTGGCAGGACGTACTGCGTGCCGCCGACCTGATCTCCATGACGGATACCTCGATTGATATCGGACCAACGCGGCACGGACTAACCACCGGCCAGACCATCTACTTCTTTGACCCGTCCGGCAACCGTAACGAAGTCTTCTCCGGCGGCAACTACCATTACCCGGATTATCCACCCATTACCTGGAAAGTCGAGGACCTGGGCAAGGCGATCTTCTACCACGACCGCCAACTCAATGAGCGTTTCCTGACGGCATTGACCTGAACGGCTGCGTTTCCGGCCAGTGGCACAGCTGGCCGGAAACGCAAAGATGCCCTACACGGAAACGGCCCTCCATAAAAACACCTGCTTCAGTCCCGTCTTGCCTGAAGCCCGTTTAACACATGACTTTCGACTTCACCATAACGAGAAAAACCCATGAAAGAATTCAAGCATTTTATCAATGGCCAATATGTGGCTTCTGCCAGCGGCAAGACTTTTGAAAACCGCAGTCCGGTGGACAACAGCCTGATTGGCCAGATTCATGAAGCGGGCCAGGAAGAAGTCGATGCGGCGGTCCGTGCCGCCAAAGCCGCTCTGACCGGGCCCTGGGGCAAGCTGACCCAGGCCCAGCGTATCGAGCTGCTGAACAAGGTGGCCGACCGCATCAACGAGCGTTTTGACGAGTTTCTGGCAGCCGAGTGCCTGGACACTGGCAAACCGCGCGCCATGGCCAGCCACATTGACATTCCACGTGGTGCGGCCAACTTCAAGGCGTTTTCCGAAACCCTGGCCAACCATCCCACCGAGGGCTTTCGTCTGGACACTCCAGACGGCAAAGGCGCCATCAACGTGGGGCACCGCACGCCCAAGGGCGTGATTGCCGTGATTGCCCCCTGGAACCTGCCACTGTTGCTGATGACCTGGAAAGTCGGTCCGGCGCTGGCTTGTGGCAATACCGTGGTGGTCAAGCCCTCGGAAGAAACCCCGGCCACCACCACCCTGCTCGGTGAGGTGATGAACGAGTGTGGGGTACCGGCGGGCGTGTTCAACGTGGTACACGGCTTTGGCCCGGAGTCGGCCGGCCAGTACCTGACCGAACATCCGATGGTTGACGCCATTACCTTTACTGGCGAAACCCGCACCGGCGAGGCCATCATGCGTGCCGCCTCCGTGGGCCTGCGCAATATCTCGCTGGAGTGCGGCGGCAAAAACCCCGGCATTGTGTTTGCCGACTGCGATCTGGAAAAAGCCGTTGAAGGCACCATGCGCTCGGCCTTCGTCAACTGCGGTCAGGTCTGCCTGGCCACCGAGCGGGTGTATGTCGAGCGCCCGATCTTTGACCAGTTCCTCGCCCGCCTGAAGGAAGAAGTGGCCAAGCTCAAGCCGGGCCGCCCGGAAGACAGCAGCGCCAACTTTGGCCCGCTGATCAGCAAAAAGCACCAGAACAAGGTCAAGTCCTACTACGACCTGGCGGTGCAGGAAGGCGCAACCGTGGAAATCGGTGGCGGCGTTCCCGACATGGGCGACGAGCTGAACGGCGGCAACTGGATTCAGCCCACCATCTGGACCGGCCTGCCGGATGATGCCCGCGTGATTCGCGAAGAGATTTTTGGCCCGTGCTGCCATATCCGTCCGTTTGATAGCGAAGAAGAAGTGATCGCGCTGGCCAACGACACCCACTACGGCCTGGCGGCCGCCATCTGGACCGAAAACGCCTCCCGCGCGGTGCGCGTGGCCGAGCAGATGGAAGCCGGTCTGGTCTGGATCAACTCCTGGTTCCTGCGTGATTTGCGTACCGCCTTTGGTGGCGCCAAACAGTCAGGCATCGGCCGTGAAGGCGGCGTGCACAGCCTGGAGTTTTACACCGAAACCAAAAATATCTGTATCAAGTTGTGAGCGCTGACATGAACATCCATGTATCAAGCCCGGAAACCGGTCGCGAAATCAGCGCCGCCGGTTACCGCACCAACCTGCACGATCAGGGCCAGGGTCAGCCGGTACTGCTGATCCATGGCTCGGGCCCCGGCGTAACTGCCTGGGCCAACTGGCGCGGGATCATTCCACAACTGGCCCGCACCCGGCGAGTAGTGGCACCCGACATGCTCGGCTTTGGCTACAGCGAGCGTCCGGCCGACGGCATCTACAACCAGGAGCGCTGGGTGGAACACGCCATCGGGGTGCTGGATGCGCTGGGCATCGGGCAGACCGATCTGGTCGGCAACTCATTTGGCGGCGGCCTGGCACTGGCGCTGGCCATCCGGCATCCGGAACGGGTGCGTCGGCTGGTGTTGATGGGCAGCGTTGGTGTGCGGTTTCCGCTTACTGAGGGACTGGACCAGACCTGGGGCTATACCCCATCACTGGACAACATGCGCAAGCTGCTGGACCTGTTTGCATACGACCGCAGCCGGGTCACCGACGAGCTGGCACAGCTGCGCTACGAAGCCAGCATCCGCCCCGGCTTTCAGGAATCCTTTGCCGCCATGTTCCCGCCGCCACGGCAAAACGGCATTGACGATCTGGCCAGCAAGGAAGCGGATATCCGCGCCCTGCCCCATGAAACCCTGGTTATCCACGGGCGGGAAGACCAGATCATTCCCCTGGACGCATCTCTAAAGCTGGCTGAGCTGCTGCCGCGCTGCCAACTGCATGTGTTCGGCCAGTGTGGCCACTGGACGCAAATCGAACACGCCGGGCGTTTTGCCCGGCTGGTGGAAAACTTTTTGGCCGAGGCCGAGACCAACCCGACACAGGAATAAACCCATGAGCGATGATTTGATTCAACAGTATGGCGACCAGCTTTACGAAGCCATGATCAACAAAAAACCGATTCGTCCGCTGACTGAAACCCACCCGGACATGAGCCTGGAAACGGCCTACCAAATTTCCCTGCACATGCTCGAGCGCCGGCTGGCCGCCGGTGAAAAGGTCATCGGCAAGAAAATCGGCCTGACCTCGCTGGCCGTGCAAACCATGCTCGGTGTCGACCAGCCCGACTTCGGTTACCTGACCGATGCCATGGCCTTCAGCCAGGGCCAGGACATGCCGATTTCCGAGCGCCTGATGCAGCCGCGGGCCGAAGGCGAAATCGCCTTCATCCTGAAAAAAGACCTGCTTGGCCCCGGCATCACCAATGCGGATGTGATGGCTGCTACCGATTGCGTGATTCCCTGCTTTGAAGTGGTGGATTCACGGGTCGAGAACTGGCAGATCAAAATCCAGGACACCATCGCCGACAACGCCTCCTGCGGCCTGTTTGTGCTCGGTGACAAGGCGGTCAGCCCGCGCAAGGTCGACCTGATGACCTGCGGCATGGTGGTGGAAAAGAACGGCCAGCTGCTCAGTACCGGCGCCGGTGCTGCTGCCCTGGGCAGTCCGCTCAACTGCGTCACCTGGCTGGCCAACAAGCTGGGCGAGTTCGGCATGCCGCTGAAAGCCGGCGAGGTGATCCTGTCCGGTTCGCTGGTCCCCCTGGAGCCGGTCAAGGCCGGCGATTTCATGAGCGTCAGCATTGGCGGTATCGGCAATGCGTCGGTCCGTTTCGTGTAGTCACGAGGAAACACACATGTCCAAGAAACTGAAAGCGGTCATCATTGGCCCGGGTAACATCGGCACCGACCTGCTGATGAAAATGCAACGCTCCGACTGGATCGAGCCGGTGTGGATGGTCGGGATCGACCCTGACTCTGCCGGCCTCAAGCGGGCCAGGGAAATGGGCATCAAGACCTGCGCCGAAGGCGTCGACGGTGTGCTGGCGCACATCATCGAAGACGACATCCGCGTGGCCTTTGACGCCACCTCAGCCTATGCACACGCAGAAAACAGCCGCAAGCTCAACGAACTCGGCGTGATCATGGTCGACCTGACCCCGGCCGCGATCGGCCCGTATTGCGTACCGCCGGTGAATCTGACTGACCACGCCAAGAACCTGGAAATGAACGTCAACATGGTCACCTGCGGCGGTCAGGCGACGGTACCCATAGTGGCCGCGGTATCCCGCGTGCAAGCGGTGGAGTACGGCGAGATTGTCGCCACGGTGTCGTCCGAGTCGGTCGGCCCGGGCACCCGGCAGAACATCGACGAATTCACCCGCACCACCGCAGCTGCGGTGGAAAAGGTCGGCGGTGCCGACAAGGGTAAGGCCATCATCATCATCAACCCGGCCGAGCCGCCGCTGGTGATGCGTGACACCGTGCACTGCCTGACCAAAGACACGCCGGACCAGGCCGCCATCACCGAATCGATCCACGCGATGATCAAGGACGTCCAGAAGTACGTGCCCGGCTATCGCCTGGTCAACGGTCCGGTGTTTGACGGCAACCGTGTTTCGGTATTCCTGGAAGTCCAGGGCTTGGGCGACTTTTTGCCCAAGTTTGCCGGCAACCTGGACATCATGACCGCCGCCGCCCTGCGTACGGCCGAAATGTTTGCCGAAGAAATCGCCCAGGGCGCCATTGCGCTCCCGGCCCGTGCCTGATCAAGGGGGTATGAAATGAACAGCATCCAAGGTAAAAAAGTCACCCTGCACGACATGAGTCTGCGTGACGGCATGCACGCCAAGCGTCACCAGATCAGCCTGGAGGAGATGGTCTCCATCGCCACCGGGCTGGATGAGGCCGGCATGCCGCTGATTGAAGTCACCCACGGCGATGGCCTGGGCGGCTCTTCAGTCAACTACGGCTTTCCCGCCCACAGCGACGAAGAGTACTTCAAGGCCGTCATCCCGAACATGAAAAACGCGAAGGTCTCGGCCCTGCTGCTGCCCGGTATCGGCACCGTCGACCACCTGAAAATGGCCCACGACCACGGCGTATCCTGCATCCGGGTCGCCACCCACTGCACCGAGGCCGACGTCTCCGAGCAGCACATCGGCATGGCGGCCAAAATGGGCATGGATACCGTTGGCTTTCTGATGATGGCACACATGACCCGTCCGGAAAAAATTCTGGAGCAGGCCAAACTGATGGTCAGCTACGGCGCCAACTGCATCTATGCCACAGATTCGGCTGGCTACATGCTGCCGGCCCATGTGCAGGAATACATCGGACTGCTGCGTGCCGAGCTGCCGCAGGAAATCGAAGTGGGCTTCCACGGCCACCACAACCTGGGCATGGGCGTGGCCAACTCGGTGGCTGCGGTGGAGGCCGGCGCCAACCGTATTGACGGCTCGGTAGCCGGTCTGGGCGCCGGTGCCGGCAACACCCCGCTGGAAGTATTCTGCGCGGTACTGGATCGCATGGGCGTTGAAACCGGCGTTGACCTGTACAAAATCATGGATGTGGCCGAAGACCGGGTTGTACCCATTATGGACTTCCCCATCCGTGTTGACCGGGATGCCCTGACGCTGGGCTACGCCGGCGTATATGGCAGCTTCCTGCTGTTTGCCAAACGGGCCGAGAAAAAATACGGCATCCCCGCCCGCGACCTGCTGGTCGAACTGGGCCGCCGCGGCACTGTGGGTGGCCAGGAAGATATGATTGAAGACACGGCCCTGACCATGGCCAAAGAACGAGGACTGATTGCATGACTGATGAAATGAAGAACCAGCTGACCCGGGAACAGATCGCACAGCTTGCCGAGCACTGTGAAAAGGCCGAGCTGGAGGCCTACGAGATCACCAAGATCACCGATGACTACCCGCAGATGACCTACCGCGATGCCTTTGACATCCAGTGGGAAGCGCGCCGGCGCAAGGAAGAACGCGGCCACAAGATTGTCGGCATGAAAATGGGTCTGACCTCCTGGGCCAAGATGTCCCAGATGGGCGTGGAACACCCTTGCTACGGCTACCTGGCCGACTACTTCAGCGTACCCGAAGGTGCCGCGATCAGGTTTGACGAGCTGATCCACCCGAAGATCGAGGCCGAGCTGGCTTTTGTACTGAAGGAAGAGCTGAAGGGCCCGGGCATCCACATCGGTGATGTGCTGCGTGCCACCGACTTTGTCATGCCGGCGGTGGAAGTGATCGACTCGCGCTATAAGGACTTCAAGTTTGACCTGAAAAGCGTGATTGCCGACAACTCCAGCTCCAGCCGCTTCATGACCGGTGGCAACATGGCCAAGCCCGAAGACCTGGACCTGAAGACCCTTGGCGTGGTGATGGAAGTCAACGGCAAGGTGGTACAGACCGGCGCCGGTGCGGCGGTACTGGGCCATCCGGCGGCTTCCGTGGCGATGCTGGCCAACATGCTGGCCGAGCGCGGCGAAAGCCTCGCCGCCGGCACCTTCATCATGATCGGCGCCATCACCGAGGCGGTGCACGTCAACAAAGGCGACAGCTTTGTCGTGCACTTCCAGGGACTGGGCAGCCTGAGCGGGCGCTTCGAGTAACCCTGCTATCCTGTCACGGCGGGCAGCACAGGCTGTCCGCCCCAACCCACACCAAGGAGGCACCATGCCCATTGCACAGATCCACATCCTTGAAGGGCGCAGCGACGAGCAGAAAGAAGCCCTGATCGAAGAAGTCACCGGCGCCATCATGAAAGCCCTGGACGCACCGCAGCAAAGCGTACGCGTAATCATCACCGAAATGCCCAAACAGCACTTCGGCATTGGCGGTCAGTCGGCGAAAAAACTCGGCCGATAACGCCCGTTCAATACATAAAAAAGCAGGCCTGGCCTGCTTTTTTATTGACTGCACAGAGGGACCTCAGCTTCGATCCTGTTCTTTTTTCGGATACAGCCAGAAAGCAAACCAGCGGGTGAAGCGTGGCATCAGCACATAGGACATCAACACCATCAGTACCCCGGTAATCAGCAGGGTTCTCAACAACAGCGGAACCGACTCCAGCAATCCGCCGAACAGCAGAAAAATCAGTGTCACGCTGGGATAAAGCGCCAGCCAGCTGACCAGAGTCATCTTGTGTTTCGGCGGCGGCTGCACCGGGTTTTGCGAGGGCAAGGTAAACCAGGCCACCATGCCGGAGACAATCTCGGTCTCGGCCGGTGCGGTCAGGATATCCTCGAAGTTTTCCAGGTGTCTGAGCCGCTCGGGCGACTCCTGCCAGCGTTGCAGATCCTGCGGACTGGCAAACTTGAAAACAATGCGGTACTCGGGATCTTCCGGCGAAGACGGTCGCAGCATGGTACTGCCAAGGTGGCCGGGAAAAGTTGCTGCCGTGTTGGACATGGCAGTACTCAACTGCTCAAAGCGTTCCTCACAGCCCTTTCTGACCCGCCGTGAGACAACGACCGTTACTGCCTGATCATTATCAGTGGTTTCGTGCGTCACTTTGGTATTCCTTGTTGAAAACAGCTAAAAATCAATACGGGTATCAGGCCGGCATTTTCGGCAGCGGGCCCAGCACACGTTCAACCGCGCACCCGATGCCAAGCAAACGATGTTCGCTACCGGCTGTGGCTGTCAGCTGTATACCAACCGGTAGCCCCAGACTGTCCAGCCCCACCGGCAGACTCAGTGCGGCCAGTCCCATCAGGTTGGCCATGGCCGGATTGCGCAACGCCAGCATGTTGTAGCGCCGGTATGTGTCCAGGTCTTCAAGTTCGACAACCGTGGGTGCAGTAATTGGCAGGGTTGGATGGGCCCAGACGTCAACATGCTGCAACAGTTGCGCGGCATTGGCTGCCGCCGTGGCAACAGCTTCCTTGCGTTGTAAATATTCCCGGGCACTGACGGCACCACCATCCTCGATCCGGCTGCGTACCACCGGGTCGAGCAAGGCCAGGCGTTCAGGCATACGGGACGACAAGAAGGCTGCCAGCTCCGCCACACTCAGCCCTCCCTGCTGGAAAAGCGCAAACATGGCATCACAGTCAGGCACCCGCACCGGAATCAGCACAGCACCAGCCGCTTCCAGCCGGCCAAGAGCCTGCTCAACACAGTTGACCAGATCAGCCGGCGCATCTTCCCAGAAAAAATTTTCCACCACGCCAATACGCAAGCCACGGCAGTCTGCCCGATCGGGTATTTGTACTTCGGCACCGTGCAGCCGCGACTCAATGGCAGCATAGGCAAAAGCGGCGTCGACCGCGCTGCGCGTAAGAATGCCCGGGCTGTCCAGCGATGTGGACAGAGGCACTATCTGTTGTGTCGGCCAGTGCCCACCAGACGGCTTGAAACCAACCGTGCCGGTCATTGCCGCCGGAATACGCACTGAACCGCCGGTGTCAGTCCCCATGGCCAGCAACGCACTTCCCTGGCACAGTGACACCCCGGCACCTGAACTGGAACCGCCCGGCACCCGGTGGACATCAGGGCTCCAGGGGTTGCGTGGCGTACCCCAGTGAGCATTGGTGCCGATACCGCCCAGGGCAAATTCAACCGTATGGGTTTTACCGGTAACCAGCGCCAGCTGTCCTGCCAGGGACTGAACCAACGGGCCGGCAACTTGCCACTCTGGCCCAAGATCAGCAGGGGAACCGGCAAAAGTCGGCATTCCCGGCACAGCGTACATGTCCTTCACCGAGACCGGAATTCCTGCCAGTGGCCCCGGGTCATAGCCCAGCGCCAACAAACCGTCCACATGACGGGCTGCTTCCAATGCCCGCGTACCGTTCCAGGTTTTGTATGCGTTCAACCCGGGTTCACTGGCCGCATAATTAGCAGCACAGGCTTCCATCAGTGACTCGGCAGAAACTTCCAGCGCCCGCAGCTTGCGTGTCAGCTGCTCTAGACTGCAGTCCAGAATATTCATTGAAACCTCCTCAGGCCGGATTTGTAGCAGATAACAGTCATTCTTCTTCGCTGACCCGCTTTAATCGATATGCCAGTGCCGGGCGTGTCAGCCCCAGAAGACGTGCCGCAGCTGCGATATTGCCATCAGCCTTGGCCATGGCCTGATTGATCAGGGCCTTCTCCAGCTTGTTCAGGCAAATGCCGTCATCCAGTATGCTTTCAGCCAGTTTATTCAGGGCAAGCGACCCCACATCGACTTCTTCCAGCATGCCTGAAACCTGGTTGAGGGTTCGCAGGCTGGAATTACTGCCTGGCAGCTCGTTCCAGCTGCCATTGAACAATGTCAGCTCAGTAATATAGTTGTTATTGTCAGTTAGAATAATGCCCCGTTCCACGGCATTTTCCAGCTCACGGATGTTGCCCGGCCAGTCATGTCCATGCATGGCAGCCATGGCACGGTCGGTAAAACCAAGCGTGACCTTGTGATAGCGGGTTTCAAAACGCTTGCGGAAGTATTCAGCCAGCAGGCCAATATCGTTTTTACGCTCACGCAGCGGTGGCAACAGCACCATGTAAGCGTTAATCCGGTAAAACAGATCCTTGCGGAAACGCCCTTCATTGACTGCTTGCCCAAGATCTTCGTTGGTGGCGGCGACAATCCTTACGTCCACTTCGCGGGTTTGCTGGTCACCCACCCGTTCCAGCTCACCCTCCTGGATCACACGCAACAAGGCTGCCTGGGCACGTGGCGACAACTCCACCACTTCGTCCAGAAAGATGGTGCCACCATGAGACCGTTCGAAACGTCCAAGGCGCGACTGAGCAGCGCCAGTAAAGGCTCCCCTCTCTACTCCAAACAGCTCTGACTCAATCAGCTCGGCCGGAATAGCAGCACAGTTAACCGCGACAAAGGGGCCGTTTTTTCGCGGGCTCAGGTCATGGATGCGCCTTGCCAGCATCTCTTTGCCGGTACCGGTTTCGCCAATCAGCAGCATCGTAACTTCGGAAGCAGCGCCCCGGTCAATCATTTGTACTGCATGGGTAAACGATGGCGCCTCGCCAAGAGCTCCCAGCCGGCTCTCGGAATAGCCAAGGCTTTGCTCAAGATCTGCAATCCGTGACTGCAACTCGTAAAGCTCATCAATCAATGGCGCAGCACGAAAATGCTGGCTAAATTCTTCATGATCAGGCCACTCACTCGCCAGCTTGCCCACAATCATGCATTGCTGGTCGCCCTGACCACAGCAACTGACCTCACGGTACTGTACTTCCTGACCAATAAAGTGACTGGTATAAGCGCAAGCGTAGCCCAACAGCACCCAACAAGCTGGCTCTTCAAGCTGGCCCAGAGTGGTTCGGCAAATTTCCACTTCCCAGGAGTCAACCCATTCAAACTCGGCATAAAAATCACTGGTATCAGCATTCCAGCGTAATTCTCGCGGAATCACTTTAACCATGCCGCGCAGGTGATGTAGTTGCGGGCCCAGTAAAAAAAGCTGATCCCAAGTCGCATCCGGCTCCAACTTGCGTGCCAGCGCTGCATCTGACAGACCCATGTGATAGCCCAGACGCATGAAGAAGCTCTTTCCCCGCTCCATGCCCATGGTGTCAATGATTTCGCTACGAAAAGCGGCCAGCCCGCCGAGACTCATCAATACGGTACGCTGCTCCGCCAGCCAGACTTTGCCCTCTTCCGGCTGAAAACGAAGCTTTTTTAATAAATGTTTGAAATCCAGAAACTCGAGATTCGCCACGACAGCACGACCTTAAAGAGATATTCACAAAATTTGCAGCTTGCTTAGCCAACGTCACCGCCTAGCCATCTGATGAAGACCGATGGGGCTGGCAAGCACGTCATGGCAGCACAAGAACAAACCGTTTTCGCCCTTGCGCCAACGGTATTTGTCACCCACTGTATGACAGATTGCCTGCCGGCGTTAGCCGGCCATTAGCCTTCATACGTAGACATTGGCACTATGGTCAAATGTCTGGATACCTGAAACCGGTATCGGTGAACAAACAGGGGGGCAAGCCCCCTGTCACACGTGGTGGGTTAAAACGGAGTAACCAGTTTAAACATAACCTTGTCACCGCCAAAGCGGTTACGCACCTTGGTTTCGTGATTCCATTGTGCGCTGATCATCATGCCTGCATTGGTCGTGTAGCTGACAGTCGGCCCATAGGCAAACACTTGTCCCTTGCGACCACTGGACCATGGACCGGCAGCCGATGATAGTTTGTGACCATCAACTTTGTCGTTGGTAGTTTGCTTCAGATAGTAGCCGGATACGCCAATACCCCACTGGCCGATATGTTTACCCAGCAGGTAGTCCATATGGAATTCCTGGCCGGATTTATAATCAAGCTTTTTCGATGCAGGGTCAGGCCGGAAATCCTTGTTTTTAGTCTTGATGTTGTACATGAACTTGGCCGAGGCTTCCCAGCCGCCACTGTTCAGCCAGGTTGCTGCCACCAGTGGCTCAAAGCTCCAGTAGTTGGTTCCAATACTGCGCCGAGGATCCCGGGAATCATAGTCTCCAGTAGGCAGGTTGATATCAAGACCGGCCAGCCAGTGCAAATTTCCACTATGCCAGCCCAGCACAAAGGGGCTAAAGGTAATATCACCCATGGCAGTGCGCGACTTCGAACCACCCATATCCAGCTTTTGGTGCACAACTGGCACGATTACGTGCCAGGCATAGTCACCTCCCAAAATCTTTTTGTCAGTGACACCAACATAACGCTGTGCGGTAAACCAGGCGTTCACCTTGGCTCCCTTGACCTTCTTGCCGCTACCGTCACGCAGCTTGCCGCCGTAATGGCCAGTGTAGTTGATGAAATAGTCACCCGCTGGTGGCAATGCGCCAGCCATCCAGGTTTCAGCGCCGTTGGGGTACTGGTCACCACCCTCCTTTGCCAACACCATGCCCGAAGCTGTCAGCCCGATAACAGCACAGCCCACCAAAGACTTCATATAACGTTTTGTCATGTCTCTACTCCAGATTTTTCATCTTTTATTGTTGTTGTCCGGCAGTATAGTTTTCTGCCTGTCTGGGTAACGATTGCACCAACAAAAAGCCCGGTGCACAAACCGCCCCGGGCAATGGGTCAGCAAGTTGTATACCGAACTGTCCAAACAAGGTAAAGAGGCGACTAAAGTCGGCAACCGGTGACCAGTTAGACGTGCTTTAAGGGCAAATTCCGCTTTGTAACCCGGATCCGGGTTGTGGTGATAAAGAGAAGCATCAGCAAATAATCAGGCTTGCAGCAAAAATGAATCAAATGCTTAATGCATGGCCTGGCAAATCATACTGAACAGCAGGGAGCCGAAAGCCGCACATCACGGACTGGTGTGGCGGCCAAAGCGGAACTGGGCTGTTTGTTTAGCAGCAGCTTACAAGACAACCAGCTGTTGCTCGGGAAGATAGCGTTTGGCCTGCAGGTAGGCCTTGCTCCAGTAAGGACTGTTCAAGCTGTCAATACGCACCCTGCCCCCGGTCGACGGAGCATGCACAAAGCGATCGTCACCGACATAGATACCGGCGTGGTTAACGTTGCGTGCGCCGTTGGTGGCAAAAAACACGATATCACCGGTGCGCAAACGGCCACGCTCGATCACCGGTGCATTGACCTTGATCATCTCGCTCGTGCTGCGCGGCAACTTGATGTTCATCGAATGGTTGAACACATAGCCAATAAGACCGCTGCAGTCGAAACCGGTTTGCGGTGAACTGCCGCCCCAGCGATAAGGTGTGCCGATCTGGGCCATGGCGCGCAACAAGACGTCATCGGCCATTTGCGAGCGGCTGATCAGCCTGTCCATTTCATCTTCCACGGCCGGTGCTACGGGCGCTACCAGCTGCTGTGGCTGATGTTTTCCTGCTGAAAACTGACTGTCCGCCTGTTGCTGTGAAGCACAGGCAGCCGTCAGCAACAGCGTAGATATGATTGAAATGCGTCCTGACCAATGCATAGTCTTGTCTTCTTTTTATCGTGATACAAACGGCCTGGCAAAGTTGTCATGCTGCATTGCCAACAGCCGGCTATATGTCCTGCGAAAGGCAAATGACAAATAACCCTGTGTATAAAGTTCGTTCAAAGGCACTTGCGCCTCAATATGAACCGGAACTTTACCTTCATAGCACTCATCAATCAAGGCAATGAAACGCCGCACTGCATCATCATTGGGGGCCAGTGCAGGCAATACCCTGTCACCCGCCAACACCCGGCTGGCGGCATCTTCAGTGCCACGAGCGATTTTTGCCGTTTGTTGCTCACCACTCAATGGTGGCACTGCACCCAACAGCAAAATATCAAATCTGTGACACAGTTCGATATAGTCCTCGGCGGAAAAGGGCTGTCCACATAGCGGGTCAAAGTCACACCAGAGCACCCGCCCCGCCTGTCCCCTTGCCTGCAGGCTGCGGTTGTTCAGTTGTATCGCACCTGCACGTCCTGCAACGCCGGTTATTTGTTCAAACACGCGCGGTAGCAACTCCGGCTGCCCGGGCGGACAGTGCAAATAACGCGGCAGCTCCGTTATCGATTGCAGACCATGCAAGCGGTGATCTTGCTGGCCATCAACAGCCACGACCTGCATATGTTGCTTGATGGCGGCGATCGCCGGCAGTAACCGTTCGCGGTTAAAACCGTCAGGGTAAAGCTCGTCCGGTGGCTGGTTGGATGTCATGAAGATTGCCAGCCCCCGCTTGAACAGTGCCTGCATCAGGGGTCCAAGCAGCATGGCATCGGCAATATCACTGATAAAGAACTCGTCGAAACACAACACCCTGATATCGGCTGTCAGCTCGTCGGCGATCCGTTCCAGCGGCGCTGCCGTGCCGGTAAGCTGGTGTAAACGCCGGTGCAAATCACGCATGAAATGATGAAAATGCTGCCTGCGCCCTGCCACCGGCAAGCTCGCATAGAAATTATCCATCAGCCAGGTTTTTCCACGCCCGACCGGCCCCCACAGATAAATTCCGCTACCGGCATGGCGACCGTCACACAACGCCTGGTAACTGGCTTGCAACCGTTCTACGGCATGCTGCTGCGCCGGATCTCCCACAAAGCCCTGCTCAAGCGCCTGCGCATACCACTGTCGGGGGGACTTGTTGTATTTTGCATTACCACTCATGCCTGCTACCTGTATCCTTGTTAAACAAACGCACAACCCGTCCCGCGCTGCGCTCCAATAAAATTTAAACCCGCATCTGCTGAACGGTATTCCATGTTAGATCAGGTTCCGGCAACACAGCGGAAGGTCGACTTTATTCTTTAGTTGTGCAGCCCGCAAACCGCTGCAATTTCCTGCAAATTAAAATACACTCTGATGCCGCACGGGGCTGCAATGATTTCCGCTACCGGTCATGAAGCCGGGCAGCACCCCCGTTTTCCCAGCAGTTGCCAGCGAGACGATAATGAACAGCACAACCAGCTTTGCTGCCATGCCAGATGAACAAGGTTATTTCGGTAACTATGGCGGCCAGTATGTACCCCCTGAACTCAAGCAGGTGATGGATGACATCAACCACGCTTATGAAGAAATTCGGCAAACTGCCGAGTTTCAACAGGAGCTTGCCGGCCTGTTTGCCGATTATGTCGGTCGCCCGAGCCCGATTTTTCATGCCAGGCGCCTGTCCGAACAGTTGGGCGGTGCACAGATTCTGCTCAAGCGCGAAGACCTGAACCACACGGGCGCGCACAAGATCAACCACTGCCTGGGTGAAGCACTGCTGGCCAAGCATATGGGCAAAAAGAAGGTGATCGCTGAAACCGGTGCCGGCCAGCATGGCGTGGCCCTGGCAACTGCCTGCGCACTGGTAGGTATTCCCTGCGAAATTCACATGGGCCAGGTGGATATCGAAAAAGAACACCCCAACGTGGTCAAGATGAAAATTCTTGGCTGTGACCTGGTGCCTGTCACCCGTGGCACGGCCACCCTGAAAGATGCGGTAGACAGCGCCTTTGAGGAATACCTGAAAAACCCGCAAGACTATATCTATGCCATCGGCTCGGTGGTCGGCCCGCACCCGTTCCCGAAAATGGTGCGTGATTTTCAGTCCATCATTGGCAACGAAGCTCGTGAGCAGTGCCTGAACAAATACAAGCGGCTACCTGACTTGATAACTGCCTGTGTCGGCGGTGGCTCCAACGCCATCGGCATGTTCACTGCTTTCCTCAATGACAGCCAGGTCAAACTGGTCGGCGTTGAGCCCGCTGGCGAGGGACTAAATACCGATCGCCATGCCGCCACCCTGACCATGGGCAAGCCCGGCGTGATTCATGGCATGGCCTGCTATGTGCTGGCAGATGAAGAGGGTAATCCGGATCCGGTGCATTCGATTGCTTCCGGTCTGGACTACCCGGGCATTGGCCCGCAACACAGCTATCTGAAGGATCTGGGCCGGGTTCAGTACGACAGTGTGACGGACAAAGAGACACTGGATGCCTTTATGCGCCTGTCCCGAGTCGAAGGCATCATTCCGGCACTGGAAAGCGCCCATGCCGTGGCCTGGGCAATCCGCACTGCCCCTACCCTGCAGCCGCACCAGCAGATTCTGGTCAACCTGTCCGGACGGGGCGACAAGGATGTGGATTACGTTGCCGGCCTGCTGGGGCTTTGATGATTTTTACCGCGGCGGCCGGACCGGCCGTGACGCTCCCTCAGCGGTGCAATGGTATCGCGGTGATCGGGGCGTGCTTTTGTAGGAACGAATTTATTCGCGACAGGGAATTCTGCCAGATTCCGCTGCTGCGGTTTGCTTCCACGGTCCGGATCAGCTCCGGTCGCGGCTAAAGCCGTTCCTGCACATAGGGTGCCCTGGGGTTGCGCGACTAATCGTGGTTTACCGTCCACGCCAGCATGGCGGAGAGCTGGCACAGTGGGCGGCCACTTTCGTCCTGCAACCGGTTGAATGCTGCCTGCATGTCCCTGAGCGCACCCTGGCTGGTCGGCTGACGGTCTATCACGTCGTGGGCAATCATGGCGGCAACCACGTCGGTGGTGATCAGGAAGGTATCCTTGCCGGCCATGCGAAGAAAACCAGGGGTGGAGTAACCACCCAGCTGGTAGCCACGTTTGCGCAGCACAAACCACAGGCCAACGATATCGCTGAGCGGCCACTGTGCCAGAAAGCGGCCAAAACCACCGTGCTCACGGCTGATATCCAGCACCATCTGTGCGTTGCGCGGAATGCTGCGCAACTTGCCCAGGTGGCGGATCAGTGCCTTGTTCTGCATGTGCTTTTCAATGTGTTCAGCACTGAGCAGCACCATTTTTTCCGGATCAAAGCCCCAGAAGGCTTCCTCAAAAGCCGGCCAGCGGGCATCCACCATGGCATGGCGCAGGCCGGCACGAAAGACTCTTTGCGTCATCAGGGAGAGGTATCGATCGTCAGGGACTGCAATCAGCTGCTCCTCGCTCAGCGGAACCGGCAAGCTGTCCTCGAGCTCCTGGATACTGCCCTTGCGTCGTAATACATATTCATACAGCCATTGATAACTGATGCTCATGGGGACTCTCCCGGAATTTGTCGGTGAAGCTGTCCGGCGCGGGCAGCCATTTCATCCATGGCTTTTTGCTCCTGCCGCTCGGCAGCATGCCTGGCCTGGTCATGATAGCGCTGTACCAGCTTTTTTAAACCCTCCAGTCGCGCATAGGCCTGTCGCCACTGGTCACGAGCCTTGTCGCAGTTTCGCCGGTGCCACCCTACACTTTTGCGCTGCTGGTCGATGGCGGTTTCCAGCTGCGACAGGAAGCGCTGGTAGTTCATCAGCCATTCACCGGTAACGCCAGTCTGTCCGCGGGTAATCCATTGCTGCTGATAATCGTTGCGATACTGCTCAAGCCCGGTCAGCTGCTGCTCGGCCTGTTGCAACTGCTGTTGTAGCCTGGCCAGCTGGCCGGCAGCTTCGCGCTCGGTTTGCTCGGCCATTTCGATCACCGGCGCCAGCCGTTTGGCTTTTTTTAACATAGCTCAGTTAGCCTGGCTGCTGCGGTGCAGCAACAATGCTGGCCAGCCGCTCAATGCTGGCTTCCAGCTCTTCCTCTTCACGCAGGCCCTGGCGCAAAAATTCAGACATCGCCGGGTAGCGCTCAATCGCCAGATCGGTATCCGGGTCACCACCGGGCACATAAGCACCAACGCTGATCAGGTCACGACTTTGCTGGTAACGGGTCCAGAGCTGCTTGAAGCGCTGGGCATTTTTCAGGTGTTCAGGGCTGGTCACCTGCGGCATGACCCGGCTGACCGAAGCACTGATGTCGATGGCAGGATAGTGCCCTTCCTCGGCCAGTGAACGCGACAACACAAAGTGGCCATCCAGCACACCACGGGCGGCATCGGCAATCGGATCCTGCTGGTCATCTCCTTCCGACAGGACGGTATAAAAGGCGGTAATCGAGCCGCCACCGGGCTCGGCATTACCCGCCCGCTCGACCAGCGCCGGCAGTTTGGCAAACACCGAAGGCGGGTAGCCCTTGGTCGCCGGCGGCTCGCCAATGGCCAGGGCAATTTCCCGCTGGGCCTGGGCATAGCGGGTCAGTGAATCCATCAGCAGCAGCACGTTGTACTTTTTATCGCGGAAATACTCGGCAATTCGCGTGCAGTACACGGCCGCCCGCAGCCGTAGCAGGGGTGCATCATCAGCCGGCGAAGCCACCACCACCGCACGTTTCAGATCTTCTTCACCAAGAATTTCCTCAATGAACTCCTTGACCTCCCTGCCCCGCTCGCCGATCAGGCCAACCACGACAATATCGGCCTTGGTGAAACGGGTCATCATGCCCAGCAATACCGACTTGCCCACACCGGTACCGGCAAACAGGCCTAGCCGCTGGCCGCGTCCCACTGTCAGGGTGCCATTGATGCTGCGCAAGCCGACATCCAGCGGCTTGCTGATCGGATCGCGCCGCAACGGGTTGATCGCCGGGCCGGTCATCGGCACCCAATCCTCCGCCTGGATGCGCGGCTTGCCGTCCAGCGGCCGGCCGGCACCATCCAGCACCCGGCCCAGCATGCTGCTGCTCATCGGTACCATGTCGGTGCCGGGCATGGGCACCACCCGGGCCCCGGGCGCAATACCCTCAACACTGCCAACCGGCATCAGGAATACCTTGTCGCCGGCAAAACCCATCACTTCTGCCTCGACCTGGGCTTCCCCGTGAATGGCATCGTTGATCACCATACAGCGACTGCCAACGGCCGAGCGTAGCCCCTGTGCCTCAAGCGTCAGACCGATCATGCGCAGCAAACGCCCTTCCACCGGCGGTTGGGCCGGCAATCTGGTTGCCGGAACATAGGCGGCCAAACGTCTTTCCAGGCTGGTGCGTGCAAACTTCATGGTCAGGCCCCGCCAGGCACAGGGTTGTCATCCGCAACCGCTTCAGCCAGCTCGGCAGCCGGTTCCGGCAATGGCTGCGCGGATGTGAAGTTTTCTGCTGAGGCAGCAGTCAGGTCAAACTGTTGTTCGCTATCGGCAGGCACGGGCTCCGACTGCAAATGACGCTGTTGTTCCAGCAACTGCTGCATCATGGTCTGCAGGCGGGTTTCCACACTGGCGTCAATCTGGCTGTTGCGGGTTTCGATCCGGCAACCTCCGGGCTGCAGGTTGTCATCTTCAAGAATGCGCCAGGATTCCTCATGGCGTTCACGCAGTTTTTTCAGCGTGTCAAAATCTTGCGGGTTGATATAGATGCGCACCTGGCCATCATCGAGCGGCAACAACTTCAACGCTTCACGGATAACCTTGCCGATCTGTGACGAATCCAGTACCAGCTCGCGCCTGATCACTTCCGTACTGATCTTGCAAACCAGATCAAGCAGCATGTGCTCAATCGCCTGATCCTGCCCGGCAATGGGGTCAAACAGCTGTTGCATGATGCTTTCCAGCGCCTGCAAGCGCGGCTGCAACGCCGCATCGGCCTCCTGGCGGGCACGCAACTGGCCGGCCTGAAAGCCCTCCTTCTCACCTGTGCTGAAGCCTTCGTTGTAGGCGTCCTGACGTACCGCCTCGACCTCTTCCAGAGTCAGCGGCTGCACGGCTTCAACCGCCACATCTTCAACTTCAACCTGGGGTTCGTCAGCCTCGATCTGCTCCGCTTCCAGCGCTTCAGGAGCATCCCCCGCCTGTACGACGTTAGCTGCTCCGTCATCAAAGGCTGGCATTTGCCAGAGGGCAAACGCAGTGGTTTCGCTGGCCCGCAACAGGTCGCCCGGCAAATCTTTATTGTTCATGGCTTAAATCATCTCTTCGCCACCCTTGCCGCCGAGCACGATTTCGCCGGCATCCGCCATGCGACGGGCAATGGTGAGAATTTCTTTTTGTGCGCCCTCAACCTCACTGACACGCACCGGACCCTTGGCATCCAGGTCGTCACGCAGCAGCTCCGAGGCACGCTTGGACATATTGCGGAAGATTTTTTCCTTGATTGAATCATCAGCGCCCTTGAGTGCAATCACCAGCACATCGGACGAAACCTCACGCAGCAGCGACTGGATGCCACGGTCGTCAACGTCCGCCAGGTTGTCGAAGACAAACATCAGGTCTTCGATCTGCGAAGACAGGTCACCGTCGAGTTCACGAATCGAGTCCAGTAGTGGTCCTTCCACCGAACCATCCAGAAAGTTCATGATGTCGGCTGCACGCTTGACGCCCCCCATAGTGGTGCGACTGGTGTTGGCGTTACCGGAAAACTGTTTTTCCAGGATTGCATTCAGCTCACTTAGAGCAGCCGGCTGGATGGTATTCAGGGCAGAAACCCGCAAGATGATGTCCAGCCTTACCTTGTGGTCGAAATGCGCCAGCACCTCACCTGCCTGGTCCGGGTCCAGATAGGCCACCACAATCGCCTGAATCTGCGGGTGCTCATAGCGGATCACATCGGCCACGGCACGCGGCTCCATCCACTTGAGGCTATCCAGACCGCTGGTATTGCCACCCAGCAGAATGCGGTCAATCAGGTTGCCGGCCTTGTCCTCGCCCAGTGCCTGGGTCAGCATCTTGCGGATGTAAGCATCCGCGCCAACACCCAGTCCGGTCTGCTCGCCGACCAGGTTGACAAACTCGCTCATGACCTGCTCAACCTGCTCACGGTGTACGTTGCTCATCTGGGCCATGGCCAGGCCAACCCGCTGTACTTCCTTGGGCCCCATATGGCGCAGCACCTGGGCCGCATCGGCTTCGCCAAGGGACAGCAGCAAGATGGCTGCTTTTTCCACCTTGCTCACTTTTGCCGTTAATTTGCCGTCATTCATCGCTGTTAATCCATTCCTTGACGACCTGGGCCACACGGCCCGGGTCATCGGCTACCAGGTTTTTAATGGCGCCAAGCTGCGCATCATACCCTTCACTCGGGCTTGGCAACAAAATGGGCTGTCCATCGGCACCGATACTCAGTTTGTCATCGGAAAGCTGTGCATCGATGTCATCCAGCCCGCCTGACTCAGCGCTTGCCGCATCGCTATGCTGCAGTTGCTTCGACTTGCCGCCGCCGACAATGTTGCTCATCAGCGGGCGCAATACACCAAACACCAGGATTACGATAAACAGTATGCCCAGCACCTGTTTCAAGATGTCCCAGAACCACGGCTGGCTGTAGAAAGGCGGAGCTTCATACACTTCCTCGGTCATCGGTACAAAGGGCGCGTTGATGACGCTGACACTATCGCCGCGGCTTGCACTGTAACCAACGGCATCCTGTACCAGACGGGTAAAGCGGTCGAGGTCCTGGTCACTCCAGGGCAGACGCACAATCTGGCCTTCGGCATCCAGGGTAACGCGGTCATCCACCACCACGGCCACCGACAGACGCTGCAGGCGGCCCTGGTCCTGCTTGACGTAGCTGATGGAGCGGTCCACTTCAAAGTTGCGGGTGGACTGCTCGCGCTTGTCCGACGGATAAGGGGCCAGCATTGGCATGCCGGTAGCCGGATCAATCACCTGCTGGCCATTGGCATCCAGCAGTGGCTGGCCGGCGGCAACCGGGCCATCCACAGCACTGCCGGCCATTGCCAGCTCGGGTGCTGACGCAGCTCCCGGCGGCTGGTTGCTCAGGGCACCCGGAATGCCTTGCGGGCCAAGGCTGGAAGAGCGTTGCTCAACCAGCGACTGCTCGCTACGCAGGGCCTGCTGCTCCGGGTTGAAGGTTTCCGAGGTGGATTCGATGGCGCTGAAATCCATACTGGCCGAGACTTCAGCCTTGTAGCGTCCATCGCCCAGTACCGGTTGCAGGATGTTGTGAATGCGCTGGGTAAACAGTGATTCAACACGACGGGTATGATCAAACTGCTTGCCGGCGCGGGTCATCGCCGTAAGCTCTTGCTGGTCGGACAGCAGGTTGCCCTTCTGATCGACGACGGTGACCTGATCCTTGCCCAGCTCCGGCACACTGGTTGCCACCAGATTAATGATTGCCATCACCTGGCTGGGCTCAAGGCTGCTGCCCTGCTGCAAGTCAACCAGCACCGAGGCACTGGGCTTGCGCTCGTCCCGGACGAACACCGAGCTTTTCGGAATCGCCAGGTGAACACGGGCATTGCGCACGTTGTGCAGGCTGGCGATGGTGCGTGCCAGTTCGCCTTCCAGGCCGCGACGGTAGCGGGCGGTTTCCATGAACTGGCTGGTACCCAGTCCCTGATCCTGATCCAGCAGCTCGAAGCCCAGTGGTTTGCTGTCGGCGCTCACACCCGCTGCAGCAAGGCGCAGGCGGGCCTCACCCAGCTCGCTGGCCCGTACCAGCAGCGCACCGGAGCTTGGCTCCATTTTGTACTTGATACCTGCCTGATTCAGGCTATCAACCACCGCGCCGGCATCCATGCCGTTCAGGCTGGTCAGCAAGGGCCGGTAGTCCGGTTCCTGGGACCAGAGCACCACGGCAAAACCGATGGCGACACTGGCTGCCAGCCCGACCATCAAACTGGCCTGGCGCAATCCCGGCATCCGGGTCAGATTGTCCATGAATGCCAGTCCAGCCATGGCCGAACGGGCAGGCTTGCCGGCAGAGTCCAGCGTGCTGGGAACATTGTCAGTTACATCAACCATGATTTACCCGCCTCTACACCGGCATTTGCATGATGTCCTGGTAGGCCTGCACCAGCTTGTTACGCACCTGGGTCATGCCCTGAAAAGAAATGTTGGCTTTTTGTGTGGCAATCATCACATCGGTCAGATCAACACCGCTCTCCCCCATCTCGAAGGCTGTCGCCAGCTGCTTGGCTGACTGTTGCACTTCATTAACCTTGCCGACTGCCTGACCGAGCAGCTCGGAAAAACTTGGTCCCTTTGCTGCCGCTGTTTCTTCAACCCCGGCAACCGGCTTCTGGCGCGCCATGGCATCAGTCTGCATGGCACGCATTTCAAGCATCAGGCGATTAAATTCAACACCCTGGATCATTTCCGGTACCTCGTCGTCTTTTTGACGTCCAACGTCTCTTTGACATGGGTACAGCAATAACCAGGCCAACCTGTAGAACCAGGTCGGATGCGAGCTAAAAAAGTGGCAAAAATGGGGCCGGAATCAGCCTGCAAATTAACGCTTGAATACCCGCAGGCAAACCGGGGCGCAGCAAAACGGTTGTTGTTATCGGGTCAAGTCAGTGGCGCATACCGTGCCCGCTGATCAACAGCCGCACGCTGAAGAGGTACAGGACTACCGCGGTCACCAGCATGAAGGCTATGGCAGTGCCCGGTGCAATATCGGATACGCCAAGAATACCGTAGCGGAACGCATTGACCATGTGCAGGATGGGGTTGACCAGCGACAACTTTTGCCAGAACTCGCCCAGCAGCGAGATGGAATAGAACACACCACCCAGATAGGTCAGCGGTGTAAGCACAAAAGCCGGTACGATGGAAATGTCATCAAAGCTGCGGGCAAACACCGCATTGATAAAACCGCCCAGGGAAAACACTACCGCTGTCAGGATGATCACCAGCACGGTAATACCCAGGTGATTCACCTGCAGGCGGGTAAAAAACAGCGACAACAGCGTCACCACAACGGCCACCATCAGCCCCCGCATGACACCACCCATGACAAAGCCGGTCAGGATCGTATGGGGTGAAACCGGTGAAACCAGCAGTTCTTCAACCGAGCGCTGAAATTTGGCACTGAAGAAGCTTGAAACCACATTGCTGTACGAGTTGGTGATGACCGACATCATGATCAGGCCAGGAACGATGTATTGCATGTAGCTGAAACCGCCCATTTCACCAATCCGGCTGCCGATCAGGTTACCGAAAATCACAAAGTACAAAACCATGGTGATGGCCGGTGGCAGCAGGGTTTGCGGCCAGATCCGCAAAAAGCGGCGCGCCTCGCGGTGCACTATGGTATAAAGCGCGGTCAGGTTGGAAGCCAGTTCATTGCTCATTGCCTGTCTCCATTCAGGTTGGTTTCCACCAGCGAGACAAACAACTCTTCCAGGCGGTTGCTCTTGTTGCGCATACTGAGCACGTTAATGTTCCTCTCGTCCAGCTGACGGAACAGACCGGTCAGCCCCAGTTCCTTGTTAACCTGCACCTCCAGGGTGCGCTCGTCCGGCTGCGTGCCGGGATAACCATCCAGCACGACAGCTTCCTGCAACGGGTCTTTCAGGTCAAGAATGAAGGTTTCTACCTGCAGCTGGGCCAGCAGCTGGCGCATGCTGGTGTTTTCGACAATCCGGCCGTGGTCAATAATGGCGATATTGCGGCAAAGCTGTTCGGCTTCTTCCAGGTAATGGGTAGTCAGGATGATGGTGGTGCCCTGCTCGTTCAGACGGGTCAGGTATTCCCACATGGAGCGGCGCATTTCAATATCGACGCCGGCGGTCGGCTCATCCAGGATCAGCAAGCGCGGCCTGTGCATCAGTGCACGCGCAATCATCAGACGCCGTTTCATGCCGCCGGACAACAGCCGTGCCTGGGTGTGGCGCTTGTCCCAGAGCTCCAGCTGCTTTAGCAGCTCTTCGGCCCGGAACAACGCCTCCTTGCGCTTGATGCCGTAATAACCGGCCTGAACCAGTAAAATGTTGAGTGCCAGCTCGAACTGGTTGAAGTTGAACTCCTGCGGCACCAGGCCAATGCATCGTTTAAGCTGCAAAGGGTTGGTGTCCAGATCATGGCCAAACACGCTGACGCTCCCGGAGCTTTTGGTGACCAATGTCGACAGGATACCAATGGTGGTTGATTTGCCGGCCCCGTTGGGGCCCAGCAGGGCAAAAAAATCGCCTTCGTGCACACGCAGGTCGATGCCCTTGAGGGCAACAAAACCGTTCGCGTAGGTTTTATTGAGCCCCTGGATGGAAAGTGCGTAAGTCATGAATCGGCAAACTATCCAGAACGCCGCAGGCGTCCTGCCTTAAAAGAAGTGAGTGTCAGACATGCAGCGCAAACAGCTTGCCACTGCTAAGAATCCCGGGCAACCCGCTCTGGCAATTACCCTGCTCCAGCGCCACCTGGACCAGCTGGTAGAAATGGCTGCGCTGCAATAGCAGCCCCAGGCCATCATGCATCCTGATGCATGGCACAGATTCGTCACTGCCAACCGCATGAAAATACAGCGGACACTGTTCTCCAAGTATCAGTTGCTCGCCAGTATTGCTGGTTACAACCACTTCTTGATGTGGGCCCCGGTCGCAAATTTCAAGTTGCTGGCTAACGAATGGCAGCAAGTCTACATCAATGGAGTATTTTTCCACCGGTGTGACCAGATAATAGCACCCCTGCTCCTGCCGCAAAATACCAGCAAACAGGCGCGCCAGTCCTTCACGAACAATCGGCTGTCCCTGGTAGACCCACTGGCCATTGCGCTTGATGCGCAAATCCAGATGGCCGCTATACGGTGGGTTCCAATGCTGTTGCCGGTTCCCCATGTCAACCTGGCCGGCGAGTTGCTGTAGTGTGTTTGTCATCCGCTTGCCACAGGAAATAATGTATGACCTTGAAGCCTGCCCGGCAATGCCGCGAAAAACCATACTGGCTGGCCTGTGACACCGCACGCTCAGCGGGGATGGCCAGCAAGACCCTGTAACCGACGGGCATAATCCAGCATCGGCTGGCGCAAAAAGTCTTCCGGCCGGTTGTTTCTTGAGGTCAGCAAACCGCCACGTACCGGAATATGCGCATTGTCGAGCAGATAGTTGTGGGCACGATCATACAGCATAAACTGGATTACCGCGCGATCCATCAATACGCGGTCATCGGCCTGGGCCAGGCGTACATAAAGCAGATAGTCAGCCCCTTCCCGGCCAGCAACCCGAAACGCTTCATCCAGTCCTAGCGGAACCGGAGAACGGCGCATGCGCGGAAAGTACTCGACAAAAGCCTTGTAGGTTTCCAGTGCCAGTATATTGGGCTCAACCTGATCCGGCTGGCGATCTACCGGCGGGAAATGGCTTTGCACGATATAGATCAGTGCATCCCGCTCCAAACGCATATTCAGTGCACGTTCGATCCGGTGCCGGTTCAACAAGCCTGCATCAGCCAGCTGATAGCGGCCCTCATAGGCCAGATCACTGGTTTTCATGCAGCCAGACAACAGCAACAGAAGGAACAAAAACACAACGGGCATGGAAGTTCTCCGGGCGTCAAAAATGCTTGTTTGCCTTTGTATCAAGCATTTTTTACGCCAACTTCGCCTCAGCTATCGTCGTCCGCCTTGCGGGGCGGCTCATCACGCCGCCGCCTGTTGCCCATGCGCACACCGATATCCATCAAAAACTGAAAAAATCCTTCCTGGTCTTCCAGTACCGAGCTCCAGAACGGCGAGTGATACAAGGCAACCGCGCCATGCACCAGTGCCCATGCGGCACAGTAGTGAAAATATGGCGGAACATCTTCCAGCTTGCCCTCACTGATACGATCCTCGATCAGCCGGGTCAGACGCTCGAAGTTCGAGGCTCTGATACTGTGCAGTTGCTCGACCATTTCCGGTGCCTGGCGGCTCTTGACGATCCGTTCCTCCAGGCGGTCAAACAGCCGGTAACGCTCTGGATCGCCCATGCGGAAAGCAAAGTAGTCACGCGATAGCGCTTCCTTGTCACGGGATACGCTGTCTGACTGGAACAGCTCGTTAAGTTCCCGCTCGTAGTCAAGCATCAGGCGCAGGTAGATTTCGGTCTTTGACTTGAAGTGCTTATAAATGGTGCCTTTGCCAATACCTACCGAGTCGGCAATCATCTCGACAGTCACAACATCCTCGCCCTGCTCGAGAAACAGCTGCAGTGCCGTATCAAGGATTTCCTGCTCCCGGCGGCGAAACTCACGTACTTTACGCGGCTCTTTTTCCATTATTAGACTCCATGGTCAAATCGGGATATGCATTATGCATATTCCGCCATAAAAATACGAGCCGCAAGAAATCGCCAGTTCGTGACCGGATTTATTTTTTTGCTTGATGTATGCCGCCAGAACAGCCCGGGCAAGCGCTGAAGGCGATGCAAGGAGTCTCTGATTCGTGAAGAGTTTGCTGTCACAGTGCACTGCGGCTTAATCGTAAACCTGTTTTTTCTTCCACAGGTCGTCCGCATCAGCATCCATCTGTTCCGACAGCTCACTGGCTTGACTGGCAGCCTGTTGGTCATGTTCCATGACTATCCGGTTGGTTTTTTCCAGCAATGCCTGGAAACTCTTCAGGCGCTCCTTGAAGGGTTGCAAGTTTTTTTGCCGCTTGATTAAACCCACAGCCCTTTCGAAAACCAGCCTGGCCTGGCGTGGCAAGCCACGCTGCAGATGGTTCTGGCCCGAAAAGTGAAAGAAGTCCAGATACAGGTTGATCAGTTGTTCCTGCAAAAAATACAACCACTGCCGGCCGTTTTCAGCCGGAATCAGCCCTTCCTGCAAGGCCCTGCGCAGCTGGGCGTGCAGGCTTTCGAGCTGAAAACGCACTTCCTTGATCTGCTCTTCAGCATGTATGGAAACCATGGGATTGGCCAGCTGGTAGTCAGTACCCTGCGCAAGGCGCTCACGCAGGGTTTCCCCCCTTGCCCGCATTTTGCTGTTTTCAGAATCATCCTTGAGGATTTCCTGAACAAAATACAGCTCCAGGCCATGCAGTCCCTGTTTCAACGGAATGGTCAAATACTGTCCGGGCAAGCCGTCAGACAAGCCCGCCAAACGCGTCTGGCGCTCAACCAGCTCCGAGCGGCGCCGGGCCCGTTCCAGTTTATTCTTTTCGCGCTGATTACTGGCATAGCCCAGCAACAGCAAGGCAAAGATTCCGCCAAACACCAGGACAACAATAATAGCAGGAGACATGACTACATCCTGTTGTTGCTCAAGACAAGGCCGGGCAATGGATCAGCCCCGGCCAGACATCAGCTACGCAGCAGCTTCAGGACATCCTCCAGTTCAACAATCATCTGCCGGATCACCAGTTTGTAACGGGTGTTTTCCTCTCCGGTCTGCTCGCTGCTCAGCCGCTGCCGGGCCCCGCCAATGGTAAAGCCCTGATCATACAGCAGGCTGCGGATCTGTCGGATCATCATCACATCGTGGTGCTGATAATAGCGGCGATTGCCCCGGCGCTTCACCGGAGCCAGCTGTTCAAACTCTTGCTCCCAATAGCGCAGCACATGCGGCTTTACACCACAAAGCTCGCTGACTTCGCCAATGGTGAAATAACGTTTGCCCGGAATCGGGGGCAGTTCATTGTTATGACTGGCTTCCAGCATGGCTATCCACCCGCTCCCTTAGCTTTTGTCCCGGGCGAAAGGTCACGACACGGCGCGCGCTGATGGGTACCTCTTCACCGGTTTTCGGGTTGCGGCCCGGGCGCTGACGCTTGTCTCGCAACTCGAAGTTGCCAAAACCGGATATTTTGACCGGCTCGTTGTTTTCCAGCGAAACCCGGATTTCCTCAAAGAACAGGTCAACCAGCTCTTTGGCTTCCCGTTTGTTGAGGCCCAGCTCGAAAAACAGGTTCTCGGCCATGCCTGCCTTGGTTAGCGCGCTCATTGATATCACTTCCTTAGGGTAGCCCCGAATTCGTCACTCAAACTTCGCAGCATCTGCTCTACCGCAGAGTTCACCTCATCGTCGGTTAGAGTGCGTGATGGATGTTGCCAGGTCAAGCCCAGGGCCAGGCTTTTGCGGCCAGGCTCAACTCCCTGTCCCAGATAGACATCAAACAGCCGCGCTTCGTTCAGCCAGTCGCCGGCCTGGGCCCGCATGCAGTCGATGATGGTTGCCGCTGGCACCTCCGCATTCACCACCAGGGCAAAGTCACGACGCACTTCGGGGAAGCGGGACAACTCGGCAAATGCCGGCAGACGCCCTGGTGCAACCGCATCCAGCTCCAGCTCGAACATCAAGACGGCCTGATCAATATCCAGCGCATCGGCAGCCTGCGGGTGCAAAGTTCCCATATGGCCGACTATCCGGCCATCACGCTCAATTGCCGCACACTGGCCAGGGTGGAAGCCGTCCTTTTGCGCCGGCACAAAGCTGAACTCGTCTGCACTGCCGGCAGCGGCCAGCACGGCTTCAACATCCGCTTTCACGTCATAGAAGTCGACCTTGTCCTTGCCGTTGGCCCAGCCTTCAGGCAGACGCAAACCGGTGGCCACACCTGCCAGCACGGGCTCTTGTTTGAGCGCATCAAGCTGGCCGACAAAGCGCAGGCCGCTTTCAAACAGGCGTACCCGGGTCTGCTGACGGTTCAGGTTGTGCGCCAGTGCCTTGAGCAGCCCGGGCAGCAAGGAGGAGCGCATGCAGGACAACTCGGCAGAAATCGGATTGGCCAGTTTCAGCGGCTGCTCCCGGGCAAACAGCGCAAAGCTGTCTTCATCAATAAAACTGTAGGTAACCGCTTCCTGATAGCCACGGGCTACCAGCAGGCGGCGCAACATGGGCAGTTCGGCCCGGGCCTCGGTTTTCTTTTGCGGCGCCAGACGGGCTGCCGGGTAACGCACCGGCAGGCGATCATAGTCATACAGGCGGCCCGCTTCCTCGATCAGGTCTTCCTCGATGCTGATATCGAAGCGGTGGCTGGGTACGGATACCTGCCACTGCCCTGCCCCTTCGGCTTTCAGCTCAAGACCCAGTGGCTTGAGCAGGCTTTCGATTTCGCTGTCGGCAAGTTCAAGACCGTACATGGTGTTGACCCGCTCCGCGCGCAGTTTGACCTGCTGCGTTTGCGGCATGGCGTTGTTGTCACGGGCATCAATCACCGGACCGGCTTCACCGCCAACAATTTCCAGCAAGAGCTCCGTTGCGCGCTGCATGGCACGCCCGGCCAGCTCATAGTCCACCCCGCGCTCAAAGCGGTGCGAGGCATCGGTATGCAAGCCATAGCTGCGCGCCTTGCCGGCTACGGCAATGGGCGCAAAAAAGGCGCTTTCCAGAAACAAATCGTTGGTGCTGGCAGTGTCCACACCACTGTCCTCGCCACCCATGACGCCGGCAATCGCCAGCGCTCGTTCGTGGTCGGCAATGACCAGGGTGTTGCTGTCCAGCTTGACCTGCTGGCCGTCGAGCAGGGTCAGCGGCTCGTCCTGTTGCGCCATGCGCACGCGAATGCCGCCGCGTATCTGCGCAAGGTCAAAGGCATGCATCGGCTGGCCCAGCTCCAGCATCACATAGTTGGTTACGTCGACTGCCGGATCAATGCTGCGTACACCACTGCGTTCCAGACGGCTGACCATCCAGGCTGGAGTCGGACGGCTCAGGTCAACATTGCGAATAATACGGCCAACATACCGCGGGCATGCCTGTGGCGCCTGCAGCTCAACCGGAATAACCTGGTCATGACTGGCGGCAATTTCCTTGATTTGCGGATAGGCAACCGCGCTGTTATACAGTGCGCCCACCTCACGGGCCAGACCGGTCAGCGACAGGCAGTCACCGCGGTTGGGCGTTAAATCAACCTCGATGGCAACATCGTTCAGATCCAGATACTCGCGCAGGCACTGCCCAACAGGCGCATCGGCCGGCAACTCGATGATACCGCTGTGGTCATCGCTGATTTTCAGCTCGTCGGCCGAACACAGCATGCCAAAAGATTCCACACCGCGCAGTTTGGCCTTTTTGATTTTGAAATCGCCGGGCAGTACCGCGCCAACCCTGGCAAAGGCCACTTTCAGGCCGGTCCGGGCATTGGGTGCACCACACACCACATTCACCTGCTGCCGGCCATCACTGACCACGCACAGGCTTAACTTGTCGGCATCCGGATGCTGGCCACACTCCAGCACCTCGCCAACTACCACACCGGAAAAATCACCGGCAACCGGCTCCACGGCATCCACTTCCAGCCCGGCCATGGACAGGCGGGCAACCAGCTCTTCACGACCAACTTGCGGATCAACCAGGCGGCGCAGCCACTGTTCACTGAATTTCATGCTGTTCTCCTCAAGTCAGAATTAACGGAATTGCGCCAGAAAGCGCAGGTCATTGTCGAAGAACAGACGCAAGTCATTGACGCCATAGCGCAGCATCGCCAGTCGTTCCACACCCATGCCAAAGGCAAAGCCACGGTATTTTTCCGGGTCAATGCCAGACATTTTCAGCACATTGGGGTGCACCATCCCGCAACCCATGACCTCCAGCCAGCCGGTTTGTTTGCACACACGGCAGCCATCGCCGTTGCACATGACACACTGCATGTCGACTTCGGCAGACGGCTCGGTAAAGGGGAAAAACGAGGGGCGAAAACGTACGGCCAGATCTTTCTCGAAGAACACCCGCAAAAACTCTTCGATGGTGCCCTTGAGGTCGGCGAAGTTGACATCTTCGTCAATCAGCAGCCCTTCCACCTGGTGAAACATCGGCGAGTGGGTAATGTCCGAGTCGCAGCGGTAAACACGGCCCGGGCAAACAATACGGATCGGCGGCTGCTGGTTTTCCATGGTGCGCACTTGCACCGGAGAGGTGTGCGTACGCAGCAGCATGTTGGCATTAAAATAAAACGTATCGTGCATCGCCCGCGCCGGGTGATGGTCGGGAATGTTCAGCGCCTCGAAGTTGTGGTAATCGTCCTCCACTTCGGGGCCTTCGGCCACGTCATAGCCAATGCGGGTAAAGAACGCTTCAATACGCTCTTTGGTGCGGGTTACCGGGTGCAAGCCGCCGGATTGCTGGCCACGGCCCGGCAGGGTGACATCCAGGGTTTCGGCCGCCAGCCTGGCTTCCAGTGCCTGCTGCTCCAGCAGCTGCTTGCGCTGGTTCAGTGCGGTTTGCACCTGCTCCTTGGCGGCGTTGATGATGGCACCGGCTTTGGGCCGCTCTTCGGCTGAAAGGCCACCGAGCTGCTTCATCAGCTGGGTAAATTCACCTTTTTTACCCAGGAACTGAACCCGCAGTTGTTCCAGGGCCTGTACATTATCGGTTGCTGTAATGGCCGCCAGCGCCTGGCTGACCTGTTGTTCCAGATTGTCCATCTTGTTTTTTGACTCCGGTGGAGATGCTTGCAAAGCGCTCTGTCTGTTCTTTGCAAGCAGCTCTGTGTTAGAAAACGGGTTAGCCCAGATACAAAACCTGTCCGGCAAAAACAAACCCTGCACTACCGCCAAACAGTTGTTGCGCTAAAGCTGGGCGGCGTTCCAGCAGGTTTTCGCGAGCTTCATGCCAACCTGCACTGCGCTCAGGAAGATGGCAACGCGTTCCGGATTGGTTAAGGCTAAACGAAACAAGGGAAGAGCCTTGGCCCTTCCCTTGTCAGAAATCACAACGTTCGCTGTCTTGCGATAACCTTAGGCCAGTGAGGCTTTGGCTTTCTCGACAATGGCGGCAAACGCTGCTTTTTCGTTGACTGCCAGATCAGCCAGTACCTTGCGGTCGATTTCAATGGAGGCCTTTTTCAGACCTGCAATGAAGCGGCTGTAGGACAGACCGTTAACACGGGCACCAGCGTTGATACGGGCAATCCACAGAGCGCGGAATTGACGCTTGCGCTGGCGACGGTCACGGTAAGCGTACTGACCGGCCTTGATGACAGCCTGCTTGGCAACACGGAACACGCGTGAACGCGCGCCGTAGTAACCTTTTGCCAGCTTCAGAACTTTTTTATGACGGGCGCGAGCCTGTACACCACGTTTTACACGAGCCATAACTGATTAATCTCCTGACCTGAATTAACGAACACGCAACATGCGTTCAACGTTGGCAACATCGGATGGGTGCACCTGGCTGCAGCCGCGCAGCTGACGCTTACGCTTGGTGGTCATCTTGGTCAGGATATGGCTCTTGAAAGCATGCTTGTGCTTGAAGCCGTTTGCAGTGGCCTTGAAACGCTTCTTGGCACCGCTTTTGGTTTTCATTTTTGACATGTTTGAACTCCGCATTCAAAGGTATAAACAACAGTAACCTTGGGGCCTGTCAATGCCCGGGCTGCAAGCAGCCTGTTGGGGTTACTTTTTCTTTTTGGGGGCGATGACCATGATCAGCTGGCGTCCTTCCATTTTTGGATGCTGTTCAACGGTGCCGTACTCTTCCAGGTCGTGTTCAACCTGTTTGAGCAGCTCCATGCCCAGCTCCTGGTGAGCCATCTCGCGGCCGCGGAATCGCAAGGAAACCTTGGCCTTGTCCCCGTCTTCAAGGAAACGTATCAGGTTGCGTAGTTTTACCTGATAATCCCCTACGTCCGTCCCTGGGCGAAACTTTACTTCTTTAATTTGAATTTGTTTCTGGTTCTTGCGCGCCTGGGCCTGTTGCTTTTTACGCTCGAACAGATGCTTGCCATAGTCCATGATGCGGCAAACCGGCGGCTGTGCGTCCGGAGAGATTTCAACCAGATCCAGCTTTGCCTCTTCGGCTGCAGCCAGTGCTTCGTCAATCGAGACGATCCCGACCTGTTCTCCGTCTGCGCCAATCAGGCGTACTTCGCGGGCAGTAATATTTTCGTTAATCGGTGCTCTGGGGGCTGAACGTCTGTCTTGTCTCATATCTCGTCTAATGATTCTCTCTCCGAGTTTGGCATAATGCCGAAAAATTACAGCCATTTGCCAGCCCCGGCCTTGCCGGGACTCCATATTTCGACTGTAACGCTTTGTATTTCATGTGTTTTCGCCAGCATTCACAGGCCGCGAAAAGCGCCAATAAAATTTGACTGACGGATTCTATAGCCAATTGCTTGATTATTCAAGCAGGAACTGTAAGCGGACATGCCTGCAGCAGTGGCAAACAACAGCTTTCGATGGCATTTCGGGCTAACATGACAGGCAATCAAATCAGGGAGTCAACATGAGTTATCCGATTCAGGACAAACTGGTCATAGGCGTGGCATCAAGTGCGTTGTTTGACCTGTCGCGCTCCAACCGGGTGTTTGAGCAGCAAGGCGTTGCCGCCTATCGTGAATACCAGCAAGAACAGCTGGATGTCCCGCTGCCCAGGGGAGTTGCATTCCCCTTTATTCGCCGCTTTTTGTCCATCAACCAGGTATTTCCGGAGTTGTTGCCGGTGGAGGTGGTTTTGCTGTCGCGCAACTCGCCGGAAACCGGTTTGCGGGTGTTTCGCTCGATCGAACATTACGGGCTGGACATCACCCGTGCCACCTTCCTTGGCGGCGGCTCGCCCCACGAATTCATTGATGCTTTCAATGCGTCATTGTTTCTGAGCGCCCATGCACCGGATGTGCAACAAGCCATTGCCAGCGGGTTTCCGGCCGGTCTGGTGTTGCCAGGCGCCATTGCCGACAATGAAGAAGACAGCGAGCTGCGGGTGGCCTTTGACTTTGACGGCGTGATTGCCGATGACGAATCCGAGGCTGTTTATAAAAGCGGCGATCTGGCCAGCTTTCAGGCCCATGAGCAGGAAAAACAGGCCATTCCCCACTCCCCCGGCCCACTGGCCAACCTGTTTCGCAAGCTGTCGCACTTGCAATTGCTTGAGCGGGAACTGCTGGCAACGCATCCGCAACACAAAAAAATCCTGCGGGTTTCCATTGTCACCGCCCGCAGCGCTCCGGCTCACGAGCGCGTGCTGACGACACTGCGTAACTGGGGTGTGGAAACCGATGAAGCCTTCTTTCTTGGCGGCATGGAAAAACTGCGCGTGCTGGATGTGCTTAAACCCCACATCTTCTTTGATGATCAGCTCAGCCACCTGCCGTCCGGCCAATCCGACATCCCGATGGTGCACATTCCCTTTGGTGTGGCCAATCATCAGGCGGCGGGAGTAAAAGACTGACATGCATCCGGTTGCCACCACTGTCATCCTGCTGGTCTGCAGCAACGTGTTCATGACCTTTGCCTGGTATGCCCACCTCAAGGAGCTGAACAACAAGCCCTGGCTGGTTGCTGCGCTGATCAGCTGGGGCATAGCACTGTTTGAATATCTGCTGCAAGTACCGGCCAACCGTATTGGCTATACGGCCCTGAGCCTTGGTGAACTGAAAGTGCTGCAAGAAGTGATAACCCTCAGCCTGTTCGTGCCCTTTGCCGTGTTCTATATGAAAGAACCGCTAAAACTCGACTATGTGTGGGCCGGGCTTTGTCTGGTTGGCGCCGTGTTTTTCATGTTCCGCAGCAAGTGGAGCTGATCGTGGCCCTTGCCCTGCCGGGCTGACTACAGGTGCCCGATAATGACGTCCATCAGCTCGTCGGTAATGGCGTCCTGTCGGCGGCTGTTGATCTGCTGGTTAAGCTCGAACAGCCGCTCGTCCACCGACTGCCGGGCTTGCTGCATAAGCGCCAGCCGGGCTGCATTCTCGGTCGCCATGGCTTCTGCCTGGGCCCGATAGACCCGGCTGAAAATATAGTTGCGCACCAGCGCTGACAGCATGCTGCGGCTATCCTGACTGAAAGCCGGCAACGACCTGCCCGGCCAGACAGCTGGCCGGGACAGCAGTTTCCCCGGCAGCGGCAGCAATGGCACTACCCGCTCGTGGCGGGTGCCATGAGGCGCACGCTCGGTATAGGCCAGATCAATGGCCAGTCCCGCAAGCGAATCATTGCCGGTCAGCGGTTCGATCAGGCGAACAATCTTTCCTGCCAGCCGGGTAATGCCCTCTACCGAGGCCGGCGGCATCAGCACCTGTTGCGGCTGGATGCTCTTGTCACGCAAGGCGTCTGCCAGCTGCGAACCGATACACAGCACCTGCCCCGGCACCTGCAGTCGCTGCCAGTGATGCTCAACTGTTTGCGCCAGCAATTCATTGTAGTTGCCACAAAGCCCGTGATCGGAACCAAAAGCAATCAGCAGCGCCTGTTGCGGTCTATCTTGCAACCAGTGGATGCCACCGCTGGCATGGGCAAAATTGGCAAAGCTTTTTTCCACCACCTGCTGAAAATTTTCAATCGCTGTGGCGGCCTGTTCGTAAGGTACAGCATTGATCGCTGACAGGGTGCGCATGGTGCGGACAATGCCGCCTATGCTGTTGAGGGTTGCCTGCTGGCGGCCCAGCTGCTCCAGAGTCTGGGTCATGGCTGCTGCGCCCCCAGTGCTACTGCCGCACAGTCCAGCAGCTGCTGTTGCTGCTGGTCATCCAGTGGCAGGCCATCCTGCAATGATGCATGCAATGCTGCCAGCTCTTTTTCGACTGCTTTGCGCAGCTGTGACATGGCAGTCAGCATCTGGTCGTCTGCAAAATCATCCAGCAGGCCGGCCATTGCGCCGTACAAAACAGCCAGCTGTTGCAGCACCGGCATCGGATCGCGTTCAGCCTGGCGCAGGGCTGCGCGGACGGCTGCACCACGACGCAAACGGGCCCGGGTACTGTCATCAAGACGGGTGCCAAAGCGGGCAAAATCTTCCAGCTCCGCAAACTGCGACAGGGTAACCCGCAGGTTACCGGCGACCGCCCGCAGTGCCCTGTTTTGCGCCTTTCCGCCAACCCTTGAAACCGACAACCCCAGATCAACAGCAGGAAACTGGTTGCGCCGCACCAGCCGTGGCGACAGGTAGACCTGGCCATCGGTGATCGAAATCAGGTTGGTCGGAATATAGGCGGACAGGTTTTCTGCTTGGGTCTCGACTACCGGCAAGGCGGTAATGGAACCGCCCCCCAGCGTGCCCGAAAACTGTCCGGCACGCTCCAGCAGCCGCGCATGTACATAAAAAATATCACCGGGAAAGGCTTCCCGCCCGGGCGGACGGCGCAGCAGCAGGGAAAGCTCGCGATAAGCCTGGGCATGGTGGGTCAGGTCATCCAGCACCAGCAGAACATCCCGCCCCTGCAAAGCAAAGTGTTCGGCCATGCTCATGGCTGCATAAGGTGCCAGATACGCCAGGCCCGGCACCTGCTCATCCCCCGCATTGATCACCAGCGTACGCTCGCGCATCTGTCCGGCATCCAGCGCGGCAATCACTCGCGCCACCGCATCGCCACGCTGGCCGATGGCACAGTAGATGCAGAGCAGATCACTGCTTTTCTGGTTGAGAATGGCATCCACGGCCAGCGAAGTCTTGCCGGTTTGCCGGTCACCGATAATCAACTGGCGCTGGCCCAGACCAACCGGAATCGCCGCATCCACCACCTTGATACCGGTCGCCAGCGGACGTGATACCGGCGCCCGCTGCATGACGCCGGGCGCCGGCACTTCAATTGGCCGGTGACTTAGCGTGCGCAAGGGGCCCGCTGAATCCAGCGGCTCACCCAGCGGGCTAAGCACCCGTCCCAGCAAGCCGCTACCGACCGGGACCCGGATCACCCTTGCCGTGCGGTACACGGCTTCGCCCGGCTGCACCAGAGAAGTCGGGCCCAGCAATGCCACACCCAGACGGCCGGGCTCAAGATCCAGTACCAGCCCACGGATACCACAGGCAAACTCCAGTACTTCATCGGCCAGCGCACGCTCCAGCCCTGTTACCACGGCGATGCCATCGGCAACTTCCAGTACCCGGCCGGCCTCGCGCAGTTCGGGCCGTGGCCGTGGTAAATTACGGATGCGTTCTTGCCACAGCTGCAAGCGCTGGCTGGCAAACGCCGGGGGTCTATCCGCCATGACCACCTGTCTCCTGCCCTGCCCCCAGCTCTTTACCGCGGGCGGTAAACTGCTCGCTCATCAACTGTTGCAAGCTGTCCACATAGCTGTCCAGCGTCCACTCCAGCTGGGTACCGCCAACTTCAAGGTAAAGCCCCGGACTTTGCTCTGCGTCGACCCGGAACTCCCAGGACAGGCCTGGCAACAGGTTGCCCATTTGCCGGCTGAACGCATCCTGGCTGTCCCCCGTCAGCGCTGCATGCGTGGTGACCCGGGCCCGTGCGCTTGTGCCCATGGCCGCCCTGAGCTCGGGCAGCACTTCCTGTACCCGCTGGGGCATTTTTTGCAACATGGCCTGTTCCAGCTGCAGGCCGGCCAGTTCGTTCAGGGCATCGCGCAACAGCTCGGACAGGGTATAGGCAGCCTGCAGCTCCAGCTGCCGGATGAAATCACTGCGCTCCTCGCGCAAATATTTCTGCCACTGTTGCTGCTCCTGCTCCAGCTGCTGGCGCCCCTGCTGCAGGATCTTTTCCTTCTGCTCTTCTCCGGCAGCAATGGCACCGGCCAGCTCCTGCTCCTTGCCGGCAAGAAACTGCTCGGTCTGGTGCAGAAACTCCAGCTCGGCCTTGCGTGCCTGCTCTCTGGCCTGCTCCGCTGCGCTCAACCGGCGGGCAATTTCCGCCTCACGGGCATCAATTCCGCGTAATACCGGCTGATAGAGAAAGCGCTTGAGCAGCCACACCAGCAACAGGAAGTTGGCAATCTGTGCAACAACGGTAACCCAGTCGATACTCATCAGCTATCAGCTCCCGGCCGCCAGCGCGGCAGCATCCCAGAACGGGTTGGCAAAAATCAGGATCAGCGCCACGACAAAACAGTAAATTCCGGAAGATTCCACCATCGCCAGACTGACAAACAGGGTTCGCGACAGGGTTGGCGCCGCATCCGGCTGCTGGGCAATGGCGCTCATGGCGGCAGCCGCCGCACGTCCCTCGCCCATGGCCGCGCCGAAGCTGCCAATGGCCACCGTCAGTCCTGCGGTAATAATGGAAAAAATGGAAATCAAGGCAAGATCTGTCATTGGATTATCTCCTCTCGGAAGCTTGAGTAGTCGCGGCGGCAATATACACCGTTGCCAGAATCGCAAAGATATAGGCCTGGATCATGCCGGTTATCAAACTCAGCAACTCCATCAGCACCGGAAAGAAAAACGGCGCCACGCCCAGCAATATCGCGGCAATCACAGCGCCGCTCATGACGTTGCCATACAGGCGCACGGCCAGAGACACCGCCTTGGAAAATTCGCCTATCAGGTTAAACGGCAAAAGCATCACCGACGGCTGGATAAAATGCCGCAAATACTGGCCGACACCGGCCTGAAAAATCGAGAACAACGGCACTGCCAGCAACACACAGATAGTCAACGCTACCGTGGTGGACAGCGAACCGGTGGGCGGCTGAAAACCGGGAAGCACTACCAACAGGTTGGCCAGTGCAATAAACAGAAACAGGGTGCCGGCAAAGTAAATCACATGCCTTGCGCTGTGCTGGTTGACCTCGGCAATCTGCGCCTCAATCAACTGCACCAGCCACTCCAGGGCGCCGCGCCAGCGGTCCGGTGGAGCATCCGGGCGCAGATTGCGCGTGACCAGCGCCGACAGGCCCACCAGTACCGCCATCACCATCCAGGTGTTGACCAGGGTTGCATTGAGCCGAAAAGCCCCCCACTGGGCATAGACAATGGCATCCGGAGTTAGCTGCATGTTGCCGACTCCTGTTTTCGCACCAGACGCACACTCAACACACGCATCAGGAAAAACGCCAACACAAAGCCGCCAAGCGCCCAGAAAGGCTGCAACCAGCGGGTTAGCGCATAGGCAATCAACAGCAACACAACACTGCGCACGACAAAGCTGAGTAGCAAGCGCAGTCCGGGCTGTTCGCTGGCCAAAGCCCAGCGCATGCCAACCGAAAGCCCCCAGAAAAACAGAATGCTTACCGGCAGCCCGGCCAAAAAGCCCAGCAGCATCGCCTGCATGTCAAAGTTGCTCACTGCCATCATCCTCTCCTGTCTCTTCGTTCTGCTCTCTGGTGATACGCTGCTGTTGCTCCAGCCAGCTGAAAGCCATGATCAAACCCAGCACCAGACCTGCCAGAATCAGTGCCAGCGGCCAGGAAAACTTCTGCGGCGCAACCCGGTTCAGCCAAAGCCCCAGAAACGCGCCGGTCACGGCCGGCAAGGTAACCGACCAGCCAATTACGCCGAAAGCGCTCAACCCCGTTAATAGGCTGTAGCCACGCCGCCGGCGCATGCGCGCCAGGGACCTGGCCTGACGTTGCATTTTCTGCAGGCTGTCCTGCTCTTGTTGCTTGTTCATAGCGGCTTGGCCAGTTCGGCAAAGCGCCGCACCACACTGGCCTCCAGTTTTGACAGCGCACTGCGGGCCTGGCGTTCACGCTCATCGAGTTCGCCAAAGGTACGTGCCAGCACCTGGTTCAAGTCATCGAGCTCGCTACCCTGCACGCCACGTCTCACGGCAATGTCGAGCCTGTCGTCCTGTTTGACCAACAAACCTTCATCCACGGCAAAAAAGCTCTCCTGCTGTTGTGGATCGCGTACGATCAGCACTCCCGGCTGCAATGCGGCGACAAAATCACAATGGTTTGGCTGCAGCCCCAGTGCACCATTTTCCGCCATGGCGTAGACGTGTTCCGCAAGTCCGCTAAACAGCACGCCTTCCGGAGTGTGCAAGGAAACCCGCATGCTAGTCCGGTTCATGGCTCAGTTCCTCGCGCGCCGACAGGCCGCCCAGCATGTAATAGTCCATTTCATTGTCGTCAAACTCGTCCTGGGCCAGAATCCACTCGCAATCGCTCAGGGTTTGCCCGATGCCGACCCGTTGTCCGTCAATTCCGCTGAATGCTTCCGTGGTATGAAATGGCTGGGTCAGATAACGCTCCAGCCGCCGGGCCCTGGCCACCACCGCACGGTCTCCGGCCGACAGCTCTTCCAAACCAAGCATGGCGATGATGTCGCGCAGCTCTTCGTACTCGGCCAGGGTGCGGCGTACCGCAAGCGCCACATCATAATGACGCTGCCCCACCACAGCGGGCGTCAGCATCACCGAGCTGGACGCCAGCGGGTCAATGGCCGGATACAGTCCCTCGCTGGCCCGCTTGCGCGACAGCACCACCGACGCCGACAAATGAGAAAAAATATGTGCTGCTGCCGGGTCAGTAAAATCATCTGCCGGTACATAGACTGCCTGAATCGAGGTAATGGCGACCGCTCCACGCGAGCTGATGCGCTCCTGCAGGCCGGCCAGTTCGGTTGCCAGGGTGGGCTGGTAACCGACCCGCGACGGCATGCGCCCAAGCAGCCCGGATACCTCGGCGCCGGCCTGTACAAAGCGGAACAGGTTGTCCATCAGCAGCAGCACATCCTGTTTCAGCTCGTCACGGAAATACTCGGCCATGCTCACCGCCGTGTGCCCGATCAGGAAGCGCACGCCCGGTGCCTCGTTCATCTGGCCAAACAGCATGACGGTTTTGTCACGCACGCCGGCTTCGCCCATCTCGCGGTACAGCTCCTCTGCCTCGCGCGAACGTTCACCAATGCCACAAAACAGGCTGACCCCGCGGTAATGCTGCACAGTGTTGTTGATCAGCTCGGTAATCAGGACTGTTTTTCCGACACCGGCACCACCAAAGAGCCCGGTCTTGCCGCCCCGTTCGATGGGCGCCAGCAGATCCAGCGCCTTGATACCGGTTTCCAGCACCTGTCCGCTGGTGCTGCGCTCCTGTAGTGCCGGCGGAGTGTTATAGATTGGCACATGCCGTTCGACAACCGGAGCCGGGCGCTCATCAATCGGCTCACCCAGCACGTTCAGCATGCGGCCCAGCAGTGCCTCGCCCACCGGGACGCGGATCGGCGCGCCGGTGGCTCGCACCGGCATGCCCAGCCCCAGTCCGCCAACCGGTGCCAAAGCGATGCAACGCACACTGTTGTGCTCCAGCAAGGCCATCACCTGCAAGGGGATTTCGCCGGCATACAGCAGCTCGTCCACCTGTGCCGCAGTGCCTTCGGCAAAGCGTACGTCCACCACGCCGCCACGGATTTTGACCACCCATGCCATGGCGCTGCCGACTTCATCATGCGCTGTAATTTTGGCGGTCATTGACGGGCCCCGTGGTAGTTAAACTTTCAAACAAGTGTAATGCCAAAACCGGCCAGCGGCCACTCAGCTACCCCGCTGTGCGGAAATAACCCGACAAGAAAAAGGCAGGCAAGACTATTTGTGTCATGCTTTCACCACAGCCGAACGGCAATGACAAAAACAGGTCAACGATGATGGACACAAGCGTACAAGAACGGCGGGCACGGTTTTACCAGCTGCATGAAAGCGGCTGTTTTGTCATTCCCAATCCCTGGGATCGGGGCAGCGCCCGGGCCCTGCAGCAAATGGGATTTCAGGCCCTGGCCAGTACCAGTGCGGGCCTGTCATGGAGCCATGGCTGTGCCGACGGCCAGCTGGGGCTGGAAGCGACACTGGCCCACCTGCAAGAGCTGGCCGGGTTTACCTGCCTGCCAGTCAATGCAGACTTTGAAAGCGGTTTTGCCGATGACCCGCATGGGGTGTACGAAAATGTCGGCCGCGCCATCCAGACCGGTGTGGCCGGTCTGTCAATCGAGGATTCCAGCGGCAATCCTGCCGCCCCATTGCGCTCGCTGAGCGAATCTTTGGAGCGCCTGCAGGCTGCGCGGGAAGCCATTGACGAGTCCGGCAGCCAGATAGTGTTGACGGGGCGGGCCGAACACTTTTTTGTTGGAGTTCCAGATCTGGATGACTGCCTGCTGCGTTTACAGGCCTATGCCAAAGCCGGCGCCGACTGCCTGTATGCGCCCGGCATACGCAGCCGCGAGCAGATCCTTGCCGTACTGGAAGCGGTTGCGCCCAAACCGGTCAATGTGCTGATTGGCTGGGATTCTGATCTGACCGTGGCCGAACTGGCCGAACTGGGAGTTCGCCGCATCAGTGTCGGCGGTGCGCTGGCCCGCACGGCCTGGAACGGCTTTTTGCAGGCCGCACGAGGCATCGCTGAACAGGGCCGGTTTGATGCGCTTGGCCAGGGTACACCGGCCAGCGAGCTGAACCGGCTGTTTGGCTAAAAGTTCTGGATCGGTACTTCTGCAGAAAACGGCCTGAATGCTTTCTGCAGAAGCGAAATTGCTGCTTGCCGGGTTGCTTGCAGAAAAGCGCAGCCCGTGTTTTCGGCTATTCGTCAGCAGCTGACCGGGCGTCTTCTGGCTGCAGCTTTTCCAGCATTGCCGTCAGGAAATCATCGTAGCCTTGCTGCACCAGCTGGAAGGTTTTACCAATTTCTTCCGCCACAAAACTGCCCTCGCCCATCACGCCCAGTCCGGTCAGGATGTCTGCTGCTTCGTTATAACCTTTTTCAAAGCCGCCGCGCACCAGGCCAACGAAATCACGCAGGACCTCTTCCGGGTCATCCTTCGGGCGCTGTGCGGCATAAGCCTCGTAGAAACCGGTAGACATGGACAGAATGCGTTCGGCAGTGGCTTCCGGACTGTTGTCCTGGCTCATGGCGTTCTGGATGGCATTGGGCCCCAGCGCCGGCTCAAGATACTCGTTGATGCTGTCGATGGCGCTGCGATACAGCAGGGTCAACGAATTATTGCCTGCACTGATTGAAACATCCAGCGATGCCTGCATGATTTGTGCACCCAACCGAGCACGCTGGCCTTCACGGCTGCTGGCTGCTGTTTCATGCGCTGTACCCAGGGTCGCTGGCTTGTTGGCTTGATCTTTCTTGATATTGCCCGGTTCGGGCATGACGGTGCGGGATGCTGGATTCAACATGGTAAACTCCTTCGGCAAGAACCGTAATTGGCTTGTTTACCCTGTTATCGGCTAATACGACAAACAATTGAGCTGCATGAACATACACCCTCAGGTGCCTGGCAGGAGCCTGTGTACTTGTCGCGAATCGCAGTCGAGCCGAAGCACCGGTCATCTACGGTCTTCAGCTCTAAAACTTCGTAAAAACAAGGAAAAATGTTGTCACGGCAACGTCAAAAAAATGCTCCAGACCCTTTGGAACAAGCGGGCATGAGCTGCTTGCAGGCAGAACAAAACCATATGCCGGGGCCATGCGATGACATCACAAGGGTGCACACCCTGTTTCTGCTTCTCACGCAGGACAAGCTGCATTCCCGACTGTTTTTATCTCTCGGCTACTCTATCGTTGCGCCAATGCCGGCAGCCCGCTTGCCACAAATTACAAAAGCCCTACACAGCTTTTCGGACGTCCGGCCATCCCTGGCCGGGCAGCCATACTCCGGATTTTTCCAGAGCTTCAGTCCCGGGCAGCGTCGAATTCCGACTGTCGATACAGCGGGACCAGCTGGTCGCCATACTGCCTCCTGACGGAGGCCATCAGTTCGCTGGATGCGGCACACCAAATCTGTATAAAGTCTTCCGGTGTGAAAACAGCGTACGCAACAGGCGCCTGATCCACTTCTGGTGTCTCGATGCACTGCCCGTTTTGGTGCAACAACATGGCAAAGACGGCAACGTCCACGGGGTCACCCTTGCTGGCGTGCTCAAACAGCATGCATGACAGCTCGCGCTGGTCCAGTGGCTGCCTATCACCTCGCCTGCCGGCACGCATTCTGGCCAGCCTGGACTTCATGGCAGCAGCAAAAGCATCGACAGCTGCATCGTCCGGATGTTGCTCCACTTTCGGTGGGCGCCCCACTACCGCGCGGTAATAATCGGCCAAGGTAGTCTTGGTTTTGGGTTCAAAAAACTCGCTTGCTGTTCTATGCATCACGTTGTTTAGCTCCACCGGAACAAGTCTGTTTTTAATCATTGCTCACCTCATTATTATTCTTGACTGCCGCTTGTTTCGCTGATGAATCACCCGCACCCATAGATTCCGGATCGAACGCAAGCTGACTTTTGTACCGAACCGTCTTGATCCGGCCCACAAGTCCCCGGTTATCGAAACCCATAGCTCTATGATCACCGGTATCGACTTCTGTTCCCTTGAAGCCGCATACAAGCCCGAAATACGGCTGTGCGCGCATAATTGGCGTGTTGCCCGTCTCTGGCATGTTGGTACTAAATACCGGATTCAGCATGGTAAACTCCTGCGGCAAGAACCTATTTACCGTCGCCTCCTTGTCGGCAGGCATCGCAAACAGTTGAGCGATAAAATTTGTGCCACATCTGTGTTATCGGCCGACCCTATAAAGACTTTAGCAATCAAGAAAAAAGTCTTGTGTCATGCCGGGTTTGTCTGGCAACTACGCCAGGGTAAAGCCAGGATTCGCTCATGAGTGTCACAGATTTGCTAAAACTGCTGCCCATGCCACATTTCCTGACAAATTACCCTCGATACAAACCAAGCACAAACCATGCCAATGTAAAATATTGCTTATTTATCAGATTGTTACAAAGCCGCAGCTTGAGCGGAAAAATAACGAGACGGAATTTTGACTGCAGCCCCCCTGTTCGCAATCACAGTGTTCAAGCACACGGCCGTGTCAGGCCGGGAACAAAGAAAGAGCACCATGCCAACAGGCGCCAGCCAAAATGCCGAACCAGTGCTTCTTCAGCGCGCCACTGACCAACACGACATACAACCATGTATCTGATTGACAGCCATTGCCATCTGGATTTTCCCGAGTTTGATCGCGACCGCGGTAAGATTCTGCAGCAGGCCGCCACGCTGGGTGTGCAACGCCTGGTTCTGGCAGCGGTCAGCCGTCAGTACTGGCCCAGACTCTGGCGCGTGGTAGAAGAACATCCCGCCTGTTACGGAACGCTGGGACTGCACCCCTATTTTCTGCGGCAGCATCAGCCAGGCGACCTGGAAGCCTTGCGCAAACATCTGGAAAGATACCGGGAACACCCAAAGCTCTGTGCCATTGGCGAAATAGGTCTGGATTACCAGCTGAGGGAACCCGATCACAGCAGTCAGCAATTCTATTTTGAGGCGCAACTGAAGCTGGCGCAGGAGTTCAACCTGCCGGCCATCATTCATGTGCGCAAGGCACATGCGCAAACCATCGCCACCCTGAAACATATCCCCCCAGCGCGTGGCGGCATCATTCATGCCTTCAACGGCAGTTACGAGCAAGCACAGGAATACCGCAAACTGGGCTTTCTGCTTGGCATCGGCGGCGCCTACAGCTGGCCCAATGCACGCAAATTGCGGACAATGCTGCCGCGCCTGCCGCTGGAACAGCTGGCACTGGAAACCGACAGCCCCGACATGGCGCCCGCTTTTGCTGCTGGCCAGCGCAATAGTCCGGAAAACCTGCCTCGCCTGTGCCAGCGATTGGCGGACGAACTGCTGCACATACCCGCCGGCAAGCTGGCCTGCCAGACCAGCCAAAATGTGGCCAGGCTGCTTGGCTGGACACTCACCGACAGCTCATCTGCTACAATTCACGGTTTTTAGCCCGCCTGATACCCCATGAATACAACCTGCACTTTTCCCGGCCGCTTTTCCGTTGCCCCGATGCTGGACTGGACGGACAGGCATTGCCGGTATTTTTTGCGCCTGCTCAGCAAGCACACGGTACTGTACAGCGAGATGGTGACTACCGGCGCGTTATTGTATGGCGATGCGGCCCGGCATCTGGATTTTGACGCCAGTGAAAATCCGCTGGTATTACAACTGGGCGGCAGCAATCCGCAGGAACTGGCGCAATGCGCCAAAATGGGCGAGCAATGGGGCTACAGCGAGATTAACCTCAATGTTGGCTGCCCCAGCGACCGGGTGCAGAACAACATGATCGGCGCCTGTCTGATGGCGCATCCGCAACGGGTGGCGGATTGTGTCCGGGCCATGCGCGAGGCGGTATCCATTCCGGTTACGGTCAAACACCGTATCGGCATCAACGGGCATGACAGCTACCAGGAACTGGTTGATTTTGTCGGTGCCAGTGCCGGTGCAGGCTGTGAGCATTTTATCGTGCATGCCCGCATCGCCATTCTGGAAGGCCTGTCGCCGAAAGAAAACCGCCAGATCCCGCCGCTGCGTTATGACGTCGCCAGACAATTGCGCCAGGAATTTCCCGCTCTACAGTTCACCCTCAATGGTGGCATCAAAACGCTGGCCGAATGCGAACAGCACCTGCATGACTTTGACGGCGTAATGCTGGGCCGCGAAGCCTATGCCAACCCCTGGCTGCTGTGCGAGGTAGACAACCGCCTGTACCGGCAAAATGGTCACGCACCACTCAGCCGCAGTGAAGTAATGCTCAAAATGCGCTCATATATGCAGCAGCATGTTGCAGGTGGCGGTAAAGTTACCCATATTAGCCGGCATTTGCTGGGACTGGCCCAGGGTTTTCCCGGCGCACGCCGTTTCCGCCAGTTGCTGTCTGCTGACATCCATCGTGCCGATGACCCGCTGGTTATTATCGATCAGGCCATTGAGGTATTGCAGGGCCGCTAAACAGCTGCGGCCCGATTAACCACAAACCGAAGCAAACTGAAACCTCCAGCACACGACCAGATTTTGTCACCGGGCAAGCCGGTTCCTACAGAAGAACAAAGGGCCAAAACACACATGACTTCCAAACTCGAACAACTCAAGCAATTCACCACCCTGGTTGCCGATACCGGCGATGTCAGCCTGATCCGTGAACTGAAACCCGAAGACGCCACCACCAACCCGTCCCTGCTGCTCAAGGCAGCACAGCAAGAGCAATATGCCCGGTTGCTGCAACAGGCCTGCCAGCAACACCCGGCCAGCCCTGCGCAGGCAGCAGCGGCTTTTGCCGTAGCCGTAGGCCTGGAGATCAGCCAGATCATTCCCGGACGCATCTCCACCGAGGTCGACGCGCGTCTGTCGTTCGACGAAGAAGCCACGTACGCTGCTGCCATGCAGCTGATCGAGGCCTATCAGGCGCGCGGCCTGGGCAAGGAGCGCATCCTGATCAAGATTGCTGCGACCTGGGAAGGTATCCGTGCCGCCGAGCGTCTGGAGCGACAGGGCATCCAGACCAACCTGACGCTGCTGTTCTCCTTTGCCCAGGCTGCAGCCTGTGCCGACGCCGGTGTTTTCCTGATTTCCCCTTTCGTTGGCCGCATCCATGACTGGTACAAAAAATCCACCGGGCAGGACTATACCGGCCTGGAAGACCCTGGCGTGCAGTCGGTCGCACGCATTTACCGTTATTACAAGAGTAACGGTTTTGACACCATCGTGATGGGTGCCAGCTTCCGCAACGTGGGACAAATCGAGGCACTGGCCGGCTGTGATCGTCTGACCATCAGCCCGGACCTGATCAACCAGCTGGCGTCTACCAACGGTACACTGCTGCGCCAGCTGGAACCGCAACAGCCGGGCGAACGACGTATCGAGATGAATGAAGCCGCTTTCCGCTGGGCCCACAACGAAGACGCCATGGCCACGGAAAAACTTGCCGAGGGCATCCGCGCCTTTGCTGTCGACCAGCGCAAGCTGGAGGCCTTGTTTGCCTGATTTCTGATTGACGTAACAATAGGGAAACGGGGTCGTAGAGCAGGTGCAGGCCATTGCAGGCCTGCAATTTCAACCTGGCAATGCCCGACTTGTTGCCAGGCGGGAAAGAACACTACGGGCAGCTTGTGCCGCTGCCTTCCAGGATACTGACCAGATCACGAAACTCTTCACGATTGGAGTCGTTCAGTTCCATCAGGATGCGGTGGGCTTCCAGCACCCGCTCACGCACCACTTCCTCGGACTGCGGCTGCTCGGGCAGATCGGTCAGACACTCCGGGCAAGGTGCCGGCGTATGCACAATATTGAATACCCGCGCCATGCCCATGGCATCCAGCTGCTGGCTGACATCCGGGTTGGTGCTGGCCAGGGTTGGCAGCATGCCAAAATTTTCCCGCGACAACATGGAAAGCTTGGCCAGCAAGCCCAGCGTGGTACTGTCGATGCTCTGCACCCCGGTCAGGTCAATGATGACAGACTGAAAGCGTCCGCCACCCAGCTTCTGCTCAATGGTATCGTTGAGCACCGAGCAATAGCTCAGGCGCACATCACCGATACACTTCAGGACAAAGCTGCCGTCCTGGATGGCGTACCTGATTTTTCCGCTACTCATTCATGTGCCTGCTGATCACAAAAACCGAACGGTCGTCCGGCTGTGCACCCGGTGCCAGCAATGCCGGACACAGCTGGTCAAAACGTCCCGAATGCATACGCACCGATTGTACCAGTGAAGCCTCACGTCCGGCCAAATCAGCGCCCGGCAGCTGGTCAAGAATACCGTCACTGCACAGACACAGGGCAAACGCCTGCGGTAACGCCAACTCCTGGCTGGTATAACTGGCACCGGGAAACAGCCCCACCGGCTGCCCCTGCCCGCCAAGCAGTTGTGCGTCCTTGCCGTCCCAAAGCACCGGTCTTGGAGTATGACCCGCATGACTCCACTCAAGACGGTTGTCGTGCGGCGACAGAATCATGCAGATCATGGTGCCATACTTGCGCATGTCAGCATCGAGCAGCGTCTGATTGACATCCGCCAACACCGAAGCCGAAGTGGCTTCCGGGCGCATGGCCAGACTGTAACGTACCGTGCTCTTGATGAACATGCTGAGCAGCGCCGCAGCAGTACCGTGACCGGATACGTCAAGCAGGTAGGCCAGTATGCGCTGATCAGGCAAAGCAAAAAAATCGACTGCATCACCACTCAGGTAGAGCGCCGGCACAATACGGTGGTCAAAGCGGGTACCATGCAAAACGGAACCGCTGCGCGGGCGTATATGCTCCTGCAATGACTGCCCTGCCCGCTGATCCTGCATCAACACATCGAGGCTCAGCACGGCCGGGGTCACCGACTCTGCTGCAGCGGCTGGTAGACTGGTCTTTGTCATGAACCGTCCATTGCTTTAAGATGCGGCAAAGGTACTCCTATCAATCACAGGATTCAACCTGCAGAATGTAGAGCAGACCGGGTCGCCACCGGGCACAGATACGCCTGACCGCACCCACTGATCCGGCCGGAGAGCCAAGCATGAACGAAAAGCAGCGTAACTACGATGAAAAGCGTGACTTCATTCGCATGAGCCTGAACAGCGAGGCAGTTTTGCATTTGCGCGGGCAAAGCCATCCTGCCGTGTGCGTTGATCTGTCCAGCAGCGGCATGCAACTCAGCAGCACCTGCCCGGCTATTGTCGGCGACCGGGTGGAAGTAGAAATCGGCTCGCTGCACAGTTCGCTGGACGGCCTCAAGGCCATCGCCAGTGTTATCCGTTGTGAACCGGCTACAGGCCGGAAACAGCTGCTGGGTCTTAAGATCCTGGAAATGCTTTAAGCTACACCGCCGCAGCACAGGCGACAGGGAGCTTCCACAGCTACAACGTCATGGCGCTGACCGGTAGCCGGCCAAGCTAGAAATCATCCTCGACTGCTCCGTCTTTAACCCTGTACTCACGGTTTTGTAACCAGGCGTTGCGCACGAATACATACTTGTCACCCGAAACCAGCTTGTCCGCGCTGAGCAAACTTTCGCGCTTGCTTACCAGCTCGGCAGCTGCCAATCCGTAGCGTGGGCGATCTTTTTTGATGTAGGGATAAACCGTCGTATAGACATCCGGCACCAGCGCCGGCGCATCACGTACCGTGCTTGGTCCAAGCAGCGGCAGTACGACGTAAGGCCCACTGCCCACACCCCACTTGCCCAGGGTCTGGCCAAAGTCCTCGTCGTTGCGCTGCAGGCCCATTTTGGTGGCCACATCAAAAATCCCCAGCACACCGAAAGTGGTGTTGAACAGGAAGCGGGCGGTATCTACCCCGGCATCATGGAGCTTGGCCTGCAACAGGTTGTTGACCAGGTTTTTGCCTTCGCCCAGGTTGCCAAAGAAGTTACGCACGCTGCGCCGTACCGGCTGCGGGGTGATTTTTTGGTAGCCCACGGCAACCGGACGCAACGCATAGGTGTCCAGGGTGTCGTTGAACCTGAACACTTTACGGTTCCAGTTTTCCCACGGATCTTCCGGGCTGGTATAACTCCAGCCATCATCCAGATCTTCAGCCAACACCGCCGGCGCGGCCAGGGTTGCCGCTGCCAGCACGGTAGCAGCAGCCAGAGAAGTAAATGGTAGGCGCATGCAGCTCTTCCTTTTCATTTTGATTATTGATAACGCCAGGTAGTGATGCCCTTGCTGTCTTCCAGGATCACGCCCTGCTCTGCCAGTTGATCCCGGATACGGTCTGATTCGGCCCAGTTCTTCGCCTCGCGGGCAGCCAGGCGCAGCGCGATCATGGCCTCGATATCGGCAGCGGCCAACTTGTCTGCACCACCGGCCAGCAAAAACTCGTCAGCGTCCAGTTGCAACACGCCCAGCACCGTGGCCAGCTCGCGCAAGCGGGCTGCCAGGGCGGCCGCGGCATTTGTATCTGCCCCCTTAAGCCGGTTGATCTCTCGCACCATGTCAAACAGCACCGCACAGGCTTCCGGGCTATTGAAATCATCGTTCATCGCGACGCCAAAACGTTCGACAAATTGCTCGCCACCGACAGGCTCGACCCGCTCCAGTCCCTTAAGCGCCAGATAAAAACGCTCCAGCGCACCACGGGCTTCTTTCAGGCTGTCTTCGGAGTAGTTGATCGGGCTGCGGTAATGGCTCGACACCAGCAGATAGCGCACCACCTCCGGATGGTACTTGGCCAGCACATCGCGGATGGTAAAGAAGTTGCCCAGTGACTTGGACATTTTCTCGCCATCAACCCGTACCGCACCGGCGTGCATCCAGGTATTGGCATAGGTCTGGCCGGTCGCCGCCTCGCTCTGGGCAATCTCGTTTTCATGGTGCGGGAACACCAGATCCGGGCCGCCACCATGAATATCAAAACTGTCGCCCAGGCAGCAAGTGGACATCACCGAGCACTCAATATGCCAGCCAGGCCGGCCCTCGCCCCAGGGCGAAGCCCAGCTCGGCTCGCCGGGCTTGGCCGCTTTCCACAGCACAAAGTCCAGCGGGTCGTCTTTCTGCTCACCCACCTCAACCCGGGCGCCGGAGCGCAAGTCTTCCAGCCTGATGCGTGACAGCTTGCCGTATTCGGCAAATTTACCGACCCGGTAATACACATCGCCATTGCCTGGCGCATAGGCATAGCCTTTGTCGATCAGGGTCTGGATCATCTCAAACATGCCATCAATATGGCCTGTGGCACGCGGCTCAAGGTCCGGGCGCAACACGTTCAGGCGTGCCTCATCCTCGTGCATGGCGGTGATCATGCGCTCGACCAGTTCGGTAAAGGGCTCGCCGTTTTCGTTGGCACGCTGAATGATCTTGTCGTCAATGTCGGTGATGTTGCGCACATAGGTGACCTGGTAACCGCTCTGGCGCAGCCAGCGGCTGACCACGTCGAAAGCCACCATCACCCGCGCATGGCCAATGTGGCAGTAGTCATAGACAGTCATGCCGCAGACATACATACGCACCTGACCATCGACCAGTGGCTTGAGCGGCTCTTTTTGTTTGCTCAGGGTGTTATAAATTTGCAGCGTCATTTGGCACCCCAGGAATCGCGCAGGGTTACCGTGCGGTTAAACACCAACGCATCCGGCTTGCTGTCCTGGCTGTCGAGGCAGAAATAGCCTTCGCGCTCAAACTGGAAGCCCTCGCCCACTTTGGCAGCGGCCAGTGACGGCTCGGCACGGCAACCCTTGAGCACCACCAGCGAGTCCGGATTGACGTTTTCCAAAAAATGCACGTTGTCACCCGCGGCATTTTTGTCCGGGTTGGCTTCCTTGAACAGGCGGTCATACAGGCGCACTTCACACTCAACGCTTTCAGCGGCCGGCACCCAGTGAATCACGCCCTTGACCTTGCGCCCTTCCGGGTTCTTGCCCAGCGTATCCGGATCGTAGCTGCAGCGCAGCTCGACCAGTTTGCCGTCAGCATCACGGACAGCCTCATCGGCACGGATCACATAGCTGCCACGCAGGCGCACTTCTACGCCCGGTGACAGACGCTTGTAGCCCTTGGGTGGTTCTTCTTCGTAGTCGCTGGCATCAATATAGATTTCACGCGAAAACGGCAGCGTACGGGTGCCCATGTCGGTTTTCGGGTGACGTGGCAGCTCAAGCTGCTCGTTCCGGCCTTCCGGATAATTGGTAATCACCACCCTGACCGGATTCAGCACGCACATGGCGCGGCTGGCATTGGCGTCCAGATCTTCGCGGATGCAAAACTCCAGCATGCCCATATCAACGATGCCGCCGGCACGGTTGACGCCGATCATGTCGCAGAAGTTGCGGATCGAAGCCGGCGTGTAACCGCGGCGACGAAAGCCGCTGATGGTGGACATGCGCGGATCGTCCCAGCCGGACACATGGTTTTCATCCACCAGCTGCTTGAGCTTGCGCTTGCTGGTGATGGTGTAGTTCAGGTTGAGACGGGCAAACTCGTACTGGCGCGGCTTGGCCGGTACCGGCAGGTTGTCAAGGAACCACTCATACAGCGGGCGGTGGTCCTCAAACTCCAGCGTACACATGGAATGGGTAATCAGCTCGATGGCATCGGACTGGCCATGGGTAAAGTCATAGCTGGGATAAATGCACCATTTGTCGCCAGTCTGATGGTGTTCGGCATGACGGATGCGATACAACACCGGATCACGCATGTTCATGTTCGGTGATGTCATGTCGATTTTGGCGCGCAGTGAGCGGGCACCGTCGGGAAACTCGCCGGCACGCATGCGCTTGAACAGATCAAGGTTTTCCTCAACGCTGCGCTCACGGTATGGGCTGTTTTTCCCTGGTTCGGTCAGGCTGCCACGGTATTCGCGGCCCTCTTCTGGCGACAGATCACAGACAAAGGCCTTGCCGGTTTCAATCAGGTGGATGGCCCAGTCATACAGCTGCTCGAAGTAATCCGAGGCGTAGCGTACCGGCCCGTGCCAGTCAAAGCCCAGCCAGTGGATGTCTTCCTTGATCGCATCAATAAACTGCTGCTCTTCCTTCTCCGGGTTGGTATCGTCAAAACGCAGATGACAGACTCCGCCAAACTCTTTGGCCATGCCGAAGTTCAGGCAAATCGACTTGGCATGACCAATGTGCAGGTAACCGTTGGGTTCCGGCGGAAAGCGGGTAATCACGCCGCTGTGCTTGCCGGACTCGAGGTCCTCCTGGATGATGGTGCGAAGAAAGTTGTTGGCGACAGTGACCGAAGAATCTGGCTTGCTCATGATGTCCTTGCAAATGATGACCCCGGCAGTTGCTGCACAGGGGTAGGCTAAAAAGTACAAAGGGCTTATGATAGCGCAAATCTGTCACTCTTCCGACAGCCGATTGTTTTTATGATTGATGGAATCAAGCGATGATCAAACTGCACACCAACCATGGCGTAATTACCCTCAAGCTGTTTGCTGACAAGGCTCCGGAAACCGTGGCCAACTTCACCCAGTACGTCAAGGACGGTCACTACAACAACACCATTTTCCACCGCGTGATCAGCAACTTCATGATCCAGGGCGGCGGTTTTGAGCCGGGCATGGAGCAAAAAGGCACCCGCGCTTCCATCAAGAATGAAGCCAACAACGGCCTTTCCAACAAGACCGGCACCATCGCCATGGCCCGTACCATGGAGCCACACTCCGCCAGCGCGCAGTTTTTCATCAACGTCAAGGACAACAACTTCCTCGACCACAGCGCACCAACCATCCAGGGCTGGGGCTACACCGTATTTGGTGAAGTGGTTGACGGTATGGACGTGGTCAACGCCATCAAGGAAGTAAAAACCACCAACCGTTCCGGCCATCAGGATGTGCCCGCAGACGACGTGATCATCGAGAAGGCCGAAGTCATCGAAGAATAAGCCGATGATTCTGCTGATCTCCGATCTGCACCTGCAAGAACAACGCCCGGAGATTACCCGGGCGTTTTTGCGTTTTTTGCAGGAGACCGCCACCAAGGCAGAAGCCCTGTACATTCTGGGTGATTTTTTTGAAGTCTGGATTGGCGATGACGCCATGACGGACTTTCACTGCGAGGTGGCCGCCGCTCTGCGCCACCTGGCCGACAGCGGATGCAAAAATTACCTGATGCACGGCAACCGCGATTTTCTGCTTGGACGCGGATTTTGTCGCCAGGCCGGCTGCGAGCTGCTTTCAGATCCTTCCCTGCTCAGCCACAACGGCGAAAGCATCCTGCTGATGCACGGTGACAGCCTGTGTACCGACGACCGTGACTATCAGCGCATGAAGCGCATCCTGCGCAATCCTCTCAGCCTGTTCATCCTGCGTCACCTGCCGCTGAAAACCCGACAAAAACTGGCCGGTGACTTGCGTGCACAAAGCCGCAGTCGAACCCGCATGAAAGCTGTAGAGATTACCGATGTCAATCCGCAAGCGGTACAGCAAGCCATGCAGCGCTTTGGCGTGCGTACCCTGATTCACGGCCACACCCACCGGCCTGCCATACACCAGATCGCCGGTGACAAGCAGCGAGTTGTCCTGGGCGACTGGGACAGTGCCGGCTGGTATGCACGGCTTGATGCCCAAGGTATTGCACTGGAATCTTTCCCTCTTTAGGCAAACGCAAACGTCAGACCAACTGACAGTTGCATCATTCTGCCCCTCTGCGTACCCTGACTGTCAGGTGATCAACCGATCAGACCCTGCCCCTTTTTTGTCAACAAGGATGTTGTCATGCAGCGATCCAGCCCTATTCCCGCCATATTTGGCGCCCTGTTGTTTTGCAGCGCACTGGCTTGTGCTGCTCCTGCAGAACGTCAAACCATCTTCAACGATGACAATTATCAACCCCGCGGCGCCCACAACAGCCTGCCACCGCCAAGGCAGCAGCCCCGTCGTCATTCGTCTCCCCGCAAAAGCACGTCCAGCCCCACGGTTAAAGTCAACTGGAGCTGGGATAGCAACAGCTTTAGTAACAGCAAGCCGGGCAACGCACGACAAAGCAAGGGCGTATTCCATTATTCTGTGGTCAACAACCGCATCAAAACCCACCGTCTGTGCGAGAATTACAGCACGGGTTCGTTGATTTACCGGGACTGCCGCAAGGCCGCCAAACGCTATTTCAACGAGCAATGCAGCAGCAGTTTTCCGGCCGCCTGTGTTGCCGCCGGTATGGCTCCCTGAGGCAACTGTATGCCCCGATATGGCAAGCGGCCGTCAAGCAATGGCTGTGTGGGGTATGATAGTCAGCAAGCGACCTTTTCTTCGCCGCTGCAGGATGCAGCCAGACATTACGAGGTGTAGCATGGCGTTATTAAGTTTTCTTGGTGCAGCACGTCAGGTCACTGGTTCCTGTTACCTGATTGAAACCCATGACAAAAAGCAGATCCTGCTGGAGTGTGGCATGCAACAAGGCGGCCACCACAATGACAACAACAGCGATAACGGTGATGACAACGGCAACAGGGCTCCCTTTGCCTTCAATCCCGAGCATTTGTCTGCAGTAATCATTTCTCACGCCCATATCGACCATAGCGGCCTGTTGCCCCGTTTGATTGCCGAGGGCTACCGGGGCCCGGTATATGCCACTGACGCCACCAGCGACCTGCTGGAAGTCATGCTGATGGACGCGGCGCATATCCAGGAAAAAGATACCGAATGGGAAAACCGCTGGCGCGCCCGCCGCGGCAAGCATGCCATTGCCCCCATCTATGTCAGCAGTGATGCCGAACGTGTGCTCAAACAGCGCCGCCCCGTCGCCTATGGCGAGTGCGTTCAGGTGGTACCAGGTGTCGAGCTGAAATTTCACGATGCCGGTCATATCATTGGCTCAGCCATAGTCGAGCTGACCTTTCGCGAACCCAACAACAGCACCCGCAAACTGGTATTTTCCGGCGATCTGGGCAGCACCTGTTCACCGTTGATGCGCACACCGGCCGTATTGAAAAAGGCCGACGTTGTGCTGATGGAATCCACCTATGGCGACCGCGATCACCGCTGTAACGAGGATACCCTGGACGAGCTTGTCGCCATTCTGCAGCAAGCCCATGCCGATGGCGGCAACGTGATGATCCCGGCATTTTCTGTGGGGCGAACGCAGGATATCCTGTTTCATCTGGGCCGCTTTTATCAGGAAGGCCGCCTGCCGCAGCAGGTGGTATTTCTCGATAGCCCGATGGCAATCCGTGCCAACCAGATTTATTTCAATCACCACGAACAGTTTGACGATGAAAACCTGGCCATGCTGCGCGAACGGAACATTTCCAGCCTGGAAGACTGGCTGCCCATCGTGCGCCTGACGCCAAGCCCCGACGAATCCATGGCCATCAACCGCATCAAGGGCGGTGCCATTATCGTGGCTGGCAGCGGCATGTGTAATGGCGGCCGCATTGTGCACCACTTCAAGCACAACCTGTGGCGTTCCGATTGCCATCTGGTCTTTACCGGCTACCAGGCTCGCGGCACCACCGGGCGTGCCATCGTGGATGGAGCCGAATCAGTCAAAGTGCTGCGCGAGCAAATCGTGGTACGCGCCAAAGTGCACACCCTGGGCGGCTTTTCCGCCCACGCCGGACAGTCCCAGCTGGTCAGCTGGGCAAGCCAGTTCGAGAATCAGCCCGAGCTGTACCTGGTGCATGGAGAGCTGGAAAAAATGGAAATCCTGCAGGAAATTTTACAAGAAAAACTGGGTCGCCCGGTACAGATCCCGGTACATGGCGACCGTATTGCCATTTAAGGAATGAACATGCCAACAAACCACACCGACGAATACCTCGAACGCCAGTATCTGGTCAGTTCTTTCGATGTAACAGACCGTATTGATGCACTGCTGGAAGCCGCAGTGCCACCGAACAGTCCGAATGCCCAGCTATACCGGGAAATGATGCTGACCGTGGCGCGCATGGCCGAAGCCGACCGCAGCCGCTGGGATGCCAAGATCATGATGCAAACCCTGCGCGAGCTGGAAGCGTCCTTCGACCTGCTGGACCGTTTCAAACGTCGCCGCAAGGTAACGGTGTTCGGTTCTGCACGCACCCCGAGCGATCATCCGTTATACCTACAGGCAAAAGAGCTGGGCGAAATCCTGGCCCACCACAACCTGATGGTGATTACCGGCGCTGGTGGCGGCATTATGGCGGCGGCCCATGAGGGGGCCGGACCTGACAGCAGTCTGGGGCTGAATATAGTGCTGCCCTTCGAGCAGGGTGCCAACGCCACCATGCAGTCTCGCAATAGCCACTTGCTGACCTTTCACTTCTTCTTCCTGCGCAAGCTGTTTTTTGTCAAGGAAGCAGATGCCCTGGTGCTCTGCCCCGGAGGCTTCGGCACCCTGGACGAGGCCTGGGAAGTGCTGACCCTGATCCAGACGGGCAAAAGCCCGCTGGTGCCGGTGGTCTTGCTGGACGAGGAAGGCGGTACCTATTGGGATAAGTGCCTGGAATTCATGCGCGAAGAAATGGTCGACAAGGGCTATATCCTGCCAGAAGACCTGAACCTTGTACGTCTGGTGCGCACGCCCCGGGAAGCAGGTCGGGAAATCGCGCAGTTTTATGCCAACTACCACTCAACCCGATGGTCTGGCGGCAAGTTTGTAATCCGTACCAATTACCGTTTGACAACAGAGGCAGTGGAGCACCTCAACAGCAACTTTATCGACATCTGCAACTCGGGCAACTTCCAGCAAGTGCAGTATTGTCAGGAAACCCACAGGGAACCGGAGTTCTGCAACCTGCAACGGCTCGAGTTTGCTTTTAACGCCCGTGACCTTGGACGCCTGCGCCAACTGGTTGACTATATAAACTTGCCGGAAAACTGGGAGCGTTAAAACCCGGCATCAAACGTGCAGGTACCAGACATAAAAGGCCTGGATCCGGTATTGCACCGGTCCAGGCCTTTTGGGTTATGGCCCGGACCGATCCGGGCTCACAATACTTCAGACCGGCTCGGCGTTCTGCACCTGTGCCGCAGCCAGTTTCTCCGGCTTGATCAGGAAGTGGGCCAGCGCCGGCAACAGCCAGATTGCACCAAACATGTTCCACAGGAACATGAAGGTCAGCATCAGCCCCATATCGGCCTGGAACTTGATCGCCGAGAAAATCCAGGTGGCCACGCCAATAGCCAGACAGATACCGGTAAAGAACACTGCCTTGCCAGTGGATTTCAGTGTCTGATAGTAGGCCTCCTGCAACGGCAACCCCATGCGCAAGAAGGTTTCCAGACGGCTGTAAATATAAATACCGTAGTCCACACCAATCCCCACACCCAGCGCAATGACCGGCAGCGTCGCCACCTTGACGCCAATGCCGAGAAAAGCCATCAACGCATTGCCCAGCACCGAAGTCAGCACCAGCGGCAGAATCACACAGGCCGTAGCCGCTACGGAGCGGAAAGTCAGCAGACACATGAAGATCACTGCCGCATAGACCGCAATCAGCATCTTGGTCTCGGAGGAGGCAATGACCTCATTGGTTGCCGCCTCGATACCCGCGTTGCCCGCCGCCAGCAGGAACTGGTAATCATCGGTATTGCGCTCGGCAGCAAAGGCTTCCACGGCATCAACTGCTGTAGTCAGGGTCTCAGCCTTGTGGTCCTCCAGGAATATCAGCACGGGTGCCAGCGAGCAGTCCGAGTTGTACAGCGAGTCCGCACGGGCAATGGAGTTGTTGAGGATGTCCGCGTTGCGCGACAGCGCTTCCCACTTCAGGTTGCCCTCGTTCATGCCCTTGATCACCTGTTTGGAGACGGTGACCATGGAAATTACCGACTGCACACCGGGTGTATTCTCCATTTGCCAGGTCAGATCATCCATCGCTTCCATGACCGGATAGCGCGAACAGGCTTCGGTTGCGGTTTTTACCATGACCACCAGCACATCGGAGCTGGTCGAATAGTTGTGAATGATGAAATCGTTGTCCAGGTTGTAGCGTGAATCCGGACGCAACTCGGGCGCCCCCTGATCCAGGTCACCGATCTGCAGGTTTTGTCCGTACCAGAGGCCAAAGCCTGCTGCAGCAAGAGCCAGGACCACAGAGACCGGTGCCACCCTGGCACTGGCAAAGGCGGAAAATCTGCGCCCCAGCCTGCTTTCGCGGTTCTCGCTGCCGCGGCTGTATTCCAGCGCTTTTTTACCCAGCCCGAGGTAAGACACCACCACCGGCAAAAAAATCAGGTTGGTCAAAATGATGACGGCAACACCCACCGAAGCGCCAATCGCCAGCTCGCGGATAACGCCAATATCGATCAGCAACAGGGTGATGAATCCGACCGCGTCCGAAGATAGCGCCACCATGCCGGGCACAAACAACTGGCGGAATGCCATACGGGCAGCACTGAGCGGGTTGACCGACGTGCTGGAAGATATCGCAATGCCGTTGACCACCTGTACGCCATGGGAAATGCCGATGGCAAATACCAGAAACGGCACCAGCATGGAGTAAGGGTCAATGCCAAAGCCAAGCAAATTGAGCAGGCCGAGCTGCCAGCCCACGGCGATCAGGGTCGTAAACAAAACGGCCAGGGTACTGCGCAGGCAGTGGGTAAAGCGCAGCAGCAGGAAAAAAGTGATCAATAACGCGACGGCAAAAAACGTAGCCACCCCGATCAGGCCGTCTATCAGGTCACCGACCTTTTTGGCAAAACCAATGATATGAACTTTTACATTGGGGTTGGCCTGTTCGTACCGCTCACGGATGTGTTCTTCCAGCTGGTGTGAAAACTCACGGTAATCGAGCTGCAACAAGCGGCTCTGGTCTTCCGGATCGGGAAACACTTCCAGCAGCGGAATTTCCACGATACTGGACTTGAAGTTGTTGGCAACCAGACGACCCACCTGCCCCGATTTGAGGATATTGCTGCGCAGCTCCTCCAGACTCTCGGCAGAACCATCATAGGTCTGCGGAATCACTTCACCCCCATCAAAACCTTCTTCGGTCACCTCGGTCCAGCGCACGTTCGGGCTCCACAGCGAACGCACCCCCGAACGGTCTACGCCCGGGATGTAAAAAGCCTCATCACTGATCTGGCGCAGGGTTTCCATGTATTCGGCACTGAAAATATCGCCTTCAACCGCCTCGACAGAAATTCGCACACTGTTGCCAAGGTTGGCCAGGTCATCGCGAAACTCGAGCATCTTTTCAATATAGGGATGCTTGAGCGGTATCATCTTTTCAAAACTGGTGGCCGGACGCACCTGAGCCGCCTGCCAGAACAGAAACAGGCTGACCAGCAGGGTCAGCAGCACCACAGCCGGCCGGTTGTTGAATACCAGCCGCTCCATGACTGCGGCCGGATTGCTTTTCGACTTGGAAACCATGCGTAATTCGTCCTTTTATTATTCTTGTGAAATCTGGTGGATCCCGCCCTGCCCGATCAGCAGCAGCTGGCCGCCGGCAAGCCCGGCTACCCCGGCATAGGACAAGCGCTCCGCACGTTGCTGCACGACAAAGCTTTCCCCGTGATCGGTGCTGCGCAAGAGGGTACCGCCGTGTCCAACAACCAGCAACTGGCCGTCATCCAGCAGCGCTCCATCCGCCAGGCCAGACTGCAGTCTGCCGCCGGCCGGCGTTTGCAGGACAACCTCCTGCCAGCTGTCACCAAAGTCGACCGAACGGAACAGGTGGCCACGCAAACCATAGGCCAGTAGTGTCTGTGGCCGTGCTGTGGCCAGAACACCAAACAGCGAGCCCTCATAAGGTCCTTCAACCGCCTCCCAGCTCTCCCCCTCGTCAGTGGAGCGGAACATTGCGCCCATCTCGCCGACAATAAACAGACCGGCATCCTTGATACGCGCAATGGCATTCAGATGAAAATCATCCTCATTGTCCAGTTTGTCAGCAACGTTTTCCCAGCTCGCACCGCCATCCCGGGTGTGCAGCACGCTGCCGTAGGCACCGACTGCAAAGCCATGCAGCGCATCGGCAAACCAGACATCCAGCAAGGGAGCTTCCAGTACACTGTCCCGGTACTGCTCGTTCCAGCTCTCGCCACCGTCGCTGCTGTGCAGAATCAGCGCATCATGTCCGACCGCCCAGCCCTGCTTGTCATCCACAAAAAAGACCGCTGTAAGCATCTGTCTGACAGGAACCCTGCCCTGTTGCCAGCTGGCACCTTCATCATCGGAATACAGCACATGACCGCGCTCACCAACAGCTACCAGACGCTTGCCGGCCCGGGTGATGCCCAGCAACAGGCTTTCCCTGGCACGTGGAGACTCGATGGCTTGTCCTGCGGACTGTCTGTCCGCAGCCTGCACGGCAGTAGCCGGCAATAGCAGGTGCAGCGAAAGGGCCAGAGCCATGGCCTGTATGCCGAGTCTGCTGGCAGAACGGACGGAAATAATAAAACGATGCATAGGGAATGTTCCCTCTGAGAGTTTTTCCATACGGTGACCGGATCACCAGAGTTGCATCACCATAGTGGGAAAAACAGCCTTAAACAAGTGTTTGACTGGCGTTTTTGCCTGCCCTCAAGGTCACAAGCAGACTGAGGGGTTTCGCAGCAGATCCCGAAACCGCCTGGATTGCTGAAAGCCCCGCCGCTCAAGGCTCCCAAGAAAAAACAGCAAAACCACATGACCAGGCACAATTAAAAAGTCACGCCTGCTACTTTTGTATTGGTTGCAGTCAGAACTGGTGCGTAACGCTTGTATCTGACAGGCAAAAGCACTGTAGCCACACCCTTGCAGCCCTCAGCAAAGCACTTTTCCTCCAGCAACCTCTGGTGATATTTGCCCGGCCGCGCGTGGCCGGGCTGCCGGCTTTTCAGCAGCCCGGCCACAGCCCGGATATGTGTCAGCCGGCCAGCTTGAATTAACCCAGCGCCTTCTCCAGCACTTCGAACAGGTCTTTGGAGATTTTCGGCAACTGCTGCAGTTTTTCCAGTTCCACACGCATCAACTGTTGCGGCCGCGCCTGATAACGGCGCCAGCGCGTCAGCGGATTGACCATGCGTGCCGACATTTGCGGGTTCAACGCATCCAGCTTCGCCACCTGCTGCGCCAGCAGTGCGTAACCACTGCCGTCTGCAGCGTGGAACTGTGGCAGGTTATGCTGGCTGAAAGCACCCAGTACTGCGCGCACCTTGTTCGGATTTTTGATGCTGAACGCCGGGTGTTGCATCAGTTGGCCGATACGCTCCACAGTGCTGAACACCGGGCTGGAAGCCTGCACACTAAACCACTGGTCCATCACCAGCGGATCGGCAGCGAACTCTTGTTCAAATGCAGCCAGTGCCTGTGCGGCCTGCGGCTGCGCAGCCGGGCTATTGACCAGATTGGCCAGCGCCGCCATGCGCTCGGTCATGTTGTCAGCCTGCTCGAACTGCGCAGTGCAGTCCTGCAGTACGTCCTCATTGTCCAGCAGCATCAAATAGCTCAGCGCCATGTTTTGCAGGCGGCGGCTGGCAATTTGCCCCGCTTCGGGCCGGTAACCGGTGTGCCTGGCCTGCTCACGCAACTGGCTATACAAAGGCAACAGCTGTCCTTCAAGCTGCTGCGCCAGATGCAGGCGCAAAGCTTCACGCACGGTGTGGCTGCTGGCCACATCAACGACTTCTTGCAGTTCCAGCAAGTAGGCCAAACCGGGCAGGCTGATAATTTCAGCTTTCAGTGCCGGGTCCAGAGCTTCATCGGCCAGCACCCTGGAATAGGCCTGCGCCAGCTGCGCATCAAACACCAGTGGCCGGCCGGCCTGCTGCAGCTGCAGGGCGTCGGTAAATACCTGGATGGCCAGCTGCTGCGCCGCCTCCCAGCGGTTGAAACCATCGCTATCATGGGCCAGCAAAAACGCCAGTTGCTCCCGCGTGTAAGCATATTCCAGCCGTACCGGTGCGGAAAACCCGCGCAACAGTGATGGCAACGGCCTGGCGCTAACGCCGGTAAAGACAAACTCCTGGCTGGCCTGGTCAATCTCCAGCACCCGTGTTGCCGGTTTGCCTTCTGCAGCAGCACCGTCGTGGAGCGAGCCGGTTCGTAGCGGGAGCTCCTCACCGCTGGTGGAATCCAGCAAACCAATGGCCAGCGGAATCACAAAGGGCTGCTTTTCTGTCTGGCCAGACGTGGCCGGACAGCTCTGGCTGACTTGCAAACGATACTCTTGACGCTCGGCATCGTAGCTATCGCTGGCTTTCAACACCGGCGTGCCGGCCTGGCTGTACCAGAGTTTGAACTGGGTCAGGTCCCGGCCACTGACCGTTTCCATCGCGGCGATAAAGTCATCACAGGTGACTGCCTGGCCATCGTGGCGCTCGAAATACAGATCCGAACCTTGGCGAAACAGCTCTGCCCCAAGCAGGGTGTGCAGCATGCGCACCACCTCGGCACCTTTCTCGTAAATGGTCCAGGTGTAAAAGTTGGAAATTTCCATGTACTCGGGCGGACGCACCGGGTGCGCAAGCGGGCCGGCATCCTCGGCAAACTGGTGGGTACGCAGAAACACCACGTCTTCGATGCGTTTGACCGTAGGCGAGTTCATGTCGGCAGAAAACCCGGCGTCGCGGAACACGGTAAAGCCTTCTTTCAACGACAGCTGGAACCAGTCGCGACAGGTCACCCGGTTGCCCGACCAGTTGTGGAAATACTCGTGCGCGACAATGCTTTCAATCCGCTGAAAGGTCGCGTCGGTGGCGGTTTCCTGCTTCGCCAGCACACAGCTGGAGTTGAAGATGTTCAGCCCCTTGTTTTCCATGGCTCCCATGTTGAAGTCGTTGACTGCGACTATCATGAAGATGTCCAGATCATATTCACGGCCATAAACCTCTTCGTCCCAGCGCATGCATTTTTTCAGGCTGTCCATGGCGTGCTGGCATTTGTCGATGTTTTCCGGTTCGACAAAAATCCGCAGCGTCACTTCACGTCCGCTCATGGTGACAAAACGGTCTTCGACACTCCACAGGTCGCCAGCCACCAGCGCAAACAGGTAGGCCGGTTTTTTGTGCGGGTCCTGCCAGGTAGCACTGTGACGCGCCCCCTCCTCGCCCTCTTCCACCAGATTGCCGTTGGACAACAGCACCGGATATTGCTGCTTGTCGGCAATCACCGTGCTGGTGAAACTGCTCATGACATCCGGCCGGTCGAGGTAATAGGTGATCTTGCGAAAACCCTCGGCCTCGCACTGGGTGCAGAACATGCCGCCGGAGCGGTACAGCCCTTCCAGGCTGGTGTTGTTTTGCGGCTCGATGCGCACTGTGCTGTCCAGCGTAAATTCCTCGCGTTGGGGCTGCACGGTCAGGCTTTCTGCAGTCAGCTGGTAATCAGCGGGCGTCAGTACCTGATCATCCAGTGCCAGATGCTTCAGCTCCAGCCCAACGCCGTCAAGCATCAGCGGCGGCAGGCCAGCACCGGGTTGCGGGTTGCGCTGAATCACCAGATGGGCATGCACCAGCGCATGGTCATCAAACAGCTCGAAAGTCAGATGGGTCTCATGAATCAGGTAATCCGGCGCCCGGTAGTCCACCAGACGAATGGTTTTGGGGGTATTACTCATGGTATTCAAACTCGAAAAGGCAAAAAATGCGGCGCACCGGAAGCGGAAACAAGCTCTTCGCCGCAGGCAAAAAAGGCCGGTTACTGATGCAAAAAAGCGCTTCTGCTCACCCGGTCTGCCGGTACCAGGCGCTCAAGCGCAGTGATCAGCGCATCCATGCCCTCAAAGCCGACAAACTTGAAAATTGCACCTGTATCCGTTCTAAGAACGATGGACCTGACCCGGCCAAACCGGGTTTGAAAACGCAGGCTTTTGACCTGCAACAAGTCCACATTGGCGATGACATCCCTGAAACGCACGACAGCCTGATGGTTCTCTTCATCCAGCGTCACCGAAGGATAGGCTTCCGCGCCCTGTTTAATGTGACGGTAGCTGGCAAAAATCCCCAGTGCAAAAATCAGCAGTCCGGCAACCGGCACAAGCAGTTCGGAGGCAGCCTTGACCTGCACCGCCTGAACAAGCAAAGCGATGCTGCAGAGCAGCAAAACGACCATCAGCACAATGGACCAGCGCCGGTCTTTGCGTACTTTCTGCTCGGAAATGCAAAATTTCATGTTCCTTTCCCTCTATTTGCCAGCGCCACCAGCCAGGTAGCCCGGCTCAGGCAAACCATTGACGGTTTATGCCGGCCCCGGCAAAGCCATGGCCGGCACTGCCTGCAAGCCTTATATCTGCCGTAGTGCCAGCTGATAAGCCGTGTATTTGCGGATATTGATCACGCCCGTATCAAACATCAGGTACTGCCCCTTGATGCCCAGCAGGGTGCCTTCGGCCAGCGGATCTTTGTCAAGATTGAAGCTTTTGACTTTCTTCGGGTATTCCAGCACCGGGTAGGCAATATCCACCACTTCAGCGTTATCCAGCGGTTGAATCGCCTGCAGGCCAAAGCGTTGCTGCAGGGCTCCCAGTTCGTCGGCACAGAGTTCCTGCAGCCGGTCACGGATTGCCGGCAGGTCAACCGGTTCGGGTTCACCCTTGAGCATTGCCTGCCAGCTGGTGCGGTCCGAGACATGGGCGCGCAAGGCATCCTCGACAAAACCGGACTGCTGGCGGGTCTTGACCCGAAAAATCGGCATGGCCTGACTGGCGCCCTGGTCCAGCCAGCGCGTCGGCAACTGCGTGCCACGGGTAATGCCGACCTTGACCGAGCTGGAGTTGGCCAGGTAGACGAAGTGGTCCACCATGCAGTTTTCTTCGCCCCACTCCGGCTCACGGCAGGTACCGGCGTCGTAATGACATTTTTCCGGGCTCATGATGCAGCTGTCACACTGCGCCAGACTCTTGAAGCAGGGCCAGCAATAGCCCTGGGCAAAGCTTTTGTTGGTAGCACGCTGGCAGTGAATGCAATGAATGCCGCCCACAAACTCCAGCTGCAGCGTCTGCCCCAGCAAATCATTCAGCGATACCTCGGTATCACCGAGCCGCATCCGGTACCGGGCCGGATCCTGCAAATCAATGCGCATCTTGACCGCCGCGCCACGGGCCAGCTCGCTCATCAGTGTACTGTCCCGGCTGCCGGTGCAAACAGGCTCGGATCCACCTGCAGATCCTTCTTTGCCATGGAGGCACACTGGTCCCCCCCCAGGTAACCGGAGCGCTGTTCTTCCGGCAGGTTTTGCTGCTCCCAGGCGATGATCGCCATCATGGTCAGCTCTTTCTGCTCCCGGCTAAGACGGGTACCATCGGCCCACTTGCCCAGCTCCAGTGCCTGTTTGAGACTGGCGTAGGTATCCTGATCAATGTTTTCGATCATCTTCTTAAAATCAATCATGTTTTGCTCCCAACGCATTGATAACAAATACTTTACTGCTTCAACTCTGATCGTGTTTAGCGGCTTGCAGCATTTCTTTTGCCACGGGCCACCCAGCCGGCCAGGGCACCCGCCACACAGCCGGTCAACAGTCCGCTGACATGGGCAGCATTGGCAATCTGGCCAAAGCCCAGGGCAGTGACAACACCCAGCAGGCATACCACCAGCCACACCAGCATCATGCCGACGACGCCCTTTGGCAAATGGTAGGCAGGCACGGGACAAAGCCTCTGGTAAATCCAGCAAAAACCCAGCAAGGCATACAGCACACCGGACAGGCCGCCAAAGAATGCCGGCCCCGAGGCGACAAACTGGCTGACGTTAGAAACCAGACCCGCCAGCAGGGTAAAGCCAAGCAAAAACAGGCTGCCCTGATGCTGCTCGATGCGCCGGCCCAGCTCCCAGAACCACATGCTGTTCATGGCCAGATGCAACCAGCCAAAATGGATCAGTACCGGACTCCACAAGCGCCACCACTGCCCGCTGGCCAGGGTTTCATCCAGCGGCACAAACCAGGCGCGGTCGCTGTCAATCAGTACCGCATTAAACGTTAAAACGGCAATGCTTTCCAGGTTCTCCCCGAGCCCGGTCCAGACGGCCACCAACAGGGTCAGCAGCAAGACCAGTGCAGTCAGCGGATAACGGCGCAGCTGTTGCTTCCATCCGCCACCCTGCGTGCGCGGCTCTACCATTTGCTGTGCCAGAAACTCAAGGTTATCGGCCGGCATTTGCAGCCAGACGGCATACAGTTCACGCACGTACTGTGCGGTTTCCTGATCGGCCACCCAAAGCTGTTGCTGCCCCTTGCCCTCGCTGACCCGATGACCAACATGACGGGCCCGCAACAACTGGCAGAATGCCGATAAATCCTGCTCCAGCGGGGTCTGCAATGCCAGTTGCCAGCTCATGGCGTGTTCTCCACCCAGACAAACTTTTCCGGCAGCAAGTGCGGCTCGTCATCCAGCCGATAGGCAACCAGCCGGCCACCATTGACCGCGCTGTAGTCAAGGCAGGCCAGATTGGTCCGGATCATCGCCGGTTCACCGTCGCGCCAGTAATGACCAACAAACAACACAGGGTCACTGGCTTCGTGCTGCACCAGCTGCTGATAAAACCCTTTGGGCAGGCGTTGCCCGGCAATGTTCTCCGGCATCGGATCCGGCTGGAAAGCCAGCTCGGCATACGTCTGGGGATCCTGCTCTTCCTGCCAGAAACGTGCCCGGTAGGTGCGACGGGTCAGACCATCCTGGCCGGCCATTTTCTGGCCGTCAGGCAACAGCAGGTTGATGCCCCGCAACAAGCGGTTAAAGACCTGGTGGGAAAAACTGCCGGGCTCGGCCGACGCCTGTATGAACTCGCGATCCACCCGGCCGCCACCAAAACGCTGGCGCACACCTTCGATCAACTGCTTGTCCCAGCAGGCATGCACCACACGAAAACTGTCGCCTTCAAGAAATAATGGCCTGTGCGCAAACCAGGCCAGATAGTCCTGCCATTCGTGCGGGTGGTCGGCAAAAGCCTGTGCGGTGGCCTGCCAGATACCGGCATGGCGGCTGTTGTGTTCACGGACAAACAGCTGCCGGCTTCCCGTTGGTGCCGCCGTATGCCAGGCCAGCGCATAGTACTCGTGGTTGCCCATGATGCAATGGGCGTGCCCGCCCTCCACCATCAAGCGGACGATTTCCAGGCTTTCACGGATTTCCGGACCACGATCAATGATGTCACCAAGGAAAATCGCCATGCGCCACGGATGTTGCCAGACTCCCTGCTGCTGGCGGTAACCGAGAACAGACAACAGGCGTTCGAGGGCACTGGCGCAACCATGGATGTCGCCAATGATGTCGTAACCCCGTTGCGGCTCAATCTGCATCAGGTATTTCTCTGGTCAAGACGGCTTTCCCAGCCCAGCTTGTTGCGGCACACATCGTAGAAGTTGTGTTCCAGTGGGTGCAGCAGATGCAGGCGCTGGGGTTTGCGGCGAATGTAGACCACATCTCCCGGGGCGCAGTTGGCATGATTCTGGCCGTCGCAGGAAACCAGCGGGTAAATGCTCATGTCGTGGGAAATGACGATTTTCAGCTCGCTGTCGGCCCCGACCACAATCGGCCGGCTCGACAGGGTGTGCGGATACATGGGCACAATCACCATGGCATCGATTTTCGGATGCATGATGGGACCGCCCGCCGACAACGCGTACGCGGTGGATCCGGTCGGTGTGGCAATGATCAGGCCGTCCGCCTTCAGGCTGTAAACAAACTGGCCGTCGATATACAGCTCGAAGGCAATCATCCGCGTTGACTTGCCCGGGTGCAGCACCACATCGTTCAGTGCATCGCCCTCACCGATTACGGCCTCGTCACGCCGCACTTCGGTTTCCAGCAAAAATCGCTCTTCTACCTCATACTCTCCGGCCAGTACCGCCCCGACCTGCTCCTCCATCTGTTCTGGCGTGATGTCGGTCAAAAAGCCCAGGCTGCCACGGTTGATGCCCAGCACCGGGATATTGTGGCTGACCAGCGCACGGGCGGCGCCGAGCATGCTGCCGTCGCCACCCACCACGATCACCATGTCACAGACTTCACCCAACTGTTTGCGGTTGCTGACCTGCACACCGTGCCCGGGCAGCATTTCACCGATGGCCTCGTCAAGAATGACGTTCAGCTCCTGCTGCTGCAGCCAGGACTTCAGGCGGCGGATGGTATCCAGCACCTTGGCACTGCCCAGACGGCCGATGATGCCGATATTGTGAAAATTGCTCATCAGGGTCAGTCCTTTTTGCGGATCCAGTAGCTGTATTGACCTTCCAGCTCGTCCGCCTGCAACAGGCTATGGCCAAGGAAGGTGCAGAATTTGGGTATGTCGCGCTGCGTTGAGGGATCGCTGGCCAGCACCTGCAACACCTGGCCGGCCTGCAGCTGGCGAACCGCCTGATGCAACATCATCACCGGCTCGGGGCAGAACAGCCCGCGCGCATCCAGAATTTCATCTGCCATCAAGTCCATGCTGTCTCTGTCTGTCTGCTGGTTTTATTTGGTCTGTTTCGCGTAAAAACGCCATGGTCGCTGGCTAGTCGCACAACAAACCATGTATCTGTCTCATGCCTGCCCGCTTCACTGCCGGCCGCTAACTGACTGCCAGGTCAGCCATTGTGCTTTACCCGGCAGTTACAGATGGCTACTGTATTTGTCCCCAATCAACAAAAACAAGGGCTATTTACGCATGAACGAACTGGTCAGTTACCACCTGGAAAATGGTATTGCTACCATACAAATCAATAACGGCAAGGTTAACGCCCTGTCGCCGGAAGTCCTGCAGCAACTCGACACGGCCATGGACCGTGCCACGGCTGACAAGGCTGTGGTCATACTGACCGGACAACCGGGCATCCTGTCCGGCGGTTATGATCTCAAGGTGATGATGTCCGGTCCGCAAAACGCGCTGGACCTCGTTGCCACGGGCTCAACTTTTACGCGCCGTATGTTAGCACACCCTTATCCGCTGATCGTCGCCTGCCCGGGGCATGCCATCGCCAAAGGGGCTTTTCTGCTACTGGCGGCAGACTATCGCATCGCCGTTGATGGCGAGTTCAAGATCGGTCTTAACGAAGTGCAGATCGGCATGACCATGCACAATGCCGGCATTACCCTGGCGCGTGACCGTCTGATTCCGCCTGCCTTTCAGCGTGCCGTAATCAATGCCGAGATGTTTACCCCGCAAACTGCGCGCGAAGCCGGTTTTGTCGACTTGGTGGTACCTGCCGGGCAGCTGCTTGCCAGCGCCCGGGAAGTTGCGGAGCAGTTCAAGCAACTGAATATCCCGGCCCATGGCAAAACCAAACTGAAAGTGCGCAGCGACCTGCTGGCAGCACTGGATGCCGCCATTGCCCACGACAAGGTGCACGGGCTCGGCTAAACGGCCATACCCCCGCCATACGGCCGGGCAATGCTAACCCAGGCCCAGCCGTATGTCGTGCAGCAATGACAGCAAATCATGTCCTTGCCGCTTGCCAACAGCGGCAGCCCGCTTGCGCAACAGCTCAACCGGCAAGTTCTGCTCGGTACTGGCCGGAACCAGCACCACGACGTTGCCTTCGGCAACCGGCAGCTCCCAATAGTGACCATCAAACAGGCCTTGCAACAAGGGGGCTGCCAACGGCCTGTTGTCCAGTAACGCCCACTGATTGATAACCAGCCAGCCGTTGTCGCTCAGCTTGTCCAGACACAGCTCCATGAAATCCCAGGTTGTGTGGGCTCTCGATGGCCCCTGCTCGTTGTACAGGTCAAGAAAAATCAGATCAGCCTGCTCTGCCGTTTGCAACAGCTCGAACGCATCCCCCAGACGGATGGTCATGCGCTCGTCCTCCTTGAAACCCATGTGCTGCTGCGCCAGCCGCAAGACTTCAGGGCGCAGTTCAATAATCTCGGCATCAAACAGGGAGGGCAAAGCGTTCAGGCAACTGCGTATCAGCGCACCGGAGCCCAGCCCCAGAAACAGCGCGGTCTCCGGCTCCTGATGGCACAGTGCTCCGAGCAACATAGCCCGTGAATACTGGTATTCCAGCCGTAACGGAGAGCGCAGGCAGACTGCACTCTGCTCGGAATCCTCACCAAACACCAGATAGCGTTTCGTGCCTTTCTGCTCGACCCGGATGCGGCCATAAGCATCTTCCGCTTTCGCAATTGTTTTTTTACGCGACCAAAAAAAATGCAATCTCTCTTTCCCTAAACAGCGCTGAACAGATTCGCCGGCATAGCCAGGGGCGCGCAAGCGGGCTCTATGGATGCCACCCCCGGATTTTACTCAACAAACCGCCATAAAGCAGGCGGATAAATCCGCATACAGGCTTGCATTTCAAAAACGCCTCCAGTATAGTGCGCCACCTGAACGGGATGCACAAACCTGTTCGGATTTGCGGTGAAGTGTCCGAGTGGCTGAAGGAGCTCGCCTGGAAAGCGGGTATA
>CAYMXO010000002.1:0-104226 GCA_964394445.1 uncultured Thiopseudomonas sp.
TGCCGGCCTTTTCGTTTTCGGCCATTTTCTCCGGCAGGCTGCTGACAAAGGCAAAGTCACTGTTGAGCCGGTTCCACAGACTTTCCAGCCCACTGATGATGCGACTGTTGAGGTCATCAACATCCTGGCTCAGCGCAGCAAACAAATAATCGGCATGGCTGTGGTTACCCTGTTGCTGGGCCTGATTGACCTCGTTGGCCAGCCGGCGGATTTCGGCAAGGAAATCACCAATTTCAGGGTTCACCTTGCGCCGGCGCTCATCGGCAATCAGCTGGGCAATCAGCTGGCGCGCCGGCTCGCCCAGTTTGGGCCCCGAATGCTCGTCAACATGGGAAAAAATCCGCGCATCCAGCAGACGCTCGATTGCCCCGCCCTGCTCCAGCTCGTCGATCGGCTCGCCATAATAGCTGCGCATCACCAGGTCGGCATTGCGCCCCAGCAACCGCAGGCGCTCCACGCCCTGCCGAAAGGCCTCACCCTGATACTCCAGCCGGCTCATGACAGCAGCTCCTCCTGCTGTACAGCGGGCTCTTCTTCAACCTGGATACGTTCTTCTTCCTGGATAAAACGCACCAGCTCCAGCAGATAGTCGATCTTGCCGGTGACGATGAAATGCTGGCGCTCCCTGTGCGGCTGCAACAGATAACCCTGCTGGCGCAGGCGATCAAACACCAGTTTCAGCTGCCCGCCGACATCTTCGCTTTGTGACTGAAACAGGCGGGTATTGCACAGCTGCTGCAACTGCTGGCGCAAGCTGGGGTTGGTTTCAATGCGTGCGGCGATATCGTGCCGGTTCAGCACATCGTGGGCACCCGGCACCCGGTCGCTGCCGGTCGTATCCTGCACCAGCTGCAACAGGCTGAGCATGGGCATCAGGCTGTCCAGGGTTTCGCGCAGCTGCTGACTGAGCTGGTCGCGCAGTTCCTGGTTCAGCTCACGCCAGGCCAGATACCAGACCGCACCATCGGCACTGCTGGCCAGGCGCCGGTTAAGCGGACGCAGGTACTCGTCAATGGCGGTGCGGGTTTCTTCCTGTTGCAGGCGCTCGTGGTTATGGCTGTCGCTGACGGCGCAGACAAAACCGCCGGCCAGCAGGTATTCAAGCAGGGCTCCATACTGGATCATTGTGCGACCTCCTCGCGTTGTTGCTGCAACAGCTGGCTCAGACGGCTCAACTGCGGTTCAATGCGTTTGAGCCGTGCCGGCTGCCCGGGCTGTCGCTCGATTAAATAACGCTGTTCAAACAAGGTCAGCACATCGGACTCCGGGTTGGGGAAGGCTCCCACCACGTAAATATTGTTGTTGGCGCAGGCGTTAAACAACTTTTCCACGTTGTGGTAAGCCAACGTACCGATTTCATCAATCGGCCAGTGAATGGTCACTTTGGCCTCCCCGCGCAGCAGGCGGGTAAAGGCCAGCAGGTATTTGCACAGGATCAGGTACGCCATGCCGTGGCTGGACGATTCCAGCAACTGGCGGTCATTGCGGATGACCAGATCCGAGCCGCCTTCGTTTAGATGCAATTCGAGCCGCATCAGGCTTTCAAAGCTGAATTGCTGGTCACTGCGCAGCAATTCGGCGACATCCGCCAGCTGCTTGAGATAGGCTTCCGGCGGCAGCTCGCCCGGATGCTGCTCCCACTGCTGATGCAAAGCAGAAAAAGCTTTCAACGGCTGCCAGAAACCCAGCTCGTCGATGGTGGACTGGATGCGCACTTCGGACTTGCTGATGCCTTCCAGCACGAATTCTTCGGTCACCTCGGCGCTCAAACGGCGGCTCTGCTCGCTGATGCGGCGGTTCAGGTCGCGGAATACGGTGAAGAAGTTATACAGGTCACCGCCGTAGTTACGGCCCTGCTGGATCAGGTTTTGCTGTTGGTCATCAAGCAACCGCAACATGCCGGCAAAGCCCTGCAACAGGGCGCGGGCGCCGGGCTGTTCGCCCAGCTGATGCAATTGTTGTTGCCAGGTGTCCATGAAGTCGGCCGCACTGTCGCGGATCAGCTCGCGCTCAAAGTTTTGCAGGGCGCCAGCGACTTTGCCCGCGCGCTCACCCCGCTCACCCAGCACCTGCTGCATGCGGGCGATACGCTCACGGCAGTCGGCGGTTGGCAGGGCCTCGCCTTCAGGCAGTGCCGGCAAGTGCGGCAATTGCTCCACCTGACGCAACAGCTTTTGCACACTATCAAGCTGGCCTTGCAGCTGCTGTGTGTGCTGGCGACCATCCTTGACCCGTTGACGTTGCTGGTTGCGCTGGCTGTTAAAGGCTTCACTCAGGGCGCGCAGCGCTTCTTCCAGGGTCAGGCGTGTCTGCGTCAGTTCATATTCACTGGCGACCAGCTGCGGTTTGCGCTGCTGCCAGTCCACGCGGATAAATTCCTGGTACTCCTTGAGCTCGTCCGTGCGTGCTTCGGTGTTGCGGATGCGCTGGCGCAGTTCCTTGAGCTTGCTTTCCAGCTGGCTGACGCGGTTGGGGTCAATACCCTGCTCCAGCAACTCCTGCTTCAGTGCCTGCTCCAGCTGGCGGATTTGTTCGTCATAGCTGCGCTGGCGTGCCTGCAGGTTCTGCTCATGCTGCTGATGTTTTTCTTTAAGACGCCCGAGCTGTTCCTCGAAATCGGCCAGCTCCTCCATCTTGCGGGTATTGAAGGCGTCTTCACGCTCACGCAGCAGGGTTTTCTGCCGCTCCTGTTGCTGCTGCAACTGCAGCTCCAGACCCTGTAGCTGCTGGCGCAAATCATCACGGCGGTGACGCTTGAGCTGCTCCAGCTCCTGGCGGTACTGCTCCAGACTGCTCCTGGCAAAGTCCAGGTCTGTGCGCAAACGTTGCGCCTGTTGGCGAGCCTGGCTGACATGTCTTGCCGCCTCGTCACTGGCCTGATTGAGCTGTTTTTGCTGTTTTTCCAGCTCCTCCAGCCGGGTCTGCTCTTCGCGCACCCGCGCCATCGCATCTTTCAGCGCCTGCGCCAGCTGCTCGTCATCCCGGGCGTGGGGCGGGGTTTCCAGGCGGCTCAGGTCGAGCCGGAGCTGATACAGGCTCGTCTCGGCCTGTGGCTGCAACTGCGGGTTAAGGTCGGTGCGTTCCAGCAGCTCGGCACGGATGACCTTGCCGATCCGCTGCTGCCAGCCCGGCTGCTGCTCCTGCAAAAATGCACGCAGGCTGCCGGCCCTGGGCTCGCTCTGGCGCTGCAGCTGCTCGTGCTCCTGCTGGGCGCGCTGCAGAACCTGGCGCTGGCGACTGACCTGTTGCAAATGGTCATCCTGTTCACGCCGTGCCTGCTCCTGCTCCTGGGCCAGACGGTCCAGCTCGGCAGTTTTCTGGTTCAAAGCATTCTGTGCCGCATCCACCCGCGCTTGCTGTTCTTCCAGGCGCTCCAGCTCCAGCGCTTCCAGCAAACTGCCCTTGAGGCGGATTTCCACTTCCTTTTGTTGCCCCATCAGCTGCAAGCGCTGCTCGTTGAAGCGCTCACGCTCAACGTTTACTTCGCGCTGATAATCTTCGTCCAGTTCCCGGCGTTTGCGGGCCTGCTCGTCGCGCACAGCATTTTCTTGCTGACGTACCTGTTCCAGCTGCTCGTCAATCTGGTTACGAAACTCTTGCAGCTCTTCAGCCTGCTCAAAACGGCGTGATTCAAAACGCTGACGCGAACTGCCTTCGGCTTCACGCAGCAATTGCAGCTCGTCATCCAGGCTGTCGCGCTCGGCACGCCAGATACCCAGCTGACCGACCGCCTGCTCCAGCGCCGGCATGTCGCGAACTTCATACGCGTGAAAACGCTGCTCAATACTGTCCAGGGTCGCCAGCACCTGCTTGTGATCACTTTTAATCTGGCTGAGCCTGTTGTCATGCTCCAGCCGCTGTGTTTCATAGCGTTCTTCCTGTTGCTGCAGTTCGGCCTGCCACTGGCTGATCTGTTGCTCAAGGTCGGCATGCTGGCGTTTCAGCTCTCCGGCATCCTGTTGCAGCAGCGGCTGCAGCCGGGCAATCAGCAGCTCGCTGTCTTCCAGTTGCTGCACCTGGCCATCCAGTTTGTCGAACTGCTGGCGCAGGCCGTGCAAACGGCGTGACTGGCGCACCTGCTGCACCCAGTCGCGCACCTGGGCGCTCTTGATGCGGGTGGTGGGCAAATCCACGCCTTCTTCTTCAAAGATGGCCGCCAGCATGGTTTTCAGGGTGTCCATCTTGCCTTCCTTGGCATGCACCGCACTGACCAGCTTTTCGATATGGCGCAAGCGGTGCGGATTATCGCAAAGGCTGTAACGCAGGGCCTCCTGGCGCAGGCGGTTGACGGCCAGACGGTCCAGTTTCAGACTGCCGACATCGTTCTGGATAATGGCGCGATAATCACTGATGCTGTCGATTTTGTTGGAAAACTCGATGTTTTCCAGGCGCAAGTGGCGGACAAAGTCCGTGTAGCTGCGGGCGTGCAGCTGACCATCGTCCTGTTGCTGCAAAAACAGGCTGCTGTCGTAGGCCGCAGCCACCAGCCGGTAATCAACGCCCTCTTCGCCACGCCGCATCAAGACCGCCATGCACAAAGCGCCGGATTCGCGGCGGTATTCGTACACCAGATAGGAATTGGCGTTGGGCAGGTAGTAACGGTCGAATTTTTGCCGGGTACGCGGTACTACCGCATTGGGCCGCTCGCCATAAAACACCGGAATCAGCCGCTGCAGGGTGGTTTTTCCCGAGGCATTGCTGCCACAAATATTGCTGTGGCCCTGAAGGTCCAGCTCCACCACCCCGCCCAGGTGGCCGTTGATCATGATGATGCGTAGCAAATGCGCCATGTTGTCGTCCTGAACTGCAATCGAAAACGTGCAAGTTTACAGGATAAGTAAAAAGCACGGGACACCACGGCAACCCGGAGACAGGATCCGGTGTTTTCAGCATCACCGGAATCTGCCTGAAACACCGGAGCTGTCCGAAACACCGGTCGCGAATAAATTCGATCCTAAAGGGCACTGCGTAGCGCTCAAGTATTGTGCTGGGCCGGAAAAATAGCGGCCAGGCGCTTTTATGCTAGGCGTAAATATAGAAAAAATATTCCTGCCCATGTTTGACGGCATCCTGCGCCAGCTGATAACCGTGGGCGACCGCCTCTTCCGGTACATTGCGAAAAGAGCCGGGGCAATCGGTAATCACTTGCAACAGCTGCCCCTTGTGCATGTCGGCCAGGGCTTCCAGGGTATAAATGACCGGGTAAGGACAGGATTCGCCACGCAGATCCAGGGTAAAGTCGGCTTGCAATGTGGTATTCATGGTTTTGCGGCTCTGTTAAAGGCAAAATTGCGGTGATAGCGCTTTTCGGTGTGTAGAGTCAGGACATACAGGGCACCCAGCATAAGCAGGGTTGCGCCAATTGCCACTGCCGGGCCGGTCAGTGTCAGCAGGTTCAGCTTGCTGCCGCTGCTGACCAGCAAATTATAAACGCCCAGATGATCCCAGGCATAGGCCAGCAGGGTGGCACCCATGATGTTGCCGGCAAACACCGGCAGGAACAGGATCTGCCCTTCCATCAGGCGGTACATCATGCCGGTTTCGCAGCCGGACGCCATCACAATACCCAGCCCGAACAGCACTCCGCCCACCAGCGTGCTCAGCGCGGCTACCTGGGTTACGGGCGTCAGGTCATACAGCGAAATCACTACCAGGGTCAGCACAGAGCTGATTGCCATGCCGATGATGATTGCCTTGGCCATCAGGCTGCGCCCGACCAGGAACAGGTCGCGGAAAGCAGAAGTAAAACAGATCTGGCCTCGCTCGATCAGGATGCCAAAAGCCAGACCAAACAACGCACCCAGTGCCAGCCGGGTCTGGCCGGAGGCAAACAGGTAAAGCGCCAGACCCAGGTAAATCACAGCGATCGCACCACCGACCCAGGGCTGAACTATCCGGCTTTTTATCCGGGAAGGTTTTGCCGCTCCTGCCGTCAGCGATGGACGCCCTTTCCACCAGCGCTGTCGGGCCAGCTTTGCGCCCCAGTAGGTGCCGATACCGGTGGCCACAATAAAAACCCAGGAATGCAGGGAAAACTGCGGCACACCGGTGAAGAAGGCAGCCAGGTTGCAGCCCATTGCCATGCGCGCACCAAAGCCGGCCACAATACCGCCAACAAAGCCCTGCACATAGCGGCGCTTTTGCTGGGGCAAACGGATCTTGAAGCTGTTGCTCAGCAGCACCATGACCAGTGCACCAATGAACATGCCCCAGACAATCCAGCCATCGGAACGGCTCAGGGTATCACCCTGCAAACTGACCGTTTGATAGTACTGCCAGTGCTCCACCTCGACACCCAGCACCTGCAGGATCTCGCCACCCAGACGGGTAAACTCGCCGGTAACCGCCCACACGGTAGAGGTCAGGCCGAAATACAGGGTGCTGAGCAATCCGGCCAGTGCCAGCACCAGGTAAGGATTCCAGTATTGTTGAAAAACAGTTTTAAACGGAGGTTTCATGGATGTCTGCGGTCTTTATTGATGGAATCATGCAGAAAAGCAAAGGCGTCAGGCTGCTGCACAACCTGACAAAAAGAGACAGGGGGGGCAGGCTCAGGAGCCGTCTTTCCAGGGCGCCTGCAAATAGCGGGTGCGGTTGAAGGTTTCCAGCCATTCAGGCTTGTACACCACCAGCGCGGTGATCACTGTGCCGTTGATGAAAGCTTCCGGGAAAGCCACCAGCAGCACCATGCCGAAAAACTCATCCAGCCAGGGCGGAAACTGGTACAACCCATTGAACCAGAGCAGAACAAAGCCGGAAATGGCACAAAACACTGCGGTCAAAGCCGCGGGGAAAAAGCAGGTACAGAATATATAGACAAACAGGTTTTCCGGCTTGAAGCGCTCCACCCAGGCAGCCGCCAGCTCCGCAATCACCACCGGCAACACAACCAGCAGCAAACCGTTGATTCCAACAGCCACCAGCTCCGGCTTGCCAAAGAAAACAATCACCAGCTGAGCAAACAACCCGGCCAGAATGGCCAGCGGCCAGTGCAGCAGCAAGGTTACGGCGGTCATGCCGATAAAGTGCACAGCCACACCGCTGGGAAAGTCCCGCCGCATCAGCCACAGCAGACACAGGCAAAATACGGTACCAAACAACAAGTGCTGGCGGCGCGTATCGCTGAACAGCTCAACCCAGAGCACCCGGCGCAGAGCCAGCAGAATGATCGGCGCATACAGCAGCCAGCCCAGCCAGAGGGTCAGTTCGTTGAGAACCATGCTTGCGATCATTGCCAAAACCCTGTCATCAGGAGTGCCTTTAAAATCAACTACCCACTTTACCGGTAAACCAGCCAGCCACCCGTGGCCGGGGAGCCGCCCCCAAAAACCGGAATCAACCTGTCAGGGGACAAGCCCTTCCTACAGTTCCCGAACAACACGCCTATGCCCTGGCAGGATACAAGCTTCTGCAGAAACGGCTTCAGCCGCGAACAGCGCCCGGACAAGGCACCTGCCAAAAACACCAACACCGGAGCCTGCGCGAAATACCGGTCGCGAATAAATTCGCTCCTGCAACATACAAATACGGGAGCGGGAACAGGCTCCCTCGCACAAAAGCTGGCTCATGGCAAAACCCGGGAACCTGCTGCTGACCGGGCGACGACCCGCTCCGACATGCTCAGGGCTCAACAAAGCCGACCATTTTCACCGGCTCGGTCTGGCTGCCCGGCTGTGCACCATGGAAGATATGCGGCCTGATTTTGCCGATCACATGCATCTCGCACGGACGGCAATCAAACTTCAGCGTCAGCACTTCATTGTCGTGCACCAGTTGCATCGGACTGGCATTGTTGCGCACGCCGGTATAGCCCTTGGCCTGTTTCGGGCACAGGTTGAAGGAAAAACGCAGGCAGTGCTTGGTGATCATCACCGGTACCTCGCCGCTTTCTTCATGTGCCTCAAAGGCGGCATCAATCAGCTGCACACCATGGCGATGGTAAAACGCACGCGCTTTTTCGTTATAGACGTTAGCCAAAAATGACAGCTGGGTATCAGGGTATACAGGAGGCGGATCGCTCTCGGCCTTGCGCCAGCCACGGGGGAACGCTTGCAGGCGGGCGGCATCCAGCCGGGCAATGGCATCCCGGCGCAGCGCCTTGAGCTGCGAGCCGGGCACAAACCAGTCACTGTCCATGCTGATGTCGGCACTTTCGGCAAAATACAGGGTATTTCCCAGCTGGTACAGGCTATCCTGCAGCTGCTGGCGGTTACGCTCTGGATTGTTCGCCACACCAAAGGGGCCGGCCAGCGTCACACGGGCACACACCCCTTCCTCACTGATCACTGCCAGCTGCAATTGCTGCTTATCCAGCTGCACCTGCCAGCGCACGGCCACCCGGCGCTCGGCAGACGTCTTTTGCAACGCCTGCTGCCAGTTGTGGTCCAGGTTGCGGTTAAGGGCATGGCCGGGACGCAGTTGTTTCAGCTCCGTCGGCATCTCGTTGGGCAGCAGGCGATACTGGTACTGTTGTTGGCCATCCTGCTCGAACTGCGCCAGCTCTTGCGCCGTATTCACACGAAACCCCACTACTTCGCGTTTGTGCAGCACGTTCAGGCCATCGCCATTGGCCAGTGGTGTGGTGGTTTGCACCATCAGGTCCTGCTTGCCAACACTGAGCACCTCACCCACCGGCAGGCCGACAAACTTGGGTGAATCAAAGGCACCGATGTCCATCTTGCGCTCGTTGACAAAATAGTCGGTGCTACCACGGTGGAAGGTCTGCTCCGGATTGGGCACAAAAAAGTGTTCGGTACGGCCGCTGGACGCACGGGCCAGCCCGGGCTTTTGCTCAAGAATGGCATCCAGCTGTTGGCGATAATGGGCAGTGATGTTTTTGACGTAACCCATGTCCTTGTAGCGGCCCTCGATCTTGAACGAGCGCACACCGGCCTCGACCAGTGCCTGCAGGTTAGCGGTCTGGTTGTTGTCCTTCATCGACAGCAGGTGCTTGTCGTAAGCCACCACCCGGCCCTGGTCGTCCTTTAAGGTATAGGGCAACCGGCAGGCCTGGGAGCAGTCGCCCCGGTTGGCACTGCGGCCCGTCTGGGCGTGGGAAATATTGCACTGTCCGGAAAATGCAACACAGAGTGCGCCATGGATAAAGAACTCGATGGCCGCATCGACGTTCTGGCTGATTTCGCGAATTTGCGCCAGATTCAGCTCCCGCGCCAGCACCAGCTGGGAAAATCCGGCCTGGTCCAGGAACTGCGCTTTGGCCAGCGAGCGGATGTCGCACTGGGTGCTGGCATGCAGCTCGATTGGTGGAATATCCAGCTCCAGCACGCCCATATCCTGCACGATCAGCGCATCGACACCGGCATCGTACAGCTCGATGATCTGCTTGCGGGCCGGCTCCAGCTCGTTGTCGTGCAAGATGGTGTTCAGGGTGACAAACACCCGCGCATGATACTGGCGGGCAAACTCGACCAGCGCGGCAATATCGGCTACGGAGTTGGCCGCGTTATGGCGTGCACCAAAGCCCGGGCCGCCAATGTATACGGCATCGGCGCCATGAATGATGGCCTGACGGGCAATTTCGGCATCACGGGCAGGGCTAAGCAGCTCCAGCTGATGAGCAGGAAGGGACATGACAAATCTGGCTTCAAATCAAGAGAATAAAATTGACGGCTGTTTTTTTGTCACATAAATGGCACAGTGACTTCCTACAGCTTTTTTAACCCGTGCTAGATTAGCACAGTCATCACCGGACAGCTGCTCTTTACGGTCAGCTCCGGCAAGAAGAATAAAACGCAAAACAGGTGAGCGACATGACAAACAAACATTTATTGATTTCTGCCGGCATTGCCTTGTTGCTCGGCAGCACCGCCGTTTCAGCGGCCGACATCACACTTTCGGCTGGCGTCACCGGCCAGGGCGATGCAACCCTGCGGGCCGGTCTGGTCAATAACTGGAACCGCCAATGGCTCAACAGCAACACCGGCCATCTGAGTGGCTACTGGGATGCCGGCTATACCTACTGGGATGGCGGTAACCGCTCCTCCGGAGCCCACTCACTCTCGTTCATGCCGGTGTTTACCTACACCTTCACCCATCCGCGCTGGCAACCCTTCATTGAAGGCGGCATCGGTGTTGCAGCCTTCTCCAAAACCCGCGTCAGCAGCCGCAAGCTCGGCGTAGCTTTCAGCTTTGAAGACCGCCTGGGTGTCGGCGTGACCCTGCCCAACCGGGGCAAGCTCGGCGTGCGTGCCCAGCACTATTCCAACGCCCGCATCAAGAAGCCCAACGACGGTATCGAGTCCTACTCGGTGTTCTATCACCATCCGCTCTGAGCCTGCCTGCAAGCCTGGGTGTGATCCACTGTTGTTTATGTCAACAGCAACAAGCGGATCTCGTCCAACAGCAACCAGCCTGCCGTCAGCGCCAGGCTTAACCCCATCAGGCTGTTGAACACTTGTAACTGGCGCGGCCTCTGTAGCGCCAGCCGCAAGCGGTCACCCAGCCACGCCCACAGCACAACCGTCGGCAGACTCACCAGCGTATCCGCCATGCCAATCTGCATGGCACTCCACAAAACCGGCCCCTGCCCGGGCATGAACAGGGCTGCCATATTCAGCATCATGACCCAGGCCTTGGGGTTGACCCACTGAAACAGTGCCATCTGCATAAAAGTCAGCGGACGTCCCTGCCCGCCCGCATCCGGCGCGCTGGCACGATACATCTGCCAGGCCAGCCACAACAGGTAAATGCACCCCACCACCGCAATCGGCAAGCGAATGATGCTGACCAGCTCAAACAGGTGGCCAAACATCAGCATGCTGGCAAAGCAGTGAAAGCCGCCACCCAGCGCAATTCCCAACCCCATCGGCAACGTGCGGCGCAGGCCGAAGTTCACACCGGAAGCGGCCAGTAATACGTTATTTGGCCCCGGCGTAACGGCCATGACAAAAATATAGGTAGCCAGGGCCAGCGTGATAATGCCCATCAAAATTCCTTGGGTGCGAGAGTTGCTGTGTGCTGCGCTGAGGTGCCGTATAATCCATGGCTTTTACCGCAACCGCAAGCCTGCTCATGACCCTGACTTACATCCCTAGCAAAGACGCCGCCCTGGAACAAAGCATTGCCCGCTTCCGCCAGCAACTGACCCGTCTGGGCTTCAATATTGAAGAAGCCTCCTGGCTCAATCCCGTACCCCACGTCTGGTCGGTGCATATCCGCGACCGCGACTGCCCGCAATGCTTTACCAACGGCAAGGGCGCCACCCGTGAAGCCGCACTGGCTTCGGCGCTGGGCGAGTTCTTCGAACGCTTGTCGTGCAACTACTTTTTTGCCGATTTTTATCTGGGCCGCAAACTGGCGGATGACAGCTTTGTACACTACCCCGGCGAGCGCTGGTTTGCCCTGAGCGAAGACGACAGCCTGCCGGCCGGCCTGCTCGACGAACACCTGTTAGAGGTTTACCAACAACAGGGCGAGCTGCACGCCAGCCAGCTGCTGGATTTGCAAGCCGGCAGCGAAGAGCGCGGTATCTGTGCCCTGCCCTTTGTGCGCCAGAGTGACGGCCGCACCAGCTACATCCCGGTCAATATCATCGGCAACCTCTATGTATCCAACGGCATGTCCGCCGGCAACAACAGCGCCGAGGCCCGCAGCCAGGCTCTGGCAGAAATCTGCGAGCGCCACGTCAAGCAGCGCATTCTGACCGAAGCCATCAGCCTGCCGCCAATTCCCGACAGCGTGCTGGACGAACACCCGACGGTACGCGAAGCGCTGCGCGAGCTGGAAGCGGCCGGTTATCCCACGCTCACCCTGGATGCCTCCCTTGGCGGCCAGTTCCCGGTGGTGTGCGTGGTCCTGTTCAACCGTAACAACGGCACCAGCTTTGCCTCCTTCGGCGCTCACCCGAACTTCTCCGTGGCGCTGGAGCGCACCGTGACCGAGCTGTTGCAGGGGCGCAACCTGAACCAGCTCGACGTGTTTGCCGAACCCAGCTTTGACAACGAACTGGTGGCCGACCCGACCAACCTGGAAACCCACTTCACCGACTCCAGCGGACACCTTGGCTGGGACATGCTGCGCCGTCCGGCCGATCACACCTTTACCCGCTGGAACTTCGACAGCGACAACCAGACCACCTGCCAGCACCTGCTCGACCTGCTGCACGGACTGGGCCACCAGGTCTACATTGCCGATTACAGCCATCTGAGCGTGGATGCCTGCCGCATTCTGGTGCCCGGACTGTCCGAAATTTACCCGCTGGATGACCTGTTCCACGCCAACAACAACGCCGGTCTCGGCTGGCGTGAACTGATCTGCAGCCTGCCAGGGCAGGAAGCGCAGCCGGACGACTTTATCAACCTGCTGGACACACTGAACGAAGAAGACCTGCCCGACGACCTGCTGCTCAGTGAATTTCTTGGCCTGCTGTTCAGCCCGGACAGCGCCTGGGCCAACCTGCGCCTCGCCGAACTGAAAGCCATGCTGGCCCTGGCCGGTGGCGACCATGCCGCTGCGCTGGAATGGGTGCAATGGCTGCTCAACTACAACCAGTGCGGCCTGGGTGCTGAACGCCTGCGTCATTACCTGTGCCTGACCAGCCTGCTGCAGCTGGGCCAGCTGCACGGCCTGGACGCACTGGAACACTATGCCGATGCCCTGAGCTGGCAATACAGCGAACACACACTGAACGACGCCCTTGGCGTACTGCTGGGCGAACAGCGCTTTTACGGACTTGAAGTGGTCGACAGCGAAACCTTCAGCAACCTGCCCGCCATGCAGCGCCTGCTCGCGGCCTATGAAAAACTGCAGCAGGCCAAACGGGGCTGATTGCAAGATCCGGGTGATGGCATAAGAGCGTCATCCGGTTTACACTGCGCCTTTTGCCAGGGAGAGCTCCCATGCTGCATTACCGACTGGTTTTTAATCCGCAGCCCTTGCCGGGTTTTGCCCTGGAACAGGTGCAGGCCAGCCTGCGCCAGCTGCTCAAGCTCAATGACGCTCAGTTGCGCCAGCTGTATGCCACGCCGGATGCAGTTCTGAAAAAAGGCCTGGAAAAAGACAAGGCCGAGGCCTATCGCAGCAAACTGGCACAGTTTGGCATTGCAGTGCGGGTTGAGGGCGAGTACCAGCTGTCACTGGAGCCCGCGGACACGCCGGCAGCCGAACAAGCAGCAGACGAACAGCCTGCCCGCACCCCCGCCAGTTTCTCGCTCGCAAACGACGAGCCGGCACCCGGGCCTGAGTCAGCTTCCCGCCCTGCAGCAGAGCGCCCACAGCCTTCCCGCGGTGCGCTGGGCGAGCCACTGGCAGCAAAAGACCGTTTGCATGTACCCAAGGAACGTCATGTGCCAATGCAGTTCACCGGCACTGGTCGCGAATACTTTGGTATCTGGATCATCAACATTGTGTTGACAGTGCTCACTGCCGGTATCTATTCAGCCTGGGCCAAGGTGCGTAACCGGCAGTATTTTTATGGCAATACGCTGCTTGATGGCAACAACTTCCAGTATCTGGCCAATCCGCTCACCATTCTTAAGGGGCGCATCATTGCCTTTTTCGTTCTGGTCGCCTGGCAGCTGGCTTCGCAGTTTGCACCCGTCATCAGTCTGGTCATGATTCTGGCGTTCCTTCCGCTGCTGCCCTGGGTGCTGTCGCGCTCACTGCGTTTCAATGCCATCAACACCGCTTACCGCGGCGTGCGCTTCAACTTTACCGGCAGCTATCTGGGGGCGGCCAAGGTGATGCTGCTCTGGCCTTTTGTATCGCTGATCACTTTTTCACTGGGTTTGCCGCTGAGCCTGCACCAGAAACATAAGTATCAGGTGGAAAACAGCCGCTATGGGCTGGCTTCCTTCCATTTCAAAGGGACTCTGGTCGATTACTACCTGTTCGGCCTGAAGGTTCTGGGCAGCGTGCTGGTTGCCGGTTTGCTGGCTGTGTTGGTGCATCCGGTTGCCGCAATGATTGGTTACCTGCTGGTGTTTGGCTATTTTCAGGCAGGCCTGACCAACCTCTATCTGGGTAACGTCGGCCTGGCCGGACACCGCCTTGAGTCAAACATGAGCAAGCGCACCACCGTCTGGATCTATTTCACCAACAGCCTGCTGATCATGCTGACGCTGGGCCTCTACACCCCCTGGGCCAAGGTTCGCATGGCCAGTTACCGGGCCTCCTGCACCACAGCAATCATTGCCGGCGACCTGGACAAGTTTGTTGGCAGCCAGATTGAACAAACCAGTGCGCTGGGCGAGGAGCTGGGCGAAATGTTCGACATGGATATTGCCATTATCTAGCCATGCAGGTTCGGGGATTCTGTTTCGACGGGCAAAGCTCGCAACGCCACGCGGCGGCATTATCACTGGATGCGCAGGGGCGCGTCTGCCTGCACTTTGCCGGTCGCACTTTGCACTACGAAGCAGCGCAAATGCAGGTTGCCTCACGGCTGGGCAGCACACCACAACAGGTGATGTTCAGCGATGGCGTGGTCTTTGCCAGTACCGAATATGCTGCCCTCAAACAACTGACCGGTGTGCTCTCCCGCCGTCAGCCCCGGGGACATGGATCATCCTGGCTGCACCGGCTGGAATCACGCTGGCACTGGGTGCTGGCGGCTGTTCTGGTACTGCTGCTGTCGCTCTATCTGGGGTTGACCAAAGGTGCTCCGCTGGCAGCCCGGACCATCGTGCATTTCATTCCTGCATCGGTTGAGCTGCAGATCGGCAAGCAAAGCATGCAGCTGCTCGATCGCAGCCTGCTGCAAGCCAGCCAGTTGCCGGCTGCACGCCAGCAACAGCTGCAAGAGCACTTTGCCCCGCTGCTGGCAGCCTGGCCGGACTACCCGCTACAGGTGCAGTTTCGTCACGCCCCGGGGATTGGCGCCAACGCCTTTGCCCTGCCCGGCGGCCAGATGGTTTTTACCGATGAAATTGTCCGGCTGGCCGGGGATGATGACGAATTGAGCGCCGTGCTGGCCCACGAAATTGGCCATGTGGAGCGCCGGCACGGATTGCGCCGGGTGGTGCAGAACGGCTTGTTGTACTGGGGCCTGTTTGCCATCACCGGCGACATTTCAGCGGCTTCGGAAACCATTGCCGCAGCACCTGCGCTACTGATGAACATGGCCTACTCGCGAGAGATGGAAAACGAAGCCGACGACTTCGCCCTGCACGGCCTGCGCCAACAGGGGATCGAGCCGGTTCACTTTGCCAACATCATGCGCCGGCTGGAGGGTGCCTCCCGGCCGGACAATTCCGGCGGCAACCGGCTGCTGAAAATGCTGTCCAGCCACCCGGACACGGAGGAACGCATCCGCAAGTTCGAGCCTTGAGTATTGCGAATGCTGCACCTCTCCTGGGCCCGGAACAGAAGCAACCGGGGTCAGCAGGGCCACGCTGATCCTCTGCAGCACCTGCATTTTCCTGCAGCACTGGTCGCGAATACATTCGCTCCTGCAGGGGCACAGTGGCAATGCATACAAGCCTTCTTTTACAAACAGCTGCTCTGCAGAACAGGCAAGCCACAGGGATACTCGGCGCTCCTGTGGTTTTTTGCTAAGCTTGCCGCCAATCCCTTTTTGCCTACACACACGAGATGCCCCATGACCACACCCCGCCTGCTGACCCTCGGTGAAAACCTGCTGACCCGCGAGCCCACCGGCCACTCACTGCGCCTGGCCAACCGCCACGGCATCATTGCCGGCGCCACCGGAACGGGCAAAACCGTGACCCTGCAACGCCTGGTTGAAGAGTTCAGCGATGCCGGCGTGGCCGTATTTGCTGCCGATGTAAAAGGTGATCTGAGCGGTATCGCTGCCGCCGGCTCGCCCAGCGGCAAAATTGCCGAACGCATCGCCAGCATGGAATGGCTGACGCATTCGCCCAAAGGTTATCCGGTGTGTTTCTGGGATGTGTTTGCCAGCCAGGGACACCCGCTGCGTACCACCATCAGTGACATGGGCCCGCTGCTGCTGGCCAACCTGCTGGAGCTGACCGATGCCCAACAGGCGGTTTTGTACACCACATTCAAAGTGGCCGACCGCGAAGGTTTGCTGTTGCTGGACATGAAAGACCTGAAGGCCATGATCACCCACCTGCTGAACAACCCCGAGGTGCTGGCCGATGACAGCGCCCTGTTTACCCGCCAGTCGGCCAACGCCCTGTTGCGCAAGCTGGCCACCCTGGAGCAACAGCAGGCGGACCAGTTCTTTGGCGAGCCGGCACTGCAGCTTGGCGACATTTTGCAGCCCTCCATCGACGGCCGCGGCATGATCCATATTCTTGACGGCACCCGCCTGGTGCACGAAGCACCCAAGCTGTACGCCACCTTCCTGTTCTGGCTGCTGTCGGAACTGTTTGAACAGTTGCCCGAGCGGGGCGATGCCGACAAGCCGATTCTCGCACTGTTTTTCGACGAGGCCCACCTGCTGTTCAAGGGCACGCCCAAAGCGCTGCAGGACCGCATCGAACAGGTGGTGCGCCTGATCCGTTCCAAGGGAGTCGGCGTATATTTTGTCACCCAGTCACCGTCCGACCTGCCCGATGCAGTGCTGGCCCAGCTGGGCTTGCGGGTACAACACGGCCTGCGCGCCTTTACCGCCAAAGAACAAAAATCCCTCAAGGCAGTAGCCGACGGTTTCCGGCCCAATGCCCGGTTCAGCACCCTGCAGGAACTGACCGAACTTGGCATTGGCGAAGCGCTGTTTGCCACCCTGGAAGACAAGGGTACGCCCAGCATGGTGCAAAAAGTGGCCATTACCCCGCCGCAATCCCGTGTCGGGCCGCTAAACGACAGTGAGCGCCAGCAGAACCTGCGCCAGTCCAACCTTGGCAGCCGTTACGACAAGCCGTTTGACCGCGAGTCCGCCTACGAAATTCTGTTGGCCCGGGCAGAAAAGGCCGCACAGGAGGCCCAGACCCCGGAAAAAGCCGCACCCGCAAAGAAAGCCGCCAAAAAGGGCGCCAGCGATGCCGCCGGCGGCGTGCTCGGCGACATTGCCGGCAAGGTGGTACAAAGCACCATCCGCCAGGCCACCAACCAGATCAGCCGGCAAATTGTGCGTGGTATTCTAGGCTCGTTCCTCGGTAAAAAATAATCCGCCATTGCGCGGTAACGGCCTGTGGTCGCCATGCAAGACACAGCACTGCGCATCGCCTGATTTCATACAGATGTCGTACTTCATGGTTGCTGGCAGAGTGCTAGAATAAAAACACACTCCCCCCGACAAGCAAATAGAGCCATGGGCATTAAGGTCATCCTGAACCTGGCCGGCGGTGTAGCCCTGTTGCTGTGGGGACTGCACATGGTCAACACCGGCATCATCCGTGCGTTTGGCGCACGCCTGCGGCGCTTTCTTGGCAAAGTCCTGAAGCGCCGCCTGCCCGCGTTTCTGGCCGGCATGGGCGTCACCGCCATTCTGCAGAGCAGCACCGCCACCGCCTTGATGCTCAGCTCCTTTACCGCTTCCGGCCTGGTTGCCCTGGCACCAGCACTGGCCGTGATGCTGGGTGCCAATGTCGGCACCACCCTAATTGTGCAGGTGCTGTCTTTCGACGCCTCGGCCATTGCACCCACCCTGCTGCTGATCGGCTTTCTGGCCTTCAAGCGCAGCAAACAGACCATGCTCAAGGATCTGGGCCGCGTCGGCATCGGCCTGGGATTGATGCTGTTTTCCCTGGAAATGCTGGTCAGCAGCCTTGAGCCCATCCAGGATGCTCCCGTCGCGCAGGAGCTGTTTACCGCCATCACCGGCGATCCGGTGCTGACCCTGCTGATCGGTGCCGTGCTGACCTGGGCCGCCCACTCCAGCGTAGCCACGGTGTTGCTGACCATGTCACTGGCCACAGCCGGACTGATCACCCCACCGGCGGCACTGGCTCTGGTATTGGGGGCCAACCTGGGGAGCGCCCTCAACCCATTGCTCGAAGGCCTGGGCAGCAGCAACCCGGCGCACCGGCGCATGCCGCTGGGCAACCTGCTCAACCGGTTGCTGGGCTGTATCATTTTTGCTCCCCTGTTGCCGCTGATGGTGGAGTGGCTGGGCCTGCTCGACAGCCAGCCGGCGCGCCTGACAGCGAACTTTCACATGCTGTTCAACCTGGCCATGGCGCTGGTGTTCATCATCCCGCTGGGCCTGATCGCCCGTCTGCTGGAGCGGCTGCTGCCCGAGGCCGGGAACGAGAATGACCCCGGTCGCGCCCTGTACCTTGACCCGCACGCCATGGACACCCCCAGCGTTGCGTTGTCCAGTGCGGCCCGGGAAACCATGCGCATGGGCGATATCATTGAAAAAATGCTGCAGGACAGCCTCACCGCGATCATGACCAACGACCGCAAGCTGGTGGCCCGGGTGTCGGCCATGGATGATGCCGTTGACCGCCTGCATGAAAGCATCAAGCTGTACGTGATCAAGATTACCCGTTCAGCCATGGATGACCGGCAAAGCCGGCGTGCCATGGAAATTCTCAGCCTGACCATCAACCTTGAGCATATTGGCGACATCATCGACAAAAACCTGATGGAACTGGCCAGCAAGAAGATCAAGAAACAACTGCAGTTTTCCAGGGAAGGTGCCCGCGAGCTGAAGGAAATCCACCACGCGGTACAGGACAACCTGCGGCTGGCCATGAGCGTGTTTTTGTCTGGTGATGTGGCGTCCGCACGCATGCTGCTGGCGCAGAAAAACCGCATTCGTGATCTTGAGTTCCAGGCAGCGGAAAACCACATCGAGCGCCTGAAGCAGCAGCGGGTGGAAAGTCTGGAAACCAGCTCGTTGCATCTGGACATTCTGCGTGACCTGAAACGCATTCACTCACACATCTGCTCCACCGCCTACCCCGCGCTGGAAGCGGCCGGCGAGCTGAACCAGACCCGGCTTAAGGCAGCCGAACCGGCGGCCGAACGCTAAGCCGGCTGCCCCACGTCAATCGTGGCCAGGCGCCGTTCCTGCAAAAACAAATGCGTTGTTACAGGAGCGAATTTCCCGCGATCCGGGCCAAGCCCGGCCAGACGGATGACCCCACTCCGTTCGCGGCTAAAGCCGCGAATGGGGGACAAACCAGACGCCGAATGCGGGCCAATATCCGGGGCCGTGTAGCGGCGACCTGTGGTCGCCACTGTGGAGAGCACAGCTCTCCGCTACGGAGCTTCGTGGCAAGCACAAAAAGTCATGCACAAACACTTTCGTGCCAGCACAGAATTTCCATGCGGGCGCCGGCAGCTTAATTGCGGCTCAGGCGGGTCAGCAAACGATCCAGTGCGTTGGCAAACTGTTGCTTGTCGCGCTCGCCATAGGCCGGCTGTCCGCCGCTGTTCAACTGGCCAGTATCGCGCAGGTCACTCAACAGGTTACGGGTGGCCAGACGGTCGCCCATGTTTTTTTCGGTAAATTCCTGACCGCGCGGATCCAGTGCTGCAACACCCTTTTTCAGCAAACGGTCGGCCAGCGGAATGTCACTGCAAATGGCCAGATCCCCCGGTTGTGCCTGCTCGACAATATGATCATCGGCCGCATCCGGCCCGCTGGGAACCACCACCAGAGTGACGCAGGCAAAGTTCGGCTTCTGTTGTGGCTGCCCGGCCACCATCACCACGTCCAGCTTGCGCTTCAGGGCAAAGCGCACCACCAGATCCCGGGCGGCACGCGGGCAGGCATCAGCATCAATCCAGATTTTCATCACAGGCGACCCTCTTGTTATTCGCTGCTTGCATCAACATGCTGTCCGACACCCGCCAATTCTGCAGACTGCCCGCATACCTGATTGCGCCCCTTTTTCTTGGCACGGTACAGAGCATCATCGGCCACTTCCAGCAGCTGCAGGTAACTGGAGCCGGACTCCGGCATGGCACTGGCCACGCCAACACTGACGGTCACCACCGGCTGCACCAAAGAACCGCCGTGCGGTATGGCCAGCGCCATGATTTCCGAACGGATCCGTTCTGCCTTGATCAGCGCCCCCTTTAGCGGGGTATTGGGCAACAGACAGGCAAACTCTTCTCCGCCAATACGGGCCGGCAAGTCATGCGAGCGGGTCAGGCTGTTTTTCAGGCTGCCGGCAATGCTGACCAGACATTCATCGCCACGCTGATGGCCGTACAGGTCGTTGAATTGTTTGAAATAGTCTACATCCAGCATGATCAGCGACAGGGGCTGATGCTCACGCTGACAACGGCGCCACTCGGCTTCCAGGCTACGATTGAAATGGCGACGGTTGGCAATGCCGGCCAATTCATCCAGAAAGGCCAGCGAACGCATGTTTTCCGTCTGCTGCTCCAGCTGCCGGTTAAGCTTTACCAGCAGGTCGTTGCTGGCCAGCGTCTGTTTCTGTGCGCTGCGCAGGTCGGCAAACACTTGCCTGTTTTTACGCTGCCACATGTACTGAAACACTACACTGATCACGGCCAGCAGCAGGTACAAACTGGCCATCAACCAGCGCGACCTGTTCAGCTTGGCATACACGGCATCGTATTTGCGGCTGATGCAGACGACCAATGCATCGCTGGTGCCCAGATCTGCCGGCATGACGGTCTGTTGCACTACCAGACGCTGCTCACTGTCGTAGGCCAGCCTGCCTTCCTGCAGGCTCAGACCCTCACCACTTTTGAGGTGGCTGGTAAACAGGCTGTCGGCCTCGAACAGGCTCATGCCCAGTATCCGCTGGCTGTCTGGTTCGGCCACGAATACGGTGCCGTTGGCATGTGCAATGCTGATCTGCATGTCATCGGCATAAGAAACCGATTCCAGCGAAATGCCGATTTCCACCGGGCTCAGCTCGGTCACGACCAGTCCGGCAAACTCGCCCTGCTGATCCGTCAGGGCGCTGGCTGCGGCAATGGTCAACAAGTTGTCTGTCAGCGGGTAAGGACGGCTGAGGTACAGGACCCCGGCCTGACGCTCACGGATTACCCGCTGGACCAGTTCGTTGCCGGCAAGGTTGCCGCTCTGCTGCAGGGGATCGCTGCTGGCCAGAATCTGGCCATCTGCTGCCAGCAAGGTGACCGTGCGCACACCACTGATGGTTTGCACAAAGGCGCGCAAACTCTTGTCGATAAATTCTCCGGTCTGGTCAAAGCCGTCGGCGCCGGATAACAGCTCGGCCTGCAGGTTGAAATGCGAAGCGCGGATGCTCATGAACTGGCGCCGCAGGTCATGGTAGATAATGCCACTCTGTGTCGCTAGCCGACCAAATTCGTACCGTTTGATTGCCTGCTGCTCACCGGCTTGCCAGATTAGCAGGAACACACCAACCAGCAGCAACCCGGCACCCACCAACAGCCTTCCCTGGCGGCTGGCACCCCGCTGCAAGTTTTTCAGCTTGTAATCGTAAATTGTTGGCATTGATGCTATCCGGAATCCGCAGCAGATCGTGGACTCAGCGCGGGGAATCGCGGCAAACATGGCATTATGCCGCCCAAGCGATCAGAAAAGAAGGCACTGCTGGCCGACAATTGCCGGAACAGGCAGTTTCCACGCTACAGACTACGACCCCTAGTTGCCGTTATTGGTTGCCGCCAGGCTCAGGACTGCCCATGCAAAAGAGGCTGGCTACAGCCCGGTCCGGTCAGCCGGCTGCGGCCGCCGCGCAGCGGTTGTACATGAATTTGTGTGGCAATCCGCTCCTTTAGGGCCTGCACATGGGAGATCACGCCGATCAGCTTGCCGTCCTGCTGCAAACCCGACAGCGTATCCAGCGCCACGTCCAGCGCCTCTTCATCCAGGGTGCCAAAGCCTTCGTCAAGAAACAGCGAGTCAACCCGTACGTTCTGACTGGCCATGCGCGACAAGCCCAGTGCCAGCGCCAGACTGACAATGAAGCTCTCGCCACCGGACAGGTTCTTGGTCGAGCGCACCTCGCCGGCCTGATAGTTGTCGACCACATTCAGCTCCAGCGGCTCGGCGGTATCCCGCACCAGCAGGTAGCGGTCGCTCATCTGTTGCAGGGTGCGGTTGGCCTGCACCACCATCAGCTCAAACGTCAGCCCCTGGGCAAAGTTGCGAAATTTCTTGCCATCGGCCGAGCCGATCAATTCGTGCAGATTGCTCCAGCGCCGACAGCTGTCCTGCTGCTGGCCAAGCTGCTCCAGCAGTTGCTGCTGGTTTTTTCGTGCCTGTTCATTCTGTTGCAGCTGGAAGCCCAGCGTCTCCAGCCGGCCATGCAGTTCAAGCAAGTTATCTTCTGCCTGTTGCAACTGTTCTTGCACCGCCTCCGGCGACTCTGAGGTTAGCTGCCGCTCCCGCTCAGCAGCCAAACTGTCTTGAGTCTCCTTGAGCTGGACATGCAGGGTTGCCGCTTGTTCGTCGAGACGTCTGGCCTGCTGCTGCAACTGCTGCCTTTCAACAGCCGACAACAGGGCTGCCTGCAGCGCCTGCTCGCTGGCAAAGCCCTGCTCTGCCAACAGGGGGTTAAAAGCCGTTTCGCTACCGGCCAGCTCCTTGCTGTAATCGTCACGCCGCTGCTCCAGCACGCCGGTTCGCTCCTGCAGCCGGGCCAGATCTTGCCGCTGTTCGGCCAGCCGGCTGCCGTGTTGCTGAAGGGCGTGTTCGGCGTGAGTGACCTGTTGCTGCAACTCGTGCTCGTAGGCATCTACATCCTGCCGGCCAAAGAGTTCCAGCCGCTGTTGCTGCAGCGCCTCCAGTTGCTGCTGGCACGCCTGCAAGGCTTGCTCCTGTTGCTGAAGATCCTCCCGCAGCCGGTCAGCCAGCGCCTGCAAACGCCCGGCCTCCGCCTCCAGCTTCTGTTGCTGCTGCTCCAGTTCACGGCGCTGCTGTTCCTGCTTTAACCAGTCATCACGGCGCCCGCGCAACTGTTGTACAAGCTGCCCGGCCGGCTGCCCGGCCTGTAGCACCACGCCCAGCGGTTGCAGTATCTGCTGTACCTGCTGTTGCCGCGTGACCAGTTCTTGCGCCAGCTGCGCCAGGTTTTGCTGTGCCTGTTCTTTTTGCTCAAGCAGGCTGGCTTCCCTGGCTTTCAACTCCAGCCCGGTATCCCTGGTTGCAGCGGAGGCCTGCTGCAGTCGCTGGTGTTCCCGCTCGTGTTGCAGGCAGTGTTCCTGTTTCTGCTCAATCTGTCTGATCAGCTGAACCAGCGCGCTGACTTGCTCGCCCAGCCCATCCAGTTGCGGCACTTGCCCGTCCGCATAGGGGTGCCCGGTCGCGCCGCACAACGGACAGGGCTGGCCATGCTGCAACTGGTGGCGCTGTTCTTCCAGACTCTGGATGCGGGCCAGCAACAACTGTTTGTCTTGCAGATGCTCCAGCTCATAGCGCAGGTCCGCCAGCTGTCGCCCGTTCAACAACCGGGCCAACTGTGCCCGCGCTTCCTGCAACCCTGTGTCGGCCACTGCGATGGCAGTGCTTTCCTGGCGCCAGCACTCACGCTGGCGTTCCAGCTGGCCAACAAGTTCTTCGTGCTGCTGTACCAGTTCCTGCAGCTGCTTTTCGCCCTGCTGCACCCTGGCCTGCTGCTGTTGCAATTGCTCCAGTTGCTGCTCGACTCCGGCCAGCCCGGTCACCAGCCACTCATCGGCGGCCTGACGGGTGAACCATGCCTGCAGCCCCGCCATCTGCTCCAAGGCAGTCTGCATGTTGCTGCCGACCTCCTGCAGTTGCCGTTCAAGCTGCTTAAGCTCTTCCCCGCGCTTGTTGCGGGTTTGTGTGTCCTGTTGCAACCGCAAATCTTCCTGCTGCAGTTGCTGATCCAGCGCGCGCACCTTGCGCAGCTTTGGCGCCACGGCCAGCAGAGTGGCCCGCGCCTGCTCCAGCACGCCGGACTGCTGTTGCACCTGTTCTTCGGCCAGCTTTATTGCCTGCTCCAGCTCCGGCAGTGCAGCTTTCTCGCGGGCATGGTCAGCCAGGGTTTTCTCCAGCTCCCGCCGCAACCCCTGCAACGTGCCCAGTGCCGGCTCCAGCTCGGCGGCTTGCAGGGCCAGCGCCAGCCGGCTGCGCTGTGGTGCAAAGGCCTTCTGCTGTTGCTCCAGTTCCCGCTGTTTTTGCAACAACCCGCTTTGCTGCTGTTCCAGCTGTTGTAATCGCTGCTGCCAGAGCTCAATGCCTTTCAGCTGCTGCACCTGCTGTTGCAGTTGCTGTTTTTTCTCGCTGTCCTGCACATGCTGTTGCCGGAGTTCCTGCTCCTGTTCGCTGTCGAGCAGGCGCACACCCTCCAGTTGCGCCTGCAGCAGCTTCAGTCTGTCTTGCTGTTCACGCTGCAGCTCGTGGGTGCGCATGGAAATACGGCTGTAAATTTCGGTACCGGTAATCTGTTCCAGTATCGGTGCCCGCGCATCGGGCGAGGCCTGCAAAAAAGCGGCAAAACCACCCTGCGCCAGCATGACCGAGCGGGTAAAACGCTCAAAATCCATGCCGGTGATCGCCACTACGGCGTCTTCCACATCGCGCAGTTTCGACTCCAGCACCTCACCGCTATCGGCATTGACCAGTTCCTGCTTCGGCTGTTGCAGTTCGCCGTCTGCCTTGCGCCGCGAGCGGTGATGACTCCAGTGGCAACGGTAACGGCCTTCCGGCGTGGCAAAAGTCACCTCGGCAAAGCACTCGCCGGTCTGGCGCGACATGATTTCGTTGCTGCTTTTGGTGATGCGCCCCAGCCTGGGCGTACGCCCGTACAGGGCCAGGCAGATGGCATCCAGAATGCTGGATTTGCCGGCACCGGTTGGCCCGGTAATGGCAAAAATCCCTTCGGCGGCAAAGGCCGGATCGCTAAAATCGATCTGCCACTGACCGACCAGCGAGTTCAGGTTCTCAAAGCGCAACTGCAAAATCTTCATGCCTGCCCGTCCTGCTGTGCCATGCCGTCCTCATCCTGTAGGGAAACCAGCACCTGCCGGTAATCCTGCAATAATTCCATCCGCTGCCCGTCCGGCACCTGATGAGCATCCAGACAGCGCCCGAACACATCCTGCTCGGTCAGGTCATCCAGGGCTTCATCCCCGGTAGCCTGCTCCAGCAGCTGGCTGACCACACGCTGGTTGCGGATGCGCAAAATCTCCAGCGGCGTATCAGCCACCAGCTGCTCCAGCTGCTCGCGCAAATCGCTGACAATGGCCTCGCCGCTATACAGCACCTCAAGCCAGACGGACTCATTCTTTTCTTTTAGCGCCTGCAAGCGCAGGCTGATATCGGACAGGTCGCCACGGACCGACTCCAGCCGCTGGAACACCGGTATTTCCAGCAGTTCCACCCGCGGCATAAAATGGCCCGGCGCCGCTTGTTCAAACTGCACCAGACAGGCAACTTTCTGCTGGCGCGCCTCGCCAAACCCCATCGCCAGGGGTGAACCGCTGTAGCGGATATGCGCCTGTCCGGCCACCACCTGTGGCACATGCAAATGCCCCAGCGCGACATAGTCAAAACAGTCCGGAAACACGCCGGCGTGTACATGGGCGAGCGAGCCGACATAAAGCTCGCGCACTCCGTCACCCTCTACCGTCTGCCCACCGGCAGCGAACAGGTGCCCGGTTCCCACCACCGGTACCGGTTGCGGCAGTTGTGCATTAAGGGCGCTGGCCGCCTCGCCGATGGCCGCATAGTGCGCACGAATGCCCTCCTGCAACTTTTGCTCCTTGTCACGGAGGCTTTCACCGGCATCTGCCTGGCGGATATCCCGGTCGCGCAGATAAGGCACCGCACAGACAATCAGTTCCGGCCCGCCAGCTGCATCACGCAGCAGCAATACCTGATCCGCCGGATCCGCACAGGCCTGCCCGACCACATGCACATCCAGCGCCCGCAGCAAGCCGGCGGGCGCATCCAGAAAAGTGGGTGAGTCGTGGTTGCCACCAACAATCACCACATGCCGGCAACCGCTAGCAGTCACCCGCGCCAAAAACCGGTAATACAGCTCCTGCGCGGCAGTGCCCGGCGTGCTGGTATCAAACACATCGCCCGCCACCACCAGCACATCCACTTGATGGCTGGCCAGACAATCCAGCAGCCAGTCCAGAAAAGCGGCAAATTCATCCTGCCGGCGTCGTCCGTACAGGGCGCGTCCAAGATGCCAGTCAGACGTATGGAGTATTTTCATGCTGTTACTGCGTACCCAATGTGAAAGAAAGATGCCGGGCAACCGTGCCTCGGTGGCCCTTTTTTGGCAAATATTACCGGCCCATCGCGACTGGCAAGTCAGGCGCCTGCCGGGATGTGCATTGCCCGGGACATGTTATCAGCCCGCAAATCCGGGCGAGGGTCGTACTGCTACTCTTGTCCAGGCGCCGTGTATGTTACCCTGAGCTCCCGACGAATGGCGCCCAATCCGGCTTCCCCCTCAAGAACAGGAGCACAATTTGTACGACGATCTGGATTTTAATGAGTTTTCCATGCACGAACTGGACTTCGATGAAGACTCCGACCTGGACTACCTTCTGGAAGACGCCATGCTGGAAGGCCTTGAATTGGACGAGTACAGCATCGACGAGCCGGAGATCATGCTGGATGTGCCCTATGTGCCAACGGATGAAAAAATCGTTGATGCCATGCTGGACCTGGCCGGGGTCACCGCCCGCGATTTTCTCTATGACCTTGGTTGCGGCGATGGACGCATCGTGGTCGCAGCGGCCATGCAGCGCAATACCCGCGGCATCGGTATCGACCTGGACCCGATGCGCATCGCCGAAGCCATGGAATATGCCGGCAACTCACGGGTCGAACACATGGTGGACTTTCTTGAAGGCGATCTGCTCGAAGCCGACTTCAGCGCCGCGACTGTAGTCACCCTGTATTTGCTCGACATTATCAACCTGGAGCTGCGACCGCGGCTGCAGCAGGAGTTGCGTCCGGGCACCCGTATCGTTTCCCATGCGTTCGACATGGGCGACTGGAAGCCGGACGAGCACGTCAGCTGTGGCGGAGTGAATATCTTCAAGTGGATCGTACCGGCGCAGCTTGCTGGCACCTGGCAGTGGTCAGATGCTGTCGGCAACAGCTATAAGTTACAACTGAAGCAAAAACACCAGGTGCTCAGCGGCAAAGCACGGATCAATGGCCAGTCAGCCAGGCTGGCCAGTGCCCTGCTCAGGGGAGACCTGGTCGAGTTCCGCATTGAGCAAACCGACAACAACACGCTGCATACCTTTGTCATGCGCTACAAGAATAATCAGCTGCACCCGGAAGACAGCGCCCTGCAGCCTGCTCCGGCCATCCGCGGTAATGACACGACAAACGATGCAAGCCCCGGCTAGGCTACTGTCCCGGCCCGTGCAGGCGCAGGCTTGCCTGCAACAGGCACAATCACGTCTGTTTACCCTGGCCGCGCTGCCATGCAAATCCGTTCCGGCAGCCTTGCTAATCAGACTGTGTGCTTTTCAGCCGGGCGCCGTCGCTCAGCATGATGCCCAGCCAGCGGGTATGCGGATTGGACTCCAGCGCCAGCTTGACGATCATCGTCAGCAGGATCGACAGCAGCATGCCCACCGGGCCAAACACCCAACCCCACAGCAGCAACGACAGCAGCACTATCACCGGTGACAGCCCCAGTGTCTGGCCCATGAAACGTGGCTCGATAATACTGCCAATCACCGTGTTCACCGACACATACAGCACCAGCGTGGCAACGCCTTCCGGCACACCCAGCCCGAGAAAGGCGATCAGCACCGGCGGGATTGCCGCCACGATCGAGCCGATGGTCGGAATAAAGTTGAGCACCCCGGTCAACACACCCCACAGAATCGGAAAGTCCACCCCGATCAGCCACAGTCCGCCCCCCGCAATCAGGCCGGTAGCAAAGCTGCTGGTGGTCTTGATCGCCAGATAACGGTTGACCGAGCGCAGAAAGCTGCGTGTACGCACCCGTACTCTTTTCTTGCCGGGAAAGGCCGCCTCGACCTTGCTGATGATCGAGCGTTCTTCCAGTAGCAAAAACATGAAGACCAGCAGTACAAAAAAAGTATAGGCGGTGAACTGCCCCAGCGCACCGGCGATGTTGCGCGCCAGTCCGGTCAGCGTACTGACATTGGGCAACGGAATGGTGGTGGGAATGAATTCCTTGGGCACACCGTACTCGGTGGCCAGCCGGCGCAGCTCCCACAACTGGGCGGTCAGGCGCTCCTGATACAGCGGCGCCTTGAGCACCAGGCTTTCCGACGTACCCTTGATGGCCAGAAACAATAGAAAGAAAGAAAAGCCGACCGTGGAGAACAGCAAAACAAAGGCAACCCAGCCCGGGATACCTTTTTTGCGCATCCAGGTCAGGGGTGGCATGCAGATGATGGCAAGAAAGGAGGCCAGCAAAAAGGGCGTGATGATCGAACTGATAGCCTTCAGGCCACCGATAATGATCACCATGGCGGCCAGGGCAAACAGCCAAAGCCACGAACGTGATAATGGGTTGATACGTTCCATGCTTCTATCCGAAAAATAAAAATGGTAGCACAGGATCTGTACCTTCATGGGTCAGCCGTTGGTCGGCCCTGCTGTGCTGGCGGCATAAAAAAAGCCGTCAAGCAGGGCTTGACGGCTTTTAACATGGCGCAGTGGACGGGACTCGAACCCGCGACCCCCGGCGTGACAGGCCGGTATTCTAACCAACTGAACTACCACTGCGCGACTTCTCAAGAGTGGTGGGTGATGACGGGATCGAACCGCCGACCCTCTGCTTGTAAGGCAGATGCTCTCCCAGCTGAGCTAATCACCCTTGTCTCTCGAAGTGGTGCGCATGATAGACAGTTGTTTTCGGTTTGGCAAGCCCTAAACAGAAATATTTTTAAAACAGGGCCAAACCAACACTTGCCTCCTGTAATTTTGCTGGCCGCACCGGCACGGAAACATTTGCTGGATACCGGGTCCGATACTTGGCTTGCGCCGTTACGGCAGGAATAATGTACCGCTTGTTTATCTGGAGTTTGTCTAATGTGGTTTCGTAATTTGCTTGTGTACCGCCTGAATCTTGAATCCCCGCTGCAGGCCGAGGAACTGGAGCAGGCGCTGTCCTCTCTGCCGGCCAAGCCCTGCGGCAGCCAGGTGCCCAGCACCTACGGCTTTGTTGCGCCCTGGGGCAAAGACGAGGACGCCCCGCTGGTGCATCCCGCCCAGGGTTTTATGCTGATTGCCGCACGCCAGGAAGAGCGCATCCTGCCTGCTTCCGTAGTGCGTGACGCCATGCAGGAAAAGGTCGATGAAATCGAGGCTGCCGAAGCGCGCAAGGTTTACAAGAAAGAAAAAGACCAGATAAAGGATGAAATTGTCCAGACACTGATGCCACGCGCCTTCATCCGCAAATCCGTCACCCGTGCCGCCATTGACGCCCGTAACGGCTTCATCTATGTGGATGCGTCCAGCAGCAAGCGGGCCGAAGAGCTGCTCTCGGCCATGCGCGAAGCGCTGGGCAGCCTGCCGGTACGCCCGGTTGGCGTGAAGCAGGCGCCAACCGCCACCTTTACCGACTGGGTCAGAAACCATACCGCCAGCCACGGCCTGATTCTGCTCGACGAATGCGAACTGCGTGATACCGCCGAAGACGGCGGCATCATTCGCATCAAGCGCGAAGACCTGTCCAGCGAGGAAGTCCAGAACCACCTGACTGCCGGCAAGCTGGCCACTGTTTTGTCGCTGGCCTGGGAAGACAAGCTGTCATTCCAGCTTGATGACAAGCTGGCCATCAAGCGCCTGCGCTTTGAAGACCTGCTGCAAAGCCAGGCCGAGCAGGACGGAGGCGATGACGCAGCCAGCCAGTTTGACGCCAGTTTTATCCTGATGATGCTGACACTGCAGGACTTCATGCCACAGCTGCTGGAAGCCCTGGGCGGCGAGGAGATTCCGCAGGCCGTATAACTACCAGCCAATGCTGACACAGCTCGTCAGCCCCCCGAACAGGCCGCACCCCTTCCGACAGCAACTGTTACTTGTGCGGCCTGCGGTAACAGTTTTCGGGTAGCCGGGTAACACATCCGCTGTTACCCGATACCTGCCCAAAACAAAAAACACAACAAACACAATAAAATCAACGCATTGAGAAACATGGCACAAGGCATGCTTTGTATCTGACACAACAAAAACAAAATTCAGAAAAACAAAAACAACAGAACCGACTCCAGAAAAACAACAACAAGCCGGAGACGCAATCAACTGATTACTTTGAAGAGGATGGTTGCAGCACTGCAGCACTGGAACAACAAAAACAAAAGCCGGCAACGGCACAGGCTACAGGAGTTGACAACGTCAGCATTCAAAGCAATCCGCTGATTTTAACAGTGACGGCTCAGGTATTCAGGCTTACCAACAAAAACAACAACGCCGGGCAACAACAATAACAACACCACAGCAGAACTGTAGAAGAAGGGAGGCCAACGGCCTCCTTTTTATTTTGTCCATTTCCTGCCGACAGATTCACCCCGGGCGCTGGCAATGCTAGAATCCGCCCCCATGATTTCCTATCCCTGCTTTTTTTACCCGGCGTTCTGGTTGCAACGGTTTCTTTGCCTGTGCAAATGCACATGTCGCCCCCGGCCCTCTTCTGGCCAGACTCCCGCCTTTAACCCGTACAGGCTTTCACCATGCTTAAGAAGCTGATCCGCAGTCTGCGCAAGCCTCGCAATACTGCAGCTCCGCAAGGACAGCAACTGGCTTTTGAAGAGCACGGCTTGCACACCAACATGTTTAGCCGCAATGCCGTTAATGTTGCACTGCGCCTGCAAGACGCCGGCTATCAGGCCTTTCTGGTTGGCGGCTGTGTGCGTGACGCGTTGCTTGGCGAACGGCCCAAGGATTTTGACGTGGCCACCAACGCAACACCGGAACAGGTGCGCGAGGTCTTTCGCAACTCGCGCATCATCGGCCGGCGTTTTCGCCTGGTACATGTCCTGTTTGGCCGCGAGACCATTGAAGTCGCCACATTCCGCAGCAACCACACATCCCGGGACACGGCTTCCGGCCACGCTGTCCAGGACAGCAGCGGCAGAATCCTGCGTGACAACGTATACGGCACCCTGGAAGAAGACGCCCTGCGCCGCGACTTCACCATCAACGCCCTCTACTACGACCCGGCCGACCGCAGCCTGCATGACTTTGCCGGCGGCATGGCCGACCTGCAAACGCGTACTCTGCGGCTGATCGGCGACCCGGAAACCCGCTATCTGGAAGATCCTGTACGCATGCTGCGCGCCGTCCGCTTCGCCGCCAAACTTGGGGTAGGCCTGCCGGAAGAAACTGCCGCACCGATCCTCCGCCTGGCGCCCTCACTAGGCGACATCCCGGCCGCGCGCCTGTACGAGGAAGTGCTCAAGGTTTTCCTCGGTGGCAGTGCGGAGGACAGCTACCTGCTCATGCAGCAATACCGGCTGTTCGCTCCCATGTTCCCCATGAGCGCCGAGGAAATAGAGCGCGATCCGGATTATTGTGGGCAACTGGTCCGGCTGGCCCTGCGCAATACCGATACCCGGCTGGCCGAAGGCAAAACCGTGACCCCGGCCTTCCTGTTTGCTGCCCTGCTCTGGCCGGCCCTGCTGCCTTTAATGGCCCGGTACCAGGCCGACGGGCTGGCGCCCGTACCCGCCATCCAGAAAGCCGCGCACAAACTGTTACCCATGCAGCTGCAACATATATCCATCCCCCGGCGCTTTACCACGCCCATGCAGGAAATCTGGGCGCTACAAGAGCGTCTGCCCTACCGTTATGGCAAGCGTGCCGAAACCGTACTGGCCAACCCGCGTTTTCGTGCTGCCTATGACTTCCTGCTGTTGCGCGAAGACGCCGGTGAAGAAACCGGCAGCCTTGGCCAGTGGTGGACCGACTACCAGTTTGCCGATGAAGCGGACCGGCGCCGCATGATCACCGAGCTCAGCGGCCCCGTGCGCAAAAGTCGTCGGCCGCGCAAGCGTAAAAGCCGCAACACATCCCGCGCCGGAGCAAACCCGTAATGCACAAGGCATACATTGGTCTGGGCAGCAACCTGGGCAACTCCCGCCAACAGCTGGAGCAGGCATTGCAGGCGATGGCCCAGCTGCCGCAGACCCGGCTGCTGAAGGCATCTTCACTATACTCCAGCGCACCACTGGGGCCGCCCGACCAGCCGCGCTACACCAACGCCGTCGCCCTGCTGGAAACCGCTCTTGAGCCCCTGCAACTGCTCGAGCACTTGCAGGCCATTGAACTGCAGCATGGCCGTGAGCGCCAGGGCGAGCGCTGGGGACCACGCACACTGGATCTGGATATTCTGCTGTTTGGCAACCAGCGCATCAAGCACGAGCGCCTGCAGGTACCCCACTATCACATGCACCTCAGACCCTTTGTCTTATACCCTTTGGCTGAGGTATCCTGCGCTGATTTACAATTACCTGACGGGCGCTTGCTGGTTGACCTGCTTTTGCAATGTCCACAAGACAGCAGCCTGCACCGCCTGCAGCCATAACAATATTTTTGCACAACACTGCATCGGACATGCGCCGCCAACAGCTAATACGCGCAAAAGAGGAACAGAGCAACCATGCCGGACATCACCCTGACCACCCTGCTGGAGCACAAGGCCCGTGGTGACAAAATCACCATGCTGACCTGCTATGACGCCACCTTTGCTGCCACCTCCTGTGCCGCCGGAATTGAAATGCTGCTGGTGGGTGACTCTCTGGGCATGGTCTCGCAAGGCCACGACAGCACGTTGCCCGTCACCATCGAAGACATGGCCTACCACACCGCCAGCGTCAAGCGCGGTAACCGTGGCGCCATGATTGTTGCCGACCTGCCATTCATGGGCACCGCCACCCTGGAAGAAATCTACCGCCAAAGCGCCATGCTGATGCGCGCCGGCGCACACATGGTCAAGCTGGAGGGCGGTGCCTGGCTTTGTGAGGCAGTGACCGGACTGGCGCAGCGCGGTATTCCGGCCTGCATCCATCTGGGCCTGACACCGCAGTCGGTGAACGTGTTTGGCGGCTACAAGGTTCAGGGCCGGGAAGCCGCCGCAGCAGCACAGCTCAAGGCCGACGCCAGCGCTCTGGAACAGGCCGGCGCCGCCATGCTGCTGCTGGAATGCGTACCCAGCCCCCTGGCCGCCGAAGTGACTGCTGCCGCCAGTGTTCCCGTCATTGGCATTGGCGCCGGTCCGGACACGGACGGTCAGGTACTGGTGCTGCACGACATGCTCGGTCTGTCACTGACCGGATTTACCCCCAAATTTGTCCGTAACTTCATGCACGGTGCCGGCTCTATTGAGGCTGCCATTGCCGCTTATGCCAGCGCCGTCAAACAGCGACAATTTCCTGCCGCAGAACACGAATTCAAAGCCTGAACACCATGATCACCGTTGACAGCATTACCGCCCTGCGCACGCAGGTCAGCCAGGCCCGCCAGAACGGGCAGCGCATTGCCTTTGTGCCCACCATGGGCAACCTGCATGACGGCCACATGTCGCTGATTGCAACAGCCAAAGAACATGCCGACTTTATTGTTGCCAGCATTTTCGTCAATCCGCTGCAATTTGGCCCCACTGAAGACCTGGACAGCTATCCGCGCACCCTGGCCGATGACCAGGCCAGGCTGGCGGCAGCCGGTTGCGCCCTGCTGTTTACCCCAACCGAAGCCCTGATGTACCCGCAAGGCATGCTACAACACACGCTGGTACGGGTTCCGGATGTCAGCGAAGGTCTTTGTGGCGGTAGCCGTCCCGGTCATTTTGACGGCGTTGCGACTGTGGTCAGCAAGCTGTTCAACATGGTCCAGCCGGATCTGGCCGTATTTGGTGAAAAGGACTATCAGCAGCTGGCCGTCATCCGCAAGCTGGTCAATGAGCTGAACTTCCCGATCAAGATTGTTGGTGCGCCGATTGTCCGGCAAAATGACGGGCTCGCATTATCTTCACGAAACGGGTATCTTGACGCCGCGCAACGCAAAACAGCACCGGCCCTGTACGCGTGCCTACAACAAAGTGTTGCCCGGATTCAGTCAGGTCGCCGCGACTACGACACCCTGCTGCAACTGGCTGCCAGCGAGCTTGCCGCTGTCGGCATGCGTCCGGACTATCTGGAGCTGCGCGAAGCGGACACCTTGCAACCGGCCCGCGCAGACAGCATAAATCTTGTCATTCTGGCCGCCGCCTTTTTAGGCAACACACGCCTGATTGACAATATCGCATTTTCCGTGACGCCCTGACCGGCCATTACCTGGCAGCGCCCATCACACCTAGAGGTAGAGACACAGATGCAAACCATACTGCTCAAAGCCAAGCTGCACCGGGCCATTGCGACTCATGCAGTTGTGGATTACGAAGGCTCCTGCGCCATTGATGGCGACTGGCTGGACATGTCCGGCATTCGTGAATACGAGCAAATCCAGATTTACAACGTCGACAATGGCGAGCGCTTTACCACCTACGCCATTCGTGGCGAAGCCGGTTCGCGCATCATTTCCGTCAACGGTGCTGCCGCACATAAAGCCAGCGTGGGCGACCGCCTGATCATCTGTGCTTACTGCCATTACGAAGAGCACGAACTGGATACTCACCAGCCGCGTCTTTTGTACATGGCCGCCGACGGCTCACTGAGCCACAGCAGCAACGCCATTCCGGTCCAGCTGGCCTGAAGCATCTTTGCCCCAGGCGGTCCCGCGACGAATAACTCCGCTCCTGCAAAAGACACCTTGTCGTGCAGGAGCATGAGTTATCCGTGAACCACGGTCACGCAAGCATCACCGTGGTCTGACCCGACACCAGTCTCGCGCAAGCTCGCGCGCGCCAGCCTGCACAAGCCAGACAGCTGGTCCCATAACCGCCAACCAGATCAACAAAAGCCTCCCTGCTTGCCAAAAGCCTGCATTTCAATGCTAATCTTTAAGCTGATTCTTAAGGATTGCGGGTTTGTTGTGCCCAGGGCACAGAACCCGTTTGCGATGATTCCAGCAAAAGGAAACCAGGATGCAGCAGGCTTTCACTCCCGTTAATCCCGTAACCCTTCCCGCCTGGCAGGCTTTGCAGTCACAGCGGCTGTCGATGCAGGAGTTTTCCATGCAGGCGGCCTTCGCCGCCGACCCGCAGCGTTTTAACCGCATGTCCAGCTGTCATCAGGGCATCCTGCTGGATTACTCAAAAAACCTGATTGACGAACACACCCTGCAGTTGCTCTTGCAACTCGCCGAACAGGCCGGTGTGGCGGAAGCCTTGCAGGCCCAGTACCGCGGCGACACCATCAACACCACCGAACAACGTGCCGCACTGCACAGCGCCCTGCGCCGTCCGGCCAGCGAGAAGCTGATGTTTCACGGCAAAAACATCACTGCCGAAGTTCACCGGGTACACCAACAGATGGCCCGACTGGTCGATCAGCTGCACAGTGGCCAGTGGCAAGGCTTTGACGGGCAGACCATCACCGATGTGGTCAATATCGGCATCGGTGGCTCGTTCCTGGGCCCACAGCTGGCGGTAGAAGCCCTGCAGCCCTTTGCTACCGGGCATCTGCGCTGCCATTTTTTGGCCAACATTGATAGCAGCGAGTTTTACCAGATCAGCCGTCAACTGGATCCGCAGCGCACGCTGTTCATTGTTTCCAGCAAATCTTTTGGCACCCTGGAAACCCTGAAAAACGCCCTGGCCGCACGCCAGTGGATGCTCGACAACGGCTGCACACAGCAGCAGCTGGCCCGCCACTTTGTGGCCGTTTCCAGCAATATTGAAAAAGCCGTCGAATTCGGCATCAGCGAGGAAAACATTCTGCCCATGTGGGACTGGGTCGGTGGCCGCTATTCCCTGTGGTCGGCCATCGGCCTGCCGGTCGCCCTGATGACGGGTATGGAGCGCTTCAAGGCCATGCTGGCCGGCGCCCATGAAATGGACCTGCACGCCCTGCAAGCCCCGCTGGCACAGAACATGCCGGTGATCATGGCCCTGCTGGGCATCTGGTACGCCAACTTTCATGACGTCCAGAGCCATGCCGTACTGCCCTATGACAACTACCTGCGCAGCCTGCCCGACTACCTGCAACAGCTCGATATGGAGTCCAACGGCAAGCGCGTACGCCACGATGCCGCTCCACTGGATTACGCCAGTGGCCCGGTCATCTGGGGCAACATCGGTACCAACGGCCAGCACGCCTATCACCAGCTGCTGTTGCAGGGTACCCAGATGATTCCGGTCGATTTCATCATTGCTGCACGCAGCCAGAACCCGGTGGCCGACCACCAACAATGGCTATACGCCAACTGCCTGTCGCAAAGCCAGGCACTGATGCTCGGCAAGTCCCTGGAACAGGCCGAAGACGAATTGCGCGCCAAAGGCCTGCCGGCGGCAGAGGTTGCCCGCCTTGCGCCGCACAAGGTCATCCCCGGCAACCGCCCGAGCAACACCCTGGTGTTGCCACAACTTGACCCGCAACGCCTGGGGGCGCTGATTGCCCTGTACGAACACAAGGTGTACATCCAGAGCGTGATCTGGGGCATCAACGCCTTTGACCAGTGGGGTGTCGAGCTGGGCAAAGAACTGGGCGAGTATATTTACCCGCTTTTGCAAAACGGTGGTACCGGGCAGGCAGCTGACGGCTCCACACAGGGGCTGGTGCAGCTGTTCCGAACCGCCAATACACAATAGTACCTGCAGGCCAGCCGGGCCTGCACGGCTGCAGATCCTGAGGCATAATGGCAGCATTACGATTTCAAGGATCTGCAGCATGCGCACATTCCTCAAAGGACTCGGCTGGACGCTGGTTATCCTGCCGCTGTTTTATCTCTGGCTGGGCTTTCTGGCGGTGCCCGGGCTGGGCCTGCTCATCGGCAATCAACTGCTGGAGCGCTACACCACGGAGCCAACGCGCCTGCAGCGTCTTGAGTTCAACCCGGTCAGCCTGGAGTTGCGACTCTGGGATTTCCGCATGGGCGAGCAGCCCCTGCTTGCCCTGGCCGAAGCCCGCGCGCAGCTGAGCTGGCAACAGCTGTTTCAGGGCCGGATACACCTGCGGAACGTGCACCTGCAACAACCTCACGCCCACATCGAGCTGGATGAAGAACGCCGGTTGACCTTGCTCGCTGCCCTGATCCTGCCAGAGGCGGCCGAACCAAAAGACGAGCCGCAACAAGAGCCGTTTCCCTTTACCCTGGAACTCGCCCGCATCGAGCAGGGCAGCCTGTTCTACAAGGACCGCGGCCTGCGCCAGCCGGTAGAAATGCAGTTTTCCGGCCTGCAGGCCGAGCTGCATGACCTCAGCCTCGACAGCAAAGACGCCGCTACTTTCAGGCTGCAGCTGGCAGCCGCAGACGGTACGGCAATCAAAACCAATGGCAGCTTTGCCCTGCACAGCCTGGACGGCAGCGGCGCACTGCAAGTGGAAGGACTGCAACTGGCCAGCTGGTGGCCCTACGTGACCGAAGAGCTGGCCTTGCACCTGCAGCAGGGCCAGCTACAACTGGCCGGCAACTACCGCCTTGAGCTGCAGCCTCAATTGCAGCTGCAAGTGGATACCCTTGACCTGCAACTGGACAACCTGGCGCTGTCGGATGCCGACAGTAACGCGCTGCTGCGTCTGGCCCGCCTCGACATCAGCCAGGCAGGCATGGACCTCGCGGCCCGGCAAGCCGGCGTGGCAGCAATCAGGGTGCAGCAGTTGCAGACCCCGCTGGTAATTGACGAAAACAGTCAGCTCAACTGGCAAAAAATCGCACCGGCAGGCACAGCCGAACCCGCCACGCCAGCCAGCGACAACAGCGGCTTCAAACTGGCCGACATCCCCTGGCATCTACGCCTGCAAACCCTGGATATCAGCGACAGCACGCTGGAGCTGTCATTGCTCAACCAGCCCGAGCCCTTCAACCTGGAACTGAACAGTGTCAGCCTGCAGGCCAGTGGTTTTGACAGCCGCAGCAATGAACCACTCAACCTGCAGCTGGGCAGCCGGCTGGGCGAGCAAGGCACCATCAACCTGTCGGCAGCCATTGCCCAACAGACACTGACCGGAACCGCCAATCTGAAAACCCGTGATATCGATCTGCGCATGGCCCGCCCCTGGATCAAGCCTTACGCCCGTATCGAGCTGCTCAGCGCCTTCCTCAACACCGACCTGAACGCCAGCATCAAATCGCTACAGGAGCTTGCATTTGCGCTGGATGGCCAGCTGCAGCTGCGCCAGCTGCACGCGCGTGACCAGGACCAGAACCGCGACCTGCTCAAGTGGAGCAACCTGCAACTTGAACAACTGGCATTCAGCATGAGCCCGGACGCCAGTGTTCTGAACATCGGCCGTATCCGTGCGGACGAGCCCTATGCCCGCCTGGTCATCAACGAGAACCTTGAAACCAATATCAGCCAGCTGATGATCCCGCAGCCTGATACGGCTCCGGCCGGCAACGACCCGAGCGCTCCGTTCAGCTTCAGTATTGGCGAGATTCTGGTCAACAACGGCTCGGCCAACTTTGCCGATTTCAGCCTGCAACCGCACTTTGCCACCGCCATCCAGAAACTCAATGGCCGGATTGGCAAACTGGCCAGCGACAGCCAAAAGACCACCCCGGTGGAAATCACCGGTGCCGTGGACAACTATGCACCGGTACGCATCAGCGGCTCGCTGACCCCGTTTGACCCTCTGCAGCAGCTGGACATCACCACCGAGTTCAAGCGGGTCGAACTGACCGCCCTGACCCCTTATTCAGGCAAGTTTGCCGGTTATCGCATCCAGAAGGGCCGCCTCAACATGGAGCTGCACTACCAGGTCAACCAGGGCCAGCTGAATGCCAGCAACAGCGTGCTGCTGGAGCAGCTGCAACTGGGAGAAAAGGTCGAGAGCGCTGACGCGGTTGACCTGCCGGTGCGCATGGCGATCGCGATGCTGAAAGACACCAAGGGCGACATCAGCATCCAGTTGCCGGTCAAGGGCGATCTGAACAGTCCAGAATTCAGCGTCATGCCGATCGTCTGGCAAACCCTGCGCAATCTGCTGACCCGGGCCGTTTCTTCACCCTTCAGAATGCTGGCCGGCATTGGCAAGGCCGGCGACCGTGATCTGGGACAGATCCCCTTCAGCCCCGGCAATCCGGCCCTGCAGGAAGAGGCCAGCGCCATGCTCGACAGCCTGGCCGAAGCCCTGCAGCAACGTCCAATGCTGAAGCTGAATATCGAAGGCACCAGCGCCGCCACTCTGGACGGCCCGGCCCTGGCCGAACGGGTCCTGCACAGGCGCTACCAGGAGCTGCTGTATCGTCAGCTGCAGGAGCGCGGCAAGCCGCTGCCTGACGACGTCTACAGCCTGGAAGTGCCGGTAAAAAGCACGGACAAGCTGTTGACACACATCTACGAATCACTGCTTGAGGAAGGCAAGGTCGAGGCCATGCCTGCAATGCCCCGCAAGGAGCGTCACGACTGGCAGCGCCGGCAGGTACTGGCACAGATGGCGGGGGATCCACTGTATCTGCGCTGGCTGGCACAGCAGCGTGCTGCTGCCATCCGCAGCCATCTGGTTGAACAGGGCGGCGTGGATGTCGAGCGCCTGTATCTGCTCGATGTCAACGAAAAGGCCGAAGCCGACGAAGGTGTCGTACTCAGCCAGCTGCACCTGGATGTCCTGTGAAAATACTACTTTCAGGCTTTGGCCTGATTCTGGCCAGCCTGCTGTACAGCAATCAGGCCACAGCTGCGACCCTGCGCTGCGGCAGCGATCTGGTCAGCCTGGGCGACCGCGGCTTTGAAATCCGCCGCAAATGTGGCGAGCCGGTATACCGTGACACGGTTGGCTATACAGTCGGGGCCGGCCAGCGCATCGAGCTGGCGATTGAAGAGTGGATCTATGGCCCGCGCAACGGCATGACCTATGTTCTGCGCCTGGAAGGCAACCGGCTGGTGCGAATTGAAAGCAAACGCCTGCCCTGAGGAGAAAGCCATGAAACTGATTTCATCCATCGTGTTAACCCTGCTGCTTGGCCTTGGCAGCTTGCCGGCACAGGCCGGTTCCACCCTGCGCTGCGGCTCCGCCCTGATCAGCCTGGGCGACAGCGAATACCAGGTTCTGGTCAAGTGCGGCCAACCGGCCGAGCAGTCAGTGCTGGGTTATCGTGAAGTGGTCAACCAATATGGCCACACCCATGATGTGCGCGTGGAGGAATGGGTATACGGTCCGCGCAACGGGATGTATCACTATCTGCGTTTCGAGGGTGGCGAGCTGGTCAAAATCGGCAGCAGCAGGTAACGTGATGAACCGTCTGCCATTTACGCGGCAGCTACTTCCCACACAACAGCTCCGGAAAACAACATGCTGGACATACGCCACCTGAGAACCCTTGTTGCCCTGCGTGATGCCGACAGCATGGTGGAGGCTGCCGAACGGCTGCACCTGACACAGTCGGCACTCTCGCACCAGTTCAAGGAGCTGGAAGAACGTCTCGGCATGCAGTTGTTTGTGCGCAAGACACGGCCCATCCGCTTTTCCAGTGCCGGCCTGCGCCTGCTGCGTCTGGCGGATGATGTCTTGCCACTGATGCGGGCTGCCGAGCGGGACATGGCGCGACTGCAGGGCGGCAGCTCCGGCCGCCTGCACATGGCCATCGAGTGTCACAGTTGTTTTCAGTGGCTGATGCCGACCATTGACCAGTTCCGCGAGGCCTGGCCCGAAGTCGAGCTGGATCTGGCTTCCGGATTCGCTTTCGCCCCGTTACCGGCACTGGCCCGTGGAGACCTCGACCTGGTTGTGACGTCTGATCCGGTAGAACTGAGCGGCATCAGCTACATTCCACTGTTCGCTTACGAAGCCCTGCTGGCCGTAGCCAACCAGCATCCGCTGGCCGGCAAGCCCTGGATCGCACCCGAAGATCTGGCCGCCGAAGTGCTGATCACCTACCCGGTCGAACGCGACCGGCTGGATATCTTCAACCACTTCCTTGAGCCGGCCGATGTTGAGCCCCTCAGCATCCGCACTTCGGAGCTGACCATCATGATGATGCAACTGGTCGCCAGCGGCCGCGGTGTCTGTTGTCTGCCCAACTGGGCCATCCATGAATACAGCAGCAAAGGTTACGTCAGCGTAAAAAAGCTCGGTGAACAGGGCCTGTTTTCCACCCTGTATGCCGCCGTACGCAGCGACATGCTGGATGCCGCCTTTATGCAGGACTTCCTGCTGACCGCCAAGGACACCTCGTTCAACACCCTGTCTGGCGTAACAGCCGCACGCGATTGACAGTGATTGCCATGGCCTGGGCTCGGGATCTGGTTTGGGTGTACGAGTCAGGCCCTGTTCGCGGCTGAAGCCGCCCCTGCAAAACAGCGCATCAGGCCTCAAAGCAGCATCCAGTCACCGCGACAGCATCCCGCCGCAGCGGGACAACGCCTCCCGCACAAGGCAATTCAGGCCGGGCGGGACCGCAGTCAGGCATCAGCGCAGCGCAGCCTGACGGAGCGTTCCGTCCGGCCTTGGCGCCACAGGGCAAAACTTCACCGGGCCCAGACGCCACAGGGCAAAACCTCACCCGGCTCAGGCACCATGGTAAATAAACCACCCCATGACGCCAGCCGCCACCGGGCAAAACCACAAAAATCAGTTACCCAGCAGGATCAGGACCCAGGTAACAACAATAATGGTCAGGCCAATCAACTGGGCAGCACTGCCCATATCCTTGGCATTCTTGGAAAGAGGATGACGCTCAAGCGAGACCCGGTCGACTACAGCCTCGATGGCAGAATTGAACAGCTCGATGATCAGCGACAACAGACAGACTGCAATCAACAGTGCCCGCTCGACCACAGTTACCGAAAAGAAAAATGTCAGCGGCACAAGAACAAGGTTAAGCCACACCAGCTGGCGGAACGCAGCTTCGCCGGCAAAAGCCGCTTTCAAACCATCCAGTGAGTAGCCCCAGGCGTTACGGATGCGACGCCAGCCGCCCGCTCCCTTCTGCGGCGGGTGCATCTCAAACCTGGGCCTGCTGGGGAATGGATTCCATTTGTTGCAGCAACAGTGCCGCCTGGGTGCGGGTACGCACGTTCAGTTTGCGGAAAATTGCAGTGACATGGGCTTTCACTGTAGCTTCGGAAACGTTCAGGTCATAAGCAATCTGCTTGTTCAGCAAACCGTCGCACACCATGGTCAACACCCGGAACTGCTGTGGAGTCAGACTGGCCAGTCCGGCGCTGGCAGCTTTTTCTTCCTCGGTCATGGTGGTGTCTTCTTCCGGCAACTCCGGCCACCAGTCATCACCATCGAGTACCGTCTGCACCGCCTGCTGAATCTGCTCCAGCGAACTGGACTTGGGTATGAAGCCACTGGCACCAAATTCGCGAGACCTGCTCATGACTGCTGCTTCTTCCTGCGCCGATACCATCACCACCGGGATTTGCGGATACTGGCCGCGCAACAGCACCAGCCCGGAAAAGCCGTGGGCACCCGGCATGTTGAGGTCGAGCAGCACCAGATCCCAGTCGGATTTTTCCGCCAGCCTGGATTCCAGCTGAGCAATGCTCTCGGCCTCGACCAGACGCACATTTTCGCCCAGCGCTATGGTCAATGCCTGCTGCAGGGCACTACGGAACAGGGGGTGATCATCGGCAATCAGAATATCGTAAACAGCCATGAAATAAATAACCTGTCTCTTTAAAATGACTAGAATGTGGTCTGGCAACGCCTGGCCAGACCGGTGCGCAAACACCAACACCTGCTCCGCCCGTCATGGCCACAGCGCATCATCTTGCTTCCGGCACGCAATGATGCAGTATCACATACCCTATTATTGTCGGCCGGGCGGCTTTCTGTACCCGTCACCGACTGACATCAACTTGCCTTATCGATGCGGCCACTTACCTTATACTAAGGCCCAAGGCAGTACAAGACTAACAGCGAATATCAACTTTCCACCTGGCTCATATCTAGAAATGCAAAAAAAACTCTTGCATACAAACCTGTTATTGCTGCTGGTCGCCATAATCTGGGGCAGCGCCTTTGTCGCCCAGCGCCTGGGCATGGACAGCATTGGCCCGTTGCTGTTTTCCGGATTACGTTTCATTCTGGGTGCTCTGGTGGTACTGCCCTTTCTGCTGTATCGCCGGCATACCCGTAAAGTCAGCGATCCGTTTCTGGATCCGGCTCTGGTCAGCGGCGGTGTCCTGCTTGGCCTGATTGTCACCATCGGCATCAACCTGCAGCAAACCGGCCTGCTATATACCAGTGTTTCCCATGCCGGCTTCATTACCGGCATGTATGTGCTGATAGTTCCCCTGCTCGGCCTGCTGATCGGACTGCGCGCCAATACCGGAACCTGGCTCGGTGCCATGCTGGCCGTCACCGGCCTGTACCTGCTCAGTGTCGAAGACGGCTTTCAGGTGGCAACTGGCGACTGGCTACAACTGGGCAGCGCATTGAGCTGGGCTATACACGTGCTGGTTATGGGCCACCTTGCCAAACAACATGATCCGTTGCGACTGGCATTTATCCAGTTTGTGACCTGTGCTGCAATCAGCCTGCTGGCCGCACTCTGGCTGGAACCTGTTTCCCTGCCATCCATAGTGCAGGCAGCGCCTGCATTGCTCTATGCCGGCCTGCTCTCCATCGGCGTCGGTTTTACTCTGCAGGCTGTCGCCCTGCAGCATGCCAGACCGGCCCATGCGGCCATCATCCTGTCGCTGGAAGGTGTGTTTGCCGCCCTTGCCGCTGTCATCCTGCTTGGCGAAACCCTGTCCCTGCAGGGCTACCTGGGCGCTTCACTGATGCTGGGAGCCATGCTGCTGGCCCAGCTCTGGCCCCAGCGACAACAACCGGGAACGGTCGATGAACCACTGCCCTGTATCAGCACTGGTGCTTCTGCACTCCCGCTTGGCGAAACGCACCATGAGCTTATGGATGCAACAGCAGTGCCTGCTCCTGCCGGGCAGTTGGGGGCCGCTTCGCTGCCAGATAATGCCGGTTGAAGCGGGCAAACCAGTCACTCAATGACTGTGCTGCCGACAGGTCCCCGGCTTGTTGCAAACAATGCACCATAACTTCGGCAGTCGACAGATGGTCAGCGCTTTGTGCATTGCGCAGGTGATAACGCGACAGTTGCTCCGGTTGAAGGCTAAGCACCGGCAACCGATGCAGGTAGGCAGACTTGCGATACATCTTGCGCGCTTCCTGCCAGGTGCCGTCCAGCAAGACAAACAGCGGACGCTTTACCGGGCTTTGTACTGTGGCCTGCGGCAACTGGTGCAATACCTGCTGCCCTGCCGCTACGCTTTCGGCCGGAAACACCAGCCAGGGCTGCCACTGCGGATCCTGTAGCAGGGCCAGCAAGCCCGGATCAGGCTCGGTTCGTGACCAGAGAAAAGCATGCGTCTCCGGCACCACATCAGCAATCAGCCAGCCGGTATTGCTTGGCTTGAGCGGTTCCTTGTCGGCCATGACCAGACAGGCGCCAGCGCGACAATGCACATCGGGCTGCCAGGCACACATACAGTATTGCTGCGCGACCCGGCAACGCGGGCAACGTACCAGCAGCGCGCCACGGGCGGCAAAAGGTTTCTGGCTGCGCGCCAGACGCTGATCACGCAAGCGGGCTACGGCATGAGGCATAAAGGGATCTGTCCGCAAAAAGCGCAACAGTAGCATGGAGGCTGCAGGGCAGCAAAATATCACACCGCAGGGTGCAGGACGCGCCAGTGCGGCCACGACCGATAGCAATAGCCGCATTTCTCAAAGGCATGTCCCCGGGCACTAAGAGTAATCCGCCACACCCGGGCCAGCAGCCAAGACCTCGGCAGGACCCCGCCACTGGCGAGACAACCCCCCCGCACAAGGGTAAATTCGAACCCGGCGGAGCCGGACCAGGCGCCCCAGGGCAAAACCACGTCCGGCTCAAACACCGCAATGCAAAATCACTCCTAGATCTTTTCTTCTTCTCCATCCAGCTCTTCATACCCGGTAATCATGGCATTCACGTACTCATAAAACGGCTTGCCGCTAAACGCCAGGTACACGTGGGCAATAAAGAACACCAGCATGGCAAAGGCTGCTGCGGTATGCAGGATGGCCACCGGCGCCAGTGACAGCCAGCCCAGCCCCAGCTGTGGCCAATAGGGATACAGCAAATACAGCATGCCACTAAGCCAGATCACTGGAGAGATCAACAGTTTGAACGCCAGATAAGCCAGCCGCTGCAACGGGTTGTGCTTGGCGCTGAGGGATTTTTTATAAGGCTTCTCTTCATCCTGGAATATGCCGACAGCGTAGTAGCGCGCCATGGCCACCAGCTTTTCAGTGGTCGGAATGTACTGCCGCCACTCGCCGGTAGTGAAGTGCCAGAAAATGGCAAACAGCCAGAGCACAATCAGCGACAATGCCATGACAATGTGCGCATTGACTGCGGTTTCAAAGCCCAGCCACTCATAGCTGGAATGAATCTCGAAGCCGGTCAGCATCAGGCCGATGATCAGTGCCGCCTGCGACCAGTGCCAGAAGCGTTCGAATCTTTTATATACCATGACCTTCATGCGCGCTTCCTCCCGAAAACAATACGGCCCAACAGGTGCACCAGCACACCGGCTAGCGCCGCCCAGACTGCCCAGCTACCCAGCCGGTCAACCCAGACAGACTTGTCACGCCCCGGCATGTAAAACCCTTTCAGCTCCGCCAGACGGCCATCACGGGCGTGACAGGAACCGCACTGCAGTGCCTGCTCTTTCGGCGCCACCATGTGGGTAATGGGCCAGAACATTTCGTTGTCGACAAAGCCGTGCTCGCCGCTAAATTGCTCAGACGCAGCACCCGTTGCCACGGCATCGGCCTGCCCCACCATCAGCGCCTTGACCCAGTCAAAGTTGCTCCAGAGGGCATCATCACCGTCAGGGCCGAATACGTTGGTGGCCAGCAGGCGGTTGGTCTGCTTGTCATAGGGCTGCTTGCCGGTCATGCGCTTGAACGGCCAGATGCGCGAGTCGGGGTCAGCATAGCTGCCCTTGACCTTGTTCACCGACACCCGCTTTTCCGGGTCAATTTCGTCATCCAGCATGGTGTATTCAACCTGGCCATCAAACCAGCGGTACACCGGCGGTACGTTAACCTCGTTGCGGAATACACCCTTGTGGTTGGCATAGCTGAGCCAGCCATTTTCGTCGTATTCAAAATACAGTACCGGCTTGCCCTTGGCGTTAAGCACCAGCTCGCCATTTTCATCACGCTTCATCTTTTCCGTGGCCTGCGACCAGTCCCAGAACATCTTGGTCGGTACGCCACCACGGGCAAACTCGGGAATGTGACAGGTCTGACAAGCCACCTTGTCGGTGTGATCGTTCAGTTTGTTGTTGATGCCGGCCGGGTGCGGAGTGCTGCCATGACAAGACTCGCAGCTGGCACGGCCGGCATGACTGCTGCCGGGAATATCAATGCCGTGCAGATCCCTCGCTTCCATGGCATAGCGGCTACCATCCACACTGTGCTCATCGGAGGTGTGGCACGTGGCACAACTAAAGTCGAGACCGGCAGCATCCATGTGCACATCCAGCGTACGGTCCGGTGTCACCAGCGAGCTGTCCAGGTCACCGTGTTTGACGCCGTCACCGCCGCCCCCATAGAAGTGGCAGCTACCGCAGGTCTGGCGGCTGGTCAGGCCGACATTCTGTGCCACCATGGTCAGATCAACTTTCTTCACCGGGCGGTTGTTCTCTATCTTGAACTCGCCATTGACCAGCACATCCTCATAAGCCGGATGGCCGGCACCGGCTTCGGTTTTCAGGTAGGTGGCCGTGGTATCGTGACAAGCCAGACAGTCCACGTTCTGCTCCGCGGTAAAGTCAAAATCCTTGTCTTCCCAGCCGTAACCGATATGGCAGGAAGTACAACGTGGATAGTTGGACTTCAGGCTGCCACAAAACACGTTTGGTTCATGTTTTTTGCCCAATACCTGACCGGTTGTCGGATGGTTGAACTCCCACTTCCAGTGGGTCGTCTGCTGCAATTGCCTGGCAGCCTCGGTATGACAGGCCAGACAGGCCCGGGTTACTTCCGGCCCGCTGGTAAAATCTTTTTGCAACTCGGCAAACTTGCTGTGGTCGGCAGTCGAGCTGCCAGGCACAACCGACGGTAACACTGCCGCCCGGGCAGCACCGCTGGCCAGCAATACCAGCATCAGCATGTATCCAAAAAACCTGTACATCACGATCACCATTCAAGATTAGGCTCATGACATATTGTTTTTATGGATAGGTTGTCGCAATGGGGTGCGACATTATGCCCGCCCCGACATCTGCCCGGTTCCAGCCCTGCCCCAGGCAGGCTGAACATCTGTCAAATTTAGAATAAAGCCAGCATATTCATACCATTACAGAGAGGCCTCGGCATGTTGACGGCTCTGTGCAATGGCTTCAGGGGTAACCGGGCCTTTGCACAAAAGTATGACTTTGCGCATGTCCGGGCCAACAGCAAGCCGCGCTGCATACGTTTGCTACACAGCGCGACGGCAACTCGGAGCCTGTCAGGAAAACCGGATCTCCCCTTCTACTACACTGGCACGGATCTGTGCACCCTCGGCAAACTGGCCGGAGAGGATCTGCTGGGCCAGCGGGTTTTCGATCCAGCGCTGGATGGCTCGCTTGAGCGGACGTGCACCATAGACCGGGTCGTAACCGACATCGATCAGCTTTTCCATGGCTTCGTCAGACAGCTCCAGAGCCAGGCCGCGCTCGGCCAGGCGCTGACGCAAACGGCCCAGCTGGATCTGCGCGATACCGGCGATCTGCTCCTTGGCCAACGGCTCAAAGATCACCAGCTCGTCAATCCGGTTGACAAACTCCGGACGGAAGTGGCTGCCAACGGCATCCATCACAGCCGCCCTTTGCGCTTCACGGTCACCGACCAGCTCCTGGATTTGCATTGAGCCCAGGTTGGACGTCATCACCACCACAGTGTTGCGGAAATCCACGGTGCGGCCATGGCTGTCGGTCAGACGACCGTCTTCCAGCACCTGCAACAGCACGTTGAACACATCAGGGTGGGCTTTTTCCACTTCGTCCATCAACACCACCGAGTAGGGCTTGCGGCGCACCGCCTCGGTCAGGTAACCGCCTTCTTCATAGCCGACATAACCGGGAGGTGCACCAATCAGGCGGGCCACCGAATGCTTCTCCATAAACTCCGACATGTCGATGCGGATCATGGCCTCTTCGGTATCAAACAAAAACTCGGCCAGCGCCTTGCAGAGCTCGGTTTTACCCACACCGGTCGGACCAAGGAACAGGAAAGAGCCCGCCGGACGATCCGGGTCGGACAGGCCTGCACGGGAACGGCGCACGGCGTTGGACACGGCAGTCACCGCCTCGTCCTGGCCAATCACACGGGAGTGCAACAGCTCTTCCATCTTGATCAGCTTGTCACGCTCGCCTTCGAGCATCTTGGATACCGGAATCCCGGTCCACTTGGATACCACATCGGCCACTTCCTCGTCAGTGACCTTGTTGCGCAGCAGCTGGTTCTCGCTTTTGCTGTGCTGGTCAACCATTTGCAGGCTGCGCTCCAGATCGGGAATCACGCCATACTGCAATTCGGCCATGCGGTTAAGGTCACCCTTGCGCCGGGCCAGCTCCATCTCCTGGCGGGCCTGTTCGATCTGCTGCTGCAACTGGGCCGAGCCATGCACCTCGGCTTTTTCCGACTTCCAGATTTCTTCCAGATCAGCGTATTCACGCTCCAGCTTGCCGATTTCTTCTTCCAGTCGCTCCAGGCGCTTGCGGGTATCGGCATCGTCTTCTTTCTTCAGTGCCTCGCGTTCGATCTTCAACTGGATCAGGCGCCGGTCCAGACGGTCCAGTGCTTCCGGCTTGGAGTCGATTTCCATGCGGATCATGCTGGCGGCCTCGTCGATCAGGTCGATGGCCTTGTCAGGCAACTGACGGTCAGTAATGTAGCGGTGGCTCAGTTTGGCCGCAGCGATAATGGCCCCGTCAGTAATGGTGATGCCGTGGTGTACCTCGTAGCGCTCTTTCAGACCACGCAGAATGGCAATGGTGTCTTCCTCGTTGGGCTCGTCCACCAGCACCTTCTGGAAGCGGCGCTCCAGCGCTGCATCCTTCTCTATATACTGGCGGTACTCGTCCAGCGTGGTCGCACCCACGCAGTGCAACTCGCCGCGGGCCAGCGCCGGTTTGAGCATGTTGCCGGCATCCATGGCACCTTCACCCTTGCCAGCGCCCACCATCGTGTGCAGCTCATCAATGAACAGGATGATTTGTCCTTCCTGCTTGGCCAGCTCGCCCAGCAGTGCCTTCAGCCGCTCTTCAAACTCGCCGCGGTATTTGGCACCGGCAATCAGCGCACCCATATCCAGTGACAGCAGGCGTTTGCCTTTCAGGTTGTCCGGCACTTCACCATTAATGATGCGCTGGGCCAGCCCTTCGGCAATGGCGGTTTTACCTACACCGGGCTCACCAATCAGCACCGGGTTGTTTTTGGTGCGGCGCTGCAGCACCTGTACGGTACGGCGGATTTCATCATCCCGGCCAATCACCGGGTCCAGCTTGCCCTGCTCGGCACGCTCGGTCAGGTCGATGCAGTACTTCTCCAGCGCCTGGCGCGATTGTTCGACATTGGGATCATCCACACTGGCACCGCCACGCAGGTTGGCGATGGCATTTTCCAGTGCCTGACGGCTCACGCCCTGAGCCAGCAGGATCTTGCCGACGCGGGTGCTGTCATCCATGGCTGCCAGCAGCACCAGCTCGCTGGAAATGAACTGGTCTTTCTTTTGTTGTGACAAGCGGTCGGCCTGATTCAGCAAGCGGGCCAGATCCTGTGACAGGTTCATGTCACCGGTCGGGTTCTGGATTTTTGGCAAATCCTCCAGCACCCGGTTCAGCTCGGCTTTCAGCTTGTTGACGTCAAAACCCACCTGCATCAGCAACGGGCGAATGGCCCCGCCCTGCTGATCAATCAGCGCCAGCAACAGGTGTACGGGTTCGATCGCGGTATGGTCTTGCCCCAGCGCCACGGACTGGGCATCGGACAGGGCTAGTTGCAACTGACTGGTTAAACGGTCGGCTCGCATGGTTCTTTCCTCATTTTCTCTATGGGGCAGGTCCGGGCATCTGTGATCCGCTTCACAACAACGGCAATACGATCAGCAAGCAGCTCCAGCGCAATACGACTAATGTTTTGTCATTGCTCCCGAGTTATTCCAGCCTGTTCGTGTCATGCCAGACCACAAATACTGACTGGCCTGGCAGCTGCCAAAAACACAGGTATTGGTGAAGCATTCCTTCGCCGGGACCCGCCGTTAACGTCAAAGAAGATCGGGGCAAAGCTGCAGATTTCAAGCACCGCTTCATCCCCGCACCGTTTTATTCCGGCCAGACCCCTGATGTTACGTAGCCCAGAGATCCTTTACAAAACATGCAAGCTTGCCGGGCGCAGGCTAAAATAAATATTTAAAAATATGCTTAGCACGATAATTAGCAAGGCAACTAGATGGCAACTTATTTGTTTGCCCGCAGCAAATAACCAGTAGAAAACGCCAAAATAAGATAGCTACCTATTTGTATGCTTCCAAACCGATAGCTTCGAATAATCTAAAGGTCGAATACACAATAACTTACAAAACCCTAGGATTAGCCACAAGCCCTGAGCCGTAGTAGCCGCGGCCTGTGCAGGCATTTGCCGATACCTGCATGACAAGCCAAAAAAATAAAAACACTGAACTTTTAAAGTCTCAGATCAACTTGCAACAATTAAAACAAAACCGGAGGTTGCATAACAATAAAGTCCACTTCCCTGCCTGCGTTAACAACAACAAATACTTCTGGAGTGCACAATCATGCCTAAAGAAATTACTGAAAGAGATCAGCAATACTGGAGTACCAACCTCCGCCTGATTCTCGTTTGCCTGGCCATTTGGGCATTCGTGTCCTACGGTCTTGGCCTGCTTCTGCGTCCGCTGGTCATGGGTATCAGCATCGGTGGCGCCGACCTTGGTTTCTGGTTCGCCCAGCAAGGTTCCATCTTCACCTTCCTCGCCTTGATCACCTTCTATGCCTGGAGGATGAACAAGCTGGATGACGAATTTGGTCTGGAGGACTAACCATGAGCCAGTTTACGATTAACCTGATCTTTGTAATGGGATCCTTCGCACTCTATACCTGGATTGCGATCTGGGCCCGTGCAAAGTCTACCCGCGAGTTCTACATCGCCGGTGGTGAGGTTCACCCAACCATGAACGGTATGGCGACCGCTGCTGACTGGCTGTCCGCTGCCTCGTTCATTTCGGTTGCCGGTCTGATTTCCGTTGGTTATGTCAACTCTGCCTTTATCATGGGCTGGACCGGTGGTTATGTACTGCTGGCTACCCTGTTGGCTCCATACCTGCGCCGTTTCGGTACCTATACTGTGCCAGACTTCGTTGGTAAGCGTTATGACAGTAAAGCAGCCCGCGTTGTTGCGGTTGTTTGTCTGATCATCATCTCGCTGACCTACGTAATCGGTCAGATGACCGGTGCCGGTGTTGCGTTTGCCCGCTTCCTGGAAGTCAAGGTCTCTACCGGACTGATCATTTCTTCCTTTGTGGTATTTGCTTACGCAGTACTTGGCGGCATGAAAGGTGTAACCTACACCCAGGTAGCCCAGTACGTGGTACTGATTCTGGCCTTCCTGGTTCCTGCCGTTTACCTGTCGCTGATGGTTACTGGCCACTTCCTGCCACAAACCGGTTTTGTCGGTGCGCACGCTGAGTCCGGCATGCCGATGCTGCACAAACTGAACGAGCTGGTACGTGACCTGGGCTTCCAGGATTACACTGCGGACGTGTCCAACCGCTGGAACATGACCCTGTTCACCCTGACCCTGATGGTTGGTACTGCAGGTCTGCCACACGTAATCATCCGCTTCTTCACCGTACCAAACATCAAGGACGCACGTCGCTCCGCGGCCTGGGCCCTGGTGTTCATCGCCCTGTTCTACACCACTGCGCCTGTTGTAGCAGCCATGGGTCGCCTGAACCTGCTGGATAACATCTATCCAAACGGTGTTCACGAGCCTTCGCTGTCCTATGAAGAGCGTCCACAGTGGTTCAAAAACTGGGAAGAAACCGGTCTGCTGAAGTTTGAAGACAAGAACGGCGACGGCCGCATCCAGTTCTACAACGATGGCACCCTGCCTACTCCTAACAAGGAGTTCGTAGCCCCATCCGAATGGAACGGTAACGAGCTGACTGTAAACAACGACATCCTGGTACTGGCCCTGCCTGAAATTGCCAACATGCCTGGCTGGATTATCGGTCTGATTGCTGCCGGTGGTATCGCCGCTGCCCTGTCAACCGCTTCCGGTCTGATGCTGGCCATTTCCTCCGCAGTCAGCCATGACCTGCTGAAGAACACGCTGATGCCGCATATTTCGGAAAAAACCGAAATGCTCTACGCGCGTATTTCGATGGTTGGTGCGATTTCCATCGCTACCTGGCTTGGTCTCAACCCGCCCGGCTTTGCCGCGCAAACCGTAGCCCTGGCCTTTGGTATCGCCGCCTCCTCGATCTTCCCCTGCCTGATGATGGGTATCTTTATCCGTCGCATCAACAGCAAGGGCGCAGTAGCCGGCATGCTGGCGGGCGCAAGCGCCACCCTGGTGTACATCTTCCTGTACCTGGGCTGGTTCTTCATCCCTGGCACCAACACCTTCCCGAACAGCCCTGAGTACTACCTGTTTGGTATCATCTCCCCGCTGTCCTTCGGTTGTATCGGTGCTGCCATCAACTTCATTGTCGCCATCGTAGTGTCCAACGCTACCGAGCGTCCAAGCGAAGAGATCCAGGACATGGTGCGTCGCGTACGTTACCCATAAACCCTGACTTGCGGTAAACTTTGATCGACCTTTAGTGGGCTTTCCTTGAAAGCCCACTTTTTTTGCCCAACGCCGATAACGTTAGGAAAGCACTGAATGAACCGCCAAATGACGCAGCAGATTGTCTGTACTGGTATTCATTCAATACTTTCTTGGCAAGGCAAGCAACGGAGTAACCCTATGTGGCACCTATTGGCTGTTTTCATTTCAGGTCTGAGCCTGGGCGGTCTTGCCTATCTCGTCCGCAAGCTTTCACGCAACCGGCTGCCGACCTGGATTGTTCCTGTACTTGCGGCGCTCGGCATGTTTGGCTATCTGGCCGTCTACGACTACACCTGGTACGACTACAAAACCGAACAGGTCCGCGTCAGCCAGCCGGATGACGAAGTGATTTTCTTCAACGAAAAAGCCGAGCGCAGCTTTTTCAAGCCCTGGAGCGTGATCAAACCGGCCGTCAACAGCTTTTATATTTTTGACGGCAAGTACAACACCAAAGAGCAAGACAACGAAATCATCGTTGAGTATTTCATGTACGAATTCATCAAAGACCCCATTGAGCGCCAGCAGATCTACATGGCGGTCCTGAACTGCACCACACAAGAGCGTGCAGTCATTCTGCAAGGCAAAACCGCCAAGGCTACACAGTACGAAAAAGTTACTGTAGATGATGTGTTTTATCAGAGGCTGTGCCTGTAACGAGCTGCAGCACCCGGCCACCGCCCCGGCTCCGGGCCAAGGGAGCCCGGGGGCAGGCAACAGCACATACCGGTCGCGACTGAAGTCGCTTCTACAGGCGCAGCTGCACCACGGCCCTCAAGCACGGATGTCCGCCCACTCACCCATTCGCCCATAAAAAAACGGCCACCCTCACAGGCAGCCGTTTTTATCCGGACATTTTCTAAACCATCAATCACACACCGCGGTAAACAACCGGCTCTGGCGGTCCAGCTGGAGGGCTTTGTCCGGTTGTGGCACTTCCTGATCATCCATCGGCACCAGAATGCCGCTATGGCAATTGAGCAGATAACCCCTCTGCTCCACATGATCCACAAAGGCCTGTTCAAAACTGTACAGACGGAAACGGGCGATACGTTCGCCGTCGGCCTGCGCCAGCTGAATCTTGCTGCTATCCACCACGCTAAAGCCCATGTTTATCGGCACGACAAAGGTCCAGGGGCGCCAGAATGCAGGCGTTTGCCGCACCTCGGTAACCACCGCCTGTGCCGGCAGCCGGGCCCGTGTGCGCTCGTACCAGCTGTACTCCATATAAATCTGATAGCCCAGAATGCCCAGCCCGGCTGCCGCCGGAACAATCCAGCGGGGCAGCCGCTTGCGGGTCAGGATACGGGCGTACTGGGCAATGCCTGCGGCCAAAAAAGCGACGCTGGCGGCAATCAACAGTTTGATAAGCATGGGTCTGTTCCATCAAGGAAGTACTGGGCAAATGGCTGCACGGACATCGGAAACCTCACTCCATCCGCCAATTCATTCAGTACATCCTCAGAAATAAAAAGGGCTTCACCAGGAAGCCCGTTTTGTGTTCCCGACGTCCGCCCTGCCCGGGGCAGGAGCGGACGGGTTTTCACCGGTGATCAGTGATCAATCGCAGCGCCGGCACCTTTCGGATAACGCACGCTTTCAACCAGATCGCGGATCTCCTGAGGCGGAGCTTCAGTGGCAGAGGATACAACATAGGCCACGATGAAGTTGACAATCGCACCGAAGAAACCAATACCCAGCGGGTTCACGCCGAAGAACCAGAACTCCTTGGTGTCAGGGAAGTTGGCAGTGCCCGGAATGAACAGCCAGCCCTTGAACATGAAAATGTATACCAGAGTCAGGGTGATGCCGGCCAGCATGCCCGCGATGGCACCGATACCGTTCACGCGACGGGAGAAGATACCCATCATCAGCGCCGGGAACAGGGTCGATGCCGCCAGACCAAAGGCCAGGGCTACGGTTTGTGCGGCAAATCCGGGCGGGTTCATGCCCAGATAAGCACTGACCACCAAGGTACCCAGCATGGCAATACGGGCTACGGTCATCTCGCCCTTCTCGCTCAGGTCAGGCTTGAGTGTGACCTTGACAATATCGTGGCTCACCGCCGAAGAAATCGCCATCAACAGACCGGCAGCAGTGGACAGCGCCGCAGCAATTGCACCGGCAGCCATCAGACCAATGGTCCAGCCTGGCAGGTTGGCAATTTCAGGGTTGGCGATCACCATGATGTCGTTGTTTACGGTCAGCTCGTTGCCGGCCCAGCCGTTGGCTTCAGCCACAGCTTTGCCTTTTTCGCTGGCATCGTTGTAGTACTGGATGCGGCCATCACCGTTCTTGTCTTCATACTTCAGCAGACCGGCCTTGATCCAGTTGTCCATCCACTCGGGGTGTTTGGACTCTTCCAGAGCCATGATCTGTGTGCCGCTGGTGCCTTCAGGGTAAATGGTGGTCATCAGGTTCAAACGTGCCATGGACGCAACCGCCGGAGCAGTCAGATACAGCAGCGCAATGAACACCAGCGCCCAGCCGGCAGACCAGCGGGCATCAGCCACCTTGGGCACGGTGAAGAAGCGGATGATGACGTGTGGCAGACCCGCAGTACCCACCATCAGCGTGGCGGTCAGCAGGAAGTGGTTCAGCGGATCAGCTGCATAAGCGGTGTACTCGGCAAAGCCCAGGTCGCTCAGAATGCTGTTGAGCTTGGTCAGCACGTGCACGCCTTCGCCCGTCACTTGACTGATCATGCCCAGCTGAGGAATGGGATTGCCGGTCATCTGGAAGGAGATGAAGATCGGTGGCACCAGGAAAGCCACAATCAGTACGCAATACTGCGCCACCTGGGTGTAGGTCACACTCTTCATGCCGCCCAGTACGGCATAGAAGAAGGTAATGCCGGCGGCAATCCAGATACCGGCATCAACCGATACTTCCAGGAAGCGGGCAAATACCACACCGGAACCAGTCATCTGGCCAATCATGTAAGTCAGCGAGATACACAGCAGGCTGATCACGGCAATCATGCGGGCAGGCTTGCTCTGGTAACGGTCTTCCACGAAAGAAGGCACGGTGTATTTGCCGAACTTGCGCAGGTACGGCGCCAGCAGCATGGCCAGCAGGATGTAGCCGCCGGTCCAGCCCATCAGGAACGCGGAGCCGGAGTAACCCATGAAGGCCACCATGCCGGCCATGGACAGAAAAGAAGCCGCCGACATCCAGTCGCCGGCAACCGCCACGCCATTGGTGACCGGGTGAATGCCGCCGCCCGCGACATAGAACTCTTTGGTTGAGCCGGCACGGGACCAGAGCGCAATACCGATGTACAGCGCAAAGGACAGGCCGATGAAAATCAGGTTTACTGCAAACTGACTCATGATCTTAGTCCTCGCTCATGCCGAATTTTTTATCGATCTGGTTCATACGCCAGGCGTAGAAAAATACCAGACAGATAAAGCTCAAAATGGCGCCCTGGTGGGAAAACCAGAACCCGATATCCACACCACCAAAGGTGATGCTGGACAGTGCAGGACGCAGGAAAATGGAAATCCCGTACCCTACAAAAGCCCACACGATAAGGCACATGACGATCAGGCGAAGATTCGCCTTCCAGTACGCCTGTGCCACTTCTTTATCGACCATAATTGCGATCTCCGCTCGTTTTTTTGTTTTTCAGCCAGCCGACTCCACAACGGGTTCTGCCGGCTTCCGGGCGAAATATTGCAAAATGTGAACGGCTTTATAAAGCCCCGACATTAGTCTTATGAGCATGCTATCAAGTAGCTTGCACATTTATTTTCCCTGCAAAAAAACAACGGAATCTTCTTCTGCCAAACAAGTAAAAACCAGCTATAGCGCTGTCATTAGTTCATGAGCAATCACTCTTCAAAGCGTACAAAAAATGATTAGCAAGCCAACCTAACCAGTAAAAACAAAAGGTTAGTGAGCTTTCGTTATTTTTCCAATGCTTATGGAAATACCCTGCAGCGGTATTTGGCAAAAAATATAAATAAAGTCCGGCAGCCGAACTTTTATCAATAAAAAAACACCAAGAGACAACTAAAAACCGGCCATACACAGCGGAGGATAATCAGGCGATACCGACCAAAGGATGATTATTTTTTGCAGCAAACCGGCCAGCCCACTGGACAAAAATGCGCTGCTCACTGTCGACAGGTACACTGTGCAACGAATTGACTGACTACAGGACGCCCATGGAATCCCCTGCCACTCTGGCCATCTGGCCGCTTCTGGCCCTGATTACCGTGCTGTTGGCGGGTCTGGTACTGCAACGCGGCCTGCTTTGGCTGCAGGCCGTACTGAGCGCTCTACTGGTGCTGGCTGGTTGCATTCTCATGCTGGCTTACCAGGATTACCGCTGGGCTGCCGATGTGCGCCTGGCCCTGCCGGAGGGAAGCCTGATTGTGCGGCAAGAGCGGGCCGCAATACCGCAGCACCCATGGACCCGGTTGTTTACCCCGGTTATCGCCATTACCGCGGTCAGCAATGTGCAAACAGGCATGGAAGCAGACAGCGGTCCACTGCTGGAACTCGAGCTGTTGTATTTTGAAATCCATACCGGCCGCCACGCCGATAGCCGAATGGTGTTGCTCAACTGCGCCCGGCAGGATCTGGTATCCCGTCAAAATGACGGCCTTGTTATTGAGACCCTGCCTGCAGGTGATCCGCTGTTGCGCTTGCTGTGCCACCCGTGACAGGTTGCAACCTGCGCCGCTGGTTGCCGCCACATCGTTACACATTCCGCCGCCACGGGCACAAAAAAGCCCCGGTGCCTGTGCACCGGAGCTTGCGCTGATCCTCACTGCTGCGTGCCAGCCACGCCGGCATCACGCCGCTGAGCGGCTAGATCACAATCAAGTCAGCCTGCAGCGCTCCCGCCTGTTTCAATGCCTCAAGAATGGCCATCAAATCGGACGGTGCAGCGCCCACCTGGTTCACCGCACGGACAATCTCGTCCAGCGTGGTACCCGGGGCAAACTTGAACATGGGCCGTTTTTCCTGCTCGGCGCTAACTTTCGAGCGTGGCGTGACCACCGTTTCCCCCTGGGAGAAAGGCTCCGGCTGGCTGACCGAAATGTCCTCGCTAATGGCTACCGTCAGGCTGCCGTGGGTGACCGCCGCCGGCTGCACGCGCACATCCTGGCCAATGACGATGGTGCCGGTACGCGAGTTGATGATGACCTTGGCCACCGCCTTGCCGGCTTCTACCTCAAGGTTCTCGATGACCGACAAATAGTCCACCCGCTGGCTTGGGTCAAGCGGTGCGGTGACCCGGACCGAGCCGGCATCCATGGCGCGGGCAACCCCCGGACCAAGCAGGTCGTTGAGGCGGTCAACAATGTTTTTTGCGGTCGTAAAGTCCGGGCGGTTCAGGTTCAGGGTCAGGTAATCGCCCTGGTCAAATGCCGTCGGCACTGCCCGCTCAACCGTGGCACCAGACGGAATACGGCCGGCAGAGGGCACATTGACGGTAATCCGCGAGCCATCGGCGCCCCCGGCATCAAAGCCGCCAACCACCAGGTTGCCCTGGGCAATCGCGTAGACATTGCCGTCGATGCCCTTGAGCGGGGTCATCAGCAAGCTGCCGCCGCGCAGGCTTTTCGCGTTGCCAATCGACGAAACGGTAATATCGATGGTCTGGCCCGGACGGGCAAAAGGCGGCAGATCGGCATGCACCGAAACGGCAGCCACGTTCTTCAGCTGGATATTGCCCATGCCCGGCGGTACACGGATGCCAAACTCGGCCAGCATGTTGTTGAAGGTCTGCACGGTAAAGGGCGTCTGCGTGGTCTGGTCACCACTGCCGTTCAGGCCCACCACCAGACCGTAGCCGATCAGCTGGTTGTTGCGCACACCCTGGATGCTGGCGAGATCCTTCAGACGTTCAGCCTGGGCTTCTGCGCTAAAGCCCAGCGCCAGCAGGGCAAGAAGAACATATCGGTACATGACTGCCATCCTCGGTTAAAACGGCCAGGCCGGGCTCATGAAAAAGCGTGACAACCAGCCCGGCTGGCTGGCGTTGGCAAAGGCTCCGGTACCCGAATAAGTAATGCGGGCATCGGCAATCCGGGTCGAAGACACGGTGTTGTCGGTGCTGATGTCATCGGGCCGCACCAGACCGGAAATGCGGATCAGCTCATCACCCGTGTTCAGGGTCAGCCACTTCTCGCCGCGTACCACCAGTACACCGTTGGGCAGTACATCGGCCACGGTTACGGTAATGGAGCCGGCCAGGCTGTTGCTCTGCCCTGCCTGCCCGGAGCCCTTGGTGCTGCGTTTGGCGTTGGCGCTGGCTTCCAGATTGAGGTTTTTATCGGTCATGCCCAGCGCACTGATGCCGGCCAGCGGATTCTTCGGAGTAACCGCCATACCCAGGATATTGGGCACGCCAACATTCAGGTCACTGTCTTTCTGGATGGTCGAGTTGGCATTCTTGCTCGCCTGCATACGCTCGTTCAGATTAATGGTGATGATGTCACCCACGCGAAACGCCTTGCGGTCAGTAAAGTAACTGCTCTCGAAGCTGGGCTGATAGATCGCCCCCATGTTCTGCTCGGCCGGCATCGGTACCCGCGGCACAACCGGGGCATAGTAGGGATCATTGGGCTTGGGTGGTGCCTGCATGCACCCGCTCAGCGCCAGTGCCGCGGCCAGCTGGGTCAGGATCAGTCTGGTTTTCATGGCATCACCTCGGATTCAGTTAAAGCTTCTGCGTAATGAAGGACAGCATCTGGTCCGCCGTGGAAATGACCTTGGAGTTCATTTCATAGGCGCGCTGGGTCGTGATCATGTTGACCAGTTCTTCCACTACGCTGACGTTGGAGTTTTCCAGGGTGTTCTGCAAAATTCCGCCCAGCCCGTTCATGCCCGGAGTTCCGGCCTGCGGCGCACCACTGGCGGCAGTTTCCAGAAACAGGTTGTTGCCAATGGCTTCCAGACCGGCATAGTTGATGAAGTCAACGGTCTGGATGTTGCCAAGAATTTGCGGCTGCGGATCATTGGCAATGGTGACCGAGACGGTACCATCCTCGCCCACGGTAAAGGTACGCACCTGCTCCGGCAACACGATTGCCGGCTCCAGCGGAAAGCCGCTGGAAGTCACCACCTGACCATCGGAGTTCAGCTGAAAACTGCCGTCACGGGTGTAGGCAACATTACCGTCGGGCATCAGGATCTGGAAAAAGCCCCGGCCATTGACTGCCATGTCCAGCGGCTGCTCGGTCAGCTGCAGGCTGCCCTGGGTAAAAATCTTCTGGGTGCCGACAATGCGTACACCGGTACCCAGCTGCAGGCCGCTGGGCAGCTCGCTATCCTGGCTCGACTGGCCACCGGGCTGGCGACGGATCTGGTACAGCAAATCCTCGAACTCGGCACGGTCACGCTTGAAGCCGGTGGTGGAAACGTTGGCCAGGTTGTTGGAAATGGTGGTCAGGTTCATGTCCTGCGCGGACAGGCCGGTTTTGGCAACCCAGAGTGAAGGTAACATGGTGATTCTCCTTATGCGTCAATTTCACGACGCATACAGTGCAAGTTCTGCGGTTATCAGCTTAACTGCATGATCCGTGCCACCGAGGCAGCGTTGTCTTCGGCGGTTTTCATCATGCGCACATGCAGCTCGAACTGGCGCGAAAGCGACAGCATCGCCGTCATTTCGGCCACCGCATTAACGTTGCTGGATTCGGTATAGCCAGACACCATCCGGGCATCGGCATCAGGCTCGAATTGCTGGCCGTCCTTGCCGCGCACCAGGCCGTCCTGCATTTTTTGCAGTTGTCCGCGCTCGGGCAGAACCAGCTTGATGCGATCCACCTCGGCCATGACATCGGGGGTTTCGCCAAGGGCACGGATGCTGATGGTGCCGTCCTGGGCAATTTCGATTTTTTGCTCGGGAGGAATGGCAATCGGGCCGGCATTGCCCATCACGGGCAAACCGGCCGAAGTACGTAAAATGCCAAAGACATCCACCTGCATGCTGGCCGTGCGCACATAGGCTTCGGAGCCGTCCGGTGCCTGTACGGCAATCCAGGCATCACCCTGCACTGCCACATCCAGCTCGCGGCCGGTTTCCTGCAGGGTGCCATAGGAAAAGTCGGTACCGGGGCGCTCGGTCATGGCATAGGCGCGGGCCGGCAGCCCATCGCCAAAAACCGGCATGGAACGTGCCTGTTCAAAGTCACGGCGAAATCCGCTGGTGGATACGTTGGCCAGGTTGTTGGCGTGCGCCTGCAGCGCCTTGGTGTTCTGGCTGGCGCCGGTCATGGAAATATAGAGCATCTTGTCCATGGGGTATTCTCCGTCAGCGACCGTAAATTGACGGCCTTCATGATTCGAAGAGATACCAGCAAGATGCATGCCAGGCTTATTGCTTAGGTGTTCGTAGCACCGGAGGGGCAGCCTCCACAGGGCCACTACGCGCGCATCCGGCTGCCATGCATGGCGACAGGAAACCTGCAGGGCCGTGCTCGCTACGTAAATACGCAGCGAGCACGGCCCAAACACAAGCGCGCAAAAAACAAACGTCCCTTATTTGTTTTTCTGCTGCCGCTTCTTCCGGTATTCCATTTCCTTCTTGCGTGCCATCAGCCGTTTCTTCTTGTTCACCTGCCGGTCACTCAGCTTGTTTTTCTTGTCGGCATAGGGGTTTTCACCCCCCTTGAACTCGATACGGATCGGCGTGCCCACCAGGTTGAGCACACGCCGGTAGGTGTTCTCCAGGTAACGCACATAACCCTTGGGCACAGCAGCAGTCTGGTTGCCATGAATCACAATCAGCGGCGGGTTGGCACCGCCCAGGTGGGCGTAGCGCAGCTTGATGCGGCGGCCATTGATCATCGGTGGCTGGTGCTCCTGCACCGCGCCCATCAGGATATTGGTCAGCTTGCTGGTCGGCCAGCGGGTAATCGCCGAGGCAAACGCCTGCTCCACCGACTTGTACAGGTGGCCAACACCCGTGCCATGCAACGCAGAAATGAAATGGATATCGGCATAATTGACAAAGTACAACCGGCGCTCCAGCTCGGTTTTGACATAGTCACGCTCGGACGGCTGCATGCCGTCCCACTTGTTCACCGCCATCACCAGGGCACGGCCGGACTCGATGACAAAGCCCAGCAGGCTAAGGTCATGTTCGACGATGCCTTCACGCGCATCGACGACAAAGATCACCACGTTGGCATCCTTGATCGCCTGCAGGGTTTTCACCACGGAAAACTTTTCCACATCCTCATGGATGCGGCCGCGGCGACGCACACCAGCGGTATCAATCAGGGTGTACTTGCGCTCTTCCCGCTCAAACGGAATGTAGATGCTGTCGCGCGTGGTACCGGGCTGGTCGTAGACCACCACCCGCTCCTCACCCAGAATGCGGTTGACCAGCGTTGACTTGCCGACGTTGGGCCGGCCAATCACCGCTATCTTGATGCCATCCTGGGCGCTTGGGCCGGGAATCTTTTCCGGATCTTCGCCCTCGATCAGCTCGACCTCGAACTGCTCTGCAACAGCCGGTTCGATATCGCCCAGTGCCGCCTCCATCAACGGCTGAATGCCGCGGCCGTGCGCGGCGGCAATGCCCAGGGTTTCCGCTACGGCCAGCGGGCTGAACTCGGCCCGGGCAATTTCCACATCCAGGCTGTCTACCTTGTTGACCAGCAACAGGGTGCGCTTGTCACGCCGGCGCAGGTGCTCGGCAATGTGCTCGTCGGCCGGGCACAGGCCATCGCGGGCATCCACCAGAAAAAACACGATGTCGGCTTCTTCAATGGCCAGCAGTGACTGCTCCGCCATTTTGGCATCGATACCTTCCTCGTCACCGGAAATACCGCCGGTATCAATCAGGATATAGTCGCGCCCCTGCCAGCGGGCATTGCCATACTGGCGGTCACGGGTCAGCCCGGGGATATCGCCAACGATGGCGTCGCGGCTACGGGTCAGGCGGTTGAACAGGGTGGATTTGCCGACGTTCGGGCGGCCCACCAAAGCAATAACGGGAACCATCGGCTCCTCCGGGTCATTCCGGCCAGACCCGTACGGTCCGGCCCATAAAGGCTCTTACAATAAAAACACAAAGGCCGCCATCACACCTGCGACAGCGGCCAGAGCATACAACAGCAGGGCTTACTGGATGGTCAGCGCAACCAGCTTGCCGCTGTTGCCGTAGACATACATCCAGCCACCCTCAATCAGCGGGCGGACGCGGACACCCTTGCTGTCAATCCGCGTGCGCGCAACGAAGCGACCATCAACCTGACTCAGCAGATGCACATAGCCCTCGATATCGCCTGCCGCCACATAACTGGACAACACGCCCAGCCCGGTCGGCTGGCGGCGCAGCAGGCTTTCGTTGCGCCACAGCACGCTGCTGGAACGCTCGTCAATGGCCTCGACCGCACCGCTTTCCAGGCTGACATAGGCATTGCCATAGCCCTGCGCCACGGCTCCGGTGCTGGAGCCTTCACGCTGCCACAACACACGCCCTGTCTGTTCATCCAGACCAGCCACCTGGCCATTGAAGGCCGATACATAGAGCACACCATCGATCAGCGTCAGGCTGCCGTCAATATCCACCATACGCTCCAGTTCGGTGCGTCCACTGGGGATGGCAATGCGTTGCTCCCACACCGGCAGGCCATGCTCCAGTTCGATGGCGACCACCTTTCCGGTAGAGAGTCCGGCATATACCAGATACTCGGTCAGCAGGGGCGTGCTGGTACCGCGCAGCGTCAACAGGGCCGGCGTGCTTTCATACACCCAGCGCTGTGCGCCGGTAAACGCGTCCAGTGCAATCAAACGATCATCCTGGGTCTGCACCACCACCACACGGTCATTGACGGCCGGTGCCGCCAGCACCTCGCTGCCAATATGGGTGCGCCACAGATCATTGCCTGTGGCGGCATCAAGGGCAATGACTTCGCCAGCCAGGGTGCCCAGCACCACTTGCCCGCCGCCGGCACCAACCGCACCGGATACCTCGACCTTCTTCAGCTTGCGCTGCCAGGCTTTCTTGCCGTCGTAGCGATCAAACGCAACCACCACTCCGGCCGCATCGGCCACAAACAGCTGGCCGCCATCAATAGCCGGGCTCAGGCGATTCCACAGCTTGCCCTGGCCAATGCCGACCGACGTGCTCCACTCCTTGTGCAACTTGACCTCGGCCGTGATTTTTTCCAGCGCCAGCGGCTGCTGGGCTTTTTTCTCGCCCTTGCTGCCACACCCCGCCACCAGCAGGCCGGCCAGTATCAGGGCCAGTAAATTCAGCGATTTCATATCAGGCATCCTTGGTACTAAGGTCATCAAGCTTCATCATCAGACTGCCTGCGGCACTGCCGTCATCCAGGTTCTCACGGGCAGCCTGATAGGCCTTGCGTGCTTCACCAAGACGGCCAAGCTGTACCAGTACATCACCACGCAGCTCGTCGCGGGCTGCCTGGTAAGCCGCCAGACCCTTGCCCTCAAGCAAAGCGAGGGCTTCTTCGGCGCGCTCGCTGGCAGCCAGTACACGGGCCAGGCGTTGGCGTGACAGCTCACCCAGGACATCACTGGCCGGCTTGTCCACCACCTGGCGCAACAGGCCGGCAGCGTCATCCAGACGGTCTTCCAGTACGGCCACACGTGCTACCAGCAGGCGGGCATACTGGGTATAGGCGTGCTCCGGTTTGACCGATTCCAGCGACTGCAGCAGCTTCAGCATTTCTGCCGCATTGGTGCCTTCAGGGCTGAAGGCGGCATCCAGCAAGCGCTGGTAAGTAGCCGACAGCTGTTCGCTCCGGTTGGCCTGCTGCTTCTGCCAGGTCTGCCAGCCAAAAACCATGGCGATCGCCAGAATGCCACCAATCAGCAACGGTTTTCCGTTGCGGCTCCACCAGTCCTTGAGCTGTGCGATCTGTTCTTCTTCAGTGTAATGGCTCACGCGACTCTCCCGTCAGTTTTGGTTGAAAAGTGCGGCCAGCGTTCCGCTCAGCTCGTCCAGAGCCACGGTCTGCTGTTCTTCATCGGTACGCAGCGGCTTCAGGCCGATGCAATTGTTTTCAAGCTCGTTGTCACCCAGGATCAGCGCCCAGGCAGCCGTGCTGCGGTCGGCCTTCTTGAACTGGCTCTTGAAACTGCCACCACCGGCATTGAGCTGCAATCGCACACCCGGCAGGGCATCGCGAATGCGCTCGGCCCACTGCACGGCAGCCAGCTCGGCCGCTTCGCCAAAGGCGCAGAAGTAAATGTCCACTTGCTGCTGCAGTTCGGCAGGTACCTTGTCCAGGGTCTCCAGCATCAGGATCAGGCGCTCGATGCCCATGGCAAAGCCGACGCCCGTGGTGGGTTTGCCACCCATGACCTCGACCAGACCGTCATAACGGCCGCCCCCACAAACGGTGCCCTGTGCTCCAAGCTTGTCGGTGGTCCACTCAAACACCGTCTTGCTGTAATAGTCCAGCCCCCGTACCAGCCGGTTGTTCAGCACATAGGGTACGCCGGCGGCATCCAGACGGGCACGCAGGCCGGCAAAGTGGCTGGTGGACTCTTCATCCAGATAGTCTTCCAGCCGGGGGGCATTGGCCAGGATGGCCTGTGTCTGCTCGTCCTTGGAGTCCAGTACGCGCAGCGGATTGGTTGCCACGCGGCGCTGGCTGTCTTCATCCAGCCGGCCAAAATGTTGTTGCAGGTAGTCAACCAGCGCGGCGCGATAGGCAGCGCGGGACGCACTGGTGCCCAGGCTGTTCAGTTCCAGGGTGACGCTGTCGGCAATACCCAGCGCATGCCACAGTCGCCAGGTCAGCAGGATCAGCTCGGCATCGATATCCGGCCCGGGCAGGTTGAACACCTCGACGCCCACCTGGTGAAACTGGCGGTAACGGCCTTTTTGAGGGCGTTCGTGGCGGAACATCGGGCCTATGTACCAGAGCTTCTGCACCAGCCCGTTATTGATCAGACCATGCTCCATGACGGCGCGCACGCAACTGGCAGTGCCTTCGGGCCGCAGGGTCAGCGAGTCACCGTTACGGTCGGCAAAGGTGTACATTTCCTTTTCGACAATATCGGTCACTTCGCCAATGGAGCGGCGAAACAGCTCGGTAAACTCGACCACCGGCATGCGGATTTGCTGGTAGCCGTAGCTGTCCAGCACATCTGCCACCTTCTGCTCAAAGTAGCGCCACAGCGGTGTTTGCGTGGGCAGGGTGTCGTTCATGCCACGAATGGCTTGCAGGGTTTTACTCACGAATTGTCCTTGTACTGCTTAACTGCGGGCTATGAGTGCCGCATCTTTAGCCTGTTTTGCCAGCGCTTTTTCACGGATCATGCGCTCCAGCTCGTCCACCAGCTGCTCGTTGTTCAGCTTGGTGGCAGGCGTGCCGTCAATGTAGACCAGGTTGGGCGAGCCACCTGTCAGACCCAGATCCACTTCCCTGGCTTCGCCGGGTCCGTTGACGACACAGCCGATCACGGCCACATCCAGCGGCACCAGTACATCCTCCAGCCGCTCTTCCAGCTCGTTCATGGTTTTCACCACATCGAAATTCTGCCGTGAACAGCTCGGGCAGGCAATGAAGTTGATGCCACGGGTGCGCAGGCGCAGGGATTTGAGGATGTCAAAACCGACCTTGATTTCTTCCACCGGGTCGGCGGCCAGCGAAACCCGGATGGTATCGCCAATGCCTTCGGCCAGCAGCATGCCGAGCCCCACCGCCGACTTGACGGTGCCGGAGCGCAGGCCGCCGGCCTCGGTGATGCCCAGGTGCAGTGGCTGCTCGATTTGCCGGGCCAGCTGGCGATAAGCCTCAACCGCCATGAACACGTCGGAGGCTTTCACGCTGACCTTGAAATCAGGGTAGTTCAGCCGGTCCAGGTGCTCGACATGACGCAATGCCGATTCAACCAGCGCTTCCGGGGTCGGCTCACCGTATTTTTTTTGCAGGTCTTTTTCCAGCGAGCCGGCATTCACACCAATGCGGATTGGAATGCCACGATCACGGGCGGCATCCACGACCGCCCTGACCCGCTCGTGGTTGCCGATATTGCCCGGGTTGATGCGCAGGCAATCCACGCCAAGCTCGGCCACACGCAAAGCAATGCGGTAGTCAAAATGGATATCCGCCACCAGCGGAACCTGAACCTGCTGCTTGATGCGGCCAAAGGCTTCGGCAGCCTCCATGCTGGGCACCGAGACCCGCACGATATCGGCACCGGCCTGCTCCAGACGCTGGATCTGGGCCACGGTTGCTGCAACATCGCAGGTTTCGGTATTGGTCATGCTCTGGACGCTGACGGGGGCATCGCCACCCACAGCAACATCACCAACATGGATTTTACGTGAAACGCGACGCTTGATCGGAGATGTGTTATGCACTTGTATTAACCCAGTTTGATGCGGGCAACATTGCCACGGATGCTGGAATGAATATCCACCGGCTGGCCGTTAAAGCGCAGCTGTACGCCGCTGGCATTGCCAAGATGCAGCTCGAAGGGCGTATCGCCGGTCAGATCCAGCACCTCGCCGGCCTTGCGCAGGCCGCTGGCAACTTCCCTGCCAGTACCATCGGTAATGCGGATCCAGCATTCGGCGGTAAAAGCCAGTTCCAGCCGATGCTGGGCGCTCACTGCGACCTGTGCAGACTCATCAGCAGTCTCGCCATCAACAGTGGCATCGCCCGTTGCATCTTCTGCTGTTTCTGCGACCTGATCAGCGTCAGCCAGCTCGCCAGATTCCTCAGCTTCAGCGGTGTTTTCTTCCGGTAATGCCGGCGGAAGCGAATCCAGGGAAATTTCCGCCACTTCCAGATCAGCGGTATAAGCATCCAGCTGATCCAGGCTTTGAATGAACAGGGTGCCGTCAGCACGCTCAATTTCAACCTGGTTGAAAGCAATTTCTTCTGTTTCCTGGCTCTTGGCGTTGCGGCTCTGTTCATCCTGCCACCAGAAATATCCGGCCACCAGTGCACCCAGCACGACCAACAGCAGGACGGTCATGGCCAGCCGGCCACGGGAACGGCTGCGGGCCACGGTACGACCAAGGTCAGGCAGGGCGCGGACTGGCTCGCTCACCGAACTCTGGGTGTACTGTCTGGCCAGCACATCGGGGTCCAGACCAACCAGTTTGGCATAGCTGCGAATGTAACCTCGAACAAAGGTCACACCGGGCAGCTCTTCGTAACGGTCAGCCTCCAGGCTGAGCACTGCAGATTCGGTAAGATGCAGCTTGCCGGCCAGATCGGCCGCACTCCAGCCAATAGTCTCGCGGGCCTGTCTCAAGGTTGCCCCGGGCAGGCCTGTCTGTTCTGCGGCCTGACCGGCCACCGGCTGTACTTCGCTCATCGTTGCTCCAGTAAATATGCCTTGTATTCAGGGCTTGCCGGATACAGCTGTTTCAGACGCAGGCCAAGACTGGCCGCCTCGTCGCGATCCTGGTAAATATTGGCGATGCGGGTACCCAGCAACAGGCTACGGGCATCGTGCTCGGCCTGCTGGACATAGGATTCGTAATAATGCCGTGCTGCCGGATAGTCACGCATTTCATAGGACAGCATACCCAGCTCCAGCAAACTGCGCGGCTGGGTCGCATCGAGCCTTAATGCACGCTCAAAAAAATGTGCGGCTTCGCTTTTGTTACCGATCCTGAGGGACGTCATGCCCATGTTTTCAAAAACCCGGGCACGGTTGGCATACATGGTGTCCGCCGCCGCCTCGTTGTAGATGTCCAGCGCTTTCTCGTAAGCCCCCTCTTCAAACAGGAAGGTGCCGTAGTTGTTCAGGATACGCGCCGAACGCTGGCTGGACAGCGCCTTGCGAAAATGTTTGTCAGCCAGCTCTGGCTCCATTTCCTGCTGAAACACCAGCGCCAGCACTTCGTGGGCTTCGGCATCCGACGGATCGATCTTCAGGGCACTTTGCAACGGAGCCTTGGCCTGGCCAGTCAAGCCTTCCTGCAGATAGCCCTTGCCCAGCTGAATGTAAGCCTGCTTGGCCTGCTCGCGTCCCGATTCGGTGCGCATCGGCTGTACATCGCCAGTCTGGACACAACCGGCCACGAGAGAGAAAAAACCGGCCAGGGCCAGTGCACGCCAGAGGCCCGGCACCAGTCGATGGTCAAGTTTTTTATGCATTGATCTGCCTCACTGCAATATAGCGTTCACTGCGGCGGGTACGGTCCGCCACCTGCCCTACCAGCTGTCCGCAGGCTGCGTCGATATCATCGCCGCGCGGTGTACGCACGGTAACGTTGTAGCCGGCATGATGCAACGCGTCCTGGAAACGGTGGATTGCATTGTTGCTCGGCCGCTCATAACCGGAATGCGGGAAAGGGTTAAACGGAATCAGGTTGATTTTACAAGGCACATCCCGCAGCAGCCCGGCCAGCTGGGCGGCATGCTCTGGCTGGTCATTGACACCGGCCAGCAGGGTGTACTCGATGGTCAGGGTGCGTTTTTCGCCCAGGCCACTGATATAGCGCTTGCAGGCATCCAGGATAACTGCCAGCGGATATTTCTTGTTGATCGGCACCAGCTGGTCACGCAATGCGTCATTGGGCGCATGCAGCGACAGTGCCAGGGACACATCAATTTCTTCAGCCAGACGGTCCACCATCGGGGCAACACCAGCAGTGGAGAGGGTCACCTTGCGCTTGGAAATACCGTAGCCCAGGTCGTCCATCATGATGTTCATGGCGGCAACAACGTTGTCGAAATTGAGCAGGGGTTCGCCCATGCCCATCATCACCACGTTGGTGATGGCACGGTCCATCTTGGCCGGAATGGTGCCAAACGACTTGTTCGCCACCCAGACCTGACCAATGATTTCGGCGGCCGTCAGGTCACTGTTGAAACCCTGCTTGCCGGTGGAGCAAAAGCTGCAGTCCAGCGCACAGCCGGCCTGCGAGGACACACACAGGGTGCCACGGTTGTTTTGTGGAATGTAAACGGTTTCCACACAGCTGCCACTGGCTACACGGATCACCCACTTGCGGGTGCCGTCGGCAGAAATGTCTTCGCTGACCACTTCCGGCCCGCGAATACAAGCAGCTTCTTCCAGCTTCGCACGCAGCGCCTTGCCGACATTGGTCATGTCGGCAAAGTCATCCACGCCGAAGTGGTGAATCCATTTCATCACCTGCCCGGCACGAAAGCGTTTCTCGCCCAGCTGTTCGAAAAAAGCTTCCATTTGTGCCAGGGTCAAGCCCAGCAAATTAACCTTGTCGGTTTGCGCCTGTGTCATGGATTCACCTGTACAGCAATGTTTCTTCTCTTAGCGGATGCGGTCGCACAGCTCGGTGCTGGAGAAGAAGAAAGCGATTTCGCGGGCAGCAGCAGCTTCGGAGTCGGAGCCGTGTACCGCGTTCTCGTCGATGGATTCGGCAAAGTCGGCACGGATAGTACCGGCAGCCGCTTCTTTCGGGTTGGTAGCGCCCATCAGCTCACGGTTTTTGGCAATGGCGTCTTCGCCTTCCAGAACCTGCACGATCACCGGACCGGAAGTCATGAAGCTGACCAGATCGGCGTAGAAAGGACGCTCCTTGTGCTCGGCATAGAAGCCGCCGGCCTCACGCTCGGACAGCTGAACCATTTTGGAAGCAACCACGCGCAGACCGGCTTTTTCAAAACGGGTGATGATTTCGCCAATTACGTTCTTGGCAACGGCATCGGGCTTGATGATGGAAAAGGTGCGCTGTACGGCCATGAAAGACTCCAGTTAGTTGTTTGATAAACATGGGAATGCCACCAGCCGGCAGTTTCCGCCCGGCAGCAAGATAGTAAAGGAGGAGATTATACGGGTTTTTCCGGCAAAAGCGTAGCATGCTCGCGCCGGCATCACAGAGAAAAAAGCCGGCAGACGCCGGCTTGGAAAATTCAGTCGAGTTCCTCGATCCAGGCCGCCTGGATGGCCTCAAGAACCTTCTCGCCACTGCGCTGCGGATCGTCATCAAAACCATCCAGCTCGGTGACCATGCGGTGCAGATTGACGAAGTTGATATAACGCGGGTCCACATCGGGATGCTTTTCGCTCAACTCAATGGCAATGTCCAGCACATCAATCCATTTCATGACGTTCTCCTTACTGACGTTCCGACACCTGGTTGATGGTGTACTTGGGAATTTCTACGGTCAGGTCCTCGTCCGCGACCATGGCCTGACAAGACAGGCGTGACTCATGCTCCAGCCCCCAGGCCTTGTCCAGCATGTCGTCCTCCAGCTCATCGGACTCCCCAAGTGAATCAAAGCCTTCACGCACAATGACGTGGCAAGTGGTACAGGCGCAGGACATTTCGCAGGCATGCTCGATATCGATACCGTTGCGCAGGGCGGCGTCCAGAATGCTTTCGCCTTCTTGCGCTTCAACCACTGCACCTTCCGGACAAAGCTCGGCGTGCGGCAAAAAAACAATTTGTGGCATGGTTTACTCCTAAATCTCTTCCAGCTGCCGGCCGGCAAAAGCACGCCGGACTGTGGCATCCATACGCCTTGAGGCAAATTCATGGGTCGCCTGGTTGACCTTCTGGATCTGGCGGGCAATGGCACCCTGGTCATCGGCCTTGCTCAACTGCTCCAGCAGCTCAAGCTGCTCCTCAATTGCGGCACGTTCGGCAGCGTCGAGCAGCTCGCCGTCAGTTTCCAGTGCGACCCGTACCGTCTCCAGCATGCGTCCGGCATTCACTTGTTGCTCGCGCAGCCCGCGCGCCTTGCGATCATCCTCGGCATGCGCCAGGGAATCGTCCAGCATCCGGCTGACGGCTTCGTCACTCAGCCCGTAGGAAGGTTTTACCTCGACGTGGGCTTCAACACCGGAACGGGTCTCGCGCGCCGTCACACTGAGCAGCCCATCGGCATCCACCTGAAAGGTCACGCGGATCTTGGCCGCACCTGCCACCATCGGCGGGATGCCGCGCAACTCAAAGCGTGCCAGCGAACGGCAGTCGCTGACCAGCTCGCGCTCGCCCTGCACCACATGCAGGGCCATGGCGGTCTGGCCATCACGGGCGGTGGTAAAGTCCTGGGCACGGGAAACCGGGATGGTGGTGTTGCGTGGAATGATTTTCTCCACCAGCTCACCCATGGTTTCCAGTCCCAGCGAGAGGGGATTAACATCCAGCAGCAACAAGTCTGTATTGCCGGACTGATTACCGGCCAGAATATCAGCCTGAATGGCGGCACCGATTGCCACCACCTTGTCCGGATCAATATCGGTCAGCGGCTCGCGGCCAAACAGCTGCGCCACCTGCTCGCGCACCAGCGGCACGCGGGTTGAGCCGCCAACCATGACCACCGCATTGATCTCGTCGAGCTCAACGCCGGCATCACGCACGGCCCGGCGGCAGGCCCGCAGGCTGCGCGAGACCAGTGGCTCGACCAGCTGTTCAAACTGGCTGCGGCTCAGTTCGCCCTGCCAGCCAGCGTAGCTGACTGTTGCTGTCTGCGCCTGGCTCAGCGCCTCTTTCAGATCACAGGCCTGGCGCAACAGCTTGCGCTGTTCGGCCGGCGCCAGGTCGGTACTGCTGCCTGACTGCTGCACAATCCAGTCGGCCAGCGCATGGTCAAGGTCATCACCGCCAAGCGCACTGTCGCCGCCGGTAGCCAGCACCTCGAACACGCCCTGGCTCAGACGCAAAATGGACACATCAAAAGTACCGCCACCCAGATCATAGACCACGATGACGCCCTCGGCCTGGCGGTCCAGGCCATAGGCCACAGCGGCTGCGGTCGGCTCGTTGAGCAGGCGCAACACCTTGATGCCAGCCAGCCTGGCCGCATCCTTGGTTGCCTGTCGCTGGGCATCATCAAAATAGGCCGGCACGGTAATGACGGCACCAAACAGGTCGCCATCAAGCGCCTGCTCAGCCCGTTTGCGCAGTACCTTCAGAATCTCCGATGAGACCTCGACCGGACTTTTCGCTCCCTGCACGGTTTCAATCAGCGGCATCTGCGATTCGCCGGCGCTGAATTTGTACGGCATCTGTTCGCCCAGCTGCTGCACGTCCTCAACACCGCGTCCGATCAGGCGTTTGACTGACAGGATGCAATTGAATGGGTCGCAACTGGCGCATTGCCTGGCGTCACGCCCGACACTGACGCTGCTGTCCTTCAAATACCGCACTGCCGAGGCAAGGGCAAACTTTCCCTCCTCGTCCGGCAACGGCACTGCCCCGCCGTCACGTACGGTTGCTACCAGCGAATTTGTCGTACCCAGGTCAATGCCAACTGCAAGGCGGGGCTGTCCGCAAGGCGCCGGAAAATCAGGTTCGACAATCTGCACAAGAGCCATAGCTTTCTTTTTCGTCAGGGCACCCCGCGAAAGGGGAGCAGGTTAAAAATCGTCCAGCCGTTCTTCCAGCTGCCGCACTTCGTACAAAACCTTGTCGAGAAACTGCATGCGCCGCACCAGACGTTCAGCCTGGCTGCGCTGCCCGGCGTCCTGCCAGATCGCGGCAAACTGTTCATCGATCGCCTTGCGCGAGCCGGCCAGCCGTTTCTTGAAGGCATCAATGGCGGCAAAGTCGGCGCTTTCGCCAAGCTCTTCCAGCTCTTCACGCCACTCCATTTGCTGAAACAGGAACTCGGGGTCCTGCACAGTGGCTTCTTCGGCCAGCGGTGCCTGCAGATCCAGCAGGTAAAGTGCACGCTTGCCGGGTGATTTGAGCACCTGGTAGGCGTCATTCAGGTTCGCTGCACGCTCCACTGCTGCGCGCTGTTCATGTTCCGGAGAAGCCGCAAAACGGTCAGGATGCACCCGCTTTACCGCTTCCCGGTAGCGCTGGTTCAGCTCTGCCAGATCCAGCTCATAGGCCAGTGGCAGGCCAAACAGCTCAAAATGAGTACCCGCCGTACGGGCCGGATCAGACACTGAAGCTCTCGCCACAGCCACATTCGCCGCGCACGTTCGGGTTGTTGAATTTGAAGCCCTCGTTGATGCCTTCGCGGACAAAGTCCAGCTCGGTACCATCGAGAAAGTCCAGGCTGTCCTCATCCACCACAACCTTCAGGCCATGGCTCTCGAAAACACAATCACTGTCCTGCAACTCGTCAACGTACTCCAGCACATAGCCAAGCCCGGAGCAGCCGGTAGTTTTCACGCCCAGGCGTACCCCCTGCCCCTTGCCACGCTTCTCCAGCGAGCGGCGTACGTGGTCGGCAGCGGCTTCTGTCAAGCTAATTGCCATTTGAAACCTCGCAAAATCGTTACTTGGCCTGCTTTTCTTTATAGTCACGCACCGCCGCCTTGATGGCATCTTCTGCCAGCACGGAGCAGTGGATCTTCACCGGCGGCAGGGCCAGCTCTTCGGCAATTGCCGTATTCTTGATCTGCTCGGCCTCATCCAGGGTTTTCCCCTTCATCCACTCGGTGGCCAGGGAGCTGGAGGCAATCGCCGAGCCGCAGCCATAGGTCTTGAATTTGGCGTCCTTGATCACGCCACTGTCATCCACCTCGATCTGCAGGCGCATCACGTCACCACAGGCGGGCGCACCCACCATACCGGTACCGACGTTGGGCGCATCTGCATCCAGCTTGCCCACATTGCGGGGGTTCTCGTAGTGGTCGATTACTTTGTCACTGTATGCCATGGTCATAATCCTCGCTATTAATGGGCCTGCCACTCGACCTTGGACAGGTCGACACCGTCTTTGTACATGTCCCACAGGGGTGACAGCGCGCGCAGCTTGGCCACAGCCTCGCGCACTTGCGCGGCGGCATGGTCCACTTCCTCTTCGGTAGTGAAACGGCCAAAAGTGAAACGGATGGAGCTGTGTGCCAGCTCGTCATTGCGGCCCAGGGCACGCAATACGTAGGAAGGCTCCAGGGAAGCCGAAGTACAGGCCGAACCGGAAGACACGGCAAGATCCTTCAGCGACATCATCAGCGACTCGCCCTCAACAAAGTTGAAGCTCAGGTTGAGGAAGTGCGGCAGGCGCTGGGTCTTGCTGCCATTGAGGTAAACCTCTTCCATGTCCTGCAGCTGGCTGTAGAAACGCTCGCTCAGGTGCTTGACGTGTTCGCAGTCTTTTTTCATGTCCTGTCTGGCAATGGCAAAGGCCTCGCCCATGCCGACAATCTGGTGGGTTGCCAGGGTTCCGGAACGCATGCCGCGCTCATGGCCGCCACCGTGCATCTGCGCTTCCAGGCGTACCCGCGGCTTGCGGCGCACATACAAGGCACCAATCCCCTTGGGGCCGTATGCCTTGTGGCCGGAGAACGACATCAGGTCAACTTTCATTTCGTTGACGTCAATCGGCATCTTGCTGGCAGACTGGGCGGCATCGACGTGGAACAGTACCTTGTTGGCGCGGGTGATTTCACCAATCGCGGCAATGTCGTTAATGGTGCCGATCTCGTTGTTGACGTGCATGATGGAGACCAGGATGGTGTCTTCACGCAGCGCATCCTTTACCTGTTCAGGACTGATGATGCCCTCCTCGTCCGGATCCAGGTAGGTCACTTCAAAGCCTTCACGCTCCAGCTGGCGCATGGTATCCAGCACCGCCTTGTGTTCGATCTTGGAGGTGATCAGGTGCTTGCCTTTGGTGCCATAGAAGTGGGCAACCCCCTTGATGGCGAGGTTGTCGGACTCGGTAGCACCTGACGTCCAGACGATCTCGCGCGGGTCGGCGCCAACCAGATCCGCCACCTGCTGACGGGCATTCTCCACCGCTTCCTCGGCACGCCAGCCATATACGTGCGAGCGGGAAGCCGGGTTGCCAAAATTGCCTTCAATGGTCAGGCAGTCAATCATCTTCTGCGCAACACGCGGATCAACCGGTGTGGTTGCGGAGTAGTCCAGGTAGACAGGTAACTTCATTTTCTTTCTCCTCAAATCTTGGATGGCGCCGCACTCAGGCTCTGGCATCCGACAAACCGTCGACACAGGGAATCCGTCGTTGCTGACTCTCGGCAATATCACGAACTTCAGCCCTTTGCACCAGGCTTCCCAGGGTTATGCCACTTAAAAAATCATGAATTTGTTCGCTCAGCTCACACCACAGGTAATGCGTCAGGCAGGTTTCTCCGCCCTGACAGTTACCCTTGCCCTTGCAGCGTGTCGCATCCACTGACTCATCAACCGCATCAATCACCTGTACGATCTGGATGTCGCCCGCCGCACGGGCCAGCTGATAGCCGCCGCCCGGGCCACGCACGCTGGAAACCAGCTCGTTGCGGCGTAACTTGGCAAACAGCTGCTCAAGGTACGACAGTGAAATCCCCTGGCGCTCGGAGATGTCCGCCAGCGACACCGGCACGTCCTGTGCATTCAGGGCCAGGTCCAGCATGGCGGTCACCGCATAGCGTCCTTTGGTTGTCAATCGCATCACTCACACCATAGGTCATGAATCAATTGACAGCATTATGCAATTCCCGAGTAACCTGGTCAAGTATTCTGTCGACACTCCCGTGCCCGACGCCAGCCCTGATGATTACATGCCGCTTGCGGCCAGCAACGGAGGCGCCAGCTGCCCCAGACACTAGGAAGTCGGGGCGCTGTCGCCATCAACAGCAGGCCCGGCATGCTTTTCCTGGCTGGCAAAATTGTTGTCCGGCAACTCGGGCAATTCCTGGGCACAATAATCACTGCCCAAGTCTTTCAGGGCGTCACACATGCCGTCCACCCGCCCCTCCATCGCTTTCAGATGGGTAAGGATGGCTCCAATCGAGCGCGCCACCGGGTCTGGCATGTCGCCGCTAATGCCGTAGGCATCAAAGTCCGCCTGCTCGGGTGCCTGGTCTTTCTTCGCCTCGATAATCCGCCCGGGAATACCGACTGCCGTAGCGCCGGGCGGCACTTCCTTGGTCACCACCGCGTTGGAGCCGATCTTGGCACCGAAGCCCACGGTAAACGGACCCAGCACCTTGGCACCGGCCCCGACCACCACACCATCCTCAAGGGTCGGGTGGCGCTTGCCCTTGTTCCAGGTAGTACCGCCCAGGGTAACGCCATGATAAAGGGTGACGTCGTCACCAATCTCGGCGGTTTCGCCGATGACCACACCCATGCCGTGGTCTATAAAAAAGCGCCGGCCGATTTTGGCACCGGGGTGGATCTCGATGCCGGTCAGCCAGCGGCTGACATGGGACACCAGACGTGCCAGCAACTTCCAGTTGTGTCGCCACAGCCAGTGCGCAACCCGGTGCAACCAGATTGCATGCAGGCCCGGGTAGCAAGTGAGCACCTCGAAGGCGTTACGCGCCGCCGGATCACGATGAAAAATGCTTTGAATGTCTTCACGCATGCGACTGATCATGCTCATTCCTCCGCTGCTGCAACTCGCCACGGGCAGCCTTTTGTGTTTCGGTCAAAATACCGCGCAGAATGTTCACTTCAGACTTGCTCAGCTGGCTGCGGCCAAACAGCCGCCGCAAGCGGGTCATCAGGTGGCGCGGTTTTTCCGGATCCAGAAATTCGATATCGATCAGGGTACGCTGCAAATGCGCGTAAAACAATTCCAGTGCCTCATGCGTGGCAGGGGCGCTGCCGAGCTGCCCGGTGCGCTCGACCGCCTCCATGCACAGGGGCTGCTCGCTGGCTTGCAGCCACGCCATGCGCAACTCATAAGTCAGTACCTGGACCGCCGCCGCCAGGTTTAGCGAGCTAAACTCTTCGCAGGATGGAATATGAATGTGGTACTGGCACTGGTGCAGCTCATCGTTGGTCAGCCCGGCATGCTCGCGGCCAAACACCAGCGCCACCTCGGCCTCGCCATCAGACTGCAACTGCCGCAGCATGACAGCGGCACCGTCACGCGGGTTGACCAGCGGCCAGGGTAAACGGCGGTCACGGGCACTGGTACCCAGCACCAGACTGCAGCCAGCCAGCGCCTGTTCCAGGCTTTCCACCACTTGCACCTGCTGCAACACATCATCCGCCCCGGAAGCGCGTGCACTGGCCTCGGGGCTAGGAAAATCTTTCGGTTGTACCAGCACCAGCCTGCCCAGCCCCATGTTTTTCATGGCCCTGGCAGCCCCGCCAATGTTTCCCGGATGGCTGGTATTGACCAGCACTACGCGCACCTTGCTTAACACTCGCCGCCCCGACAGTCGAAAACCGCAAAGCTTACCCAAGGTTGCCCGGCGTTTCCATGGAAAAGCATTTTTTCTTCAGCGCACGACGAGTGTCTTTCTGCTAGAATGCGGCCCTCTTCTTTAACAACACCAGGTACTCCTCCATGCAGCCCATGCTGAACATTGCGCTGCGCGCTGCGCGCGCTGCCGGCGAACTGATTGTCCGTTCCATGGACCGTCTGGACTCACTGTCAGTCAACGAAAAAGACAGCAAAGACTATGTCACCCAGGTGGACCGCGCCGCCGAAAAAGCCATCGTCAACACCCTCCTCAAAGCCTACCCGAATCACGGCATTCTTGGCGAAGAAGGCAGCAGCGTTGCCGGCCAGGGCGAGGGGGCGGACTACCAGTGGGTTATTGACCCGCTTGACGGCACCACCAACTATATTCACGGCATTCCACACTTTGCCGTCAGCATTGCCTGCAAATACCGTGGCCGCGTCGAACATGCAGTGATCTACGATCCGCTGCTGGATGAGGAGTTTCTCGCCAGCCGCGGCCGTGGCGCCACCCTCAATGGCCGCCGTCTGCGCGTTGCCAGGCGCAACAACCTGACCCATGCGGTACTGGCTACCGGCTTTCCGTTCCGCGACGGCCAGATGGAGCACATCGACAACTACCTGCAAATGTTCCGCACGCTGGCTGAGCAGTCGGCCGGCATCCGCCGTGCCGGTGCTGCCAGCCTGGATCTGGCCTATGTAGCGGCCGGGCGTTATGACGGCTTCTGGGAGTACGGCCTGTCCGAGTGGGACATGGCAGCCGGTGCCCTGCTGATCCAGGAAGCCGGCGGGCTGATCAGTGACTTCTCCGGCGGCCACCAGTTTCTGGAAAAAGGCCACGTGGTAGCCGGTAGCCCCAAATGCTTCAAGGCCATCCTGACCAGCATTCAGCCGCACGTACCAGACAGCCTGAAGTAACCACGAACCTGCAAACACAAAGCCCGGTAACGATGTCATTCGTTACCGGGCTTTTTTGTATTGGTACAGGCTTGCATCAGAGACGGACAAGCCCTTTATAACTGTCCTCCACAGGGCGGGCTGTGGCCTGCAGGACGGTCACAGGCGGCTTCGACACAAGCCCGCTCAAGCACACAGGACGGTTCACCAAAACAGCGCGATCAATACACCGCCTGCGTCAGCACTACCCGGCCATGCTCGTCAAGCGGCAGGCGGCTGCCTGGATCCTGATCCATGCGCACAGTACGGACCTGGCCACCCAGCTCATAACTGACATCGTAGCCGGCAATTTTTTCGCTGGTGTCATACTCGGTATTACAGCGGCGCTCGGTGGTGGTGTAAGTATTGTTCTGCTGAATATGCTCCTGCGCCTTGTTGCCGGCATAACCGCCGCCCGCGGCACCGGCTAGCGTCGCCAGCTTCTTGCCGTTCCCCTTGCCCACCTGATTGCCCAGCACGCCACCCACCACCGCACCAACGGCTGTGCCGGTCACCCGGTACTGGTCCTTGACCGGTTTGCGGTGGGTCACGACCACATCACGGCATTCCTGACGTGGCGTTTTCACGGTTTCCATCACCGGCTTGACTGCCACCACTTCGGCATAGTCAGGGCCGGACATGAAGTTGTAGGTGGCAAAAGCACCACCGGCAGTAACTGCCACCGCACCCAGAATTCCGCCAACCAACAGGGACTTGTTCATGTTCTTTCCTCGTTTCATGGATAGTCAGTGGCTTGGAAAGAAAAAAACCGTGCAAGTTCACACCTGCACGGTTTTTTTACCTTTTCTTGACAGTTGACGGCATATCGCCACCACTTGCCTGCCTTAAGGCATTTCGTCCACTTCCTCGGTGGGTGCCGGAGGGATCAGGTCTTCCACGGTCAGCTTCAACCAGATCAGGAAGATGCTGGAGATGTAGATCGAGGAGTAGGTACCTACGGCAATACCAACCATCAGCGCCAGGGCAAAGCCCCACAGGTTGTCACCACCAAACACCAGCAACGCGGCAACCGCCAGCAAAGTGGAGATGGAGGTGGCCAGGGTACGCAGCAGCGTCTGGGTCGTCGAGATGTTGATGTTGTCAATCAGCGAGGTATTGCGCAGCAGACGGAAGTTTTCACGGATCCGGTCAAAGGTCACGATGGTATCGTTAAGCGAATAGCCGATGATCGCCAGCACCGCCGCCAGCACCGTCAGGTCGAACGGAATCTGGAACCAGGCAAACACGCCCAGGGTCACAATCACGTCGTGGAACAGCGCCACAATGGCCCCGACGCCGAACTTCCACTGGAAGCGGAAACCCAGGTACACCAGGATACCGGCCAGCGCCACCAGGATGCCAAGGCCGCCCTGGTCACGCAGTTCCTCACCTACCGCCGGACCGACAAATTCAACCCGCTTTACAGTAAACTCCTGCGCCGAGGCCGCTTTCAGCACATCGGCAATCTTCTTGCCCAGCTCCGGGTCATCACCCGGCGTTCGTACCAGCACATCGTTGATCGAGCCAAAGCTCTGTACCACCGCGTCTTCGTACTCGTTGCTTTGCAAAATGCTGCGGATCTCGTTGAGGTCGGCTGCGTCCTGATAGTTCAGCTCGATCAGGGTACCGCCGGTAAAGTCCAGACCGAAGTTGAAGCCCTTGACGGCAATCGCACCCAGCGAGGCCAGGGTCAGGATCAGGGTGATGGTAACCGCAATCGTGCGGACTCCCATGAAATTAATGGTACGTTTCATTCTCCTGCCCCTTAAATCCAGATTTTCTTCAGATCGGCACGCCCGCCATACAGCAGGTTAACAATCGCCCGGGTCACGAAGATCGCGGTGAACATCGAAGTCACGATACCCAGCGACAGGGTCACGGCGAAGCCTTTGATCGGCCCGGTACCCATGGCAAACAGGATCACGCCAACCAGCAAGGTGGTCAGGTTACCGTCGACAATGGCCGAGAACGCCTTGTCAAAACCTTCGTGGATGGCCCGTTGCACCGAGGCTCCATTGGCAATTTCCTCGCGGATCCTCGAGAAAATCAGCACGTTGGCATCCACCGCCATCCCCATGGTCAGTACGATGCCGGCAATGCCCGGCAGGGTCAGGGTCGCTCCCAGCAGCGACATCATTGCCACCAGGTTGACCATGTTCAGGCTCAGCGCCACAGTTGCCAGCAAGCCGAACAACTTGTAGATCAGGACAATGAAAACAGCGACAAAGATAAATCCATAAATCGCCGCCCTGACACCCAGCTCGATGTTCTCGGCCCCCAGGCTCGGACCAATGGTGCGCTCCTCGGCAAAATACATCGGCGCGGCCAGGCCACCGGCACGCAACAACAGTGCCAGCTCGGACGACTCGCCCTGCCCGTTCAGGCCGGTAATGCGGAACTGGCTACCCAGCGCCGACTGGATGGTGGCCAGGCTGATCACCTGCTTCTCTTCCTTGAAGCTCTGGATTTCCACTTCCTGCTCGACACCATCAACCATTTCCCTGGCGTAGCGGGTCACAGGACGCTGCTCAATGAAAATTACCGCCATGCTGCGGCCGATGGAGTTGCGCGTGGCGCGGTTCATCAGCTCGCCGCCATGGCCATCCAGGCGGATGTTTACCTGTGGGCGGCCATTCTCGTCGTAACTGGCCTGGGCATCGGTCACCTGGTCACCGGTAATGATGACACTGCGCTCCAGCGCCACCGGTGCACGCCCTTCTTCACGGAAGTCAAACATCTCGGTGGTTGCCTTGGGCGCGTCAAAATCGGCCATCAGGCGGAACTCCAGGTTGGCAGTCTTGCCCAGGATACGCTTGGCTTCGGCCGTGTCCTGCACACCGGGCAGCTCGACCACAATGCGGTTGGCACCCTGGCGCTGTACCAGCGGTTCGGCCACACCCAGTTCGTTGACCCGGTTGCGTACCGTGGTCAGGTTCTGCTTGATGGAGTACTCGCGAATTTCGGTAATCTTGGCCGGCAACATGGTCAGCTGCAGCACCTGACGACCACTGCGCTCCACGACCTGCTGTTCAAAATCGGTAAAACTCTTGCGCAACAGCACACGCGCCTTGTTCAGCGTTTCACTGTCGTCAAAGCCCAGCTGCATGCCGTTGTCCAGCGCCGGCATGCTGCGATAGCGGATACGCTCTTTGCGCAGCAGGCTCTTGGCTTCGGTGTCATAGACCTTGAGGCGGGCAGAAATGGCTTTTTCCATGTCCACCTCCAGCAGGAAGTGCACGCCACCGGACAGGTCCAGGCCCAGCTTCATCGGGCTGCCGCCAATGCTGCGCAACCAGTCGGGAGTGGTCTGCGCCAGGTTCAGGGCAACCACATAATCATCACCCAGGGCACGGCGCACCACTTCCTTGCCCGGCAACTGGTCTTCCTGGCTCAGCAGGCGCAACAGGCCGGTACGCTGGCCCAACTCGGTCGATTTGACCTCGATGCCAGCCGCGCGCAAGGCTTCGGCAGCTCGATCAAGGTCAGGCTGACCGATTTCCAGCGCACTGCTGTTGCCACTGATCTGGATCGCCGGATCATCGGGATACAGGTTCGGCAGGGCATAAATAAAACTGATGGTGAGTATCGCTGCAATCAGCAGGTACTTCCACAAGGGGTATTTGTTGAGCATGATACCGCCCATGATCGGGCAAGCCGTTCGGGCTTGCGATTGAAGCAGAAACGGGACGACTGCAACCTAAAGGTGTTGCCGTCGCCCCGCCGGATGAGCATTAAATGGCTTTCAGGGTGCCTTTGGGCAGGGCCGCAACCACTGCCTGCTTCTGGAAGCTCAGCTCGATATTGTTGGCCACTTCGACCACGATGAACTCGTCGGCAACCTTGGTCACCTTGCCCACCACGCCGCCGGACGTCACCACCTCGTCGCCTTTCTGCAGGCCGCCGATCAGGTTGCGATGGTCCTTGGCACGCTTGGACTGGGGACGCCAGACCATCAGGTAAAACACCACCAGGAAACCGCCCAGCAGGGCAAACTGGATAAATTCGCCGCCCGCCGGGGTGGCGGCAGCGGTATCGGCATAGGCCATTGGTATCAGAAAGCTCATGTGTTGCTCCTCAAGTTATAAAAATGATTACAGCGCCGGCACGGGCAAATCCCGCTTGGCATAAAATTCTTCGACAAAGCGCGACAATGTACCCTGTTGGATGGCCTCGCGTAAACCGGCCATCAGTCGCTGATAGTGTCGCAAATTGTGAATGGTGTTGAGCATGGCGCCCAGCATCTCGCCACAGCGGGTCAGATGATGCAGATAGGCACGGCTGAAATTCTGGCAGGTGTAGCAGTCGCAGGTCGGGTCCAGCGGCGAATCATCATGCCGGTGCACCGCATTGCGGATCTTCACCACACCGGTTTCCACAAACAGGTGGCCGTTGCGCGCGTTGCGTGTCGGCATCACACAGTCGAACATGTCAATGCCGCGGCGCACCCCTTCGACCAGATCGGCCGGCGTGCCCACCCCCATCAGATACCTTGGCTTGTCCTGTGGCATCAGCGGCGGCAAAAAATCCAGAACGCGGATCATGTCTTCCTTGGGCTCGCCCACCGACAATCCGCCGATGGCCAGTCCGTCAAAGCCGATTTCGCACAGGCCTTCCAGCGAGCGCTGGCGCAACGCTTCGTGCATGCCGCCCTGGACAATGCCAAACAGCGCGGAGGGGTTGTCACCATGGGCGGCTTTCGAACGTTTGGCCCAGCGCAACGACAGTTCCATGGAGCGTTCGGCCACCGCGTAATCGGCCGGATAAGGGGTACACTCATCGAAAATCATCACGATGTCGGAGCCCAGCTCGCGCTGCACCTGCATCGACTCTTCCGGCCCCATGAACACCTTGCGGCCATCCACCGGTGAGGAAAAATAGACGCCCTCTTCCCTGATCTTGCGCATGGCGCCCAGGCTGAACACCTGGAAGCCGCCGGAATCGGTCAGGATCGGACCCTGCCACTGCATGAAATCATGCAGGTCACCGTGCTGGCGGATCACTTCCGTACCCGGGCGCAGCCACAGGTGGAAGGTGTTGCCGAGAATGATCTGCGCACCGATATCCTTGATATCCCGTGGCAGCATGCCCTTGACCGTACCGTAGGTACCCACCGGCATGAACACCGGTGTTTCCACCGTGCCACGGGGAAAGCTCAGGCGACCGCGCCGGGCACGGCCGTCGGTGGCCAACAATTCAAACTGCATGAACGACATGGTTAAACCCCGGGTACATCAGGCTGTGGATTGCGGGTAATGAACATCGCATCGCCATAGCTGAAAAAACGATATTGCCCGGCAACGGCCTGCCGATAGGCGGCCATGGTCGCCGAGTATCCGGCAAAGGCCGACACCAGCATCAGCAGCGTCGACTCCGGCAAGTGAAAGTTGGTAATCAGCGCATCGACCACATTAAAGCTGCGCCCCGGATAGATAAAAATATTCGTATCACCGGCAAAAGGCTTGAGCTCGCCATCTTGTGCAGCAGTTTCCAGCGAGCGTACGCTGGTTGTCCCCACGGCGATTACCCGTCCGCCGCGCGCCTTGCAACGCTGCACCGCATCCACCACCGACGGGGCGACTTCCAGCCATTCATGGTGCATGTGGTGGTCCTCGATCCGCTCCACACGTACCGGCTGAAAAGTCCCGGCGCCCACATGCAGGGTCACAAACGCGGTTTCCACACCCATGGCGGCCAGCTGCTGCAGCATCTCTGCATCAAAATGCAGCCCGGCGGTAGGCGCCGCCACGGCACCGGCGTGTTCAGCATATACGGTCTGGTAACGCTCACGGTCAGACAGCTCGTCGGCGCGGTCAATGTAGGGCGGCAGCGGCATGTGGCCAATCTGCTCCAGCAGCGCCAGCACCGGCCGGTCAAACTCCAGCTCGAACAGGGTATCGTGACGTGACAGCATGGTTGCCGCGCCGGACTCCAGCAGCAATCTGCTGCCAGGCTTTGGCGCCTTGCTGGCCTTGACATGGGCCAGCACCCGGAACCCGTCCAGCACCCGCTCGACCAGAATCTCCACCTTGCCGCCGGTTTCCTTGTGCGCGAACAGCCGTGCGGGGATCACCCGGGTATTGTTGAACACCAACAGGTCGCCGGCCTGTAACAGTCGCAACAAACCGGTGAACGTCTGGTGTTGCAACGCACCCGTGACGCCATCCAGCACCAGCAAACGGCTGGCGGCGCGCTCGGGCAACGGATAGCGGGCAATCAGCTGGTCTGGCAGGTCAAATTGGAAATCGGCAACACGCATGGACATACATCAAAAATCTGGAGGCCAAATGGTAACGGAAAATCAGGCCAGTGGCCATGCAAAATCCATTGACGTTGCCCTGTCACCCCCCTATAATCCTGCGCCATGCCTCGGTGGCGGAATTGGTAGACGCAGCGGATTCAAAATCCGCCGCTGGTAACAGCGTGGGAGTTCGATTCTCCCCCGAGGCACCAAACACAGCCCTCAAGTATCTGATACTTGGGGGTTTTTTCGTTAGAAGAGCCGATTACATGCAGTCAAAGGCCTGCATTGCCTGTGTTTTCCAGTCCGGTGCATACGCTCAGGCGCCAGGCTCTTCCTTGCGTTGGCCAGGAGATATCATGCCCAGATTCCGCAATATCCTTTTCATCACCAGTCTGCTCTGGACCATCGTGGCTGCCGCCAGCGAAACCAGCCGCTTTCAGGGTGAATGGGTCGAGCAGGCAGATGATCCGCTGAAAATCAGCTTGCAACCGCTGGATGCGAACCGGTTCGAGGCACGCATCAGCCATGGCCGTAGCGATCAAGCGCAGGTTGTGCAGTTACACAGCGATGGTCGCCGGCTGCTGGACGAGTCCGGCACACCGCGTTTTGCACTGGAAAACGGCAAACTGCGGCAGCTGGATACTGCTCTGCTGGTGCTCTTTGTGCAACTGCGGTAGCAGATACCTTTTCTTTTGCCAGCGGCCGCGACAACCGTTCCGGGACTGTTGCCATCAGCGCCTGGCAAGGCTGACACTCTCCAGCGCGGCAGCTACCGCCGCATCCAGCTCGTAACTGTCAGCACGAAAACGCAACCGGCTGTCGGCATCCACTTCAACGGTCAGGTATGCCAGCAACACCGGCATGGGCTTAACCAGGTTCACTTGCCGGGTATGACCGCTTTCCAGCAGTTCTTCGATACGCTGCTGCGTCACCCGGTCCGGCGCCAACAGATCCAGCAGGCGCAGGACTTCTTCAATCCGCACGCAACCGGAGCTGACTGTGCGGGTCGCACGGCCAAACAGGTGTTGATTGGGCGTGTCGTGCAGATAGACGGCAAAGGGGTTGCCAAAGCGGATGGCAACCCGCCCCAGCGCATTGCCCGGCCCGGCTGCCTGGCGCAGCAGGATATTGCCCGGAGCATTCCAGTCAACGGTATAGGGATCAAGCACCTGCCCCTGGCCATTCAGCACCTGCATGCGGCTGCGCTCAAGGTAGCCTATATCCTTGCGGATCGCCGGCAGCTTGTCCTTGCGGAATATCGTCGGCGGTACCGTCCAGGTCGGGTTCATGGTCAGATGGGTAATGCGCGACTTGAGCAATGGCGTCTGGCGGCCAACGGTACCCACCTGGGTGCGGGTGCGCCAGGCCACCTGGCCATTCTCCAGGTACAACAGACGGGCACCGGCAATGTCCACCACCAGCATTTCCGGCTCGAGGTATTTCTCCAGCCAGCGCAGACGTTCAAGGTTGACGCGGATTTGCGCCATGCGCTGGCGTGGCGACACATTCAGCTCGCGCAGGGTCGCCGGCCCGACAATGCCGTCGTCCTCCAGATAGTGGTCAGCCTGAAAAGCCTTTACCGCACTCACCAGAGCTTCGTCATACAGTTCAGGATCCGGGGCTTCACCGTCCTGGCCCGCATCAGCCGGCAGGAATCCACCCTGCTGCAACCGGCGGCGCAACTCCGGCACGCGTGCACTCCGTACACCCGGCTTCAGGCTGCTGCCGGTTACAAGAGCCTCCCAGTCACCCTGTAACAACTGTTCGCCGGCCCGCAACTGTTCACGCAACTGGGTATACAGCAACTGTGCCGGACGCGCATCCAGAAAACTGTGGGCAAGATCATCCGGATTCTGTAACGCCAGCTCGACCACATCCAGCGACTGTCCGAGAGCGGCAGCAGGCTCGACCCAGTACGGCTCGACCCGGGCCTGATTCAGGCGGCCATGTTGCAGATGATGCAGCGCCAGCAGGTAATCGTGGCTGATACGGGCATCCAGGCAGCGGCCAACGTTTTTCACTTGTTCAGCCTGCCGCAAGCCGTACAAATACTCCTCCGGCTGCAACCCGTCATAGCGCAGCTCGGCAAACAAAAACTGCAAATGCTCACGCCGTGCGGCATCCTGCCACTGCAGCTGGTCAGCCTGGCGGCGATAGTATTCCTGCACCTGTTCGCCGCTTACCGCAGTGGCGGCAAATTGCGCATGCTCGGCCGGACAGAGCCCGGACAGCTGCAACGGCACAGCCGGCTCCGGCTGTTCATTGGCAACCGCAAAACCGGCCAGCACGGCCAGGGCAGGTAGTAATATCCGGTAAAAACTTTTCGACAAGTGGCTATACCTTTGTTTGCAGGCTGCTGCTAGGATGCGGCCTTTGACCAAAACGTCTTCCATGATCCGGTATCCGTAACAACCGGAGCATGACAGCATCCGCTGCCCTGCCATCACGGCGCTTGAAGGGCAGTATACACAGATTTTTTTCGCCATCCGGGATGCAGGTGGCAGAAATTGCGCTGATATTTCCCGATACTGCAGCGTCGGTCGCACTTATGTTGCGGCGTATACGATCACCGAGGTTTTTTGATGTTCAAGCGAATCCTGTCCCTGTCCACCCTGCCCCTGATTACCCTGTTTTTCCAGCCTGCACTGGCCGCCACCCCGGCCGCCCTGCATGCCAGCCTTGTCCGCAGCGCGCCTCAACTGGACCAGCAAGTGCTGAGCCATGCGCTGGATGCGGTGCAGTGCGCGGTGCAACAGGGCAAAAAGTCCGCCGACCGGCTGGCAGTGATTGACTTTTCCCTGCCTTCCAGTGAAAAGCGCCTGTGGATCTTTGATCTGAAAAAACGCACCCTGCTGCTGAATGACTTCGTCGCCCATGGTGCCAAGTCTGGCGACAACCTGGCCAGCAGCTTTTCCAATATCAATGGCAGCCACCAGTCCAGCATCGGCCTGTTCCGCAGCGCCGAAAGCTACAGTGGCAAGCACGGCTACTCACTGCGCATGGATGGCCTTGAGCCGGGCTTCAACGACCGTGCCCGCGAGCGTGCCATCGTCATTCATGGCGCCGACTATGTAAATCCGGCATGGATTCCCCGCCAGGGCCGTATTGGCCGAAGCCAGGGTTGTCCCGCCGTACGTCCGGAAATCACCAGGACCGTGGTCGATGCCCTGAAGGATGGCCAGCTGGTCTTCACCTGGTATCCGGATCCCAAGTGGCTGCAAACCTCGTCCTACCTGAACTGCCCCGGTCCGCGCCTGGCTGACCGCAACAGCCTGCGCCACGCCGGCGACAGCTGATGCGGGCGCGGCACAGCATTCTGGCGCTGATGCTGATGCTGCTGGCCGCCTGCAGCAACGGCTCGGCGCCGCCTGTTCTTCTCGACAGCACCGGCCACCGGCTGGCGACTGAAGGCAAGTGGCTGCTGGTCAATTACTGGGCAACCTGGTGCAAGCCCTGTCGTGCCGAAGTTCCCGATCTCAACCTTCTGCATCGGGAGCTGGCCAGCCACAATGTCATGGTTCTTGGCTACAACTTTGACCAGCTGGAAGGTGATGCGCTGCTTGATGCTGGCCAGCAGCTCGGCATTGAATTCCCCCTGCTTTCCATCAACGCCGCCGGGCAATTGAGCCTTCCTGGTGTCACCGGCATCCCCGTGACTTTTCTGGTCAGCCCCGATGGCAAGTACCACACCCGTCTGACAGGCGAGCAAACCCGCGCCAGCCTGCTTACAGTCCTGCAAGAAAGCGGCGCCATCCAGCCGCCCCTGTAGAAGCCCCTTCGCCCGCAAGCAAACGTCAGCGGTTCGCGCCCTTTCTACCCCGCCGGCGGGCAGCCTGCTAGAATGCCCGACATCTTGAATCAGGAGGCAAGCCATGACCCAGTACACCTACTACCACAACAGCCGCTGCAGCAAGTCCCGCGCCGGCCTGGAGCTGCTCGGCGAACACAATATCAAACCAGAAATCGTCAACTATCTGGATACCCCGCCTACCGCCATCGAAATAAAATCCCTGCTCGACAAGCTGGGCATGACTGCCCGTGAAATAATGCGCACTGGCGAAGAAGCCTACAAGAACCTGGGGCTGGACAACCCGGCCCTGGACGAAGAACAGCTGGTGGATGCCATGGTGCGCGAGCCCATTCTGATCCAGCGGCCGATTTTTGCTGACGACAAACGCGCCGTGATTGGCCGCCCGACCGAAAAGCTGCTGGAGCTGCTGTCATGAGTGCACCCTATGTACTGGTGCTGTACTACAGCCTTCATGGAGCCACCGCAGAAATGGCCCGCCTGATTGCACGCGGTGTCGAGCAGCAAGGCCTCGAGGCACGCATCCGCACCGTGCCAAAGGTTGTCACCGAGGTCTCCGCGCCTGCCCCGGCCGTGCCCGAAGAGGGCGCAGTCTATGCAACACTGGATGACCTGAAAGGCTGCAGCGCACTGGCACTCGGTAGTCCGACCCGCTTTGGCAACATGGCTGCACCAATGAAGTACTTCCTCGACGGCACGCTCAACCTGTGGCTGACCGGCGAACTGATCGGCAAGCCGGCCGGTGTGTTCACCTCCACCTCGTCCATGCACGGCGGCCAGGAAACCACCCTGCTCAGCATGATGATGCCCCTGCTACACCACGGCATGCTGATCTGCGGCCTGCCCTACAGCGAAACGGCCCTGACCGAAACCCGCGGTGGTGGCACTCCATACGGCCCCAGTCACCTGGCGGGTGTCGACAGCAAACGCCCGCTGGACGAGCATGAAAAACAATTGTGCACAGCGCTTGGCAAGCGTCTGGCGCAGCTGGCCGGCCAACTGGAGTCCGCACGTGGCGCGTAACAAAGACAAACCCTTGCCGCCGCTGGAGTGGCTGCAGCCACGCATGCGACTGATGCATGTAGTCAGCCTTGTGTTATTGGCGGCACTGGCGCTGTTGTTGGTGGTCTGGAACCAGTTTTTTGCCGACCTGCATGGCGCCCGCACCTGGGTAATCAGCGCAATCGAGCTGTTTCCCCTGTTGCTGGTGGCTCCCGGCATGCTGCTGGGCTCGGCCCGGGTTCATGCCTGGGCCTGTTTCGTGATGAACCTGTATTTCATCAAGGGAGTACTGGCCTGGATCGACCCGGCCCGCGCCTGGCTGGGTGTGCTGGAAACCCTGCTCAGCGTGGCCCTGTTCACCAGCGCCCTGCTCTACGTGCGCTGGCGCTACCAGTACGAACGCCACCCCATGCCGGCAGGAGCGGCTTCAGCCGCGAACAGCGCCCGGTCGCTGTCCAAAACCGCCTGACGCCTGTGGCCGGTGCGCCCCGACTGCCTGACGTGCCGGTCGATACCTTCGTGGCTTTCTGCAACACCGGTCGCGAATGAATTCGCTCCTTGTATGATCAGAACCGTTACATTGAAACAGTTACCGGGGAAGCCGTTCGCTCCTTGAGGCAGTGTTTGCTGACCTCGTATGTAGAGAGGCTCCCCGCCTGCACAGCTACCCGCCACACCATCCGCCCTGCCATGCAAGAGCGGCTTCAGCCGCGAACAGCATCCGGGGCTGCCCGGCTCGCAGCAGTCCTGCGAGCCGGAACAACCGCTGTCAGTCCTGTGTTTCCAGGTACTTTTCGACATCCAGCGCGGCCATGCAGCCGGCACCGGCGGAGGTGATCGCCTGACGATAAACGTCATCGGCCACATCACCGGCGGCAAACACACCTTCAATGCTGGTCGCGGTAGCATTGCCTTCACGGCCGCCGTTGACGACCATATAACCGTCCTTGAGCTCCAGCTGACCCTCGAACAGGCCGGTGTTGGGTGTGTGCCCGATGGCAATGAACACGCCCTCGACCTGCAGCTCACGGGTGCTGCCGTCGTTGTTGCGCAGGCGTACCCCGGTAACCCCCATGGCATCGCCCAATACCTCGTCCAGCTGGGCATTCAGCGCCAGCTCGATTTTGCCTTCGGCAACCCGTGCCTGCAGTTTATCCTGCAGAATTTTCTCGGCACGGAAGGTGTCGCGGCGGTGCACCAGGACCACCTTGCTGGCGATATTCGACAAATACATGGCTTCTTCAACAGCAGTATTGCCACCACCAACAACCACCACTTCCTTGTCACGATAGAAAAATCCGTCACAGGTGGCACAGGCCGATACGCCACGCCCCATGAATTCCTCTTCGGAAGGCAGCCCCAGGTAGCGGGCGCTGGCACCGGTGGCAATGATCAGCGCATCGCAGGTATAGGTGCCGCTGTCACCGATCAGGGTAAAAGGGCGTTCCTGCAAACGAGCGGTGTGAATGTGGTCAAATACGATCTCGGTATCGAAACGCTCGGCATGTGCCTGCATCTGCGCCATCAGGTCAGGACCGGTCAAGCCCTCGGGACCGCCGGGCCAGTTGTCCACGTCAGTCGTGGTGGTCAGCTGGCCGCCGGCCTGCATACCGGTAATCAGCAGTGGCTTGAGGTTGGCACGGGCCGTGTAAACGGCTGCACTGTAACCGGCAGGCCCGGAACCCAGAATCAGCACTTGGGCGTGACGCACTTCAGACATAGGAGCTCTCCAGAGTTGGCCCGTTGCGGGCACTTTTGCAAGGATTCAAAGTCTCATCAGCGGCATCCCTGCTGCTTTGGCTGTAAAAAACATGCGGCAAGGGTACACTAACCAGCCTTTTTTTTCCTTCCCGCCGTTGTCGCAGGCAGGAAAGCTTTTTGACTCCGGATCATCCATGTCTGCCAATGTTTTCTCCGGGCCGGACTATCTGGCCTCAGGCTTCAAAATGATCAACCAGCCGGGGCTGCGCCGCTTTGTCGCGCTGCCGCTGCTGATCAATGTCCTGGTGTTTACCGGTCTGCTCTGGTTTGCCTTTGGCCGCTTCAGCGACTGGGTCAATGTCTTCGTGCCGGCCCTGCCTGACTGGCTGTCATTCCTGAACTATGTGCTCTGGCCGCTATTTGTGCTGCTGGTAGCACTGATGGTGTTTTTCACCTTTACTACCCTGGCCAACCTGATCGCCTCACCCTTCAACGCCTTCCTGGCGGAAAAAGTCGAAATTGTTGCCCGCGGCAAAGATCCGTTCCCGCCCTTTAACTGGACCGAGCTGGCCGCCATGGCACCCCGCACGCTCTGGCGCGAGCTGCGCAAGCTGGGTTATTTCCTGCCACGGGCGCTGGGTTTGCTGATTCTGTCGCTGATTCCGGGCGTCAACCTGGTTGCCGCGCCGCTGTGGCTGTTGTTCAACATCTGGATGATGGCTGTGCAATACATTGACTATCCGGCCGACAACAACAAGGTCAGCTGGCCGGCCATGCTGCACTGGTTGCGCCAGCATCGCTGGGCCAGCCTGAGCTTTGGCGGCATCACCTACCTGGCCGTAATGATCCCGGTATTCAATCTGCTGGCCATGCCGGCCGCGATTGCCGGTGCCACCCTGCTCTGGGTCGACGGCAACCCGGACGGCAGCCGCTGAACCGGACACCTGTCAGGCGACCAGCAACCCCGGTTTTCCTGGGTGCAGGCCCCTTCAGGTACAGCCACAACCCGGCTGAAAAAGAAAACGGATGCCGAAGCATCCGTTTTCCGTTCTGGCCCTGCTTGAGCCTTAGCGGACTTCAACCGGATCCAGCTTCCAGATCTCGTCGTTGTAATCCTGCATGGTGCGGTCGGTGGAGAATTTGCTGCTGCGTGCAGTGTTCAGGATGCTCAGGGTGGTCCAGCGCTCCACATCGGCAAATGCCTGTGCCGCTGCCTCCTGGGTATCCACATAGCTGCGGAAATCGGCCAGGGTCATCCAGGGATCACCATAAGCCTTGACGCCAGCAATCAGGTCATCAAACAGACCATATTCATGCTGGTTGAAGTGGCCGCTCTCCAGCAGGTGCATGACGGCCTGCAGGTCGGCATCGCGGTCGATGAAGTCATGCGGATTATAGTGGCCGGCGATTTGCTGGACCTCTTCGGCGCGCAGGCCAAACAGGAAGAAATTCTCTTCGCCCACTTCCTCGCGAATCTCCACGTTGGCACCATCCAGAGTGCCGATGGTGATGGCACCGTTCATCATGAACTTCATGTTGCCGGTACCGGAAGCTTCCTTGCCGGCAGTGGAAATCTGCTCGGACAAGTCAGCGCCCGGCGCAATCACTTCCATGGTGGATACGCTGTAGTTGGGTATGAACACCACTTTCAGCCTGTCACCCACATCCGGATCATTGTTCACCACACGGGCAATGTTGTTGATCAGCTTGATGATCTGTTTTGCCATGTGATAGCCGGGTGCGGCCTTGCCGCCAAACACGACTACCCGGTTGACCCAGCTGGCCGTATCACCACGCTTGATGCGCGCATACAGGTGGATCACGTGCAGTGCATTGAGCAGCTGACGCTTGTACTCGTGAATACGCTTGACCTGCACGTCGAACAGTGCACCGGAGTTGACACGGACGCCGGTTTCACGCTCGATCAGGGCGGCCAGCCGTTGCTTGTTCTCCAGCTTGATGTCGCGCCAGGTCTGACGGAATGCCTTGTCATTCAGATACTCTTCCAGGCGCTTGAGGCGTGACAAATCGGTCACCCACGCTTCACCCAGCACCTCGTCCAGCAGCGCACGCAGCCCCGGGTTGGCTGATGCCATCCAGCGCCTTGGCGTTACGCCATTGGTCTTGTTGTTGAACTTGTGCGGCCACAGCTGGTAGAAATCGTTGAACAGGCCTTCCTTGAGCAGTTCGGAGTGCAGTGCGGCAACACCGTTGACCGAGTAGCTGCCGACAATGGCCAGGTGCGCCATGCGTACTTCGCCGTGCTCGCCGAGAATGGACAGGCGACGCTGGCGCTCTACATCGCCAGGCCACTTGGTTGCCACCTTGCTGAGGAAGCGACGGTTGATCTCTTCGATGATCTGCATCGGCCGCGGCAGCAACTTATGCATCAGCGCGGCCGGCCAGGTTTCCAGCGCCTCGGGCAGCAGCGTGTGGTTGGTGTAGGCCATGGTCGCGGTAACGATCTCCCAGGCGGCATCCCAGGACAGGCGTTTTTCATCCAGCAGCAAGCGCATCAGCTCGGCCACAGCCAGGCTGGGGTGGGTATCGTTCAGCTGGAATACGTTATTAACGGCGAAATCATCATAGCCGGTATGGAAACGCTCCCAGTTGGCCAGCACATCCTGCAGGCTGGCAGACACCAGAAAATACTGCTGGCGCAGGCGCAGCTCTTTGCCGCTCTCGCTGGAGTCGTTGGGGTAGAGCACCATGGTGATGTTTTCAGCTTCGTTCTTGGCTTCCACTGCCTCGAAGTAGGAGCCGGCGTTAAACGCATTCAGCTTGAAGCTTTCTGGCGCCTTCGCGTGCCACAGGCGCAGCGTGTTCACGGTCTGGTTCTTGTAACCCGGGATCGGCACGTCAAAAGGCACTGCCAGCACATCTTCGGTGCTTTCCCAGTGCACAATGTGCATGCCGGTTTTCGGGTTGACATAGTCACGGCAGTAGCCGCCAAACTTCACCGTACGAGTATATTCCGCACGCATCAGCTCCCACGGATAGCTGCCGAAGGCCAGCCAGTGGTCTGGTTCCTCGACCTGAAAGCCGTTCTGGATCAGCTGGCGGAACATGCCGTACTCGTAACGCAGGCCATAACCCATGACGGGCAATTGCAGTGTGGCACAGCTGTCAATGAAACAAGCTGCCAAACGGCCCAGGCCACCGTTGCCAAGCCCGGCATCGATTTCAATCTGTTCGATGGCTTCAAGGTCCTGACCCAGACTGGAAAGTGCATCCTGTATGTTGTCTTCAATGCCAAGGTTGAGCAGGTTGTTGCTCAGCGAGCGGCCAATCAGGAACTCCATGGACAGGTAGTAGCCGCGCTTGGGAGTTTCACGGTGGTAACTGGCCCAGGTTTTTTTCCAGTTGTCCACCAGCCGGTCACGAATCACCAGCACCAGCGCATGCAGTTTGTAGTCAATGTTCGAGGTCAGCTCGCGACCCAGGTGAAAACGCAAATAGTTGACAAAGTCGTTTTCCAGGCTGCATCTGTCATCGCGCAATTGTTTGTGCAGCTCGCAATCAGGGCTATGTTCGGCCATTTAATTCTCCTTGGTATACAAATCGACGTACTCCCGGGCGCTTTGCTCCCAGGAAAAAGACTGTTCCATGGCTGTGCGCTGCATTTGCTGCCACAACCGTGGTCTGGAATAAAGGTACAGGGCGTGCTCCAGCGCAGAGCGCAGGGCATGCACGTTCTGATCGTAAAACACAAAACCTGTAGCGGTTTTCTGCGCCAGATTTTCCTCGCTGGCGTTGACCACGGTATCAGCCAGCCCGCCCGTGTGATGAACCAGCGGCAAGGTGCCGTATGCCAGGCTATACAGCTGGTTGAGGCCACAGGGTTCAAAGCGCGAAGGCATCAGAAAAATGTCGGCACCGGCCTCAACCCGGTGTGCCAGCTCTTCCGAGTAGCCGATATGCACAAAGGCGTTGTCCGGATAGCGCCTGGCCAGGCTACGCAGCGCCTGCTCGAAATAGCCTTCGCCGCTGCCAACACAGACCAGGTTGACGCGCCCCTGCTCCAGCAACGGCGGCACCACCTGCAGGATCAGGTCGATGCCTTTCTGCGTCACCAGCCGGCCAATAAAGCCAAGCAGCGGCACTGTTTCTGCCTGAGTTGCTTCGGTTGCACCCAGCTGCTGCAGCAGCGCCAGCTTGTTGCGTTTTTTTCCGGCCACGTGGCCATTGCCCAGAGCATAGTTTTCATGCAGGTAGGGATCGGTAGCCGGATTCCAGAATCCAGTGTCAATCCCGTTCAGGATACCGTGCAGGCGACCTTGGGCGCGGGCGGCCTGCATGATACCGGCAAAGCCATAGGCAAACTCCGGAGTGCAAATTTCACGCGCATAGCTGGGGCTCACCGTAGTCACCACATCCGCATACTGGATGCCGGCCTTGAGCATCGACATCTGCCCGTAAAACTCGACACCTTCCGTGCTCCACCAGTGCCAGGGCAGCCACATGCTGTCAAACAGCGCTCTGGGGAAGTAACCGGCATACGCCATGTTATGGATGGTAAACAGGGTACGCGGCGCGTCACGCTCCTCGCGCAGGAATGCCGGCACCAATCCGGTCTGCCAGTCGTTGGCATGCACCACATCGGCCCGCCAGTCGAGGCCGGCACGATCCATCGCCAGCTCTGCTACCGCGCGTGAAAACACGCCAAAGCGTTCGCCATTGTCCCACCAGTCCTGCCCGTCCGGTCCCTGATAGGGGTTGCCCGGGCGGTCGAACAGGCCCGGGATATCCAGCAGCCAGACATCCTGCTCCAGCCCGGGCACATGGGCTTCCAGAACCCGTACACCACGCATGCGACCCGCGCCGCCAACAGAAAATTGTGACACCACCCGGTATTGCGGATATTTTTCCAGCACCTGCTGATAGGCCGGCAACACCAGCCGAGCCTCATGGCCCAGCTGCGCCAGCGCGCCTGGCAAGCTGCCAGAAACATCAGCCAGCCCGCCGGTCTTGACCAGTGGGTGGGCTTCCGGGGTTGCAAACAGTATCTTCATCATTTCGTGTCCTGTGCAGGCTTTGCCGCCCTCCGGGTTACCCGTTTGAATACAACGCAGCCCAGCGGCGGCAAGGTCAGGCTGGCCGATACCGGCTGGCCCATCCAGGGATGCCGGTCGACCTTGACGGCACCACTGTTGCCAAGGTTGCTACCGCCATACCACGATGAGTCGGAGTTGAAAATCTCCATGTAGTCGCCATCGCCCGGCAAGCCGACACGGTAACGGTAACGCGGCACGGGAGTAAAGTTGAATACGCAGACCAGACTGTCTTCGCTGCCGTGGCGGGCAAAGCTGAGCACTGACTGGTTGTAATCGTGGCAGTCAATCCAGCTGAACCCTTCCGGTTCAAAGTCCCGCTCATGCAGTGCGCTTTCACCGCGATATAGCTGGTTCAGCTGACGCACCAGCTGCATGATGCCGCGATGATTGGGCGCATCACACAGATGCCATGGCAACCCCGTGCCGTCGTTCCATTCTGTCCACTGGCCAAAATCACAGCCCATGAACAACAGCTTCTTGCCAGGGTGCAGCCACTGGTAGCTGAGCAACAAACGCAGGTTGGCCATCTTCTGCCAGTCGTCACCAGGCATCTTGCCAGCCAGCGAGCCCTTCATGTGTACCACTTCATCGTGGGAAAACGGCAGGATGAAGTTTTCACTGTAGGCGTACATCTGGCTGAAGGTCAGCTGGTTGTGATGAAACGGCCGATAGACCGGATCCTTGCTGAAATAATCCAGGGTGTCATTCATCCAGCCCATGTTCCATTTCATGGAAAAGCCCAGCCCGCCCATCCAGGTCGGCCGTGAAACCATCGGCCAGGAGGTGGACTCTTCGGCCATCACCAGCGCGCCAGGGTATTGGGTGTGCACCTCGTAGTTAAGCTGTTGCAGAAACTTGATGGCATCCAGGTTCTCCCGGCCGCCATACGGGTTGGGCAGCCAGTCACCTTCGTTACGCGAATAGTCCAGATACAGCATCGAGGCCACGGCATCGACCCGCAGTCCGTCAATATGGAATTCCTTCAGCCAGTAGAGGGCATTGGCAATCAGGAAGTTGCGTACCTCGTTGCGGCCGAAGTTGAAAATGTAGGTGCCCCAGTCACGATGTTCGCCCAGCCGCGGGTCTTCGTGCTCGTACAGCGCCGTGCCGTCAAAACGCGCCAGAGCGAAAAAATCCTTGGGAAAGTGCGCCGGCACCCAGTCCAGAAACACACCGATACCATGCTGGTGGCAGTGGTCAACCAGGTAACGAAAATCGTCCGGCGAGCCAAAACGGCTGGTCGGTGCGTAGTAACCAGAGGTCTGGTACCCCCAGGACTCATCCAGCGGGTGCTCGCTGATGGGCAGCAGTTCAATATGGGTGTAACCCATCCACTTGGCGTAATCGACCAGGCGGTGGGCAATCTCGCGGTAATTGAGGAAACCACCCGCCTCATCCCGCTGCCATGAACCCAGATGTACCTCGTAAATACTGACCGGCTCGCTGCCCCAGTCAGTAGTACGGCGCTGTTCAAGCCATTTGGCATCACGCCACTGGTGCTGACTGGTAAATACACAGGAAGCTGTTTGCGGCCGCAGCTCCATGGCGCGGGCATAGGGGTCGGTTTTGTCGAATACATCGCCGGTTGTGGTGTTGCGAATCTCGAACTTGTAAGCGTCACCCTGTTGCAGGCCCGGCATGAACAGCTCCCAGACGCCGGAACCTCCACGGTTGCGCATGGGGTGGCGGAAGCCGTGCCAGCCATTGAAATCACCGACCACGGAAACCCGTTCTGCGGAAGGCGCCCAGACAGCAAACTGGACACCGCTGATGCCGTTGATGGTTTTCTCCCGGGCCCCCAGGTGTTCATAAATCTGCCAGTGCTGGCCCTCGGCAAACAGGTGCAGGTCGAGCTCACCCAACAGTACATCAAAGGAATAGGGAGAAATTTGCTGATAGCTGTTGCCGTCGAAATCATCCCAGTGTACATCGTAGTGCTGCGGCAGGGCAGCCAGCTGCTTGGCGTCCAGTTCCAGCACAAACAGGCCGCCCTCGGTCAGCCGCTGCATTTCCAGCCGGCCTTCAAGGCTCACGTGTTTGGCCGTCGGCATCCAGACACGAACCTGTGACCTGTTGCCCGCTACACTGTGCACACCAAGCAGCTGGAAAGGATCATGCAAACGCCCCTGCTCCAGTCGTGTAATCAATTCCTGATTCATTCTGCCTCTCCTGCCTGTGTCAGGCGGTTGCTTTGCTCAACCCGGTAACGGATGCGGGCGGCCAGATCGTCCGGCACCTGCTCCCAATGGAACTGCCAGCCCCAGTTATCATGCGTGGTTCCCGGCGTATTCATGCGGTGGCTGCCGTCCAGCCCAAGCCAGTCCTGCATGGGCACAATGGCATGGCGTGCCACCGACTGCAGGGCTGTGGCTATCAGCGGCCAGGGCATTTCACCCGCTTCGGTATCAACCTGGCCCAACATCCAGTCCCGGGTGCCCGGATGCAGATCCTGCAGCCAGCCCATGGTGGTGTCATTGTCGTGGGTTCCGGTATAGACAACAGAGTTTTCCGTTTGGTTGTCGGGTGAATGCGGGTTGTCCGGCAAGCCGCTGAAGCCAAACTGAAGCACCGACATGCCGGGCAAGCCAAACTGCTCTTTCAGTGCCACTACGTCCGCCGTGATGATGCCTAGGTCTTCGGCAACCAGCGGCAGCGGATTGAACATCTGCTGCAGCCGGCCCAGCAACTTCGCACCAGGCGCCTTCTGCCAGCGTCCATTGATGGCAGTTTCCTCGTCGGCATCAATCTCCCAGCTGGCTTCCAGTCCACGAAAATGGTCAATACGCAGCAGGTCGAACAGCTCCAGTGCCGCTTCCACACGGCGGCACCACCAACCGAAGTTGTCCTGCTCCATGGCAGCCCAGTCATAATGCGGGTTGCCCCAGCGCTGGCCGGTCGCGGAAAAATAATCAGGCGGCACGCCAGTAACCACTGTCGGCTGCAAATTGTGGTCCAGCCGGAACTGCCGGGGCTGCACCCAGACTTCCACGCTGTCATGGGCAACAAAGATCGGCATATCGCCAAACAACCTGATGCCCTTGTCGTTCGCATCACGGCGCAGCTGTTGCCACAACACGTGCAGCTGGAACTGGGCTTTCTTCAGCTGCAGGATTTCATCCAGCCGGCTACTGGCCACCTGGGCCAGAACAACCGGATTGCGCTGTTTGTAAGGCTCCGGCCACTCAGTCCAGGGCCGGCTGTCGAACTGCCGGCGCAACACCATGAACAAAGCATAATCATTGAGCCAGTGTGGCGGTTTTTCCAGATAGCGCCTGAACGCTTCCATATCAACCTGTCTTTCCCAGTCTCCCGGCAGCAGGCGCGGGTTCAGGGCAAAAGCCGACAGGCTGTGATACGGCGACAGGTCGTCATGGGGTGCGGTCAGGGGGAGCAGCTGCCAGACCGACAGTCCCGCGGCATGCATCCAGTCCAGGAAGCGCCAGGCGTGCGCATCCAGCACCCCATTGGGTAACGAAGTCGGGTGTAACAGCACCCCTGCTGCACGATCTGTCATCTGCTCTGTCTGTCCTGAAAAATAAACGTGAGGGAAGTTGCGCCGGGCTGCGCATGGCTCCGGCGCCGATGGCCTGACTGCGGCTTGCTGCCAGACCGGTTACGCTATTTTTGTTGCTCAGTTGCGCCGCATGGTGCCGGAGTTCTCCATGCTGCCGCCGCCACGGGATACCGGTTGTGTCAACGAAACCGGGGCCGGCTCACCCAGCACGCGGTAAAGCTTTTCCAGATGCTGGCGGTACAACAACTCAAAATCCTGCACCGAATCGGCCGGGTTGTAATCGCCAAACCACCAGAACCAGTCCGATCCTTCACAAATCGCCAGCTGTTCTTCGGCAATTGCCAGCTGTTCCGGGCTCAGGCTCCCGCTGTTGCGCGCCCGGTCAAAAGCCTGCTTGGCTTCTACCAGCATGTCCCAGCCCAGGTTCTTGTCATGCTCGCCAATCCAGGTGGAAAAAGACCCGTAAACCCAGCTGCCCGCCGCCAGCCGCGACAGGGTCAATGGCTCTGCCCCCTGTTGCAGCGCATCGCCAAAGGTGGTCATTTCCACGCGCGGATGGCGCGACAGGGCCCGATAAAAAGCTGTCAGAAAGTAATGCGCATTGTTGGGGTAGTATTCCCAGGCGTTTTCACCATCGAGAATCACGGTCACTACATGGCCGCCAACCCCGTCACCAAGGAAATTGGCAATATTTTCCAGGTGCTGGCAAAAATCCCGGGCGGCATCATCGGCCTGCCAGTCCTTGTACTGGAAGCCGATCAGGTCGGACAGGCCGTCATCCCGGAAAAACAGCTTGCAACCGCCGTCACTCAGTTGTGCCGGACGATACAGCGCGCGGTTGCAAAACATCTCTTCGGTCTTGCCTGAACGCTGGCAGGAGCCGTGCCATACAGCCTGGCCAGAGGCAGTCCAGGACATATCGTACTCATCCAGCAAAGCAACCGCGTCCGCGCTGACCGCTCCTTCCGACAGCCAGATGCCCTGTGGTTTGTGGCCAAAGTGCCGGGCAAACACCTGCAGCCCCCTGTCCATGTGCCAGCGGGCGCGCTCAAGACCACCGGGATAAGCATCGTGCTGCGGGCGCGGTGCCTCCGGCAGGGCATCGCCCATGCTGTCGAAATCCAGCAGCAACGGAACGATCGGGTGTCCGTAGGGCGTGGTCGACAGTTCGATCTGGCCTCTTTCGTATAACGCACGATAGCGTGGAATCAGGCCGTGCATGGCGTCGTGAATGATTTGCAGCAATGTGCGGCGGTCATCCGCGGTAAAATTACGCGCCTTGTCCATCAACTCGCCGACCCTGACATCACGCTGGTGCACGCTGACGCCCATCCAGGCCAGGTGATACCAGACCAGCAGGTCGTGGAAAAACTGCTCGCTGAGATACTTCAGCCCCTGCCCGGCCACCGCCGCATGGTGCACCAGCGGCTGACAGACCTCCAGCAGGCCCTGAAACGCCGCATACGGAGCAATCATGGTCGGGTGGTTGGCACGCTGGCAGTCCTGCAACAACTTCTGGCGCTGCTCAACACCAGCCGGAATCCGTTCGACTCCGGCCAGCATGTTGAGCATGCCGTCCTGCATCGGTGTGCCGTTTTTTAGCCAGCTGGCCAGCTGGCATACATAGTCGTCCAGCTGTTCAAGCAGCACGGGAGCAAAATTCACCACCACACGGGCCTCTGGCTCATCCTCCAGATGAGCCACCATGTCTGCGTAATCCTTGATCGCATGCAGATAAACCCAGGGCAAGCGATACTGCCCATCCTTTCCATCGCGATAATGTGGCTGGTGCATGTGCCAGCACAGCACCACCTTCAACTTGTCCGCATGAGTCACAGCAATACCTTAAAAATCGGGTTCATGGTGTTATCAACAGGCGGGGAATTATACCCGCCCCGTTATGCCCGGGCATGCAATATCACCACGGAATCACAATTACCCGTTCCGCCCCGACGCTTGCGCGCCACCCTGCGTTAGCGGGTAAAGTGCAACGACTGCCCCAGCATTTCCGGAGTAACCAGAACCAGTCCGCTGTCATCATCCACGTAAAAACGCTTGCGATCCTCTATCGGGTCATGGCCGATACGGGTACCCGGCGGGACAATGCAGCCCTTGTCGATAATCGCCCGGTAAATGGAGCAATTGCGCCCGATGTCCACATTGGGCAGCAATACCGAGTCCTTGACTTCCGAGTAGCTGTGCAAGTTACACCCGCTGGACACGACCGAGCGCTTGATTTTCGCGCCCGAGACGATACAACCAGCCGAGACCATGGAGTCGATGGCCTGCCCACGGCGGCCTTCATCGTCAAAAGTGAACTTGGCCGGCGGCATTTGTGCCTGGTAAGTCCAGATTGGCCAGCTGCGGTCGTACAGGTTCAGTTCGGGCACGATTGAACACAGATCCATGTTGGCCTGCCAGAATGACTCCAGGGTACCGACATCGCGCCAGTAGGCCGGCTCACCTTCCTCTGTCTGGAACGGGTAAGCCAGCACGTGGTGGCTGCCAATGATCGACGGAATGATGTCCTTGCCAAAGTCGTTGCTGGACCTTGGGTTGTCATGGTCCTCGATCAGTTTCTGGAACAGGAATTCGGTAGAAAAAATGTAGATGCCCATCGACGCCAGTGCGATACCCGGCTTGCCGGGGATGGATTCGGGGTTGGCCGGCTTTTCGGTAAAGCGCTCTACGCGCATTTTCTCGTTCACCGACATCACGCCAAACCCGCGCGCTTCGGCAACCGGCACTTCGATGCAACCAATGGTGACATCAGCGCCCTTGCGCACATGCTCCATCAGCATCTGGCTGTAGTCCATGGTGTAAATATGATCACCGCCCAGCACCAGCACATACTCAGGGCTGTAGCGGCGCAGGATATCGAGGTTCTGGTACAGGGCATCGGCGGTCCCGCGATACCAGCCCTTGTCAATACGCTGCTGGGCCGGCAACAGTTCAACAAACTCGCCGATCTCGTAGCGCATGAAGTTCCAGGCTCGCTGCACGTGACGGATCAGCGAGTGCGATTTGTACTGGGTCAGCACGCCAATTTGACGAATGCCCGAGTTGACGCAGTTGGACAGGACAAAATCGATAATGCGGTATTTCCCGCCAAAAGGGACGGCCGGCTTGGCCCGCCACTGAGTTAGCGCACGCAAGCGGCTACCCTCGCCTCCGGCCAGAACCAGCGCCAGCGTATTACGGGTCAGCGCACTGGCCGACTTGATCTGGGTAAAATCATCCATCTTTACTGCACTCCAGCCTATGAATTAACAAGTTGTCGTACCATCCGGGCCGCTCCCTGCAAGCCCGGATCTTTTTCGGTCACCAGGTAAACAGGCATGCTGCGCACCAGCTCCTGCATGCATCCTTTGGCCTGCATGGACTGCAAGAATTCCACCCGCTGCATCCAGTGACTGATGCTGGCAGCAACGCCACCTACAATATAGATGCCGCCACGGGCCGGCCAAAGCAGGGCCAGATTGCCCAGATAGCTGCCATAAATACCAACAAACACCGTCAGCGTCCGGCATGCCAGCGGGTCACCGGCATCAGCCCTTGCCGTAATCTCCGCCGCACGGACCCCGCCCGCTTCACGCGGATGCTCCAGCCCGGCAAGAAAACCGTAAAGCAGCTCCAGTCCGGGCCCGGACAGCACCCGCTCGAAGGGTACATGCTCCCATTGTCGCCATAACCAGCGCAGCAAGTCTTGCTGAAGGTCATCGACAGGCGAAAAACTCATGTGCCCGCCCTCGCAGGCCACGGGCAAATACCGGCCATTACAAAACATCACCGGCGCCACACCAAGGCCGGTGCCGGCCCCGGTAACCAGCCGGTGACCCTGCGCATCCGGCTGCCCCGGGTTGAGCACCAGCAACTGGTCTGCCGACAGGTTATCGATACCGTGGGCAGCTGCCTGAAAATCATTCACCAGCACTGCCCGGCCAATTGCACACTGTTGTTCCAGTTCGGCGGCATCCACTTGCCAGGGCAGGTTGGTCAAATTTGCCCGCTGGCCCGCCACCGGTCCCGGCACGCCAATACAAGCGGCAGCAAAATACGGCAGCCCGTGTTCCTGCCGGAACCTGTTGATAACCGAAGAAAGACAGGGATAATCCGCACTGGAGTAAGTTGCACGGGCAACAGCATGCTGCTCGTCCGTCCTGCTCAAAGCCTGTAGTCGCGCCCAGGTTCCACCAATATCGGCAGCCAGCAACATGCAGTCACCCTTGTGTTACATGAATGTTATATAGAGTTCTTGTAGAGTTTATCAGAATCTACCGCCATGTCGCCTGCTAACCATA
>CAYMXO010000003.1:0-7989 GCA_964394445.1 uncultured Thiopseudomonas sp.
TGGATGCGGTCAGTTCCTGGTGGACCAACATCTTTGGCCACTGCAATCCGCGCATCAACGAGCGCATCAAGCAGCAGGTAGACCAGCTGGAGCACGTGATCCTGGGCGGCTTTACCCATGCGCCGGTGGTGGAGCTGTCGGAGCGGCTGGTGCAGATTACTCCGCCGGGGCTGACACGGGTGTTCTATGCCGACAACGGTTCGGCCGGCATCGAAGTGGCGCTAAAGATGAGCCACCACTACTGGCGCAACATGGGCCGGCCGCAAAAAAAGCGCTTTCTCACCATCAGCAACGGCTATCACGGTGAAACCCTGGGCACCATGTCGGTCAGCGATGTGGCGCTCTATACCGAAACTTATCAGGCGCTGCTGCTGGATTGCATCAAGGTACCGAGTCCTGACTGCTATTACCGCGAGCCGGGGCAAAGCCGGGAAGAGCACAGCCGGGCCATGTTCCGGCACATGCAAGAAGCGCTGGAGCAGCATCATGAGGACGTTGCGGCGGTGATTCTGGAGCCTCTGGTGCAGGGTGCGGGCGGCATGCGCATGTACCATCCGGTGTACCTGAAGCTGTTGCGCGAAGCCTGTGACCAGTACGGCGTGCACCTGATTCTGGATGAAATTGCGGTCGGCTTTGGCCGTACCGGCAGCATGTTTGCCTGTGAGCAGGCCAATATCACGCCGGACTTTCTGGTGTTGTCCAAGGCGCTGACCGGCGGCTATCTGCCATTGGCTGCAGTTCTGACCAACGAGCAGGTGTATCAGGCGTTTTACGATGACTACAGCACGCTAAAAGCGTTTTTACACTCGCATACCTATACTGCAAACCCGCTGGCCTGCAGCGCGGCACTGGCGACGCTGGATATTTTTGAGCAGGACAATGTCATCGAGGGCAACCGCGGGCTGGCGCGGGTGATGGGTGAAGCCACGGCGCACCTGGCAGATCACCCGCACATTGCCGAGGTGCGCCAGACCGGGATGATCCTGGCGATGGAAATGGTGCAGGACAAGGCTGACAAAACTCCGTTTCCCTGGCAGGAAAGGCGTGGCATGCGGGTGTACCGGCATGCGCTGGAGCGCGGTGCGCTGCTGCGGCCGCTGGGCAATGTGGTGTATTTTTTGCCGCCCTATGTGATTACCCCCGGGCAAATCCGCTGGCTGGCCGAAGTGGCGACCGAGGGCATTGACCTGGCCGTGCGTGACTAAACGGCTCCGGCCTTGCGCATCACCCGCCAGGCATCCCAGCTGTATACGCCCAGGGCGGCCCAGATAAAGCCGAAGTAGAGCCAGGACTTGCTGTCAAAGGGTTCGCCAAACCAGAGCACCGCCAGCAACAGCAGCACAGTCGGTGTGATGTACTGCAAAAAAGCGATGGTTGCATAGGGCAGGTGCTTGGCTGCGCCGTTGAAGCTGAGCAAGGGCAGCAGCGTGATCGGGCCGGCAGCAGCGAGCCAGAACATTTGCCCGGTACCCCAGAATTCCGGCTGGCTGCTAAGCGCGGCCGGATTGAACCAGAGCCAGAGCAGTGCGACGGGCAATAGCAGCCAGGTTTCGATGGCCAGACCGGGCAGGGCGGCAACCGGCGCCTGCTTGCGGATCAGGCCATAAAAGCCGAAGGAAAGTGCCAGTATCAGCGCCACCCATGGCAACACGCCGAGCTGTATGATCTGCAGGCCAACCCCGGTGGCTGCCAGCGCCACCGCCAGCCATTGCAGCCGGCGCAGGCGCTCGCGCAGAAACACCATGGCCAGCACCACGTTGACCAGCGGGTTGATGTAATAGCCCAGGCTGGCTTCGACCATGTAGTCGTTATGCACGGCCCACACGTAGGTCAGCCAGTTGCAGGCGATCAGTGTGCCGGATGCGGTCAGTGCCAGCAGGCGCTTGGGGTGGGTGAGCAGGTCACGAAACCAGCCCGGATGTCGCCAGATCAGCAGCAACAGCGCCCCCACCAGTGCCGACCAGAGTACCCGGTGCACCACCACCTCAATCGCCGGAATGCCCTCCAGTGATTTGAAGTAGAGCGGGAACATGCCCCAGGTACAGTAGGCAGCCAGGCCGAGGATATAGCCGCGGCGGGCGTTGGGGGTAAAACTCATGATGACGGCCTGTTGGGTGTGTAAGGTAAGTTGGGCCAGCAAAGATTGTGACCCGGGGTTTGCTGCATGGACAGCCAGAAGCCTGGTATTTGGTTCTCTGGAGTTGCTGCGGAAAATCGTTTGTTGCTGCTGTCAGTGATATCTGTGTTGCCGGGTGCGACAATTAGTGTACTCCTGTTTTGCCAGGGGAGGCACTTGACCCCGGCTTTGCCGGCAGAGGACTGCGCTGCTGCACCGCACAGTGACAGCTTGTGCTCTGTGCTAGTGTTGCCGGACCGTAGCGGGGCTACTGACAAACCGCCACTTTTACAACCGTATGTACAAGGGAGAGTGAATGGACAGGGCAGATAGAAACAATCCTTTGCAAATGATGGCTTTGTTGGCCGCCACGGTGCTGGCCCTGGTCGTGGCCGGCCTGTTTGGCTGGCACTGGCTGGCCGGCGCTGAAGATGCGGGCCAGAGGGCTCAACGCGAAGCGGGCATTGCCCTGTTGCCGGCCGGCCGGGAGCTGCCGGACGTATCCCTGCGCAGCACGGGCAACTTTGATCTGGCCACTGCGGCGCAATCGGGTCGTTGGCAACTGGTGTTTTTTGGCTATACGTATTGCCCGGATATCTGTCCGACCACCCTTGCCGAGTTGCGACGGATTCATGCCGGCTTGCCGGAAACGCTGCGCGAGCGTTTGCAGGTGTGGATGGTGACGGTCGACCCAGATCGGGACACGCCGGAGCAGTTACGGGCTTATCTGGAATTTTTTGACCCATCCTTTCAGGGTTTGACGGGGGAGTTGGCTGACATCCAGACGCTCAGTCAGGCGCTAAGCATTCCCTTCATTCCCGGTGATACCAGTCAGCCGGGTTACACAGTGGATCACGGTGGCAATCTGGCGCTGATCAACCCGGAAGGTCGTCAGGTGGCCCTGATACGCGCACCCTTGCAGGTGAGCGCACTGATTGGGCAGCTGCCGCTGTTGATGGATTAACGCAGCCTTCAGCGTGCAGCAAGCACATGCCTGTCTGCATTTTATCAGCTGTATTCCGTTTGTTGCTTGCTGCCTCGTGCAGGGCGGCGGGTTACTTGGTCAACAGGGTGGCACCGACCACCAGTGCCATCAGCACCGGCCAGCCATACATGATCAGTCGCCACTTGCCTTCGGCACTCCACAGCTCCATGAAGCCGTCAATGATGACGCCAGACTTGAGAGTGGCAATCAGCATGATGACCACCACCTGCAGGGTCAGGGTGCTGGCATGAGTGCCCCAGTAAACGGTACCCATGGTGGCCAGCATCAGGGTAACCCAGCAGCCAAACAGGACAATTTCGTGTTTCAGGCTGTTCATGTTCACCCCAGCAAATAAACCAGTGGAAAGATGATTACCCAGACCAGGTCGATCATGTGCCAGTAGAGCACGCCGGATTCCATGCCGGTGCGGTTGTCCGGGCCATACGCCCGCTGCCAGCAGCGCAGGCAGAGGAAGCTCAGCACGACCAGCCCCAGCAGCACGTGCAGGAAATGGAATGCAGTGGTAATCCAGTACAGGGTGAAAAAGGTGTTGTATTCCAGGTCAAAGCCGATACTGGCCAGGTGGCCGTACTCCTGCACCTTGAGCACCACGTAGACCATACCGCTGGCAATGGCTGCCAGTAACAGCGCACCGCCCTGTCGGGCATGGCTTTTACGCACCCGCTCGACTGCCAGCGCGGCCAGGAAACCCGAGGAAAGCAGGCCGGTGGTCATGGCCCAGCCGGTCGAACTGTCCAGCTGGGCGCGGCCCTCGGCAAACAGTTCAGGTTTGAGCCACTGGGTAAAGCTGAAGCCAAGGATGAACAGGGTGAAAGCGCTCAGCTCGGCCAGGATGAAGATCCACATGGCCAGGTCCCCGGTCAAGCGGGGCTGGCCTGGGGTCGCCGGGTTAGTCTTGGCTGAAGTGGACATCGACTACATCCATCAGTGCACGCACGGTTTGCAAATCATCAGACAGGGGTTCGGCCAGACAGGCCAGGCAGGCCTGGCGTACCGGCACGCCGGCCTTGATCAGGCGGGCGGCGAAGATCAATAAACGGGTTGAGGCAACTTCTTCCAGATCGTGGTTTTCCAGCCGGCGAATGGCGTTGCCAAGGCGCACCAGTTGAGCTGCCAGGCGCGCTTCGATTCCCGCTTCGGTGGCAACGATGGCGGTTTCTTGCTCTGCGGCGGGGTAATCAAAACGCATGGCAACAAAACGCTGCCGGGTACTGGGCTTCATGCCTTTGAGCAGGTTTTGATAACCGGGGTTGTAGGACACTACCAGCATGAAGTTGTCAGGTGCGCGCAAGGTCTCGCCGGTGCGTTCGATGAACAGTTCGCGACGGTCATCGGCCAGCGGGTGCAGAACCACGGTGGTGTCCTGGCGGGCTTCAACCACTTCGTCCAGATAGCAGATGCCGCCTTCACGTACGGCGCGGGTCAGCGGGCCATCCTGCCACCAGGTGCCGTCAGCACCAATCAGGTGACGGCCAACCAGGTCGGTGGCGCTCAGGTCGTCGTGGCAGGCTACGGTGTACAGTGGCAGGTTGAGCTTGTGTGCCATGTACTGCACAAAGCGGGTTTTGCCGCAGCCTGTCGGGCCTTTGATCAGGGCAGGAAGGCCGTGCTTCCAGGCCTGCATGAACAGTTCTTCTTCGTTGGCAATTTGCTGGTAAAAGGGCTGTTCGGACGGGTTGAGATCCGCTGCTTGCATGTGAATATCCTACCTGTTTGCTTGGTTATTGCTAGCTTAGCTGGCTCATGAGCTGCGCTCAAGCCGGAGTCATGGCTGATTTGATCTGTATCAAGATGTAACGAAGGGTGTAGAGCTTTTGCCGGGGTGCCCGAGATCCGCTAAACACTTGTTTGGTGATAGGATCAACCTATTTTGCATGTACCATGTATATGGGACGGGTGCCGGTGCGGACAAGGTCCTACAGGATAACAATACCGAGGAAACATTTTTATGCAGTGTGTTACCAGCAAGTTTATCGCGGGTGCAACAACGGCGCTATCGTTGTTGGGATTGTCTGTTGCCACGGCGGTTGCCGATACCAGGGTCAGCGACCCTGAGGCAGTCTACATGGGTGCAGCCACTTCCGAGATACTGAAGGGTGCGCAGATCATCCGCACCACGGGAGCACCAGACCTGACTGATGCCGAGTTCGGGCAGGCGCGCGAGATTTATTTTCAGCGCTGCGCCGGTTGTCATGGGGTTCTGCGCAAGGGCGCTACCGGCAAGCCGCTGACGCCGGACATTACCCAGGCCCGTGGTCAGCAGTACCTGGAGGCACTGATTACTTACGGTTCGCCTGCCGGCATGCCCAACTGGGGTACCTCGGGTGAGCTGAGCGCCGAGCAGATCACTTTGATGGCCAATTATATTCAGCACACACCACCGACTCCGCCGGAATGGGGGTTGGCCGAAATGAAAGAAAGCTGGAAAGTTATCGTACCGCCGGAAAAACGTCCTAAAAAACAGCTCAACAAGCTCGACCTGTCCAATCTGTTCTCGGTCACCCTGCGTGACGACGGCAAAATTGCCCTGATCGACGGCAACAGCAAAAAGATCGTCAAGCTGATCGAAACCGGTTATGCGGTACATATTTCCCGTATTTCCGCCTCCGGGCGCTATCTGATGGTGATTGGTCGTGATGCCAAGATCGACATGATCGACTTGTGGATGAAGAGCCCGGATGTGGTCGCCACCATCAAGGTGGGAATCGAGGCGCGCTCGGTGGAAACTTCCAAGTTTGAAGGTTACGAGGACAAGTACGCCATTGCCGGTGCTTACTGGCCGCCACAGTTTGCCATCATGGATGGTGAAACCCTGGAGCCGCTGCAGATTGTCTCCACCCGCGGCATGACCGTTGGCACCCAGGAGTACCACCCCGAACCACGCGTGGCCGCCATCATAGCTTCACACGAGCATCCCGAGTTCATTGTCAACGTCAAGGAAACCGGCCGGGTGTTGCTGGTCAACTATGAAGACATTGAAAACCTTACCGTTACCAACATTGCTACCAGTTTGTTTTTGCATGATGGTGGATGGGATAGTACACACCGTTACTTCATGACCGCGGCCAACGAATCCAATCAGATCGTAGTGGTGGACTCCAGAGAGAGGCGTCTGGCTGCCGTGGTAGACGTGGGGCGTACTCCACACCCGGGCCGTGGTGCCAACTTCAATCACCCCGAGTTTGGTCCGGTCTGGGCAACCAGTCATCTGGGCGACGATACCATCAGCCTGATTGGTACCGACCCGGTAGGTCATCCGGAGCAGGCGTGGAAAGTGGTTCAGACCCTGAAGGGGCAGGGCGGCGGTTCGTTGTTCATCAAGACTCATCCGGAGTCCAGCAACCTGTATCTGGACACTACGTTCAACCCGGTCGAGTCGGTCAGTCAGTCGGCTGCGGTATTTGACATTAACAACCTGGATGCCGGATACAAGGTGCTTCCGATTGCGGAATGGGCTAATATCAGCGGCGGCGTCAAGCGTGTACTGCAGCCTGAGTACAACAAGGCTGGTGATGAAGTCTGGTTTTCTGTCTGGAGTCAGCTGGATGAGGTTTCTGCCATCGTAGTTGTCGATGACAAGACCCTGGAGCTGAAAAAGGTGATCAAGGATAAGCGTTTAATCACCCCGACCGGTAAATTCAACGTAAACAATACACAGCACGACGTTTACTGACGTAGACTTAACGAGCAGGCATTTGCCCTGCTCCCTTAATGCCTTGAGGATGCACTAATTATGAAAAAAGTATTGATTCCACTGTTCTCTGTCGCTGCCCTGTTTGCTTTCCAGAACGCCAGTGCTGCTGACGCCGAAAGCCTGCTGAAGAGCAAAGCCTGTCTGGCTTGCCACAGCATTGACAACAAGCTGGTTGGCCCTGCTTACAAAGAAGTTGCAGCCAAGCACGCTGGCGAAGAAGGCGCTGTTGCTACTGTTGCAGATCACATCAAGAACGGCAGCTCCGGTGTTTACGGCCCGATCCCCATGCCGCCAAACGCTGTAACCGAAGAAGAAGCAACCATCCTGGCTGAGTGGGTACTGTCCCTGCAGTAATAGTGGTTGTTGATGGGAGACGCCATGAGTACGTTCAATAAACGCCAGTTACGGCGCCTTGTTCTCATGGCGTCTTTTTTTGTTCCGCTGTTGGCTCAGGCTGGCGAGCCGGATGCCGCACGGCAGGTGGAACTGAAACATCTTCTGATCCAGGACTGTGGCTCCTGCCATGGCCTGCGCATGAAAGGCGGACTGGGCCCGGCTCTGACGCCAGAGGATCTGGAGGGCAAGCCAAAGGACAGCCTGGTTGCCACCATCATTCATGGTCGCCACGGTACGGCAATGCCGCCCTGGAGTGCCTTGCTCACTGAAACTGAAGCAGAGTGGCTGATTGACCAGTTGTTGCAGGGAGTTTCCCCATGAAAAAATTTTTTCTGACATCGCTACTGGCGCTGTCACTCACTGCCTGCAGCCTGTCTGGCGTGCAGGAATCTGCCTTGCGCGGTACCGGTGACCTGGGTGTGGTCATTGAGCGCGCCGACGGCAATGTGCTGATTGTCGAGCACAGCAACAATCAGGTGCTGGCCCGTGTCGAGGGCCTGGGCGACCTGTCCCACGCTTCGGTGGTGTTTTCCCGTGATGCGCGCTTTGCTTATGTGTTTGGCCGTGACGGTGGCCTGACCAAGGTCGATTTGCTGTTGCAGCGCATCGACAAACGCATCATCCAGGGTGGCAACAGCATTGGCGGTGCCATCAGCGAGGACGGCAAGCTGATTGCCGTGGGCAACTATGAACCCGGCGGTATCAAGGTGTTTACCGCAGATACCCTGGAGCTGGTGGCCGACATCCCGGCAACCGCCCTGGCGGACGGCAGCAAAA
>CAYMXO010000003.1:8089-69313 GCA_964394445.1 uncultured Thiopseudomonas sp.
ACCCTGGAGCTGGTGGCCGACATCCCGGCAACCGCCCTGGCGGACGGCAGCAAAAATTCCCGCGTGGTCGGCATGACCGATGCGCCCGGCCAAAAATTCATGGTCAGCCTGTTTGATACCGGTGAAATCTGGATTATCGATTTTAGTGACAGAAGCAGTACCGAACCTGTTATCACCAAGTTTGAAAATATCGGCAAGCAGCCCTATGACTCCATGCTGACACCGGAAGGCCGCTATTACATGGCCGGCCTGTTTGGTGAAGACGGTCTTGCCATGCTCGATCTGTGGCATCCGGAAAAGGGCGTCAAGCGCGTCCTTGAAGGCTACGGCAAGGGCGAGCAGCCGTTGCCGGTGTACAAGATGCCGCATCTGGAAGGCTGGACTGTCGCTGATGACAAGATTTTTGTTCCTGCCGTGGGTCGCCACGAGGTGCTGGTCATTGACCAAAAGAGCTGGCAGCAGAAAAACCGTATTGAAATGGTTGGCCAGCCGGTGTTTGTCATGGCGCGTCCTGATGCGCGCCAGATCTGGGTCAACTTTTCCGTACCGGACAACCAGTATGTTCAGGTGATCGACAGCGAGACTGCCGAGGTCATCAAGACCATTGAACCGGGCCCGGGTGTGCTGCACATGGAGTTTTCTCCCCGTGGGGAGCAGATCTGGATTTCCGTGCGCGATCGTAACGAAGTACAAATCTGGGATACCGCTACCCTGGAACATCTCTACACCCTGGAGGCCGACAGCCCCAGCGGGATTTTCTTTTCAAACCGGGCCCATCGTATCGGGCTGTAAAGGTCTATGGATGTATTGACACAACGCCTGCTGGATCGCTTCCAGCATGGCGTGCCGGTGTGTGCCCGGCCCTACCAGGCCATGGCTGACGAGCTTGGCTGCAGCGAGCAGGATGTGCTGCAGCGTCTGCAGCAGCTGGCAGAAATGGGTGCCCTCTCCAGGGTTGGCCCGGTCATGGAGCACAGCAAGGCCGGCTCCAGCTCGCTGGTGGCGCTGGCGGTACCGCCAGTGGATATCGAGCAGGTAGCCGCCTACATCAACAGTCTGCCGGAAGTGAACCACAACTACGAGCGCGAGCACAGCTACAACCTCTGGTTTGTGCTGACCGGCCCCAGTCGCAGCCATCTGGATGCAGTTCTGCTGGACATTCATCAGCATACCGGCCTGGAGCCGCTGGACCTGCCGATGGTGAAACCCTACCGGATTGATCTGGGCTTTCCCATGTTTCAGGACACCGAGGTACCACAATGAGCGGGCCACTGAGCGAGGTGCAGCGGGAGGCTCTCTGGCGCCTGCTGGAGAAAGGCCTGCCGCTGGTGCCGCAGCCTTATGCCGGGCTGGCGCAGCAGGCCGGTTGCAGTGAAAAGCAAGCAGTCGCGCAGGTGCAAGAGTGGCAGCAGCAGGGCTTGTTCCGCCGCTTTGGCGTAGTGGTCAAGCATCGTGCGCTGGGCATTGATGCCAACTGCATGCTGGTGCTGGACATTCCCGATGACCAGGTTGATGCGGTCGGTGAAAAGCTGGCGGCATCGCCCGGTGTCAACCTGTGCTATCAGCGGCCGCGCCGTCCCGGCTGGCCCTATAACCTGTTTTGCATGGTGCACGGCCGCTGTCGTGAAGCTGTTACCCGCCATGTAGCCGAACTGCTGGCCCAGCATGGCCTGGGCGGGCGCCCGCACCACCTGCTGTTCAGTACCCGTGCGTTCAAACAGCGCGGGGCCCGTTATTCCATGCCCGAGGTGCGCAATGACTGAACTGGATGAATTTGACCGCCGCCTGCTCAACCGGTTGCAGCACGGCCTGCCACTGGTGCGTCACCCCTGGCAGGCGCTGGCTGCCGAGCTGGACGCACCGCAAGAGCGCATTCGTCAGCGTCTGCAGGAGTTGCTGGACGACGGCACCCTGACCCGTTTCGGGCCGATGTATGACATTGAGCAGTTGGGCGGTGCCTTTACCCTGGCTGCCATGCAGGTTCCGGCTGAACGCTTTGCTGAAGTCACCGAGCAGCTCAACCGGATTCCGGCCGTGGCCCATAACTATCAGCGTGAACACGAGTACAACATGTGGTTTGTGCTGGCAACTGCCACCCCGCAGGGTATCCAGGACACCATTGACGAAATTGAACAGCTTACCGGCCTGAGCGTGCTCAACCTGCCCAAGGAGAAGACCTACCATGTCGGACTGCATTTCCCCCTCTGACCAGGCGCTGGCACAGCGCCTGATGTCTTTCACCGAGGCCGGCATGCCGCTGGTGGACGATCCCTGGGCCTGGCTGGCCGGGCGCATGCAGTTGCCGCTGGAAGAAACCCTGGCATTGCTGCAGCGCCTGCAGGACAGCGGTGCCATCCGCCGCATTGCTGCCGTACCCAATCATTACCGGCTGGGTTACCGTCACAATGGCATGACCGTCTGGGATGTGGCCGATGAGCATATCGATCGCCTGGGACAGGAAGTGGGCAACTTTCATTTCGTCAGCCATTGCTATCGCAGGCCGCGCCGCGAGGGCTGGCGCTACAACCTGTTTGCCATGGTGCATGGGCTCAGTGCTGAAGAAATCGAACATGAACGCGATCTTATTCGCAATCATTTGGGCGAGCACTGCCGCGCTGATACGATGCTGGTCAGTAGCAAAATTCTGAAGAAAACCGGTTTGCGCATTCACAGCAAACCCAAGGAGTCGTAGCCATGATGCGGATCAGCAGTTATTTGCGGGCCATTGCCGGTCAGGCCCCGGAGCCCCGGGCCGCCAAGCCGGGCAGTACCCGTGCACCGGTTGTGATCTGGAACACCTTGCGCCGTTGCAACCTGACCTGCAAGCACTGTTATTCCACCTCTGCCGACATCGACTTCAAGGGCGAGCTGGATACCGCCGAGGCACTGGACGTGATCGACCAGCTGCACGAAGCTGGCGTCAAGGTGCTGGTGCTCAGTGGCGGTGAGCCGCTGATGCGTCCGGATATCTTCCAGCTGGCCAACCATGCGCGCCAGTACGGTTTTTATGTAGCCCTGTCCACCAACGGCACGCTGATCAACGAGAGCAACATCGAGCAGATTGCCGAGTGTGACTTTGACTATGTGGGCATCAGCATCGATGGCCTGCCCGAGATCCATGATGAATTTCGCCGCATGAAGGGCGGTTTTGATGCGGCGATGAATGGCGTCAAACTGTGCCGCGAACAAGACCTGCGTGTTGGCCTGCGCACCACGCTGACCCAGTACAACTTCCCGCAGTTGCCGGCCCTGCTCGACCTGATGCGCGAATACGATGTACAGAAATACTACCTGTCGCACCTCAACTACAGCGGCCGCGGCAAGCGCAACCAGTCGGTGGATGCCCACCGCAGCATGACCCGCTCGGCCATGACGCAGATTTTCGAGCGTGCGTGGGAAGACGTACAAAACGGTATCGAGACCGACTTTGTCAGTGGCAACAACGACGCTGACGGCGTGCTGCTGCTGCAATGGGTGAAGTCCAGGATGCCTGAACATGCCGAACAGATGGAACGCATGCTGCGCGCCTGGGGCGGCAACGCGTCCGGTGCCGGCATTGCCAATATTGACAACCTGGGTGATGTCCATCCGGATACTTACTGGTGGCAGCACACTGTAGGCAATGTACGCGAGCGACGCTTTGCCGATATCTGGCTGCACAACCCTGACCCGCTGCTGGTCGAGCTGCGTCAGCACCCGCGTCCGGTCAAGGGCCGCTGTGGCGAGTGCCAGTGGCTGGCGGTTTGTAACGGCAACACCCGCACCCGCGCCTGGGCGCAAGGCGACATGTGGGCAGAAGATCCGGGTTGTTACCTGACCGACGAAGAAATTGGCCTGAAGCAGCCTGAGCTGATTGGTGCGGTCGAGCTGTAAACAGCTGATCGTCGCAGCACTTCTTTGTCTCGGTGCAATAAACAAGGGGCCAGCTGGCCCCTTGTTTCGTTTCGGCTGAACCGCAGCGTACCGGTCACGCGAACAGCTGGCTGAAAGCTAAGGGCTGCGGAATTGAAATTTAAAACCGTTTGGCTCGTTTAAGTACCCACCATGGTGCCATGCCGCTTTCTTCATGGCTGCGGCGCCAGGCTTCATTAAGTGTGCAGACCACTCCCCAGCAGCGCAGGAAAAACATGAATACAGGAAATAGCGGAATGACGGCGAGCATGCGCAGGTCCTGTTTGCGGCGCTCGGAGACCAGCAGCCAGCCGGTCAGAAACAGCAGCAGAGTCATGACCAGGTAAAGCGTATACACCAGCATGGCCAGCATCAGTATCGTCGGCAAGGGTAGCAACACAAAGGCAGCCAGTGTGGAACCAACGATGATGAAGGGAAGTGTCAGCTGGAAGAACAGGCCGCTGTACAGGGTTAAGAGAAAGTTGCGCCAGCCCAGCAAGCGCGGTGATATCTTCTGAAAATGCTTGCGCATATAGAGAAAGTACAGATCGCCGTCCCAGCGCATCCGCTGCATGAAAAACTCACCCAGGGTGGTTGGAGCGTCGGTGTGGCCAATGGCCTCCGGCTCAAAAGGGATGCGCAAATCATGGCGGCCAAAGTAGCTTTTGATGCGCAGGGTCAGGTCAAGGTCTTCCGCGGTATGAGTATCCCAGCCACCGATCTGTTTCAGAAAGTCCTTGCGGAAGGCGCCAAAGGCACCGGAAATGTTGTTGACCGTGTTCCACTCCGACAGGCCGGTCTTGCTGGTGTGGATGGACAGGAAATACTCCAGTTCTTGCAGGCGGGTTACCAGCGAGGTCGTTGCATTGCGCACCCGGAGATTGCCGGCGATGGCGGGCACCGACGGATCTTCAAAGTGGCGAATCAGGGCATTGACGGTGCCGTTGTCGAAGGACGTGTCACCATCTAGAGCCAGCACGATTTCGCCTGTCGCCATTTGCAGGCCCGCATTCAGCGATGATACCCGTCCGCCACGTTGCCATTTGGCTATCGGGCGCAGAATGCGGTTGGGGTAAAGCGTGCTGTCGAGCTTGAAATCACGAATCGCCTGTAGAGTGTCCTGGTTCCTGCTGGCACCATCGACGACCGGAATCAGCTCGATTACACCCGGATACACCTGTTCACACAGGGTTTGCAGGGTTGTCTGCACGTCCGAACCTTCACTGTAACAGGTGATGATGCAGGAAATGCGTGGCGCGTAGCGGCTGGAGCGGGCTGGCTGGTGCAGCTTGCGCCGGTACCAGCGGAAAACGCCGAACACAACGAACAGAGTCAGTGGCAGCTCCAGCAATACGAAGAACGGCAGTATCAGAAGCAGGTTGCGGCCGGCCCCCGGCTGCCCCAGCAGCAGACTGAGCTGCTCCAGGGCGATGTGTATGGTTGTCAGCATCGGTAAGTCTCGTCTGTTGCGGTTACCAGAACTTCAGCTTGCTGGGAAAGCGGGCAGTCAACGGAAGGTTGTCCAGCAGCCACTTATCCGGCATGGGTTCGAGGGTTTCAACTTGCAGCAATAGTCCCGGCTCATTACGTGCAAAGGGCTTTTGCAGGTTTGCTGGTAAACGGCTGGCCAGGCTTGGTTCGTTGATGACCCTGGCAGCGACCCAGCTGTTGTCGGGCATGCGCAGTTTCAGCTCCTGGCCGGGGCGTGCCAGTTCCCGTTGACGCGCATCCAGGAAAACATGGATTTGCAGGTCATGGTCGGCGTGCATGCGCATGATCAGGGTGCCAGGACCGGCAGCTTCACCTTCATGTACGTTGATTTCACGGATCATGGCATCGCCGGCCGCTTTGACCTGGAGCAAATCCAGCTGTTTTTCCAGCCTGACACGCTCGTTCTGCTGGCGCAGACTGTCCTGCTGCTGAAAGAGATCGAACTCGGTATTTTGTTGCAGCGCAGCCAGTGCAGCGATGCGCTCATCGCGCAGATCACGGGCCTGATCCAGCTCGCCGCGGGTGGCAGCCCCGCTGCGGACCAGGTTTTCGAGCTCGGCAGCGCGCTGTGTTGCGCGCTCGATCAGCTGCTGCTGGATCTGCTCCCGGGACTGCTGGTCTGCCCGGGCTACCGATACACTGCTGCTCAATTCGCGATGGCGGGCCGTCAGTACCGGATTGTCCAGGGTCACCAGCAAGTCACCTTCGGATACCCGCTCGTCGGGGCGCACATGAATCTGGCTGACCAGCCCGCTTTCCAGAGCGCGAATTTCAGTCAGCGGCTGTCGGGTATATGCCGGCGCTTCGATCAGCAGCTGATTGCGCAGCAGACTGCTGCCCAGCCACAACGCAGGGCTGGCGACCAGCAGCAGGATCAGGTACCAGCGCAAGCGGTACGCCGTGCGACGTGCCGGTGCGTAAATGACTTTCAGACCCTGATCGGTTTCGGGATGGCGTTCTTTTTCACTGGTGAATCGTATTTTCATGATTATTGGCTCCTCTCAGAGTCCTGTGGGTAGTGCGCCCAGTCCTGCCAGGACAGGCCTTTCAGTCCTGCAGGCACGAGCTGATCGTGCAGATGTTGGCGTACCTGTTTGAGTTCGCTGGCTGTTGCGCGGAAACGGCTGTTTTCGGGTGGCAGCTCCGCCTCTACGCTTTGTGCCAGCTGTAGTTGCAGCTCTGGCCACGCCTTGACGATCTCTCGGGTACGCTGGATCACCGACTCAGTGGCGGTGCTGTACAGCATCAGGGTGGCGCTGCGGATGCCAAGGCCGGGCAGGGCGCAGGGGATGCAAACTTCAGCGCTGCGCTGTTCGGGCGCAAACCAGCGGTGATGGCTGACCAGACTGATCGGCCAGGGGCTGACGTGGCTGGCTTCCTGCAGGGTGTCAAGCCAGTCCTGCAACCGGCTGGCCGGTACCGGCCAGCCGAGCTGTTCGACCTCAAGATCAAGGTGCAAATGGTCAAAGGGCAGGGAGGCAAAACGCTTGATCAGCTGCAGCAACTGGGGCCGCTCTGTGCCACGCATCCATTGCGGATCACCCAGCAGCAGGTCGACCACAAACCCCTGTTGCTTCAGCTGCTGGAGCAGGCCGCGGACTTCTGCATCAAGTGCTGGCAGCTGGCTGATTTGCTTGGCATCGAAACCCAGATAGACATGGTTGAAGCCTGCATTTTGCAGCCGGGCTATCTGGTGGGTGCGTTGCTTCCGGTCGAGCAGTTTGTTGCTGTCCCAGATATAAATGGCATTGCTCCAGTGCGTGTTGCTGACTGTCGGCGCCGGATTTTTTGTCAGTACCGGCGGTTGGCTCGGGGCTTTCCAGTTCAGCGCTTGATCTGAACCGGTTGGCAGGTTGCCGTCTGCCAGCACGTGCAGCTGGGCCAGTAGCGACCACGCGGCATGCCAGTCATTGATCAGCTCCAGTTCGGTTTCCGTCATTTCCAGCCGGGCCAGGCGTCTTGCCATGAAGCCGGATTCCTGGTCGACGTTGGCGCGCACCTGCTGCTCGGCATGCAGTTGCCGGACGTGCTGCAACTGCTTGCTGCGTGCATCAATCTGGACCAGCTGCTGTTGATATTGCAGCAGGGTTTGTTCCAGTGCATGGATCAATGTGTGACGTGTATCCAGCACGCGCTGCTGTGCAGCGGCGTGGCGTGCACCGCTACCGCTCCGTCGGTTGCTGCCGGAGAGGCTGGCCAGTGGCACGTCAAAGTTGATGGCGGCTACGGTACCGCTGCCCAGACCATGGATGTCAGAGCGGCGGTTGAAGTGCTGGCCAATGCTGAAGTTGGCTTCAATCTGGTTGCCCCAGCGGTTGTGGGCCAGGTCTTGCAACGCCTCGGCTTCGCTGCGCCGGGTCAGCAGTGCCGGATGCTGTTCCAGCAAGGCGAGCCAGCTGGCCGCAGGTGCGAGACGGGCGGGCAGGGTTTCGGAGGCAGGTTCGGCGCTGGCCGGCAGTGGACTGCCATGCAGGTAGGCCAGCTGTTGACGCAGGCTGACAGCGTGTTCGTTCAGGCCCGAACAGGCATGCAGCACTCGCTGCCAGCGTTGCTCTACCCAGAGCTGCTCGGAGCGGCGTAGATGTTGCTGTGTGCTGCGCTGTGCGGTTTTGGCCTGCTCGCTGGTAGCCAGTTTTCGCTGTTGCTGGCACCATTGATCCAGTGTTTGCTGGCGCCACCAGTCAATATAAGTCTGGCGTAGCTGCTGTTGTTGTTCTGCTCTGGACAGATCGGTCGAGTGACGGGCCTGCTCCAGTGCGATTTCGGCATCAATGATGGCGGTACGTCTTGACTGCATGGCTCCAAGCAGGGGGTAGCGCAGTCCAAGCATTGCGCCGGCGCCGCTATATTTTTGTCGTCCACCGTATTCCAGTTCACGGTACCTGCCCGCATCCATGCCACCATACAGGCTCCAGCCGGCCCTCGCTTTCTGCTCGGACAGCAGGCCATCCTGCTCCACCTCTTGCAGGCTGTCACCCAGGGTAGCCGGACTGTCCTGCATGTTGCGGACCAAAGTTTCCAGCGGCAGGGGGGCAGCATGGGCCACCTGGATGGCCATTGCTAGGCAGGTGGCGGTCAATATGAGCGGATTTAATCGTTTGGTTTTCATATCAGAACTTTTTACCTCGCTTGAGCACCCACCATGGAGCCATGCCGGTTTCTTCATGACTGCGGCGCCAGGCTTCGTTGATTGTGCAGACCACTCCCCAGCAGCGCAGGAAGTACATGAACAGTGGAAATAGCGGTATGACAACCAGCATGCGCAGATCCCGTTTCCGGCGTTCGGAAACCAGCAGCCAGCCTGTCAGGTACAGCAGCAGTGTCATGACCAGGTAAAGCGTGTACACCAGCATGGCCAGCATCAGCACCGTCGACAGTGGCAACAAGGCAAAAGCAGCCACTGTCGAGCCGACGATGATGAAAGGCAGTACCAGCTGGAAGAACAGGCCGCTGTACAGGATCATCAGGAAGTTGCGCCAGCCCAGCAGGCGGGGCGACATATTCTGGAAGTGCTTGCGCATATAGAGAAAGTACAGATCGCCGTCCCAGCGTAGCCGCTGCATGAAAAACGCACGCAGGCTGACCGGCACATCCGTATGGCCAGTGGCTTCCGGCTCAAAGGGGATGCGTAAATCATGACGGCCAAAGTAGCTTTTGATACGCAGGGTCAGGTCAAGGTCTTCCGCGGTATGGGTATCCCAGCCACCGATCTGTTCTATAAAATCCTTGCGGAAGGCACCAAAGGCACCGGAAATGTTGTTGACCGTGTTCCACTCCGACAGGCCGGTCTTGCTGGTCTGGATGGACAGGAAGTACTCCAGTTCCTGCAAGCGGGTTGCCAGCGAGCTGGTTGCATTGCGCACCCGGAGATTGCCGGCGACGGCAGGCACTGACGGGTCTTCAAAATGACGCATCAGGGCACTGATGGTTCCGTTGTCGAATGACGTGTCACCGTCCAGAACCAGCACGATGTCGCCGGTGGCCGCCTGCAAGCCCGCATTTAATGACGAAACCCGCCCCCCGCGCTGCCATTTGGCCAGCGGGCGCAGAGAGCGGTTGGGGTAGAGACGGGCATCAAACCTGAAGTCACGAATTGCCTGCAGGGTTTCCTGGTTTTGTGCAGCACCGTCAATCACCGGGATCAGCTCAATTACACCCGGATACACCTGTTCACACAGGGTTTGCAGGGTTGTCTGTACCCCCGTGCCTTCCTTGTAACAGGCAATGATGCAGGATACGCGCGGGAAGTAACGGTCAGAACGGGGAACTTGCTGCAATTTGTGTCTGGACCGGCGAATGACTCCCAGAATGATGAGCAGGGTCAATGGCAGTTCCAGCAATAGAAAAAACGGCACGACCAGCAGCAGGGTGAAGCCGTCGCTGGACTGTGCCAGCAGCTTCAGCTGCTCAAGTGCCAGGTGCAGGGTCGCCAGCATCATTGAACTCCGTCAGTCAGCCTGGCCAACAGCAGCGGAGCGGTTTCGTCCTGTACAAGGTCGTGGGGCAGGGTGCAGGCAACGACCCTGATTTGTACCGCTTTATCGTGTGTCGCCAGCAAGTCGGCAAGGCCCTGCATGCGTCGCGCAAGCACTGTGGCGCCATTGCGGTCGGTGTGTGGCAACAGGAACCAAAGCAGATCTTCGCGGCTGTGGCTGCAGCGGTCGGTATCGCGAATGGCTTGTTCGATGCGCTCGACCAGGCTGTCCAGGGTGGCCTGGCCAGCTGGCGTATCCAGTAGATGCTCGAGACCATCCAGACGTAACCCGAGCACTGAGCAGGCAGGTGCTTGCTTGTAGCGCTGGGATTGCTGGAGTTGCCACTCGAGCAGGTGGATGAAGCTGTCGTGGCTGACCAGTCCGAGCCGGCTGAAGTAGTCACCGCTCTGCATCACGCTCAGGCCCTGTCGGCAACGCAGGCGTGCCTTTTCCGTTAGCCGGTAGCTGTGTATCTGACGGATGCGTAGCTCTTCAGGCTGCTGGGTATGTCCGCAATCCAGGCATCTGGCCTGCACGCTGGCGTCCACAAACGAGTTGCGGCATCTATTGCAGGTCTGATTCTCCAGCGGGCGGTCGTAATCGCTGCCGATGTGCCGCAACTTGCTGAGGCAGTTTGGGCACAGCAGCAGGCCATCCTTGAGGAAATGTTCCTGGGGTGCCACATGGCCACAGGTAAAGCAGTGCAGGGCAGGCTGTTTGGAAATGTCCAGCTCGCTACAGGACGGGCAGACATCGACATAGTTGATGTGGCCGCTATTGCATTGATTACAGAGACGAATGCGATCGGTTAACGGACCCGGCGACAGCAGCCCCTGCTCTTCCATCAGGCGCAGCCAGAGTGTCTGGTTGATTTTCTCTTGCCCACCCAATGCAGTGAGCAAGGGGTACTCGTAGATATGTGGCAGGCTGCCATTGCGTTGCGGCACCAGTTCGGCTTGTGGGCGAGTCCAGAGCCAGGCCAGAACGTATTCGTCCAGGGTCGCTGGCGGCACTCCCCGGTTGAATGTGGCCAGCCGGGATGTAATTTGTGCATGGGCCCGATCGAGGTCGGCACTACTGTCCGGAAGGGGGCCGTCAGCCAGTGGATGCTCGCTCCCTGCTGTACCGCGGATGTACACCGGGCTAAGCCGGTAACGCTCGTCGGTACGCAACTGCATCAGATTGGCGTGCAGGTCGGAGGCAGGCTGATCCAGAATCAGGATGTCAGTTGCACCTTCTGTATTCAGCAGCTGGGCAATGCTGGCGTACTGGTTCTAGGTTGCAGGAAGGTTATCCGCAGGTCTGTTGCAGACCAGGGCAATCTTGGGCTCATTCATATAGGTGGCTCTTTGTGTTATGGACGGACAAGCCCGCTTATGCGGCCGGATCGGGCGGTATACGGGCGATTTTTGTAACCTGGCTGCGCTGTTAGCCGGGTTAGCGGGAGGTTTGCTGAATTCAGGAAACCCTGTGATGGCAGAGGGCCTGCTTTCTGCTGAAAACGCGCTGGCTGGAAAGGGCGGGTTGTACGCCTGACGCCAGCCTGCATGACGGAGCGCTGGCAACGAAGGATCTGGTTCGGTTCATGTCAATCCGTGGCAATAGTTGACCGGAGGAGTGCGGCAGGGTGTTGGCTTAGAACTTCCCTGTTGATTGCGTGTGGTTAAAACCACTTGTCAGTTGCTTCAACGGAACTAAACCGACGAATGGCACTCAACTAAGACTCTCGAAGCCAAACTTGGTTCAAAATAATTATTTCTTCTGATGTATCATTTTGCCTTCATGTCGTGCCGGCTTTGCCGCGGCGGCTCCCTCGTGCGGCCGGGCGAAACGGGAGAACTTGAGACCTGAGCCGGGTCTCTTCCTGTGCCGGCAGCTTTGTGCCATGCTTCCTGAAACATGCCAGGCCGGTGCTGTGACGTGGGCGCTGGAAGACTGGTCAGGCTGATTTGCTTGCGCAGGAGAAATACCATGGCTACTGGAATTGCACCGTTTTTCCCGATCATTTACGTGCGCGGTTATGCGATGACCCAGGGAGAGATTGCCGATGCAAACGCCTCTCCCTATATGGGCTTCAACCTGGGCTCAACCAAAATTCGCCAGTCCTGGGACAAAAAAGTACAGCGGCATATTTTTGAGTCCCCGCTGATCCGCCTGATGAAGGACTATGGCTACCAGGACTGTTTTTCCGACGGGACCGAGCTGGCCGAGCGATTGTCATGCAAAAGCGTTGTCATCTACCGCTACTACGAAACAGCGGATCGAGAAATTGGCAGCGGTGAGCGACTGTCGATCACCGAGGCGGCCAGCGGCCTGAAACAGCTGATCCATGACATCAGGCGCCAGGTCTGTGGTGAAGATGCCGCCATGCTCGAGCAGTTTCGCGTGCACCTGGTTGCCCATTCCATGGGTGGCCTGGTTGTGCGCTCCTTTTTGCAGAACGACAAAGTCAGCAGTGCTGCCGACCGTGCGCTGGTCGACAAGGTATTTACCTATGCCACGCCGCACAACGGCATCGAAATGGCCGGAGTCAACGTGCCGGGTTTCCTTGGGTTGTGGGATATCAACAATTTCAACCGCAAAAAAATGGCGGAATACCTTGGTTTGCCTGCCAGGTCCGAACGGGTCGATTCGTTGAATGGCAAGTTTGATCCGCAACGGTTCTTTTGCTTTGTCGGCACCAACAGCAATGACTACGGGGCGGCAGCCGGAGTATCCAGGCGTCTGGCCGGAGAAATGAGTGACGGGCTGGTGAAGATAGAAAATGCGGTGGTCAGCGGTGCGCCGCGTGCGTTTGCTTACCGCAGCCACAGTGGTACCCATGGCGTGGTCAACTCCGAAGAAGGCTATCAGAATCTGGTGCGCTTTTTGTTCGGCGATGTACGGGTTGATGGCTGCCTGGAAGTTGAGGCGCTGCCCTTGCCGCCTTCGGTACAAAAAGCCAAGGATGCCGGTAATGGCATTCGTGCTTCTTATTATTTTGAAACCACCGTGGTGCCCCGGGGGGCATTTAGCTTTCGGTTGACGGAAAGGCGGCGCGAGACCTTCAGTGCAGTTTTGCGCAGCTATGACGAGTTGCTGGGTCTTGACAAGGTTGGGCTGGCCAGCCCGCGTTCGCCGGTTCTGTTTTCAGCCTTTCTTGATACCCGGAAAATAACCATGGGCCGTACTTTGGTATTTTCTGTTGAGCTGGCAGTTTCATCCACCGGTTACACCATTGACGGCAAGCTCTGGAATGGCCATGTGGAAGGGGATTACCTGTTCCGGGATACCCTGACGCTACGGCTGAGCCGGGTAGCAGACGGTTTCGCCGTGCGTTACCTCAGCTCGGAAGAGAAATGGAGTGAAGCAAGTGGCAGCCTTGCTGAAAAAACTGCGGACGGGTACAAAATACAACTGTCATCGGCCAAGGGTTTTCGCGCCACTCTGCTCCTTGATGTGAAACAGCGCTGAAACGCGCATGGCGAGCACGGATATTGAGATAAGTCATATCTTTTGGCGGCATGTTTTGCATATGCTTGCGCTGGTTGGTGACAATGTGCCCCGGCTCATCGTGGATGAGCCAGGGTATAACTTGCCACGGCAGGTCTTCCTGGCCACGGATTGTCGTGACAAGCCCGCCTGTATGCTGCTCTGAAACGAAAAAGATATAGGCACAACGAAGAGATCTTGATTAAAGTCATGTATGATTTCTCGGCGATCTGGCTAGTATTAAGCCAGCATTAAAGGAAATAACTAGAATCTCTGCCTAGGGAGCCAACCCGAGATGCCAACCAATCACCCTTCCAAGTACTCTGAAGAAGCCAAGCTGCTTCCAAGGAAAGAAAGTATGACTATCGCTGGTAAGTTTTCCAAAGTAGGCTTTGCAGCAGCTTTCTCATTGCTGGGCCTTGCTGTGTCCCATGCTAGCGCCAATGAAGCACCGGCCATGACTGATGCGGAAAAAGAAGCTGCAAAACAAATTTATTTCGAACGCTGTGCCGGTTGTCACGGTGTCCTGCGCAAGGGGGCAACAGGTAAAAACCTTGAGCCATACTGGAGCGTAACCCAGGAGGATGGCAGCAAGCTGGAAGGCGGTACGCTGCGTCTGGGTACCAAGCGTCTTGAGAACATCATTGCTTATGGTACTGAAGGCGGGATGGTCAACTATGACGACATCCTGACCCCAGAAGAAATCAACATGATGGCCCGTTATGTTCAGCACGAGCCACCCGTTCCCCCCGAGTTCTCCCTGCAGGACATGAAAGACAGCTGGAACCTGATTGTTCCGGTTGAAGATCGTCCAACCAAGCAGATGAACAACATCAACCTGTCCAACGTTTTCGCGGTAACCCTGCGTGACGCCGGTAAGCTGGCCCTGATCGACGGCGATACCCACAAGATCTGGAAAATTCTGGAAAGTGGTTACGCTGTACACATTTCCCGTATGTCTGCCTCCGGTCGTTACGTATACACCACCGGCCGTGACGGTCTGACCACCATCATTGACCTGTGGCCTGAAGAGCCGATGACTGTTGCGACCGTCCGCTTCGGTTCCGACATGCGTTCGGTTGACGTGTCCAAGTACAAGGGCTACGAAGACAAATACCTGATCGGTGGCACCTACTGGCCGCCTCAGTACGGCATCGTAGACGGCCTGACCCTGGAGCCAATCAAGGTTGTTTCCACCCGTGGCCAGACCATTGATGGTGAATATCACCCGGAGCCCCGTGTTGCCTCTATCGTTGCCAACCCGCTCAAGCCTGAATGGGTCGTCAGCGTCAAGGAAACCGGACAAATTCTGCTGGTTGACTACACCGACCTCGACAACCTGAAAACCACCACCATTGCATCGTCCAAGTTCCTGCATGACGGTGGCTGGGACATGTCCCACCGCTACTTCCTGGTTGCCGCCAACGCATCCAACCAGGTTGCCGCGGTTGACACCAAAACCGGTAAGCTGGCTGCCATCGTTGATACGGCCAAGATCCCTCACCCGGGTCGTGGTGCCAACTTTGTTCACCCCGAGTTCGGTCCTGTATGGGCAACCGGTCACCTGGGTGACGATGTTGTATCCCTGATTTCTACTCCTAACGAGGAGCGCAAGTACAAGAAATATGCGGAGCACAACTGGAAAGTGGTTCAGGAGCTGAAGATGCCGGGTGCGGGTAACCTGTTCGTCAAGACCCACCCGAAGTCCAACAACTTCTGGGCTGATGCCCCGATGAACCCTGAGCGTGAAATTGCCGAGTCCGTTTACGTCTTCGACATGAACGACCTGACCAAAGAACCTCGCGTTCTGAACGTGGGTAAAGACTCCGGTCTGCCACAGGGTGCTGCCATCCGCCGTGCCGTACAGCCTGAGTACAACAAGGCCGGTGACGAAGTCTGGATCTCCCTGTGGGGTGGCAAGGCTGACCAGTCCGCGGTTGTTGTCTATGACGACAAGACGCTGAAGGTCAAGTCCGTAATCACCAGCCCCGAGGTCATCACTCCAACTGGCAAGTTCAACGTCCACAACACCATGTTCGACGTTTACTAACCAGTCACAGTGAAGTGCTAACCCGTCCTGTACGCAAGTGCAGGGCGGGTTAAGCAAAGAAGGAATACTCCAATGGCAGAACAAGGCAGCAAACTGTCCCGTCTGATTGCAACCCTGCGTCGTCCAAGTGTCCATTATTCTCTTGCCAGCTTGTTGTTGGTCGGGTTCGTGGCCGGCATTATTTTCTGGGGAGGGTTCAACACTGCCCTGGAAATGACCAACACTGAAGAATTTTGCCTCTCGTGTCACGAGATGCGCGATAACGTCTATCCTGAATACCAGGAGACTATCCACTACTCCAACCGTACCGGTGTACGGGCAACCTGTCCGGACTGCCACGTACCCAAAGAGTGGGGCTACAAGATGGTTCGCAAGATCCAGGCCTCCCGCGAGCTGTGGGGTAAAATGGTTGGAACCATTGATACGCGTGAAAAATTTGAAGCCAAGCGTATTCATCTGGCACGCAGCGAATGGAAACGGATGAAAAACTCCGACTCACGAGAGTGCCGCAACTGCCATGACTTTAACAGTATGGATCTGGACAGACAGAAAAAACGGGCCAGCGTGCAGCACCAGATGGCGATTGAAGACAACATGACCTGTATTGACTGTCACAAGGGAATCGCCCACCATCTGCCGGAAGACGACATGACAGATGAAGACTGGGAATAACTCCTGTTTCAGCTGATCAACTGGAGAGTAAGCAATGATGAAAAAAATGATGATGACTGGCGTAGCCAGTGCTGTATTTGCTCTTGCCACAGGGACCGCCATGGCTGCTGCACCAGCAGACTGGAGCAAAGTGGCAGCAACCAATGTGGATCTGCTGTATCCGGGTGTTTCACCGGTTGAGTGGATCATGCGTGGCCCGTCCCATGGTGGTGCCCGCGTGCTGAAGCGTGGTGAAAGCTGTGCGAGCTGTCACTCGGAAGAAATTGGTGACATGGGCCAGCTGATTGTCAGTGGTGGCAAGATTGAGCCAACCCCGATTCCCGGCAAGGCGGCTTTTATCAATGCCAAAGTCCAGGCTGCACATGATGGTGAAAACCTGTATCTGCGCTTTACCTGGAAGCAGCCTGCTGCCTCCGGCGCACCCAAGATGGATGAGGCCAACCCGGTCAAGATTGCCTACATGCTGGAAGACGGCGGCAAGGTAGAACTGGCCGAGCAGGGTGGTTGCTGGGGCAGCTGCCACGGTGATGCCCGTACTATGCCGGATGGCGACAGCAGCAAGACCAAGTACGTCAAGGACGGCTCGCTGGCTGACGGTATCTACTACGACCTGAACCAGTGGCGCAGCGGCGAGAACAAGGCCTATGACGGCTATGTCGCCGACAAGCGTGTGATGGAAGGTGGCCAGGCCCTGGTCGGTGCCGAAGGCAAGCTGGAAGACGGTACCTGGAGTGTCGTGTTTACCCGCAAGCTGACCGGTGGCGAAGGTGACGTTGCGCTGAAGTCAGGCAATACCTACAACTTTGGCTTTGCCATCCATGATGACAACGCTGAAGGTCGCTTCCACCACGTATCCCTGGGCTATAGCCTGGGTATTGATGCGGATGCCGATATCGTTGCCAAGAAGCAGTAAGTCAACCGCTGTTTCTGCCTGATCTGTAGCCCGCTTGCGGGCTACAGTTGTTTTTGGGGCATGTGAATCAGGGTTGCTGTAGCAAGGGGTCGGCAGCAAGGCGCCCGGCAGCCTGCTGATCCAGAAAACCGATGCGCAGGCGCCGTTGCAGAATATCTTCTGCGGTCATGGCCATTTCCTGGCGGCGTGCCCAGCTGACTTCGGCCCGCAGATACGGCTGGCCGCCCAGCAGCCGCTGCCGCCCTTCCGTGCTTGCACCGCCCAGCAGTTCGTCCGCCCTGGTGCCATAGGCATGGGCCAGGTGACGGGCCACATCTTCATCAAGTTGGTAGTCCTGAGCCAGTTTGTCGGCCAGCGCGGGGTCATAGCCCTCTGAGCCGAGCAGCAGCAAGTGCTCCGTATGACAGCCGTGCGACGGCTTCAGTCCAGCGACAGCTATTGCATGGTCAACGGCCTGCTCGGCCATTTTTCGGTAGGTAGTCCACTTGCCGCCCAGCACACTGAGCAGCCCCTTGCAGCCGGTCTCCAGCCGGTGTTCGCGCACCACCCGGGCCGTACTGGTGCTATGCCCTTCTGCCAGTAGTGGGCGCAGACCAGACCAGCTGGCGAGAATCTGCTCTCTTTTGACCGGTCGTTCGAGCCACTGCTCCAGGTGCTCCAGCAAATAATCCAGTTCTGAACTGTCCGGTACGGGGTTGTCCAGTATGGGTGCTGTCACGTCGGTGGTGCCCACCAGCGTGTGCTGCAGCCAGGGCAGTACAAAGAGTACGCGGCCGTCGCGGGTGGCGGGGATCAACAGGGCGTCACCGCTGCCAGTCCAGCTTTGATCAAGCACGATATGGCTGCCACGGCTGGTGACAAGCAGCGGCTGGCTGTTGCGGTCCTCGAGTTGGCGCAGGTGGTCGCCATGGACGCCGGTGGCATTGATCATGACACGCGCCCTGATTCTGGATTGTTGCCCGTTCAGGCGGTTGCTGACCAGGGCGGCATCCAGTCGGCCGGCACTGTGCGTAAAGCCGGTGACTTCCAGGTAGTTGGCAATCGTGGCACCCTGCTTCACGGCAGTAAGCAGCAGGGTAATCGCCATGCGGGCATCGTTGAAGCTGGCATCGTAGTAAGCAACGCCACCTTTCAGGTTGCGGCTTTTGAGTTGTGGAAACACTGCCAACAGCTGTCGTGGTGTCAAAAACCGGCTTGGAGCAATCATTGCCCGGCCGGCTGCGCGATCGTACAACCACAGGCCGCTGCGGTATCTGGCCAACTGGTACCAGCTGTAGGCTGGTACCAGCGTACGCAGGGGCTGTACCAGATGGGGTGCGGTTGCCAGCAGGATGGCACGCTCACGCAGAGCTTCACGCACCAGCCGCCACTGGGCGGGGTCGAGGCGGGTGACGGCAGCCTCCAGGTAGCGCACACCGCCATGAATCAGCTTGCTGGAACGGCTGGAGGTGCCGCAGGAAAAATCGCCGCGGTCGACCAGTGCCACGGACAAACCCCGACTGGCGGCATCCAGCGCAATGCCGGCACCAGTGGCTCCGCCACCAATGACCAGCAGATCAAATTCCTGCTGCTCGAGCCTGTGCAGGTGCCGGTTGCGGCAAAGCGTGTTCATGGGCGTATCCTTTTGCGGACTGCCTGCGTCTTTGGCGTTAACAGAAAGCCTTGGCCGGCTGAATCACGTTTTAGCCAACCCATATCAAGGCAATTGATGGCATTATTGCCTATCTTTAATTTCAACTACCACTGGAGAAAACGCTATGTCCACAAAAGCACTGTTGTCGGGCTTTACAGCCTCATTGCTGGTCTACTCCATGTCTGTTGTCTGGGCAATGGATGCAGAGACCGATGCGGTTTATCAGGAGCACTGTGCAGTGTGTCATGGCGAACAGCGTATTGGCGGTCTGGGGCCAGCATTATTGCCGGAAAGTCTGGGGCGGCTGAAAAAAGCCGAAGCCATCAAGGTGGTGGCGCAAGGACGTCCGGCCAGCCAGATGGAAGGCTTTATCCAGCAACTGGGAGGGCAGGAACAAGTCGAGCGGATGGTGGAATACCTGTACACGCCGGCCGATACACCGCCCACCTGGACCGAAGCCGATACCAGGGCAACCCACAAGCTGTTTGTGGAGCAGGACAAGCTGCCCGACACACCGCAGCATGGTTCCGATCCGATGAACCTGTTTGTGGTGGTCGAGGCCGGTGACCACCATGTCACCATACTGGATGGTGACAGGTTTGAACCGGTTGACCGCTTCCAGAGCCACTTTGCCCTGCACGGCGGCCCCAAGTTTTCTCCGGATGGCCGCTTTGTCTACTTTGCTTCCCGCGATGGCTGGGTCAGCAAATACGATATTCACAACCTGACCATGGTGGGCGAGACCCGCGTAGCCCTGAATACCCGCAACCTGGCGGTGAGCAATGATGGCAAATGGGTGATGGTCGGCAACTATCTGCCCGGTACCCTGGTGGTGCTCAATGCGGACGATCTGAGCTTCGTCAAGGAAATCCCCGTGATCGGCCAGGATGGCAAGCAGTCCCGGGTCAGCGCCGTGTATACCGCGCCGCCAAGGGACAGTTTTGTGGTTGCGCTAAAAGATACTCACGAAGTCTGGGAGTTCCCCTACCTGGACAATCCCGGCTTCGAGCCGCGCCGTATCCTGGCCGATGATTTCCTGGATGACTTTTCCTTTACCCCGGATTACCGTTACCTGCTGGCCACCTCACGCAAGGCCAAGGGCGGACAGGTGGTGGACATGGAGCAGGGCAAGACAGTCAGTGAAATTCCGCTGCCCGGCATGCCGCACCTGGGTTCCGGCATCTACTGGCAGCGTGGCGACCAGCGTGTATTTGCCACACCCAATATCAGCCAGGGACTGATTTCCGTGCTGGACATGGATACCTGGGAGTTGATCAAGGAAATTCCCACCGAAGGCCCGGGCTTCTTCATGCGTAGCCATGAAAACTCCCGTTATGCCTGGACTGATGTGTTTTTTGGCCCGAATAACGAGGCCGTGCACGTTATTGACAAACAGACGCTGGACGTTGTGCGCACGCTGCGGCCAATGCCCGGCAAGAACGCCGCCCACGTCGAGTTCAACAAGGACGGCAGTCACCTGATCCTCAGTGTCTGGGACAAGGAAGGCGCATTGATCGTGTACAACGCAGAAACCCTGGAAGAGGTGAAGCGCATCCCGATGAACCTGCCTTCAGGCAAGTACAACGTGTACAACAAGATCAACTTTGCCGAAGGAACCTCGCACTAACGCAATGACGGCGTGCCCTGCAAGGCACGCCTTGAGCGGAAACACCGCCCTAGTGCAGTTTCATTTTCGGATGGGTGCGCTTGCCGATACGGTCGCCCAGCATCAGCAGCAGGGTGCGAAAGCGGCCATACAAAACCATCTGGTGCATGCGGTACAGGGAGATTTAGAACATGCGCGCCATCCAGCCCTCAAGGTTGACGTTGCGCATGAAGCCGCCCATCAGATTGCCTACGGCGGTATAGCTGGACAGTGAAATCAACGAGCCGTAATCGCGGTACTGATAGTGCGGCAGGGGACGCTCCTGTAGGCGCAGCTGCAGACTTTTCGCCAGCAGGGCTGCCTGCTGGTGGGCGCTTTGCGCCCGCGGTGGCACGTTGCGGGTGCTGCCCGGTTCCAGCGGGCAGGCGGCGCAGTCCCCCATGGCAAAAATGTCCGGGTCCAGTGTGGTTTGCAGCGTGGTTTCCACTTTCAGTTGATTGATGCGGTTGGTTTCCAGTCCGTCCAGTTCAGCCAGAAAGGCCGGTGCGCGAACACCGGCTGCCCAGACCTTGAGTGTCGCCGGAATCAGCTCGCCATCAGCGGTATGGAAGCCTTCGGCGCTGACTCGCTTGACCTGCGCGCCCAGTCGTACACGCACACCCAGCTTCACCAGCTCCTGATGTGCTGTAGTGGCCAGTTTGTCGGACAAGGCAGGTAGCACGCGCGGGCCGGCTTCAAGAATGCTGATATGCATGTTTTCCGGGCGGATGTGGTCCAGCCCATAATCGGACAGCATGCGGGCAGCATTGCGCAGCTCTGCGGCCAGCTCGACACCGGTGGCGCCGGCTCCGACGATGGCAACACTGACCTGTTCGTTGTGGCTGTCGCGGCTGTGGGCGCTTAGATATTCGCCCAGCAGGCGCTGATGGAAGTGCTGTGCATTGTGCGGGCTGTCGAGAAAAATGCAGTGTTCGCTGGCCCCCGGCGTACCAAAATCATTGGTCAGGCTGCCAACGGCAAGCACCAGGGTATCGTAGGCGATGCTGCGTGCCGGTACCAGCTGGCTGCCCTGGCCATCCAGGGTGGCGGCCAGGTCGATGGTCTGTGCGCTGCGGTCCAGGCCGGTCAGGCGTCCAGGCTGAAAGTCGAAGTGGTTCCATTTGGCCTGGGCCAGATAGTTCAGTTCGTTGTCCGTGGTGTTCAGTGAGCCGGCGGCTACCTCATGCAGCAGCGGTTTCCAGATATGGGTCAGGTTGGTGTCGACCAGGGTGATGCGCGCCTGTTTACGCTTGCCCAGGCTGCGGCCCAGGCGGGTGGCCAGCTCAAGGCCGCCGGCGCCGCCGCCCACAATGACAATGTGATGCAACATGAATGTCTCCTTTTGGCTCCAGCATGAGCCGGATGCGTGTGCGCTGCTACTGTACTTTGTCGGCCTCAGACACCTCTTTTGGTAGCGGTATCCTGTGCAGCCAGCCGCTTCAGGGCCGGCGTCAGATATTTGGCCAGCAGTTCCGGACCGGGTGCGTGCAGACGGGGAATCACCGCCAGACAGGGGGCCGGCATCCGCTGTTGCAGGGTCTGCAGGTTGCCGCTTTGGCTGGCCATCTGCGGATCAATGCAGTTGGCAATCCAGCCGGCCAGCGGTAAACCGTCGCGCAGGATTGCTTCGGCACTGAGCAGTGCGTGGTTGATGCAGCCAAGTTTCATGCCCACTACCAGAATGACCGGCAGTTGCAGGGCGACAGCAAGATCAGCCAGGGTTTCGTGATCGTTGACGGGAACCCGCCAGCCGCCGGCGCCTTCAATCAGGGTCAGTCCGGCCTGCTGTTGCAGCAGGCGTTGCATGCTGTGGCGCAGCTGCCCGCATTCAAGTCTGACACCGCTTCCGTGTGCGGCGAGATGGGGAGCGATGGCCGGTGCAAATGCATGCGGGTTGATCTGTGCATAGGGCAGGTGGATGCTGCACTGGGCCTGTAATTGTTCCGCGTCACTGTTGCGCAGGCCTTCGTGTGTATGCCTTGCGCCGGATGCCACCGGCTTGCCGGCCAGGGTGCTGAGCCCCTGTTGCCGGGCGGCTGCCAGCAGGCCGGCAGCAACGGTGGTTTTGCCGGCATCGGTGTCGGTGCCGGTGACAAAAAAGGCCAGAGAGCGGGGGGATGGCATGAGTGTTCTACAGGCTGTACTAACGGCTGGTTTCAGGCAGGCTGCTGCAAAACGCAGGCGGCATGCAGCCGGTGTTTTGCGTTGTGGAAATCATACTGCCGGCGATCCTGTACTGTCTGTATCCGTAAAAAGTGAAATTGTTTCATCATGTGTGAACCTGCCGTCTTCATGACGGCTGGTGATGCATGGAAGAAACAGTGTGGCTGTTTGAGCGGTAGATAAAGGCCCTGCCATATCACTGGCAGGGCCTGATTGCTGCTCTGGTGTCAGTCCTGCTTGAAGCTGATGCGGCCGTTGAGCATGGTGTAGCGTACCCGGCCGGGCAGGGTTTGACCGATAAAGGGGCAGTTGCCACCTTTGGACAGCCAGTTTTCGCCGGCCAGAGTCTGGCCTTCCGGATCAAACAGCAACAGGTCGGCACGGGCACCCACGTTCAGGCTGCCGGCCTGCAAGCCCATGGCCCGGGCGGGTCCGCTGGTCAGGCGTTCGATGGCTGTGGGCAGATCCAGTACGCCGTCCTGCACCAGGCTCATGGCCAGCGGCAGCATCAGCTCGACACTGCTGATGCCGGGCTCGGTGGCAGCAAAGGGATCCTGCTTGGCGTCCATCTCGTGCGGTTGGTGGTGGCTGGCAATGGCGCTGATCACGCCACTGCGCACCGCCTCACGCAAGCCTTCGCGGTCGTCTGCCGAACGCAAGGGTGGCTGCACGTGATAAAGGCTGGAAAAATCCAGCACTGCTTCGTCTGTCAGAAGCAGCTGGTACATGGCTACATCGGCCGTGACCTTGAGGCCGCGTTGCTGCGCCTTGGCGATCAGGCGGGCACCGCGTGCGGTGGTGATCTGGCTGAAGTGGGCGCGTACGCCGCTATGCTCGACCAGCAGCAGGTCGCGGGACAGGGCGACGGTTTCGGCTGTCTCGGGGATGCCACTCAGGCCACGGAAGCTGGCTGCGGCACTCTCATTGGCAATGCCGCCCTCGGCCAGATCACGGTCCTGGGGTTGAAATATCACAGTCAGGTCAAAGGTGGCTGCGTATTCCAGTGCATGACGTAGCAGCCGGTTGTTGGCAAAGGGTACCAGGCCGTTGGTGAAAGCCACACAGCCAGCATCGTGCAGGGTGACCAGCTCGGCCAGGTTGTCGCCGGCCAGACCCTGGGTAAAGGCACCCAGCGGATAGACCCGGGTGGCACCATGATCACGGGCCTGGTCAAGGATCAGTTCGGCCACCGCCGGTGTGTCCAGTACCGGCCTGGTGAAAGGAGTGCAGCACAGGCTGGTGATGCCGCCGGCAGCAGCGGCCCGGGTTTCACTGGCAATACTGCCCTTGCGGCCATAGCCGGGCTCACGCAGGGACGCATTGATATCGACCAGTCCGGGCACGGCAATCAGGCCGCGGGCATCGATCAGTTGTTCGACCGAGAAACCGGCGGGCTTGTCACCCAGTGCGGCAATTTTGCCGCCTTCGATAAAGATGTCACACGCCTGGTCCAGCTTGCTGGCCGGATCGAGCAGGCGGGCACCGCTTATTTGAATGCGCATTTAACGGACCTCCTGCTGTGCATGGCGTTCAGCATCTAGCTGGCGTTGTTCGTTCTGGCCGCTCATGGCCATCGACAGCACTGCCATGCGCACGGCGATGCCGTAAGTAACCTGGTTGAGGATCATGGCGCGGGGGCTGTCGGCTACACTGGACTCGATTTCCACCCCGCGGTTGATCGGGCCCGGATGCATGACAATTGCTTCCGGATGAGCCAGCGCGACACGTTGTTCGCTGAGACCGAACAAACGATAGAACTCGCTTTCGCTGGGTAGCAGGCCCGAGCGCATGCGCTCGCGCTGCAGACGCAGCATGATGATCACGTCAACATCCTTCAGGCCCTGTTCGATGTTGTGGTAGACGTTGACGCCGTACTGCTCCAGGCCAACCGGCAACAGGGTTTTGGGCGCGATCACGCGGATGTCCGGACAGCCCAGCGTCCGTAGGGCGATCATGTTGGAGCGGGCCACCCGTGAGTGCAGGATGTCGCCGACAATGGCCACTTTCAGCTGGCTGAAGTCACCTTTGTGGCGGCGGATGGTCAGCATGTCGAGCATGCCCTGGGTAGGGTGTGCATGGCGGCCGTCGCCACCGTTGATGATGGCGACATTGGGGCTGACATGTTCGGCCACAAAATGGGCCGCACCGGAATCAGCATGCCGCATGACGAACATGTCGGCAGCCATCGCTTCCAGCGTACGCAGGGTGTCGGTCAGGGTCTCGCCCTTGCTGGTGGACGAGGTGGAGACGTTGAGGGTGATCACGTCGGCCGACAAGCGCTTGGCCGCCAGCTCGAAGGTGGTACGGGTGCGCGTGGAATTTTCAAAAAACACGTTGCACACTGTCATGCCGCGCATCAGGGGGACTTTTTTCACCGCGCGGGCACCAACCTCGAGAAAGGAGTCGGCGGTATCCAGTATTTCGGTCAGCAGCTCGCGGGGCAGTCCGTCCAGGGACAGAAAGTGGCGCAAGCGTCCGTGCTCGTTCAGTTGCAGGGGGCAGGCGGGGGTCATCAGCAGATACTCATGTCAGCTTGCAGGTGCCGTAGATAAGTGGAGCGGCCATGGCCGCTCCACAAGAACTCAGTCGTTTTCCAGTTCGCGCAGCTCAATGGCCAGCGGCTCCGGTCCGGTCAATTTTACCCGCTGATTTTGCGGCAGGGTAAGGATCTGGCCAACAATATCCGGACGGATCGGCAGCTCGCGGGCGTTGATTTCCAGCAGGCAGACCAGGGTCACGCTGGCCGGACGGCCGTAGTCGAACAGCTCGTTGAGAGCGGCACGGATGGTGCGACCGCTCATCAGGACGTCGTCAATCAGCACCAGGTGCTGGTTTTCGATATCGAATGGCAGTTGCGAAGGACGCACCTGCGGGTGCAGGCCTTTACGGCTGAAGTCGTCCCGGTAGAACGATACGTTGAGGATACCCAGGGGCTCGTCTGCCCGGTCCAGGGTTTTCAGCAGGGCATTGGCGACCCAGACGCCACCGGTGTGGATGCCGACAAAGCGTGGCTCATGGATGCCGCGCTCGGCGAGCTGGCTGGTCAGATTGCCGGCCATTTGTTCAATCAGGGACTGGGGGTTGGGCAACATGGGACTCTCCTTGCAACTGTTGACTGGTTGCCTGCTAGATTAGCAGATATTGATACCGAAAACGCATTTACTGCAGTTTGTCAGGATCCTGTCGGAGCGGGTCGAATGTGCCTGTATCAGGGGCGGCAAAGCGCAACCGGACTGCTGCGAGAGAGGGGGTTTTGGAGATTTTGCGTTGGCAACCCGACAGCGCTGCAATTGCTGCAGAACGGAGCGTTTAGGATTGTGCTTCCAGCCAGCCTTGCAACAGCAGGCTGGCTGCCAGCGCATCGACCGGGTCGTCCCGGAAGCTGGCGGTACGCCCGCCACGCTGCATGCGTTCACCCTTGGCAGCAAAGGTGGTCAGGCGCTCGTCGTGGGTATAAACCGGCAGGCCATAGCGGCCGTGCAGGCGGTTGGCAAACTTTTGCGCCCGTGCGCTCATCTCGCTGGGCGTGCCATCCATGTTCAGCGGCAGGCCAACCACCAGTGCTTGCGGCTGCCATTCTTTCAGCAAGTCCTCGATTTGATCCCACTGCGGAATACCGTCACGTGCCCGCAGGTTGCACAGCGGGCGTGCTTCGCGGGTCAGGCTCTGGCCGACCGCAACGCCAATCTGTTTGGTGCCAAAGTCAAAGCCCAGCAGCAGTTGTGGTTCCGGCTTGTTCATGAGTGGCCGGCCAGATGGCTGAGCTGCGACAGCTGGATACCGAGGCTGCTTGCAGCAGCAGCGCGGCGCTCTTCGGCCGGTGTGTCGAAGATGATGGCATGGCTGGCCGGGCAGCTGAGCCAGGTATTGCTTTTCAGCTCTTCTTCCAGCTGGCCGGCGCCCCAGCCGGCGTAGCCCAGGGCGATGAGGAACTGCTCCGGACCTGTGCCTGCGGCGATGGCATCCAGGATGTCCTGCGAGTTGGTAATGCTCAGCGCATCCAGGTCGACCGTACTTTGGTAATGCTGGCCGGGCGGATGCATGACAAAGCCGCGTTCAGTCTGCACCGGTCCGCCGGCGTAGACGACAATGTCTGCGGTATGTGCCGCAGGCTCTTGCTCCGGATGCAGCTGGTTTAGCACGTCGGCCAGACTGAGTTCGGTGGGATGATTGATGACCAGGCCCATGGCGCCTTCGGGATTGTGTTCAAACAGATAGACCAGCGACTGGCCAAAAAACGGATCCTGCAGGGCAGGCATGGCGATCAGAAAATGATCGGCCAGGGAGGTAAGCTCGGTCATGACACGGATTCCTTATGACAAGACGCCCGGCTCAATGGCTGGACAGGCGGTCGCCACGCTCGAAGCGCCAGGTACGGATGATCTCGACCTGATCATAGCGGGCGGCCAGCTCGCCGGTAAAGGGAGCAAAGGGGGCCGACAGGCGAACGATGTTGAGTGCGGCCTGATCAAGTACCGGCTGGCCGGATGACTCCAGCACTGCCATTTTGTCGATGCTGCCATCGCTGCGGATGACCACCAGCAGCCGCAAGCTGCCATAGATGCCGTTGCGCCGGGCTTCGTCCGGGTAGTTCAGGTTGCCGATCCGCTCCACTTTTTTGCGCCAGTCGTCCCGGTACCAGGCACTGACATCACGGCGAGTGCTGGCGGTGTGCTGGTGGCTGATGCGCGGGCGCTTGGCGTATTGCTGGCGCTCGCGGGCGTATTCGGCTTCCAGGCTGGCAATGTCGGCGGCCAGCTGGTCGCGGTCCAGTGCCGGAGCCTTGCGGCGCGGCTGTTCAACCGGTTGTACGGTTTTTTTCTGTTCGACTTTCTGTTGGCTCGGCTGCCGGGTGGTGAGCACCTGTTTTGGCGCCTCCACCGGCTCGGGTGGCTGTGTGGTGCTTTCCACGCTGACTTCTTTGACTTGCTCGTCTTGCAGAGTGGCTTGCTGGTCGGTGCTGGGGGCCGCTTCATGTTCCAGGGTACCACTGCCTTGCTGGTCAGCCTGGGCGATATAATCGGCCTTGTCCGGTGCCTTGTCGCTGGCAAAGCTGGCCAGGGTCACCTCCAGGCCACGGCTTTGCGCCGGCAGTTCTTCCACGGCAAAGCCGACCCCCAGGATGACGGCCGCGTGCAGCAGGGCCGCAACCAGCAGGGTAAAACCGAGACGGTCGCGGGGCCGTATGTCCGGTTGCAGGGAGATGGGCAAACTTTCGTTCATGGCATCTGCAGCTAAAAGGGTGGCCGGAGTCTGCATCGGTCGACGGCAAATGTCTACCGTTGCCGGTGCACAGTGCGGAGCTGTTGGCAGCTCCGCCAGCCGATTCAGGCACTACGCTGCTGTTGCAGTTTCCTTTCAATGGCCTGCATGAGCTGGCCGGCGATATCGGTATTGTAGGCCGCATCAATTTCACGGATGCAGGTGGGGCTGGTGACATTGATTTCGGTGAGGTTTTCGCCGATCACATCCAGGCCAACAAACAGCAGGCCGCGCTGGCGCAGTTCCGGCCCGATGCGGGCGGCAATACGTTGGTCGCTCTCGCTCAGCGGCTGGGCCACTCCGCGGCCACCGGCGGCCAGATTGCCGCGGGTTTCACCGCTGGCCGGAATGCGTGCGAGGCAATAGGGCACAGGCTCGCCATCAATCATCAGGATGCGTTTGTCACCTTCCTTGATGGCCGGCAGGTATTTTTGCACCATGATTTGCTGGCTGCCGTGGGCAGTAAGGGTTTCCAGAATCACCGAGAGGTTGGGATCGCCTTCACGGTGACGGAAAATTGACGATCCGCCCATGCCGTCCAGCGGCTTGAGAATGATGTCGCCGTGCGTTGCAGTAAATTTGCGAATAATGTCGGCACGCCGGCTGACCAGGGTGATTGGCGTGAACTCGGGAAATAGCGTGGCAAACAGCTTCTCATTACAGTCGCGCAGGCTTTGTGGTTTGTTGACCACCAGACAGCCGGCGTTTTCCGCCATTTCCAGCAAATGCGTGCAGTAGAGGAACTCGCTGTCGAACGGAGGATCCTTGCGCATCAGGATGACATCCAGATCGCCCAGCGCCATATCCTGTTCGTCCGCCAGTGTGAACCAGTTTTGAGGGTCGCGGCGTACTTGCAGCGGACGTGTACGGACCCGGGCTTCGCCCTGTACCTGGTACAGATCCTGCATCTCCATGTAGTACAGTTCCCAGCCGCGATCCTGGGCTGCCCAGAGCATGGCCAGTGAACTGTCCTTTAAATAAGAAATGTCAGAAATGGGATCCATGACAATGCCAAGGCGAATACTCATATGTATGCTCTCCGAAAAATATCCGGCATTATGCGTTGCCGGCGGCCCCCGTGCCAACCCCGCGCTGCCGGAATGCAAAAGCCCTGGTGCGGCCGCGGGTTTATGGCTTGCAGCCCGATATTATGCTAAAAAGGCCGTTCGCCTGTATTGTGTGCAAGTCTGCTCAGGCCGAGCGACCGTAGCCGGGCAAGGGGCTGGCTGGCGGCATTGTTTCGACTGGCAGTGGCCGGTATGCGGTGCCGTGAGACGGACTGACTTGAGTAACTGCAAGCTATTGCGACCCACCAACATTGAGTAGGGCAAACATGGAACAGAATTCAGACAGCTTGAAGGTCATGGTGATCGATGATTCGAAAACGATTCGCCGTACCGCAGAAACATTGCTAAAAAAGGTCGGGTGCGAGGTGATCACGGCGGTGGACGGTTTTGATGCGCTGGCCAAGATTGCCGATACCCGGCCAGATGTGATTTTTGTCGACATCATGATGCCGCGCCTGGATGGTTATCAGACCTGTGCGTTGATCAAGAACAACAGCGAATTCAGAAGCACGCCGGTCATCATGCTGTCGTCCAAAGACGGCCTGTTTGACAAGGCCAAAGGCCGCATCGTCGGTTCGGACCAGTATCTGACCAAGCCGTTCAGCAAAGATGAGCTGATCGGCGCGATCAAGGCGCATGTGCCCGGTTTTGAGCCTGCTGCCGAAGCCTGAGGGCTGCTGTTGCGACCCGCAATGGACAAAAAATAGAGGAAGACAATGGCTCGTGTTCTGATTGTTGACGATTCGCCAACCGAAGTTTACAAGCTGGCAACCATGCTGGAAAAAAATGGGCATCAGGTCTACAAGGCCGACAACGGGGCGGATGGCGTGGCGCTGGCAAAAAAAGAGCTCCCGGATGCCATCCTGATGGATATTGTTATGCCTGGCCTCAATGGCTTTCAGGCAACCCGGCAGCTGACCCGGGACCCGGATACCAGCCATATTCCGGTCATTATTGTGACAACCAAGGACCAGGAAACCGACAAGGTCTGGGGCAAGCGTCAGGGTGCCCGCGGCTATCTGACCAAGCCGGTGGAGGAAACCGTGCTGGTGCAGGCCCTTGCCGATGTGCTGGGCTAGGAAGCTGTACTCATGCTAAGCCCGCAACCCTTGCAGTTACTGCTCGAACTGGACCGGCGTTATCGCAAGCAGGCCCTGGCGCTGCCCGCGCAACAGGAGAGTCAGGAGTTCTGGAGTGGCATCGGCTTCCGGATGGGCGGGAAACACTATGTGGCACCCATGCAGGAAGTGGGTGAGGTGCTGCACGAACCGCGCTTTACCCAGCTGCCCGGTGTCAAGGACTGGGTGCTTGGTGTTGCCAATGTGCGTGGCCGTTTGCTGCCGGTCATGGATCTGGGCGCTTTTCTTGGCCTGGACGCATTCGATCACTGGAAAACCCGCCGCGTCATGGTCGTCGAGCACCAGAACCTGTTTGTTGGTCTGGTGGTGGACGAGGTGCTGGGCATGCAGCATTTCGACGTAGAGTGCTTCGACGAAACTGTCGAGGAAATTCCCGACAGCATCAGACCCTATGTGCATGGCACCTTCCAGCGTGAGCATGGCTGGGTGGTGTTTAGCCCCCATGCGCTGGCTGCCGATGATGGTTTTCTTGATGTTGTGGCCTGAGTGCAAAAACGTGGACGGCTTCAATACGGGAGCAGGCTGCTGCTGGTAGCCTGTGCAATCAAAGATTCTGAAAAAAAGGTCCGGGTGGGGGCCAGTCAATGAAAAATATGAACCTTAACAACAGTCTGTTTGCCGGCGTACGCAGTGGCACCCTGACTACCGTGCTGTTTGTGGTGTTGTTTGTTGCAGCCCTCCTGCTGCTGGCCAACTTCCTCTATCTGAACACGCAAACCACCAACGACAAAGAATATCTGGCGCATGCCGGCGAGCTGCGGGTCCTGTCCCAGCGTATTGCCAAGAACGTCTCCGAAGCGGCTGCCGGCAACAGCGAGGGTTTCAGTTCACTGCGCGAGGCGCGTATGGACTTCGATACCCGCTGGAACTACATCCAGAATGGCAACGATGATACCGGCCTGCCCGCCGCTCCGGCACGCATGATGGTTGAAGTTGAAGCCGTGGCCGGCGACTGGCAGCGGCTGCGCCGTCACACCGGCGTCATCCTTGACAGTCAGGAAACCGTTGGTGCCCTGCACCGGCTGGCCTCAACCCTGGCCGATACCATCCCGCAGCTGCAGCTTGAGTATGAAGAGGTTGTGGATATCTTGTTGCGGGTACAGGCTCCGGCTGACCAGGTTGCCATTGCCCAGCGGCAGACACTGCTGGCGGAGCGCATCAATACCTCGGTTACCCGGGTGCTTGCCGGCGATGAAAACGCGGTTCTGGCAGCAGACATGTTCAGCCGTGATGCCAGCCTGTTTGGCCGTGTACTCAAGGGCATGCAGAGCGGCGATCCGGCCATGCAGATTTCTCCGGTAACCGATGTGGAGGCGGTGGAGCGTCTGGCGGAAATCGGTCAGCTGTTCACCGTCGTGGCCCAGTCGGTTGACCAGATTCTGGATACCTCGCCGGAACTGTTTGGTGTGCGCGAGGCTGCCGATGGCACTTTCAGTGTTTCGCAAAGCCTGCTGGCCAATACCTCCGTCTGGCACAGAGCTTTGAAGAGCGGGCCAACAGCCGGGTGCTGAATACCATTGCCGGTTATTTGCTGGGTGCGCTGATCCTGGCCACCATTACCCTGATTGGTCTGGTCAATACCCGTGAGACTCGCCGCCGGCTGCAGGAAACTGCAGAAAAAAACGACCGCAACCAGTCTGCCATTTTGCGTCTGCTGGATGAAATTGGCGACCTTGCCGATGGTGACCTGACTGCACAGGCAACAGTCACCGAAGACTTTACCGGTGCCATTGCCGACTCCATCAACTTCACCATCGACCAGTTGCGCGAGCTGGTGGGAACCATCAACACCTCGGCAGTTCAGGTTTCAACGGCGGCGCAGGATACCCAGTCCACTGCCACGCACCTGGCCGAGGCGTCCGAACACCAGGCTCAGGAAATTGCCGGCGCCTCTGCCGCCATCAATGAAATGGCCGTCTCGATCGACCAGGTGTCGGCCAACGCAGCCGAATCTGCCTTGGTCGCCGAGCGTTCTGTCGATATCGCCAACAAGGGCAGCGAGGTGGTACACAACACCATTGCCGGCATGGACAAGATTCGCGAGCAGATCCAGGATACCTCCAAGCGCATCAAGCGTCTGGGTGAGTCCTCGCAGGAGATTGGTGACATCGTCAGCCTGATTAATGATATTGCCGACCAGACCAACATTCTCGCCCTGAACGCAGCGATCCAGGCGTCGATGGCCGGTGATGCCGGCCGCGGCTTTGCTGTGGTCGCTGACGAAGTCCAGCGCCTTGCCGAGCGCTCCTCGGCCGCCACCAAGCAGATTGAAGCGCTGGTGAAAACCATTCAGACCGACACCAACGAGGCCGTGATTTCGATGGAACAGACCACCACCGAGGTGGTGCGTGGAGCAGGTCTGGCCCAGGATGCGGGCGTTTCCCTTGAGGAAATTGAAAACGTATCCAGAAACCTGGCCAACCTGATTCAGAATATTTCCAACGCGGCCCGCCAGCAGGCATCTTCTGCGGGGCATATTTCCAACACGATGAACGTGATTCAGGAAATCACCTCGCAAACCTCTTCAGGAACCACGGCTACCGCGCAAAGCATCGGTCACCTGGCCCGGCTGGCCAGCGAAATGCGCGATTCGGTATCCGGCTTCACCCTGCCAAACCAGAACCCGTAGCGGCTGCCGGTACGGTCGACATGACCGTATCGGGTTGCCGGCACATTGAAAGAAGAGCGGTAATGCAAACGGATGCTGAATGGGCGCTGTGCCCCGTGCCCAACTGTTCATTTGCCGCTGCCGGCCATCGATACGGGTTGTCATGCAGGTTGTGGATGCCTGGTGCGGGCAAGGTGGCGAAACGGGAGTGCCGGCAGCTGATACCGTCAAGAAACGACCAGGTTTTGGCTTTTGTCCGGAAAGGATAGTTGAGCAATATGAGTGGATTAGCCATGGGTGACCGTCACGACTACGTGGCCCTGGAGTGGGTCAAGGGAGAGATTGCCGAGACCCTGAAACAGGCACAGCAGTCGCTGGAGGACTATGTCGAGCAGCCACAGGGCAATGCCGGCCTGGGCTTCTGTCTGGCGTACATTCACCAGGTCAATGGCATTCTGCAGATGGTGCAGTTCTTCGGTGCGGCCTTGCTGGCCGAGGAAATGGAGTTGGTGGCCCAGTCCCTGCTGGACAAAAAAGTGGTCAATGTCAATGAAGCGCTTGAAGTGCTGATGCAGGCCATCATCCAGCTACCACGCTACCTTGAACGCATCCAGGCTGCCCGGCGTGACTTGCCGATGGCAGTGTTGCCCTTGTTGAATGACTTGCGTGCTGCTCGCGGCGAGAAATTTCTCTCCCAGTCCAGCCTGTTCAATCCGGCGCTGCCGCCGGCTTTGCCGGCCATGGATCCGGAGCGCCTGGTACAGCTGGCCGGACCGCAACTGGGTGCATTGCTGCGCAAGATACGCCAGACCATGCAGGTAGCGCTGATCGGTTTGTTACGTGACCAGTGGTCCGGACAGAGTCTGACCCAGCTGGCGCGGGTGTTTGCCGGACTGGAAAGGCTGAGCCAGGGGACGCCGATCTTGCCATTGTGGCAGGCGGCCTCCGGTCTGACAGACGGACTGGCCAACCGCAGCCTGGATCTGAGCACGACAGTGCGCACGCTGTTGCGCAAGCTGGATAGCCAGCTGCGCGAGCTGGCCCTTGAAGGTGTGCAGGGACTGGACCGGCAGGCACCGGAAGAATTGCTCAAGGACATCCTGTTCTATGTGGCCAAGGCACAGCCCAATTCTGCCCGCCTGCAGCGCTTGCACCAGACCTACCAGCTGGCCGATGCACTACCGGCCGAAGCCCTGGATGACGGTACGGCTGACCGTGATGCAATCCGCTCGGTCGTCTCGGCGCTGTGCGAAGAACTGGTGCGGGTCAAGGACAGCCTTGACCTGTTTGTGCGCAGTGACCGCTTGTCGCTGGGCGACCTTGACAGCTTGCAACTGCCGCTCAAGCAGATTGCCGATACTCTGGCCGTGCTCGGCTTTGCCCAGCAGCGCAAGGTGGTGCTGGAGCAGGCGGAGATGCTGCAGGAGATTGCCAGTGGCGCCCGGGCTGCCAGTGATGCCAACCTGATGGACATTGCCGGCGCGCTGCTTTATCTGGAAGCAACGCTGATTGGCATGGTTGGCACAGGCGAAACGGCCCATACAGCAGAAATGATGGCGCCAACGGATGTGGCCCAGGTGCACCGGCTGGTTATCCGTGAGGCACGCGCCGGGCTGGAGCAAGCCAAGGACGGAATTATCGAATTCATTGCCTCCCAGTGGCAGCATCAGCACCTTGAGCCGGTTTCGGCGCTACTCAACCAGGTGCGTGGCGGGCTGGCGATGATTCCACTATCGCGGGCGGCTCAACTGATTGACAGCACCAGGCGCTATATTGACGAGCAGTTGCTGGCATCGGCAACTGTACCTGGCTGGCAGGATCTGGATACCCTGGCCGATGCCATTACCAGCGTTGATTATTACCTTGAACGGCTTTATGAAGACCAGATCGGCGATAGCGAACTGGTGCTTGATACTGCCGCCCAGAGCATGGCCGCACTGGGTTATCCGTTGCTGGAAACTGATGAGCCACAGCTACGGGGCGAGCTGCCGGCAGAAGAGCCGGACAGGCCGGATGCTCTGGGCGAACTGGACTGGTTGCTGGATCAGGATGTATCCGCGCCGCAAGGGGATGCCACGGAGCTGTTCCTGCTGACCGATGCGCCATTGCCAGAAGACTTTGTCGATGGTGATTGCGGCCTGGTACATGAAGCCCTGCAGGGCGCGCTGGACGAGGCAGTGATACCGCTACTGTTTGATAACCTGGACGTGGCTGGCGAGCAATTGACCATTGCCAGCGAGGCGGCCGGTGAGGTGCTGGACGAGCTTTCCTTTGACAGCTTTGAGCTGCCAGAGGTGGAACTGCCGGAAGAGGCAGCACCGTCAGGGGGTGAGCAGCCTGCAGCACAAGAGCAGCCGGCCAGTCTGGTCAGTACCAGTCCATTGAACCCGCCTGCCACCGAAGTGGTGGAGCATCTGCTGCCGCCTCCCGCCGATGAAGAACCGGTGGACGAGGAGCTGCAGGATGTATTTGTCGAGGAGGCCGGAGAAGTACTGGAAACCCTGGCCGAATTCTTCCCGCAATGGCAGCAAGACCTCGCAGACGGGCAGGCGCTGACAGAAGTGCGGCGCGCTTTCCATACGCTCAAGGGGAGTGGCCGTATGGTTAGAGCCCTGGTGGTTGGCGAGCTGGCCTGGGCAATTGAAAACATGCTCAACCGGGTTATCGAAGGCAGTATCGCGCCATCTGCAGAGTTGCTGCAGGTGATTGCCGATGTCATTGCCCTGTTGCCAGAGCTGGTTGAAGAGTATGCCGGGCAACAGCAGCGTCAGCGTGATGATGTCGATCGCCTGGCAGCTGTTGCACATGCACTGGCTCGCCAGCAGCCGTTGCCTGTGTTTGCTGATGCCGTGGATGTGGCCGTGCTGCCGGCAGACGAAGGCATTGAGGCCGAAGCCGCTGTTGCCGATGGTCTGGAAGGTACAGAAACGGCTGCGCTGGACCCGGTACTGCTGGAGATTTTCTACAGCGAGGCAAAGGCCCATTTGCAGGCGCTGCAGGACTTTATCAGGGACTGCCAGGAGTTTTTACCCCGCTCGGTCAGTGAAGAATTGCAGCGCGCGATGCACACCCTCAAGGGCAGTGCGCACATGGCAGGCATAACACCTGTGGCCGCCCTGGCCACGGCGAGTGAGCGTTTGGTCAAGGAGTACCGCGCCCACCTGTTCAATATCGACGAGCCGGAAGCCGCCCTGCTGACGCGCAGCGCAGAGCTGCTGGAGCAGGGCCTGGAACAGCTGGACAGCACGCCTTTGCGCCCGCTGCCCGGGGCTGCCGGGCTGGTCGAAGAACTGAATGGGCTATTGGAGCAGCGCCTGTCCTGTGAGCAGCAGTCCGGCAGCAACGCGACCGACCCGTTACTGATTTCCCGTTTTCTGGCCGACGGCATGGATCTGCTGCTGGACATGGATGACCATCTGCAGCGCTGGCGCAACCAGCCGGGCGAACATGGGCAGCTGCTGGAACTGATTGATGAGCTGACAACCCTGAAAAAGGGTGCGCGCATGGCGGAGCTGGAACCGATCGAAGCTCTGGCGGATGCGCTGCTGGGCTTTTACCAGCAAGTGAATGCCGGCCGGCAAGAGCTGGGCGAGCAGCAGTTTGGCCAGGTCACGCAGGCCCACGATGCGCTGATCAACATGATGGACGAGGTTGCTGCCGGGCTTGATGTGACCGCGCAACCGCAACTGGTGGCAAGCCTGCTGCAACTGGTCGAGGCAGAGTTGCCGGCGGAAGCGGGCAAGCCGGCTGACGCGCTGGAGCCTGCAGTCATGCAGGATGCGCCAGCAGCAGGCTTTACCGCCTATGCCGGGCTTGATCCGGATATGGTGGAAATTTTTCTGGATGAAGCGCTCGAGCTGATGGACAGTGCCAACCAGAACCTGGATCAGTGGCTGGCTGCTACTGATAACAAGGTTTGCCTGGGAGCCTTGATGCGCGACCTGCACACCCTCAAGGGGGGTGCCCGGATGGCGGAAATTGTTCCGGTGGGTGATCTGGCCCATGAGCTGGAGTCGGTCTATGAATACCTGCTGGACGGCCGGCAGCTGGCCGAACAGTCGCTTGGCAACGTCCTGCACTCTGCGCATGACCGGCTGGCTGAATTGCTGGAACAGCTGCAGGCGGCACAGGATGTGTGGAGCCCGCTGGAAACCATTGAGCGTTTGCAGGCGTTGCGCCGGGGTGAGGCGGTTCTGCCGGTGGCTGACAGCGATGCCCCAGCGACGACTGCAGTGGCTGCTGCCGGGCAGGATGCGTCTTCCGGGACCGCTGCTCCGTTGCGGCTGGTTGCTGGCGAGCCGGATGAACTGGTGGATATTTTCCTCGAAGAGGCGTTCGAGGTGTTGGAACATATGGGTGCAAGCCTGCAGGACTGGGTGTCCGGCAGTGACAATCCCGCTCATGTGGAAAGCCTGCAGCGGGACCTGCATACCCTCAAGGGCGGTGCCCGCATGGCAGAAATTGCTGCCGTTGCCGATCTGGCGCACGAACTGGAATTTCTCTACGAAGATCTGGCGGGTGGCCGCCTGCAGCCCTGCGATGAACTGGGTTCTTTCCTGTATCAGGTGCATGACCAGCTGAACGCAATGCTGGAAGCGGTGCGCGATGGCCGTCCGCTGATTCCGGCTGCCAGCATGCTGGAAATGGTCCGTTTCTGGCGCAGCGGCGAGCCGGGTAGCGTAGCGCCGATGACGGCTGTTGCGGCTGACGAAGAAACCCTGCTGGCTGCTGAACCGGAGTTGCGGGAGGAGTTTATCCAGGAGGCCCTGGAATTTTATCAACGCTTTCCGCAAGCAGCCTCAGCCACTGACGAGGCAGCCCATAGCCTGCTGGCCAGCCTGAAAGGGGCTGCCGGACTTGCCGGGTTGCCGGCCATCATTCGTCTGTGCGACCGGTTGCAGGACAGCCTGCAGGATGAAGACCAGGCTGGCTGGACACAGCAGCTGGAGGGTCTGGGTGTGCAGATCGGACAGTTGCAGCAAGCGCAGCCGCAGACAATCGGCAATACACAGCCACTGCCTGTACCTGCCCTGGCGGCAGCCGCCGGATCGTCAGCCGCAACAGAAGCGGGTATTGACAGTGGGCGTGCCGGGCAGCTGGCACGGCAGGCGCTGCCGTTCATGCGCAAAAGTGGTCGTTCCGGGCAGTCTCGCAGTCAGCAGCAGGGAACGCAGGAAATGGTGCGGATCCCGGCCGAGCTGCTGGAGGAGCTGGTCAACCTGGCCGGTGAAACCTCGATCTTCCGTGGTCGGGTTGAGCAGCAGGTGAGTGATTTCGGTTACACCCTGAACGAGATGGAAACCACGCTTGACCGTATCCGTGACCAGTTGCGCCGGCTGGATACGGAAACCCAGGCACAAATCCTCAGTCGCCTGCAAACCGAGGGCGAGGGCGCCAGCTACGCCGAGTTCGACCCGCTGGAAATGGACCGGCACTCCCAGTTGCAGCAGCTGTCACGGTCATTGTTTGAGTCAGCTTCAGACCTGCTCGACTTGAAAGAAACCCTGTCTGCGAAAAGCCGCGATGCCGAAACCTTGCTGCTGCAGCAGGCCCGGGTCAATACCGAGCTGCAGGAAGGTCTGATGCGTACCCGCATGGTGCCGTTTGAGCGCCTGGTGCCGCGCTTGCGCCGTATTGTGCGCCATGTTTCCGCCGAACTGGGCAAGCAGGCCGAGCTGCTGGTCACCAACGCCGAGGGCGAGATGGACCGCAGTGTGATGGAGCGCATGGTGGCGCCGCTGGAGCACATGCTGCGTAATGCCGTGGGTCATGGCCTGGAGGCGCCGGACGTGCGCCGTGATTCTGGCAAGCCGGAAACCGGCCGCATTCGCCTGCAGCTGGGCCGCGAAGGCGCCGACATTTTGCTGACCATGAGTGACGACGGGGCCGGGATCGATATTGCCGCCGTTCGCGCGAAAGCCATCGAACGCGGACTGATGGGTGAACACAGCGGGCTTGGCGATCAGGAAATCATGCAGTTTATCCTGCATGCCGGCTTTTCCACGGCAAAGGAAGTGACCCAGGTCTCCGGCCGTGGTGTCGGCATGGATGTGGTCAGTTCCGAGATCAAGCAGCTGGGCGGCTCCATCAACATTGAATCGGAGTCGGGCGGAGGAACCCGCTTTGTTATCCGCTTGCCTTTTACTGTATCGGTCAACCGGGCGTTGATGGTGACGACCGGCGAAGACCTGTATGCAATACCGCTGAATACCATCGAGGGTATTGTGCGTGTCTCGCCCTATGAGCTGGAAGCACTCTACGGGCAGGCCCGGCGGGGCGAGCCGGCCAGCTATGAATATGCGGGACAGAAGTACGACCTGAAATACCTGGGTGAGCTGCTGGTCAATGGCCAGCAGCCCAAGCTGGTCGGGCAGACTCTGCCGTTGCCGGTGGTGCTGGTGCGCTCTTCGGAGCATGCTGTTGCAATCCAGGTAGACAGTCTGGCCGGTTCCAGGGAAATTGTGGTGAAAAGCCTTGGGCCGCAGTTTGCCAGTGTCCCGAGCCTGTCCGGCGCCACCATTCTGGGTGACGGTCGGGTGGTGGTGATTCTTGACCTGCTGGCAGCGATCCGCAACCGCTATGCATTGCCGGGAGAACCCGACGAGGGCGCACGCCAGCATGCGCAACCACGCAAGGCTGTAACGGGCACCAGCCGCATCCTGCACGTGATGGTGGTGGACGATTCGGTAACCGTGCGCAAAGTGACCTCGCGTTTACTGGAACGTTATGGCATGCACGTGACCACCGCCAAAGACGGTGTTGATGCAATCAACCAGCTGCAGGAGCGCCGCCCGGACATCATGCTGCTGGATATTGAAATGCCGCGCATGGACGGCTTTGAAGTGGCTACCCTGGTACGCCATGACGAGCGACTGCATGACCTGCCGATTATCATGATTACCTCGCGCACCGGCGACAAGCACCGCGAGCGGGCACTGCGAATCGGTGTTAACGAGTACTTTGGCAAGCCCTATCAGGAAGCCCAGCTGCTGGGCAGCATCCGGCAGTTGACCGGACTGGACGACTAGGCCGCCGGCCTGGCGGGGCGGTCAGCACAACAGGAGATAACACCATGCCGGACGTGGCACAGCTGGAATATCAGGAGGGACAGCAACTGACCGGGCTGACCCTGAGCCTGGCCGGGCGCACCTTGCTGATACCCAATACGGCGGTTGCTGAATTGATCGCATGGCAATCACCTGCCGCCTTGCCGGATAATGTCGACAAGACCAGCGGGCTGATCGGCTGTATCAACTGGCGCGGGCAGCAGCTGCCGCTGGTTTCACTCGAGGTGCTGGCCGGCGAAGCCGAGCCGGATGTTACCGGGACAACCCGTATTGCCATTTTCAACAGTCTTGAGCCATCGGGTGGCTTGGGATTTTATGCGGTCCTGTTGCAGGGAATTCCGCGCTCGGTACAGGTGGATGAGGGGCGGCTGCATTCCAACAGCCGCCTGCAGTTGCGCAATGGTGAGCTGATGGCCGTACAGCTGGACGGTCAGGACATGCTGATTCCCGACCTGGAAGGGCTGGAGCGGCGTTTGCTCAAGAGTGGTCTGTTGCCGCACTCTTGACCTGGTTGCGACCACCTTGTTTGGCTGCGTAGAGTGCCTGGTCAACACGGGCAAAAGTGGCAGCAGGCTCTTCGTCCGGCTGTAGCTGGCCAATGCCGGCAGAAAATGTAATCTGCACCGGCTCGCCTTTGAAATGGAACGGACAATCGGCAATGCGCTGCCGCAATTTGTTGAGCAGACCGATGCCGTTGGCAAGCCCGGTATCCGGCAGCAGAAGAACAAACTCCTCGCCACCGTAACGGGCCATGAAATCGGTTTTACGAATACCCTGCTGCAGGCGGCTGGCCAGTATTTTCAATACCTTGTCACCAGCCTGGTGGCCGTAGGTGTCGTTGATGCGCTTGAAGTGGTCAATGTCGATGACTGCCAGCAACAAGGGTTCCCGCTGGCGTTGCATGCGCTGATATTCAATCAGCAGACGTTCGTCCCAGGCGGCCCGGTTGGGCAGCCCGGTGAGGGCATCACGGCGGGCTTTTTCGTGCTGTTCTACCAGCTGACTGGTTAGCTGGGCGGCTTCGTTTTCAACCAGGTGCACCCTTTCATTCAGTTCCTGCAGGCGCTGTAGCAGTTTTTCCTCGGACTCCTGGCGTTGCTGCTGATGCTGGGTAAGGGTTTCAACAAACTGGTTCAGACGCTGGTCGACCCGTTGTTTCAGCTCGTTCAGATCAGTGGTTTGCCGGACATCCTCGTGCAGCTCACTGACCTGGCTATGCAGGCGCTGGTCAAGGCTGGCAGCGGATTCGATGCTGTTTTGATAGCTTTCACGGGTCTGGCTGACGCTGCTGGTGATCAGGTTGAGCTTGCTGTTGAGCTCCTGCAGATAGTGGCCAAACTCTTGCTGGCGCCGGTCGCTGATCCGGATGATCAGCTCGGTCAGCTGATCGAGGGTCTGTTTCAGTGTCTGCCAGCTGGTACTGGTTGCCAGCTCCCGCTGCAGACTGTTGGCCAGCGAGGCTTCCTGTTCGCTAACCGGGAGTTTATCAAGCAGCCTGATCAGGGCGTGGCGCAGGGACTCCACGTCCAGTTGTTGTCGGTTGTCCACTGGTGCCGGACCGGCTGCTGGCTGTGGGCTGCTATCCGGTGCGATATCGGTTTCCTTGCCGGGCAGGTCAGCCGCTACGCTGGCGGCCGGCTGCACATCTGCAGCTGCTGTCGGCCCGGAGTCGTGGGCCGGTGAATCCTTGCGGCTGAATAACCGGTTGAAAAAGCCGCCCTGGTTGTTGTCTGGCGCTCCCTGCTGCAGAACTTCAGTTTGCAGCCGGCTGAGCTCGAGCAACCATTCGTGCAGGTTATGATTCAGTTGCTGGCTGTTTTTGAGGGCACCTTGCAGCTTTTTCAGCGCCTGCCGTGTGCTGCTTTCCTGGCTGCTGTTCAGCAGATGGCTGCCCAGGCTTTCCAGCGCGTCGAGCAGGGTGCGCTGGCGCTGCTGACGCTGGTCCTCGGTAGCCAGCAGGTAGCGTTCGATGTCGTCCACCACCTGCTGCAATTGCTGGCTGTTGGCGCTGCGAATGCTGTCGCGCAAGGCCTGCAGTTGTTTGTCTAGTTTCGGGTCCTGGCCCTCGGCAGCCAGACTGCTGCGTACCAGGCCGCGTTCCAGCAAGCTTGCACGTTGCTTGCTGTGTTGCTCAAGACGCTCGTAGTCGTCCAGCAGCCGGCTGTATTTGTCTTTCCAGCGTGATTCCGTGACGGGCATGTCTAGTGCACCTGCAGGGGATGGATGGTGGTTGGCAGGATCAGTTCGGTAGCGACCGGCAGGTGGTCGGAGATCGGCTGGTCCACCACTGTCGAATGCGCAACCTGCAGGTCAGGGCTCAGCAGGATATGGTCCAGACAACGCTGTGGTTTCCAGCTGGGGAACGTTGCCTGCAGCTGGGGTGCCTGCAAATCCAGTGAGCGTAGCGGCGAACGGTACAGCAGTTCGTCAACCTGGGTATTCAGGTCGCCCATCAGTACATAGTGGCGGTAGTCCTGCAGCAGCTCGCGGACATAGGCCAGCTGCAAGTTACGCACCCGGGTGCCCAGTGCGAGGTGCATCATGACCACGGCAACAGCATCGTTACCTTGCCCGATACGCAGCAGGATCGCGCCACGACCGGCCGGGCCGGGCAACGGGTGGTCTTCGATCAGGCTCAGCGGGATGCGGCTGAGCAGGCCGTTGCTGTGCTGGGCAAAAGGGGCCAGGTTGCGGTTCAGCTGCTGATACCAGTAGGGAAAGCGGGCCATGCGGGCCAGCTGCTCGACCTGGTTGACCTGGCGGGTGCGCAGGCTGCCACCATCGACTTCCTGCAGTGCGACCAGATCAAAATCATCCAGCATGCCGGCAACCCTTTGCAGATTGAGCTGGCGCTCGCGGTGCGGCAGCAAATGCTTCCAGCAGCGGGTCAGGTAGTGGTGGTATGCACTGGTGCTGATGCCGACCTGGATGTTGAAACTCAACAGGCGCAGCCGTTGCCGCGATGGCGCAGGGCGCAGGGGGCCGGGCAGTGCAGTGCTCTGTGCGCTGCATTCGAGCACCTGGCGTGCAGCAGGTTTCAGGGACATCAGCATAACGGAACGCCTCCCGCTACTTGTTTATTGTGCGCTACGCTCTTTGGCCACCAGCAGGTCGGCCACCTCGGCGGTTTCTTGCAGGCCGCCGGCCATGCCGATGTCAAAGCGGTACTTGCCGTTGACCACCAGTGCCGGTACGCCACTGATCTGATAGGCGATGGCCAGTTTTTTGGCTTTTTCCAGCTGGCTTTTTACACCAAAGGAATTCCAGGTTTTTTCAAACTTTTCCTTCTCGATACCGAGGCCGCCAACAAATGCGGTAATTTCCGGCAGCGAAGCCAGGCGACGGTTGCGCTCGTGCAGGGCTTCAAAGATGGCTTCATGCACCGAATCGTCGGCCTTGAGGGCTTGCAGGGTGTAGAACAGCTGGCCATGCAGGTTCCAGATACCGCCAAACATGGCTGGAATCTTGACGAAGTTGACGTCTTCGGGCAGATCATTTTTCCAGTTGCTGATGGTGGGTTCCAGCTGATAGCAGTGTGGGCAGCCATACCAGAACAGCTCGACAACCTCGATCTTGTCGGCTTGTGAGGTGGCAACCGGGTTGGCCAGGACCGCATAGTGCTGGCCGGCAACCAGGCTCTCGGCCAGAGCAGTATGGGCAGTCAGGCTACCCAGTGACAGCAGGGCGGCAAAAATCAGTGTACGCATGGTTTCTCCATCAGCGGATAACGGGGAAGTACGGGGCGACAGACCCCAAGGGTGCAATGCATTGGGTTACCGGCATTATAGGGCATATGTACTGCGCCGTCATGGCCGGTGCTTTCGGCTAATGGCTGACCCAGATGCCTTTGCTTTGCCGCTCACAGGCAGGCTTGAGAAAACGGGCGTCTGTGGCTACGCCGTAGTAATGGATATCCTGCTGGTAGGGCATGCCTCCGGCGCGGGCATTGCGGCATACGCCAAAAGCTCCGGCCGGGCATTGTTCGGCAAAGGTGACGGTGGTTTTCTGGCCGGCCAGCTGCGGTTTGCAGAAGCCGGTTTTGAATAAATGCGGTGGAATGCTGCGGTTTTGCTGGCACAGGCGGATTTCCATGTGTTCCGATTCTGCCTGGATGATGCAGGCCTCGGCTGCCGCCTGTGCCGGCAGCAGGCTGGCCAGGACAAGAGCGCAAAGCGGCAAGAAAACTGTCTTGTGCATGCTTGAGGTTCCTTATCTGCCCATTTGTTCCGACAACACGCGCATGGCCTGTTCGGCATTCACGACCCGCTCCAGGGCCTGGAGGGCCTGTTCGGGCTCAAGCTGTAAATGCAGGCACAGGTTGTTCAGCAGAAGGTCGTCGACCGGCTTGTCGTCCCGGATTGCCAGTAGCAGGCTGGCCAGCTGCAACAGCCGGGTATAGTTGGCAAATTGCCCGGCATAGTCCGGGTTGTCTTGCTCGGCGATGGCAGTGGTCAGCTCTGCAGGCATTTGCCACAGATGCAGCAGGCTGACACAAATATCATCACTGGTCAGGCCCAGCAGGTCATGCTCGATTTCCTGAGGCTTGCAGTGGGGGTTGGCCAGCCGGCGCTCCTGAAGCAGACCGAAATAATGCGGAAACAGGTAGGCCAGCAGCAGATAGCCAAAATTATGCAGCAGCCCGGCAAGGTAGGCCAGCCCCGGTTCGGGCCGGGTGTTTTGTGGCATCAGGCGCACCAGGCCTTCAACCAGGGTGGCCGTGTACAGCGAGTGTTTCCAGTGGCCAATGTTTTCCTGTTGCAGGTGAGCGGGCAGGGAAAACTTTTTGCCCAGGGCCAGACCGAACGCCAGGCTCATGACCAGATCAAAACCGAGTGCACGAATAATGGCATCTTCAATTGAACAGATTTTGCCGGGGGCGGCATAGAGGGGCGAAGCGGCCCAGCTCATGACCTGTGCGGCCAGCGCCGGATCGGACTCGATGATGGCGGTAAGCTGGTCGACATGGGGATCCGGGCAGGCACGCAGCTGGAGAATCTTTTGTGCGGTCGGTGACAGCGGAGGAATTTCCAGGGTCTTGCCCAGACGCTGCTCAATGCGGCGTACGGTCAGGCTGACGATCTCGGTGGTAGAACGCATGCTGCCTCCGGCAGGTTCAGGATGGTTGTACAAACAGTTGTGACGTCATGTTAGCTTGAAAGTGCCGCAGTCAGCAGTATTTGCCTGGTTGCGGCCGGCTGCCTAGACCTGTGCATATTGCTGGCCGTGCCGCAGCCAGCGGTCGAGCAGCGGGCTGACATGCTGTGGATGCTCCTGCAGCAGTTGCAGGGCGGCGTCGCGCACGGCTGGCAGCAGATGATTGTCGCGCATCAGATCGGCCACCTTGAACTGCAGCAGGCCGGTCTGGCGGGTGCCGAGCATCTCACCGGGACCGCGCAGCTCCAGATCCTTCTCGGCGATGACAAAGCCGTCGTTGGTGTCGCGCATGATCGCCAGCCGCTCACGGCCGATCTGTGACAGCGGCGCATGGTAAAGCAATACGCAATGGCTGGCGGCACTGCCACGGCCAACCCGGCCACGCAGCTGGTGCAACTGGGCCAGCCCGAGGCGTTCCGGGTTTTCGATGATCATCAGGCTGGCATTGGGCACATCCACTCCCACCTCAATCACCGTGGTGGCGACCAGTAGCTGCAGCTGGCCGTTCTTGAACTGCTGCATGATGTCGGCTTTTTCCGCCGGCTTCATGCGTCCGTGCACCAGCCCGATGCGTAGCCCGGCCAGCGCCAGCTGCAGCTCCTCGAAGGTGCTTTCGGCGGCCTGGCAGGTCAGCTCTTCGGACTCCTCGATCAGGGTGCAGACCCAGTAGGCCTGGCGACCTTCCAGACAGGCGGCACGCACCCGTTCGACCACGTCGGCGCGGCGGCTGTCGGCCAGCACTACGGTATTCACCGGAGTGCGCCCGGGCGGCAATTCATCGAGGATTGAAGTGTCCAGGTCGGCGTAGGCACTCATGGCCAGGGTGCGCGGAATCGGGGTGGCGGTCATGATCAGCTGGTGCGGGCTGAGCTGGCCGTTGATGCCCTTTTCACGCAGGGCCAGCCTTTGCTGTACACCAAAGCGGTGCTGTTCGTCGATGATGGCCAGGGCCAGGCGGTGAAACTGCACTTCGGCCTGAAACAGTGCGTGAGTGCCGACCACCATGGGTGTGCCGCCGGCGATCTGTTCCAGTGCGGCAGTGCGGACCTTGCCCTTGAGTTTGCCGGCCAGCCAGGCCACTTCAATGCCCAGTGGCTCAAACCAGCGGCTGAAGTTGAGAAAGTGCTGTTCGGCGAGGATTTCGGTGGGCGCCATCAGCGCTACCTGATAGCCCGCTTCGATGGCTTGCAGTGCAGCCATGGCAGCCACCAGTGTTTTGCCGGCGCCAACATCACCTTGCACCAGACGCAGCATGGGCAAAGGCTGCTGCAGGTCGTAGCTGATTTCTGCACCCACCCGCTGTTGTGCGCCGGTTGGTTGAAAGCCCAGCCCGGCCAGCAGTTGCGGCGGTAATTCGGTCGCCGGCGGCAGCGCCGGGGCGCGCTGGGCCTGCATTTGTTCGCGCATGCGCTGCATCGACAGCTGATGGGCCAGCAGCTCCTCAAAGGCCAGCCGTTGCTGGGCCCAGTGCCCTCCTTCCTGTAGCAGGGCGGTATCGGCATCCGGCGGCGGCTGGTGCAGGTAGCGTACGGCTTCGGCCAGGGGCCCCAGCCGGTAGTGCTGGCGCATGGTCTCGGGCAGCCATTCGGGCAGGCTGGCCGGCGACAGCCAGGCCAGGGCCTGGGATGCCAGGCTGCGCAGGCGAAGCTGGGTCAGGCCTTCGGTGGTGGGATAAATGGCGGTCAGCTGTTCTTCCACGGCTACCGCTTCATCGGCATTTTGTGCACGGTATTCCGGGTGGTAGATTTCCAGGCCGCTGGCACCGGGGCGTACTTCGCCGTAACAACGCAGAACCGTCCCGCGGGTCAGTGCGTTTTTCTGTGCCATGCTGAAGTGATAAAAGCGCAGGCTGAGGGAGCCCGTACCGTCCTGCAGCCGTACCAACAGGCTGCGGCGCCGCCCCATCACGACGTCGGCAACGGCTACAGTGCCGACGATTACCGCATCCTGGCCCGGGCGCAGCGCGCCGATGGGCGTTACCCGGGTACGGTCCTGGTAGCGGCTGGGCAGGTGGAACAGAATGTCCTGCAGGTTTTCCAGGCCGACCCTGGCCATTTTTTCTGCCACGGCCGGACCAACGCCTTTCAGGCGGGTAACCGGGATGTCAGCCAGCAGATCCATTGCGATCAGGCTGGCTGCGCTTGCGCCAGCGGGCACTGGCGGATGGCTTCAACCAGCGCGTCAATGGCTTTAGGACGCGGAAAGGTGGCGCGCCAGGCAATGGCCACGGTGCGGGAAGGGGCTGGCGCAGTAAAGGGGCGCACTTCGATCACGCCGGCGGTGTACTGATGACTGTCAACCGCAGACTGGGGCAGCACCGATACGCCCAGTCCGGAAGCCACCATGTGGCGAATGGTCTCCAGCGAGCTGGCTTCGACCGTGGTGTAGCGGTTCTGGCTTTCCTGGATGCCGCCACTGGCCGGGCAGGCTTCCAGCACCTGGTCACGGAAACAGTGCCCCTCGCCAAGCAGCAACAGGCTTTTGTCGTCGAGGGCATCACTGTCAATGGTGTTCTGCGCAGTCCAGCGGTGCTGGGCCGGCAACAGGACGCAGAAGGGCTCGTCGTACATGGGCTTGGTCAGGATATCGACATCCTGGAACGGCAGGGCAATGATGATGACGTCCAGTTCGCCGTTGCGCAGCTTGTCGCGCAGCACATGGGTAAAGTTTTCTTCGATGTACAGCGGCATTTCCGGTGCACTCTGGTGCAGCAGCGGAATCAGCTGGGGAAACAGGTAGGGGCCAACCGTATAGATGGCCCCAACACGCAGGGGGGCGGTCAGCTGGTTCTTGCCGGCCTGGGCCATTTCGCGGATGGTTTGTGCCTGCTCCAGCACCCGTCGTGCCTGGGCAACAATGCCCTCACCCACCGGAGTCATCCGTACTGCGCCCTTGCTGCGCTCGAAAATCAGCACGCCGAGCTCTTCTTCCAGTTTTTTCACGCCGACCGAGAGGGTCGGCTGGCTAACGTGGCAGCGCTCGGCCGCGCGGCCAAAGTGCTGTTCCTGGGCCAGGGTGACAATGTAGCGCAGCTCGGTGAGTGTCATAGTAGAATTCCATTGGAAAAGCGTAAGGAATAGTTTTCTTCGAAGAAGGATACCTGAAATGAATGGCAGGGCAACAGGGGGCGAGATGGGCGGCAGCAGTATTTTATATGTGGGAGCGGGTTCCCTGGCACGGCATGTGGCAACCATGCTGCCCGGCTGGTGTGGCTGGGCATTGCGCCGCAGCCAGGGTGAGCTGACAAACGGGGTGCGGGCGCTGGTGGCCGATGTGACCGTGAAGGACTGCCCGCCGGACTGGCCACGGAAATGTCCGGATTATGTGCTGGTTACCCTGGTGCCGGCAGCCCGTACCGAGCAGGCTTACCGGCAGGCTTATGTGGATGGTGTGCGTAATGTGTTGCGCTGGTTGCATGAACATGGCCAGCAACCGCGGCGGGTGCTCTTTGTATCCAGTGTTGGTGTGTATGGCCAAAGTGCTGGTGAGTGGGTCGACGAGCACTCGCAGACCCGGCCACAGCGCTGGTCGGGGCAGGTGATGCTGGAGGCGGAGCAGCTGTTGTTTGCCAGCGGGCTGCCGGTCACCGCGGTACGCCTGGCCGGCATTTATGGCGGCGCCCGGCGCAGTTTTCTGGAGCGGGTACGCCAGGGCCACCATGCCGATGGCTGCAGCAACAGGTATACCAACCGGATTCATGAACGGGATGCGGCGGCGCTGCTGGCGCACCTGTTGCAGCTGGACGTGCAGGGGCACGAGCTGGCACCGGTTTATATCGGTGTGGATGACGAGCCGGTGGAGCAGGCGGAGGTGGTGGGCTGGCTGCAGGAGCAGCTGGGCGTGTGTTCGGTGCCGGAACGGTTGCTCAAACCGGCCGGCAGCAGCAAACGCTGCAGCAACCGGCTGGCGCGCAGTACCGGCTGGGTGCCGCACTATCCGGGCTATCGGGACGGTTATGCAGAAATGATTTGACCGGAAAATTCGCGGCGGAGTGCTTTGACAGGAGCTGGTTGCGGCATGGTCTGCTGCAACCAGCCGGCAGGTCAGGCGGCCAGCCTGGCGGCACACTCAAGCAGGCGCCGGGTCTGAAAGCGGATCGAGGCCAGCACGTTTTCGTCCGGTCCGCCCATCATGGCGCTGGCGCCATACGGGTTGCCGCCGGAGGCAAAAATGACCGGGTCGGCATAGCCTGGCGTGACGATGATCGAGCCCCAGTGCATGAAGGTGGTGTAGAAGCCGACCAGGGTCGATTCCTGTCCGCCATGCATGTTCTGCGCACTGGTCATGGCGCTGACGGCCTTGTTGGTCAGGCCGCCCTTTTGCCAGATCGGCCCCAGGGTGTCGATGAAGGCGCGCATCTGGCTGGCCACGGTACCAAAGCGTGTGGGTGCGCTGAACAGGAAGGCGTTGGCCCATTCCAGATCGTCTGCGCAGGCGTCCGGAATATGCGCTGTGGCTTCGGCCTGTTTGCGCCAGGCGTCAACCGAATTGACAATGTCTGCCGGAACGGTTTCCCGTGCCTTGCGCAGGCGGACTTCGGCGCCGGCGGCCTCGGCTTCATCGGCTGCGGCCTTGGCCATGGCGTAGTTGGTGCCGTAGGTGCTGTAGTACACGATGGTCAGTTTGACGTTGTTCATGGCAAATCTCCTTGTGTAGCCGGGTTGGTTTTTGCCGCTCAGCCGGCAAATACTGTCCGGTTGTCTCCGTGGTATCGGTTAGACACCACAGATGATGCGTTGTCCCAGCCGTTCGCGGTCGTGGGGAGCGGTAAAGTCCTGTTCGGGTCCGATCGACAGGATGCCGTAGGGGTTGATGGTTGGATGGCTGCGGAAATAGTGGTTGCGGATGTGGTCCATGTGGACGGTTTCGGCCACACCGGGCATCTGGTAGATATCGCGCAGCAGCCCGTTCAGGTTCGGGTAGTCGGCAATGCGCTTGCGGTCGCACTTGAAGTGGGTGACGTACACGGCATCAAAACGCAGCAGACTGGTCCACAGGCGCAGGTCGGCCTCGGTCAGGGTGTTGCCAGTCAGGTACCTGTTTTCGGCCAGGTGTTGCTCTAACTCCTCCAGGGTATCAAACAGCTCATGCACGGCTTCGTCATAGGCTTGCTGGCGGGTGGCGAAGCCGGCGCGGTAAACACCGTTGTTGACTCTTGGGTAGATTTTTTCGTTCAGCTCGTCAATCCGGTCGCGTAGCGCAACGGGATAGTAGTCGCCGGGTTGTGCACCGATCCCGTCAAAGGCATTGTTGAGCATACGGATGATTTCCGATGACTCGTTGCTGACAATGGTCTGACGCTGCTTGTCCCAGAGTACGGGTACAGTGACCTGGCCGGTGCAGGTGGGGTTGGCTTTCTGGTACAGCTGGTAAAGTTTTTCCAGACCATAAAGCGGATCGCCGTCAGCCTGGTTGAAATCGGTGCGAAACTCCCAGCCGTGCTCCAGCATCAGTGGATGCACCGCCGACACGCTGATGTGCTGTTCCAGCCCCTTCCAGGCACGCATGACCAGTGTGCGGTGGGCCCAGGGGCAGGCGTAGGAAACGTACAGGTGGTAGCGGCCGGCTTCGGCCTTGAAGCCGTCTTCGCCGCGGGGACCGGCACTGCCGTCTGCGGTGATCCAGTTGCGGTAGTGGCTTTCCTTGCGCTCGAAACGACCGCCGGTGTTTTCGGTGTCATACCAGTGGTCGTGCCACTGGCCGTCGATTAAAAGTCCCATGTCTGGTTCTCCTGAATAGGTTGAGGCCGCTGGTGGCTGGCGCAGCCGGTCAGTGCGGGGGCCTGCAGGCGCTCGCCGTGATAGGCGTCCACGTTGCCGAAGCGGCGTCCCGCCTGCCAGTCGTCGCGAGCCTGAATGATGTCTTCGGCGCTGCGTTCGACGAAGTTCCACCACATGACAATGTTTTCACCAAAGGGAGCACCGCCAATCAGTAGCGCGCGGCTGGCGCCATGCCCGGTCAGTTGTAACGCGCTTCGGCCTGCAGGGCGTGGGGCGACCGCCGCTGGTGCGGATCATCGACATGCAGTTCGCCCCCGGCAATGATCAGGGCATGCTCCCAGTCCGCCTGTAGCGGCAGGCTCAGGCTGGCACCGGCGTCCAGGCGGATTTCGGCACCAACGACCGGTGAGTAAACCTGTGCCGGTGACTGCAGTTCGCCCAGGCTGCCGATAAATACCTGCAGCTGGCTGGCCATCATGCGTCCCGGGCCGGATGCCAACGGCAAAGAATGGTGGCAGCGGACACCGGAGGAGGGAGTGGATATGCAGGCTGGGTATGGCTGGTTTTGCTGCGGGCCCCTGTCCGGAGTCGAATGCCTGTATGCGTTCCATGGTAAGTGGAGTCGGGCATCCGGATAAAGGGAAGAATTTCAACAGACTGTTGCACTGACGGGAAAGCCGTCAGGAGGCTGAACGCCGGGCGGAAGTGTGTACAGGACGGTACCGGATCAACAGTACCGCACCGGGTGGCCGTTTTATTTGCTGGCAATATGCATGATGGCATCCATTTCAACCAGTGAATCCCTGGGCAGTGAGGCCACGCCCACGGCAGCACGTGCCGGGTAGGGTTGCTGAAAATAACGGGCCATGATTTCGTTGACTGTAGCGAAGTGGCTAAGGTCTGTCAGGAAAATACCCAGCTTGACCACATCGGCCAGGCTGCCGCCGGCTGCTTCGGCAACGGCCTTGAGGTTTTCAAATACCTGGACGGTTTGTGCTTCAAAGCCTTCAGCCATTTCCATGGTTTGCGGGTGCAGCGGAATCTGGCCGGACAGGTAGACCGCAGGTCCCACCTTGACTGCCTGTGAGTAGGTGCCGATGGCGGCGGGAGCCTGCTCGGTGCTGATAACGGTTTTGTTCATGTGTTCTCCGTTGCGATTGGCGGAAAAATATCCGGATACGTGGCAGTTTTATGTGTAGGTCTTGCAGGGTTTTCTGCCTGGTGCAAGCAGCAACTGGCAGGATGTTCTTTGGCGTCAGGTGCGGATGCGGGCAATGCGGGTGACGCCACTCAGGGTGCGCAACCTGCGGATGACGCGGGCCAGATGGACGCGGTCCTGAACGCTGACGACCAGTTGCACCACGCTCAGCCGGCCGTCTTTTTCGTCGACGCTGATTTTCTCGATGTTGGCATCCGCTTCGCTGACGGTGCCGGCCAGCAAGGCAATCAGGCCGCGCTGGTGGGCCAGCTCGATGCGCAGGTCGACGTTGAATTCACCACTGATATCCTTGGCCCAGGTCAGCGGGATGTATTTTTCCGGCTGGTTGCGAATGTCGGCCAGGTTGCGGCAGGACTCGCGGTGCACCACCATGCCTTTGCCAGCGGAGAGGTGACCGACAATAGAGTCACCGGGAATCGGGCCGCAGCAACGGGCATAGTTGAGCACCATGCCCTCGGTACCGTGAATGACCAGTGGCTCGTCCACCACCGGGTGCTGATCGGTGTCGGCCTCGACCAGCAGGCGGCGGGCGACCACCTGGGCGGTGCGGCTGCCCAGGCCAATGCTTTCCAGCACGGCGTCCAGGCTGTCCTGCTGATATTCCTCCAGCAAGGCATCGATGCGTTCGACTGGAATGTCGTCCAGTTTGGCCGCGTGGATATCCAGCGCCTTGTCCAGCAGGCGACGACCCAGCTCGATGGATTCGTCGTGCTGTTGCAGCTTCAGGGCGTGACGAATGTGGGTGCGGGCCTTGCCGGTGACGACAAAATTCAGCCAGGACGGGTTGGGCCGGTTGTTGGGTCCGGTAATGATCTCCACCGTGGCGCCACTGGTCAGGGGTTGTGACAGGGGAGCCAGGCGCCGGTTGACCCGGCAGGCAATGCAGGCGTTGCCGATATCGGTGTGTACGGCATAGGCGAAATCGACCGGTGTTGCCCCCTTGGGCATCTCCATGATGCGGCCATTGGGTGTGAACACATAGACTTCGTCGGGGAACAGGTCGATCTTGACGTTTTCGATAAATTCCAGCGAATTGCCGGCGCTTTGCTGCAGCTCGAGCAGACCCTTGACCCAGCGCCGGGCGCGCGCGTGGCTGGTGCCCTTGTCGTCGCTGTCACTCTTGTACAGCCAGTGGGCAGCAATACCGTTGTTGGCCAGCTCTTCCATGTCGCGGGTGCGAATCTGGATTTCGATGGGTACGCCGTGCATGCCGAACAGGGTGGTGTGCAGTGACTGGTAGCCGTTGGCCTTGGGAATGGCAATATAGTCCTTGAAGCGGCCGGGAATCGGCTTGTACAGGCTGTGCACCGCACCCAGTACGCGGTAGCAGGTGTCCACCTTGTCGACCACGATGCGAAACGCATAGACATCCATGATTTCATTGAACGACTTGCGCTTGGATTTCATCTTGCGGTAGATGCTGTACAGGTGCTTCTCGCGGCCGCTGACTTCGCCCGGCAGGCCTTCATGTTCCAGGCAGTGAATGATCGATTCTTCGATTTTGGTCACAATTTCTTTACGGTTGCCGCGGGCCTGGCGCACGGCCGCCTGAATACGCTCGGCGCGCATCGGGTGCATGGCGCGAAAACCCAGGTCTTCGAACTCCGAGTACATGCTGTGAATGCCCAGACGCTTGGCAATCGGAGCGTAGATTTCCAGGGTTTCCTTGGCAATGCGGCGGCGTTTTTCCGCATTCAGTGCGCCAAGGGTGCGCATGTTGTGTAAGCGGTCGGCCAGCTTGACCAGGATGACACGGATGTCACGGGCCATGGCCATGGCCATTTTCTGGAAGTTTTCCGCCTGGGCTTCGGCCTTGGTGCCGAACTTCATCTGCGTCAGCTTGCTGACGCCATCCACCATCTCGGCCACGCTTTCACCAAACTGGGCGGTCAGCGCTTCCTTGGGGATACCGGTATCTTCGATCACGTCGTGCAGCATGGCGGCCATCAGGCTCTGATGGTCCATGTGCATTTCGGCAAGGATGGTGGCTACTGCCAGCGGGTGGGTAATGTAGTGGTCACCGCTGCTGCGCAGCTGGCCGTCATGGGCCTGCTCGGCGTAATAGTAAGCCCGCCGGACCAGGTTGACCTGATCCGGTCCAAGGTAGTCTCCCAGCTCTCCGGCTAGACGTTCAACAGCAGGCATGCGGGTTTCCTCCAGATACGGGGTGCAGCAGATAACTCGGAGCGGTCGCGGATGCCGGCCAGATCAGCTGATGCTGTCGTCAAAAGCGGCAAACAGGGGCTCGTCGATAATGCTGGCTTCTTCGATGGCTACGGACTCGGCGTTGATCAGGCCATCGGCAATCTCGCGCAGTGCCAGCACGGTTGGTTTGTCATTTTCCAGGGGCACTTTGGGCTCCAGGCCGCCGGTAGCAATCTGGCGGGCGCGCTTGGTCGCCAGCATGACCAGTTCAAAGCGGTTTTCAACGTTTTCCAGGCAGTCTTCAACGGTAACTCGGGCCATGTCAGTCCTCTCGTCTGTCGGCAGCGCAGCAGTGGCTGCAAAGTGATGGCAACGCGGGTCAGTGCGACAGCGCTGCTGTGCGGTTCCGGCCGCATTGCGAATCGGCAGGTTTCAACCGCCAACCGCTCTGCGCAGAGCCGGTCAGCTCTGCGTTGCCATAAATGTAAAGTCAAGTGTAAAAAAATGCTTCCAATAAGGGAAGGGCAGTGTCCTGCGCGGCCCGGGGTTGAGCTGGCCGGTTATCGGAGCAAAACGGGAAGAGCGACAGGACTGCGCATTCTAGCACAGGCTGCCAGTGGGCGGCAGTACTCTGGCGGGTGTCACACTGTGCTGTTTTGTTGGCGCAAGGGCGTCAGAGGGTTGTCTGGCCTTCCAGTAAGGTGGCCAGCAAATTTTTGTGCCGTTGTTGCTGGATTGACTGGTGCAGGCGGCCGCTGATGAAGATGGATTTGAGTTCATTCAAGGCCTGGTCAAAGTCATCGTTGATGATCAGGTAATCGTATTCAACGTAATGACTCATTTCTGCTGCCGCCTGCTGCATGCGCCGGTCAATGATCTCGTCGCCATCCTGGCCGCGATTGTTCAGCCGCTGGCGCAGGGCTCCGGTGCTGGGCGGAAGGATGAAGATCGAGCGGGCATCCGGTGCCAGACGACGCACTTGCTGGGCTCCCTGCCAGTCAATTTCCAGAATCAGGTCATGGCCCCGGGCCAGAGTCTGGCGTACCCAGGGGTGCGAGGTGCCATAAAAGTTGCCGAACACTTTGGCATGTTCCAGGAATTCGCCCCGGCTGATCATGGCCCTGAAGTCGTCTACGTGGGTAAAGTGATAATTGACGCCGTCGGTTTCGCCGGGACGGGCCGCACGGGTGGTGTGGGATACGGAAACACGAACAAATGACAGGTCTTGCAGCAAGGCTGTAACCAGACTGGTTTTGCCGGCGCCCGACGGGGCGGAAACGATGTAGAGGGTTCCTGGTCCTGGTGTGCTCATGTGTGTGTCCGTTGTGCTCTCTGGCAGCTGCCGTGTGTAAATGCGGTATTCTACAGGAACAGGGCAACACTAAAAGGACTTCGGCCAATTCCGGGCTGTCGGACCTTTGCTCTTGAACGTAAATACAATTTTGAGGTGCGCATGGATCTGAATCTGGCGAGAACTTTTCTCACGGTGGTGTATGGCGGCAGCTTTGTGCTGGCGGCCGAGCGTCTCTGTGTCAGCCAGACCACGGTAACCGCGCGGATCAAGAATCTGGAAGAGCAATTGGGTGCGCAACTGTTTGTGCGCAGTGCCAGTGGCGTGAGCCTGACCCCGGCCGGGGAGCGCTTCATTCCTCATGCCCAGCAACTGTTGGCAACCTGGCAGGATGCGTTGCGCACTATGTCGGCTGCAGAGCAAAGCGAGCCGTTGCGCATCGGCGCTGAAACCAGCCTGTGGCAGCCCTGGCTGCAACGCTGGCTGAACGCGTTGCGTAGCGAGCGGCCCGAACTGAAGCTTGAGCTGACTGTTGGTCAGAGCCGGACACTGCTTGATCAGCTCGAGGGCGGACAGCTGGATACCCTGCTTAGCCACCAGGCACGTTACCGGCCGTTGCTGCAGGTGCGGCTGCTGATGGAAGAAGTGCTGATCCAGGTGCGCCATGCGCAGCAGCCGCAGCCGTTGATCCAGACCGACTGGGGCGAAGCCTTTCGCCAGCAATTTGAGCTGGCATTTCCCGGGCAGCAGGTAGAGATCGGGGCCAATGTCGGGCAGCTGGCGTTACAGTTGCTGCTGGAGCAGGGCGGCACCGGTTATTTTCGCAGCCAGGCGGTGGCCGCAGGGCTGGAAAGCGGGCAGCTTGAGCGTGTCGCGGATGCCCCCGAGTTTTCCCTGCCGGTGTATCTGCTGACGCGCCAGCATTGCGATCATCCGCAGCTGCAGGCCGCCGTGCAGTGCATCGAGCAACTGGTCAGGCCGCCACGATTGCCACATGACAACGCTGTAGCAGCAGGCGATAAAGGGCATGGATCAGATCGCTTTGCGAAATGATACCGATAACCTGTTGCCGGCCATCCACAATGGGCAGCTGGTGCAGGCTGTTTTTTGACAGCAGCTGTACCAGTTCCAGAATGCTGGTATCGGCCCGCGCACTGATCACCGGCTCGGTCATGATGCGCTTGAGCGGCCGGCGCCGGCTGCCGCGGCTCAGGTTCCAGCGGCGTCTGGGCATTTTGGCAAAGGAGCGCTGGTTGACAAAGTCCACCAGCGAGACGATCCCGGCCAGTTTTTGCTGTTCGTCAATCACCGGCAGCGCTTCCAGCTTGTGCTTTGCCAACAGCCCCCAGGCAAACTCGATCGGCATGTCCGGTGTTGCGGTAACGACATCGCGCGACATGATGTGGGCGGCGGTCAGGTTGCTGGACATGCGCGAAAACGCCTGCTGCTCGGTCAGCTGCAGCAGCTCGACCAGGTCTTCAACGCGAACGTCAACATAACGGCCGAGCTGGTTCAGCGCCTGGTTCAGGTCTTCTTCCTGTAGCTGGGTACGCTGCCAGCTGGGCAGGTCGCTGGTTTGGTGGCGGTTTACGACCGGAAGCGGCTGGCGTGGGTAGCGCTGGCGGGTGCCATTGTTGAAGACAATGGCAAAGCCCAGCAGCAACAGGGAGTTGAGGGTGACCGGCCAGAGCAACAGGTAACCCCACTGCAGGGTCAGGCTGCTGTTCAGGGCAATGCCCACGGCCAGAGCACAGCTGGGCGGGTGCATGCAGCGCAGGGTCAGCAGGCAGAGCATGCAACTGGCCAGAATGATGCTGGTACGCAGGATGGTGTCGTCAATCCAGATGCTGGCAGTCACGGCAATGGCAGCGGCCAGCAGGTTGCCGGACAGCAGTGACCAGGGGTGTGCCAGTGGAGTCGAGGGCGTCAGAAATACCAGTACGTTGGAGGCCGCCAGCGCCGACATCAGCGCGGTGCTGGTGGACTGGTCAAACAGCTGCTGGCTGACCAGCATGACCAGCGCCATTGACAAAAAAGCACCGCAGGCTGCACGCAGGGCTTCTTTGGGCGGAATGTTGAGGGCGAGGGGTTTGAAGGCTTTTAGCCAGGGCAAGAAATTCACTTTGGTCCTTGAACAGTCCGCTCGGAATACGGATGGCTTTCCTTGAAAGTTAATCAGGTGCGCCTGCCCCGCTGTGTGAAACGGGGCAGGCGTAGTTGTGAAACGGATGGCTGATGCTGTCCGTTTGTCCGGGGCCGGTTAGTCGGTCATGGTGGTCTGCCTTGCAAGATGCTCCGGCAGACAGGGCAGGCCGGTCTCTTCTTCCACGCGCCGGGCCAGGGCAGGATCATCGGCAAATGGCAGCATGGCGGCCTGGAGTTCTTCGTTATGGTTTGAATAGCGCTGCCACTGGCGCCACAGCCAGGGGCTGGCCAGCAGCAGAAGGATCAGGCTAAGCATGTTGCACCTCCAGTTTTTCCTGTTGCGTGCCGACGGGCTTGCCGGCACGCAGGGTCAGCCAGCAGTTGATGGCCAGCAGCACCATACCCGAGGCAAACAGACTACCGCCGATCAGACGTACTACATAACCGAAGTGGCTGGCCTCCAGAGCTTCAACGAAAGAGTAGCTCAGGGTGCCGTCATCGTTGATCGCACGCCACATCAGGCCCTGGGTAATGCCGTTGACCCACATCGAGGCGATATAGAGTACGGTACCGGCGGTGGCCAGCCAGAAGTGCAGGCTGATCAGGGCGGTGCTGTACATGGCTTCGCGTTGCCACAGACGTGGAATCAGGTAGTACAGGCTGCCGATGGTGATCATGGCCACCCAGCCCAGGGCGCCGGCATGCACGTGGCCGATGGTCCAGTCGGTGTAGTGGGACAGCGAGTTGACCGTCTTGATGGCCATCATCGGGCCTTCAAAGGTGGACATGCCGTAGAACGCCAGTGACACCACCAGGAAGCGCAGGATCGGATCGCTACGCAGTTTGTGCCAGGCACCGGACAGGGTCATCATGCCGTTGATCATGCCGCCCCAGCTGGGTACCAGCAGGATCACCGACATCACCATACCCAGGCTTTGCGCCCAGTCGGGCAGGGCAGTGTAGTGTAGGTGGTGCGGGCCGGCCCAGATATAAATCGAGATGATGGCCCAGAAGTGTACGATCGACAGCCGGTAGGAATAGATGGGGCGTCCGGCCTGCTTGGGCACAAAGTAATACATCATGCCCAGAAAACCCACCGAGAGGATGAAGCCGACCACGCTATGGCCATACCACCACTGGATCATGGCATCGGTGGCACCCGAATAAACTGAATAGGACTTCATTGCGGTAACCGGTACCGCCGCGCTGTTGATGATGAACACCATGGCGGTAACGATGATGAAGGCACCGTAAAACCAGTTGCCGACGTAGATGTGCGATACCTTGCGGCGGGAAATCGGAGCGAAGAACAGCCAGGTGTAGACCAGCCAGAGGAAGGTCAGAACGATCGACAGCGACCATTCCATTTCTGCATATTCCTTGCTGGTGGTGTGCCCGGTGGCGTAGCTGGCGATGATTGCCACCAGCATGGCCTGCCAGCCCCAGAACAGTACCGAAGCCATGAAGTCCGAGGGCAGACGTGCCTGACAGGTACGCTGCACGACGTAAAAAGACGTCGCAAACAGGGCGCTGCCGCCAAAGGCAAAAATCACCAGGCTGGTGTGGATGGGGCGCAGGCGGCCGAAGCTGGACCAGGGCAGGTCGAAGTTGAGTGCCGGCCAGACCAGCTGGGCAGCGATGAACACACCCATGCTCATGCCAATGACGCCCCAGACAATGGTGGCCAGGGTGAACTGGCGCACGACCTGCATGTTGTAAGCAGATTCCTGTACTATCTTCATGATGTCTGCGCGCCGCAGCCAAGAAAATCCTGTTGGACTCGGTGCGCGCCCTCCTGCAATGACTTAAGTCAAGGTTATGGGTCGTTGAGTCTGCTTGCCAATGAATAATTTTGTAGTGCCACTGCAAAATTATTCATTGCAGGCGGTTTTGTGCTTTTTGAGCCATAAGCCGGGCATTGCGGCAGGCAGGGTTGTGCGGGTCGGCCAGTGTATGGGCTTGTATCTGTCAAGGCTGTCTTGGGCAGAGCCGAAAACATGTCTTTACTTGGCTTGTTATCAATGTATATTGAGTGCAGATGCACTCCAAAAGTCTGCACAATAAAAACTAAAAAAGAGGGGATAGCACCATGAATGCGATTTTCTTGGCTCTTTTTGGCCTAACCGTCATGTTCCTGGGGTTCTTTTTTTATTCGCGCTTTATCGCTGATAAAATTTACCAACTTGATCCTGACTTCGAAACGCCGGCACACACCATGCAAGATGGTGTGGATTACGTGCCCACCAACAAATTTGTCCTCTGGGGACATCACTTCACCTCTGTAGCAGGTGCGGCCCCGATTGTCGGGCCAGCCATTGCCGTGATTTGGGGCTGGTTGCCGGCGCTGCTTTGGGTGGCCTTTGGCACGGTGTTTTTTGCCGGTGTGCATGACATGGGCGCAGTCTGGGCCAGTGTGCGCAACAAGGCCAAGTCCATGGGTGCATTGTCTGGTGATGTGGTTGGCAAGCGTGCCCGCTCCCTGTTTATGATCGTGATTTTCCTGGTGTTGTTGATGGTCAACGCGGTGTTTGGTGTGGTGATCGCCAACCTGCTGATTAACAACCCGGGCTCGGTTGTTCCGGTATGGGGTGCGATTGTTGTGGCTATGGTGATTGGCCAGGCCATTTACCGCTTCAAATGGAGCTTGCCGCTGGTGTCCCTGGTGGGTGTTGTGGTGCTCTACATGCTGATCTGGACTGGACCGCAGGTGCCGATTGCATTGCCGGAGACCACTTTCGGCCTGTCTGCCAGTGCTACCTGGATCCTGCTGTTGTTTGCCTATGCCGCGGTAGCGTCCCTGCTGCCGGTGTGGGTGCTGCTGCAGCCCCGTGACTACATCAATGGACTGCAACTGTTTGTTGGGCTGGGTCTGCTGTACATTGCGGTATTTGTGGCCGGCCCGACCGTGGTTGCACCGATGATCAACCCGGATGTACCGGCTGGCACGCCTTCGCTGTTCCCGCTGCTGTTCGTGACCATCGCCTGTGGTGCGATTTCTGGTTTCCACGGTATTGTGGCCTCCGGAACCACATCCAAACAGCTGAACCGTGAGCCGGATGCCCGCCTGGTTGGTTATGGCGGTGCGCTAGGCGAGGGTACCCTGGCTTTGGCTGCGATCATTGCCGCCAGTGCAGGCTTTGCCACCTATGGTGAATGGAAAGAGGTTTACTCCAGTTTTGGTGGCGGTGGCCTGAAGGCCTTTGTTGACGGTGGCGGTGCCATCCTGCATGCCGGTACCGGCATCAGTCCCGAGGTTTCGGCAACCATGCTGACAGTGATGGCTGCGCTGTTTGCAGGAACCACCATGGATACCGGTCTGCGCCTGCAGCGCTATATCTTCCAGGAGTGGGGCGAAATCTATAACCTGGGCTGGATGAAAAAGGCCGCGCCTGCCACTTTCCTGTCAGTGGGGACCTGTCTGGCGCTGGCTTTTGGTGCCGGTGGTGCGTCCGGTAGCGGTGGGTTGCTGATCTGGCCGCTGTTCGGCACCACCAACCAGTTGATGGCCGGTTTGACCCTGCTGGTGATCGCCGTCATGCTGGTGCGCCGTAAAACCAATGCGATTTTTGTCATTGCGCCGATGGCGTTTATCCTGGTAATCGGCTTGTTGGCACTGGCCATCCAGATATATACCTTCTTTAGTCAGTCCAAGTGGTTCCTGTGCGGACTGGCGATTGTGGTGCTGGTAGCCGGTGTGCTGGTGACGCTGGAATGCGCGGCCGTGTTGCGCAAAGAAAAACAGGCGGCCGCAGCGACCGGCTAGTGCGTTGTCAGCCTGGTTGAATAGCGCCATGCGTCCGTAGCCGGGCGCATGGCGTTGCCACATGTGCCTGTGTCTCCGGAGGCGTACAATGAGCAAACTGGGCAATATCAAGGACTGGGTCCTTCGCGCCAACGCGGCGCTGAACACCTACTATAACGCGCCTTACCGGGCCGCCATTGCCCGGGCCAGGCGTGATGAAGATGACCTGTTCATGCTGCTGGTGTTTTCCGAGATGATGGG
>CAYMXO010000003.1:69413-101860 GCA_964394445.1 uncultured Thiopseudomonas sp.
ATATCAAAACTGGCCAGCCAGCAGGTCATTAACATGCAAGGTCGTCGGTGTGGTTGCGTAGTGATATAGCTGCGCTTGGTACGTGACTTCTCAATACTTTTGCTCCGGGGTGGCTATGTTGAAGATAGAACAGCTGGTACAAGAAAGGCGCGTGCTGTTTTGTGGTGGCAAGGGTGGTGTGGGCAAGACCACGCTGTCTTGTGCCATTGCAGTCAAGGCAGCGGCTGCAGGGCGGCGCACGCTGCTGGTATCTACTGATCCGGCCCACAGCCTGTCAGACGCCTTTGCCCGCCCTGTGGGCAACCGTGAGTTGTGCCTGGCAGAGAACCTGTTTGCCCTGGAGCTGGATCCGGATGCCGAAGTGGATGCCTATCTTGAACGGGTATTGTCACACATGCGGCGTTATGTAAACCCGGATCAGGTCAGCGAGCTGCGGCGGCAGCTGCAGCTATCCAGACAGTCACCCGGAGCGCAAGAGGCAGCCATCCTTGAGCGGTTGGCGCGCCTGCTCGATGACGGACTGGAGCAGTACGACCTGATTGTCTTCGATACAGCGCCTACTGGTCATACCCTGCGCTTGTTGACTTTGCCGGAGGTCATGTCTGTCTGGACCGAGGGGCTGCTTAAGCATAACAGGAAGGCCGAGCACCTGGGCTCGGTGCTGGAGCACTTGAGCCCCGGACGCAGCATCGACAGCCTGACGCAAGACCCGGCCAAGCATGCAGTGGAAGGGCTGGATGATCGCCAGCAAAAATTGCTGAGTACCCTGCTGGAACGCCAGCGTCTGTTTCATCGCATGCGACATTTGTTGACAGACGCAGGAAAGACCGGTTTTTTGTTTGTGCTGACACCCGAACGCCTGCCAGTCATGGAGACCGAGCGGGCTGTCCGCGCCCTTGAAGAAGGCAAGATCGGTGTTGCCGGGTTGCTGGTCAACCGGGTGATGCCCGGGCAGGTCATGGATAACGAGTTCTGGCGCAGCCGCTTGCAGCAGCAGCAACAGTATCTTGCCGACATTGGGCAGCGCTTTGCCGGTTTGCCGCGACAGCATGTGGAGCTGCAGCAGCAAGATATTCAGGGTCTGGAGGCATTGCAAGCACTGGCCCGGCAGCTGGTCTGAGAGCTCCGCCGGAGCGGGGCTTTACTCTATGTTTTGGATCTGTTCGCGCATTTGCTCAATCAGTACCTTGATATTGACTGCAGCCTGGGTGGTGCGTACGTCAATTGCTTTGGAGCCAAGGGTGTTGGCCTCGCGGTTTAGCTCTTGCATCAGGAAGTCCAGCCGGCGGCCGACCGGCTGCTTGCTATTGAGTACACGGCGTACCTCGTTAAGGTGGGTCTGCAGACGATCGAGTTCTTCGGCAACATCACTGCGTTGGGCCAGCATGACCAGCTCTTGCTCAAGCCGCTGTGGATCGATTTCCAGGGCAATCTCCTGGCAGCGGTCGAGGATTTTCTGGCGCTGGGCGTCAAGCATGCCGGGAATGGCATCGGCCAGTGTGCGGGTTTCCTGTTCGATGCTGTCGAGCCGTTCGCTGATCAGGCGGGCCAGCTCAGCGCCTTCACGGGCGCGGCTGTCTTTTAGCTGCGCCAGTGTCCGGTTGAACAGCTGCAGGGCGTCTGTCTGCAATTGTTCGCCATTGGCTTCCGGTGGGCTGAGTACACCAGGTTGCAGCATAATTTGTATTGGGTCCAGTGGTGCGGGCTGACTTATCAGGGCGGCAATCTGTTCGGCGGCAGTGACTACTTCGCGGGCACGCTCCAGGTTGAGACTGCCGCGGGTATCTGCGTGTGCTTCGGCTAGCTGCAGGCTGCACTCGATCTTGCCGCGGGACAGTTCCCGGCGCAGCATGTCGCGTAGCTGCCCTTCCAGTGCACGCAGGTTTTCCGGCAGCCGCAGGTGTGGCTCCAGATAGCGGTGGTTGACCGAGCGGATTTCCCAGGTCAGGGTTCCGTACGGGCCGTTGTGTTCCATGCGGGCAAAAGCGGTCATGCTGTGGGTCATGTGGGCTCCAGTCATCATGTTTTGGCAGGCGGCACAGTGTAGCGAAAATGCCCGGCTGGCGTTAATCCTTTATACTGTGGCAAATTTTTATACTACAGGGGAGCACGCCATGACCCGTCCCAGCGGACGTATGCCCGATCAACTGCGCGAAGTGAAAATCACCCGCGGCTACACTTGCCACGCGGAAGGCTCGGTATTGGTTGAATTTGGTCAGACCAAAGTAGTTTGTACGGTCAGTGTGGAAAGCGGCGTGCCGCGTTTTTTGCGTGGGCAGAACCAGGGCTGGCTGACTGCCGAATACGGCATGCTGCCCCGTGCGACGGGTCAGCGTACCCGCCGCGAGGCAACCAGTGGCAAGCAGGGCGGCCGCACTCTGGAGATCCAGCGACTGATTGGCCGCTCACTGCGTGCGGCAGTAGACCTGTCCGCACTCGGCGACTATACCCTGCTGGTGGATTGCGATGTGATCCAGGCCGATGGTGGTACCCGTACCGCAGCAATTACCGGTGCCATGGTGGCGGTGGAGGATGCTCTGGCGGTGATGCTGCAGCGTGGCTGGTTGCCGGCGGGCAAGCCGTTGCCGATCAAGCAGCGCATCGCTGCCGTTTCGGTCGGCATGTACCAGGACGAGGCCGTGCTGGACCTTGACTATCCGGAAGACTCGACAGCCGGTACCGACCTTAATGTAGTGATGACCGATGCTGGCGGCTTTATCGAGGTGCAGGGTACGGCCGAAGGAGTGCCTTTTGATGCGCAGCAGTTCAACAGCATGCTGGCGCTGGCGGAAAAAGGCATCACTGAACTGTTTGCATTGCAGCGCCAGGCGCTGGAGCAATAGCCGCCCGGCATTTTCGCTGCTGTGTTGCAGGCAGGAGCGAGAATGCCCCCGTGATGCAGGATTAGTCGTCAAAGCGCTTGTTGTACGCGTAAATCAGTCGCCTGTTCTGGCCCGTTTGAACAATTGGGCCTATGCGGGCTTCACACGCTAGAAACTCAGCGTCCAGTCGTAATCAATCTGTAGTGGCGCATGTTCTGAGAAGCGTGGCTGACGGAACAGTCTGGCATTGCGTACAGTGCGCTTCAGCCCGGGAGTCAGCAGCTGGTAATCAAAGCGCCAGCCCAGGTTAAGCATTTCAGCCTGCTCGCTATCGGGCCACCAGCTGAACTGCTCGCCTTCGCGGCAGACTTCACGCAGGGCGTCAATATAGCCCATGTTGTGTATCAGCTCGTCCAGCCATGCGCGTTCGGCAGGTAAAAAGCCCGGCACTTGCTGGCAGTCACGCCAGTGTTTGACGTCAAACTTCTGATGGGCAATGAAGGCTGAGGTGCAATATATGTAGTCGCGGCGCTTGCGGCGCTGTTTGTCCAGGTAACGGCCAAGATCTTCCATGAACTTGAATTTTTCATTGAGCTGCTGGTCGTTCCCGTCGCCCCGGGGAAACAGCAGGCTGCCAATACTGATTTTGTCAAAGTCGGCCTGAATATAGCGGCCGTGACGGTCGACGGACTCGAAACCCAGTGTGGTGATGACCGCCCGTGGCTGAACCCGGGTGTAAAGTGCCACGCCACCCTGTTCCGGTTGTTCGCCGGAGCTGGCAAAAGCCTGATAGCCGGGCACTTGCAGCGCGGGATCCTCAATGTCTGCAGCATCAATGCGTGTGTCTTGCAGGCAGATGACATCGGCGTCCTGCTGCTGAAGCCAGTCCTGCAAACCGCAGGCAACCGCGTTATGTAATCCATTAACATTGATACTGATGATGCGCATGGTTGGCCTCTGGAGAAAAACTGCGTGTATGATACCTAAGCCTTATGGAATTGGCTAAAAGAAAGAGGGCCGGGGCTATGTACATAATACTTGCGGGCACAGGCGGTGCGCTTCATTGCCGGACAAAGTAGAATGTGCTGCCAGTCGGCATGCCCGGCGGGCCGGGGCTGAATCCGGCATGCACGGGCAAAAATATTTTCATCCAGGTTTTGGCAAGGTCCGTTATGCAAAATTATCAAGAGGAATTCATCCGTTTTGCAATCGAGCGCGGCGTGCTGCGTTTTGGTGAGTTCCAGCTCAAGTCGGGCCGTGTCAGCCCTTATTTTTTCAATGCCGGCCTGTTCAACACCGGCCTGGCCCTGGGCAAACTGGGTCAGTTCTACGCCAGGGCACTGCTGAACAGCGGCGTGGCATATGACGTGCTTTTCGGGCCGGCTTACAAGGGCATTCCGCTGGCAACCAGTGTGGCGCTGGCGCTGGCCGGCGAGCACGGGCAGGACCGTCCCTGGTGTTTCAACCGCAAGGAGGCGAAGGATCACGGCGAAGGGGGTGTGCTGGTCGGCGCTCCGTTGCAGGGTCGGGTGATGATCGTCGATGACGTGATTACTGCCGGTACCGCCATCCGCGAGGTGATGCAGATTATCCATCGTGAAGGTGCGCAGGCCAGTGGCGTGCTGATTGCGCTGGACCGACAGGAGCGCGGGCAGGGTGAATTGTCGGCAATCCAGGAAGTCGAGCGCGATTTCAGCATGCCGGTGATCAGCATTGTTTCCTTGCAGCAGATCATGCAGTATCTGGCAGAGGATGCGCAGCTCAAGGCCCACCTGCCTGCAGTGCAGCGCTATCGCGACACCTACGGCATTGCCTGATCCGGAACGGATACAAGGAACAAGACATGAGCATGATGCGTGGCTGGCTGGCTGCACTGGTTCTGCTGGGCTGCAGCACGGCACAGGCGGTCGAATATTACCGCTATGTGGATACCAACGGTGTCACCGTGATTTCCCGGCAGGGTGTGCCCTCCAATGTGATTGGCAACGGCTACGAAGTCATCAACGAACATGGGCGTGTCGTACGCGTGGTGCCCAGGGCATTGACGCCCGAGGAGCACCGCTTGCTGCAGGAAGAAAGGCAGCAGGCCGAAATTGACCACCAGCTGCTGCGGCTGTATAGCAAGGTCTCCGATGTGGATCGTGCCGAAGAACGCAAGCAGAGTGAAATTGACGGTTTCATTGCACTGGTGCGGCGCAATATGGCCGATATTCAGGAAGACAAGTCGCTGCTGCTGAAGGAGGCTGCCAACCATGAGCGTGCCGGGCGAAAAATACCCGGCGAGTTGTTGGAAAAGATAGTCCTGCTGGAGCAGAGGGAACGTGGCTATTTGCAGGAAATTGAGCGTTATCAGCAGCTTAAGCTGGATGTTTCGAGAGAGTTTGCCCTGGATAAAAAGCGTGTCGACTACCTGTTGAAGACCCGATAGTCATTAAAAAATCATGGAAAAAATTGAGTCTGCATAAAAATTGCAGTAACCTGCCTGTCCTTTTTTAAAAAGGCGTTTTTTGGCCGGAGGCAATTCCGGGCTTTGTGGGAACGCGGTTTCCCATGTGTTTGGCCGCATTGGCAGCCCTGCTGTCCTGGCCGCTTTTGATTACCTTTGGTAATTGTCTTTCCCTGCGGGGGATACCCAGTCGGGCAAGCATTGTTGTGTCGCCGGTTGGCGTCTGCGCTTGCCATGGATATGGAGAGTACCCATGACTCAGTTGATAAAAACAAGAGCCTCGGATGAGGCCTTTACGCATAACACCAAATTTACGGTTTATACCGAACGGCAGCTGGACAGGATCGAGCCGCTGCAGAAACTGACCGCCGAACAGCGCTTTGAAATGCGCGTGGTGGCCAATGTGTTGCCATTTAGGGTCAACCAGTACGTGATTGACGAGCTGATTGACTGGAACAACATACCCGCCGATCCGATCTTTCAGCTCACCTTCCCCCAGCGCGGCATGCTGGAGCCGGAAGACTATGAGCGGATGGCCGAAGCCCTGCGCCGCGATGCCGAACGTAGCGAAATCCAGCTCATTGCCAACGAAATTCGCGAAAAACTCAACCCGCATCCGGCCGGCCAGCAGGAAATGAACGTTCCTGTACTGGATGGCGAGCCTTTGCCCGGCATGCAGCACAAATACCGTGAAACCGTGCTTTTCTTCCCGAGCCAGGGGCAGGTGTGTCACAGCTACTGCACCTTCTGCTTCCGCTGGGCGCAGTTTATCGGCGATAAGGAATTACGCTTTGCCAGCAACGAGGCGGATACGCTGCACCGCTACCTGGCTGCGCACAAGGAAGTCAGCGACCTGCTGATTACCGGTGGTGATCCGATGGTCATGAAAACCAGTCACCTCAAGGGCTACCTGGATGGCTTGATGCGCCCCGAGCTGAATCATGTCCAGACCATCCGTATTGGTACCAAGTCGCTGACCTTCTGGCCGCAGCGTTACGTTACCGACCCGGATGCCGACGAGCTGCTGGCTCTGTTGGCCCGTCTGGTCAGGGGGGGCAAGCATGTGGCGATCATGGCGCACTTCAACCACTGGCGTGAAATGGAAACGCCGATTGTGCGCGAGGCGATCCGCCGTATCCAGGCAACCGGTGCCATTATCCGTGCGCAAGCGCCTGTGGTGCGGCATATCAATGATGAACCGGATGTCTGGGCCCGCATGTGGCGCAATCAGGTTGGCCTGGGCATTGTGCCCTACTACATGTTTGTTGAACGCGACACCGGTGCCAAACGCTACTTTGAAGTGCCGCTGGAGCGCACTTACCAGATTTATCGTGAAGCGATTCAGCGGGTGTCCGGTCTGGCGCGTACGGCACGTGGCCCGTCCATGAGTGCCGGTCCCGGCAAGGTCGAAATTCAGGGCATCACCGAGCTTAACGGCGAAAAGGTGTTTGTATTGCGCTTTATCCAGGGCCGCAACCCTGACTGGATCCAGCGAATCTTCTTTGCCAAGTACGACCCTGCAGCCACCTGGTTTGACGATCTGGTACCGGCTTTTGGTGAGGAGAAATTCTTCTTTACCGACGAATACAACGCCATGCAGGATCAGGCGGTCGGCTAGAGCGACATGCCGGCTTTCACCGACAGGCATGCTCCGCCCCGTACCGGGTACAGGCTTTTGTGGGAGTGGCTTTAGCCGCGAACCAGGCTGGGGGTGTCCGGAACTGCCCGTAATGCAACGGGCAAAAATCCCGGAGGCTGGCCGCTATAGCAGCTTATGCCTTAGACCGGAACCGGGGCGCTTAATTGTTGGTAATCAGCGTACCGACACCGGTGTCGGTAAAGATTTCCAGCAGCACGGCATTGGGCACGCGTCCGTCGATGATGTGGGCGCTGCGCACGCCAGCCTGTACCGCATCCAGTGCGCAGCGGATTTTCGGTAGCATGCCGCCGTAGATGGTGCCATCGGCAATCAGCTCGTCTACCTGTTCGGTGGATAGCCCGGTCAGCACGTTGCCTTGCTTGTCCATCAGCCCCTCAATGTCGGTCAGCAGCATCAGCTTTTCCGCATTCAGCGCCTCGGCTACCTTGCCGGCGACCAGGTCGGCGTTGATGTTGTAGGACTCGCCATCGGCACCCACGCCGATCGGTGCGATCACCGGAATGAAGTCACCCTGCACCAGCATGTCCAGCAACTCCTTGTTGATGCTGGCCACTTCGCCTACCTGGCCGATGTCGATGATTTCCGGCTTGGTCATTTCCGGAGTCTGGCGTGTAACCTGCAGTTTGCGGGCACGGATCAGGCGCGCATCCTTGCCGGTCAGGCCGATGGCGCTGCCGCCATGGCTGTTGATCAGGCTGACAATGCTTTTGTTGACCTGGCCCCCCAGCACCATTTCCACCACGTCCATGGTCTGGCCGTCGGTGACGCGCATGCCGTCGACAAAACGGCTTTCAATGCTCAGGCGCTTGAGCAGCTCGCCAATTTGCGGGCCACCGCCGTGCACGACCACCGGGTTGATGCCAACCGCTTTCATCAGCACGATGTCACGCGCAAAGCCGTTTTTCAGCTCTTCGCTTTCCATCGCGTGGCCGCCGTACTTGATGACCAGTGTCTGGCCGACAAAACGGCGGATATAGGGCAGGGCTTCAGACAAAACTTCTGCCACGTGGGCAGCATCGGCACGGTTCAGGGTCATGGATGGCTCCGGTATCAAAAAGGCCAGTGAATATCGGGAGCGACCGCCAGCAGCCGGTCGCGGAACAGGTTCTGGATCTGTTGCAGGTCTTCTTCGCTATCACCCTCGAAGCGCAGCACCAGCATCGGTGTGGTGTTGGAAGCGCGGATCAGCCCCCAGCCTTTCGGATAGTCTACGCGGATACCGTCCAGGGTGGTGAGGCTGCCGCCGTTCCAGTCGGCTGAGCTTTGCAGCGCTTCAATGATGGCAAATTTGCTGTCCTCGGTGACTTCGATGGTGAGCTCGGGAGTGGACGGGCAGACTGGATAACGGGCAAACACCAGGTCTGCGCTGTCAACTTCCATGCTGAGGATTTCCAGCAGGCGGGCAGCGGCATAGATGCCGTCGTCAAAGCCGAACCAGCGTTCCTTGAAGAAGATATGCCCGCTCATTTCGCCCGCCAGCAGCGCGCCGGTCTCGCGCAGCTTGGCCTTCATCAGCGAGTGCCCGGTTTTCCACATGACCGGGCGGCCGCCGCAGCGGCTGATCAGCGCAGCCAGGCGGCGGGTGCACTTGACGTCATAAACGATGTCGCAACCCGGATTGCGTGATACCACATCCTTGGCCAGCAGCATCATCAGCCGGTCCGGATAGATAATTTCGCCCTTGTTGGTCACCACACCAAGGCGGTCGCCATCGCCGTCAAAGGCCAGGCCAAGGTCGGCACCATCCTCCTGCACTTTGCGGATCAGGTCCTGCAGATTTTCCGGCTTGCCGGGATCGGGGTGGTGGTTGGGGAAGTTGCCGTCGACCTCGCAATACAGGGGGCTAACAATGCAGCCCAGCTCTTCCAGCAAGCGCGGGGCGACCACACCGGCCACACCGTTGCCGCAATCCACTACCACCTTCAGCGGATTGCCGATGGCGACATCATCGCTGATGTAATCAACATACTGGTCAAGCAGGTTGACCTGCTGCACGGCGCCTTCGCCCTGCAGTATGTCCTGTTTGACAATACGCTGGTACAGCGCGGTAATGCGTTCACTGGCCAGGGTTTCACCAGCAATGACAACCTTGAAGCCGTTGTAGTCGGGCGGGTTATGACTGCCGGTCACCATGACCCCCGAGCTGGCGTCCAGCTGGTGGGTGCCAAAATAGACCAGTGGAGTTGGCACCATGCCCAGATCCAGCACGGTACAGCCGGTTTCGGTCAGACCGCGGATCAGTCCTGCAGCCAGCTGTTGGCCGGACAGGCGTCCGTCGCGCCCGACTACGATGCGGGCTTCGCCACGGGCAATGCTCTCGCTGCCGACGGCGCGGCCAATCCAGTAGGCGGTTTCGGCATCCAGGTTTGTGCCAACAATGCCGCGGATGTCGTAAGCGCGGAATATGCCTGCATCAATCCGGGGCTGGCTGGCCGCAGGTGCATGGACTTGTTCGCTCTGCAGGATGCTTTCATCAAGCTCCATGTCGAGAATGTCGATGTCCAGTACATCGTCCAGCACATCGTCAAGAAAAGATTCCGCAGGTGTGCTTTCTATTGTGCCTGCAGGGGTGGGCACGGGTGACTGCGGTGCTTTTTCCGGTTGTGGAGCCTGTTGCTCGACCGCTTTTTCTGCTGCAGTGCCGGCGTGGCTGTCAGCAGGGGCGGGGCTGCCGTTTCCGTTGGATCTGCGCAGCAGTTTACGCAAGGGTTCGGCCAGTGGCTGCAATGCGGTACCGGCCAGCTCTTCGAGCAGTTGTGGCTGGTTGTCGCCGAGGGCATTGCGTGCTGCGGCAATGTTGGCGGTCAGTTGCTGGCGCAGTTTGCCGCGCAAAACCAGCAGTGCAGCCAGGGCCGTGAACAGCAGAACCAGCAGTAGTGCCAGGTAGTGGGACAGCCAGGGACTTTGCAACAGGGACGGGCGATCAACAGCAACCGCCAGTGTCCAGTAGGGATGCTGTGTAGCAAAGCTTTGTGTGGCAGGGTCCTGCAAGCTGGGACCCGTACGGTAGAGCTCGATCACAGGCGCTTGCGGCAACTGCTGGTGCAGGCTGACTTGCCAGCCGGCATCAGCGCTGGCTTCTGCCAGCCGCTCCAGCATTGATCGTGCATCGTAGATCAGCAGCAGGGTGCCGATGATCCGTGTCTGCTGCGGGTGCAGGATGGGGCTGGCCTGATAAAACAGCTGCTTGTCGCCGCTGGTCACATACTCCAGGGCGGATTGCTGGCTGGTCGCCGCCAGACCCAGGTGGTCAAGGGCGGAGAAGCTAAGGGATTTATCCGCTCGCTGGCTGCCGGGCTGCATGATGACCACTTCGGACAGGTAGGGAGCCTGAGCCCACTCGCGCTCCAGCCGAACGATGGCCTCGTCATCCTGGCGCAGGATGGCGTTTACCAGGGGCGTGCTGGCCGGCAGGGTTTTGGCGTTGGCATCTGCCATGCCGAGCAGCAAGTCGAGCTGCTGGTTATAGGCAGTGGCCAGCTGACTGGCCTGCTCACTGGTTTGTTGCGCGGTAATGGACTGGTTCAGTTGCAGCAACACAGCGGCCGCGATGGCCAGTCCAAGCAGAATTGGCAGGAACGTGCTGGCCAGTGGTGATCCCTGGTGTTTTTTGTGTTGCGGTTTGGCTTCGGTTGTCTGGCTTGCGCCTGTCTTCTTGCGCTTCATGAAACCTCCATGCCGGCTATCCTGCCGGTTTTATTGTTGGCCGGTATGTCCAAAGCCGCCGCTACCGCGCTGGCTGGCAGCAAATTCGTCAACCAGTTGCAGCTGCGCCTGCACGACAGGCACCAGTACCAGCTGGGCCAGACGTTCGCCAGGCTCGATGGTAAAGCTGTCGGTACCGCGGTTCCAGCAGGATACCATCAGTTCGCCCTGGTAGTCGGAGTCGATCAGACCGACCAGGTTGCCCAGCACAATGCCGTGTTTGTGGCCAAGGCCCGAACGGGGCAGGATCACCGCAGCCAGTCCGGGGTCGGCAATGTGAATGGCCAGGCCGGTCGGGATCAACAGGGTTTCGCCCGGCTGCAGAGTGGTTGCACCGGTCAGCATGGCACGCAGGTCAAGGCCGGCAGAGCCCGGGGTGGCGTATGCGGGCAGCGGAAACTCGCTGCCCAGGCGGGGATCAAGAATTCTGGCTTGAATGGCGTGCATCTCAGGTTGCGCCCCTGTGCAGATATTGGTGGATCAGCTCGATCAGCTGGATGGCGATTTTACTTTTGCTGGTCTGGGCAAAATGGGTCTGCCGGTGCTTGCGGTCAATCACGGTAATGGCGTTTTCCTCGCTGTCGAAGCCGATGCTGGAATTGGAGACATCATTGGCTACGATCAGGTCGAGGTTCTTGTCGCGCAGCTTGCCAGCCGCATAGTCGAGCAGGTTTTGTGTTTCCGCGGCAAAGCCGACGCTGAACGGCCGGTCGTTGCGCTGTGCCAGTGAGGCCAGAATGTCGGGGTTGCGTACCAGCTGCAACAGCATGCCGTCATCACTGCCGGGAGTTTTCTTCAGCTTGTGCTCGGCGGGAATTTCCGGGCGGAAGTCGGCAACCGCAGCCGTGGCAATCAGGATGTCGCAGGGCATGGCCGACTCGCAGGCCAACAGCATTTCACGCGCGCTGGTGACATTGATGCGATCGACCCGTTGCGGAGTTGTCAGTTGTACCGGGCCGCTGACCAGGGTGACACGGGCGCCGGCTTCGGCCGCTGCGCTGGCCACGGCAAAGCCCATCTTGCCGGAGCTGTGGTTGGTAATGTAGCGTACCGGATCAATGGCTTCGCGGGTCGGACCTGCAGTCACCACTACATGCAGGCCGGTCAGCAGCTGGCGCTCAAAGCACTCGGCGGCATCCAGTGCCAGTTGATCCGGCTCGAGCATGCGGCCGGGGCCGACGTCGCCGCAGGCCTGGCTGCCGGCGCCGGGGCCAAACAGCCTGATGCCGCGCTGCTGCAGGATGCGGGCGTTGTCCCGGGTCGCAGCATCGCGCCACATGGCCTGATTCATTGCCGGCGCCAGGGCGACCGGGGCGTCGGTGGCCAGCACCAGTGTGGTGAGCAGGTCGTTGGCATTGCCCTGGGCCAGACGGGCCATGATTTCGGCGGTGGCCGGCGCCACCAGCACCAGGTCGGCCCAGCGTGCCAGCTCGATATGTCCCATGGCTGCTTCGGCGGCCGGATCCAGCAGATCCAGGTGCACCGGGTGACCGGAGAGCGCCTGCAGGGTCAGCGGAGTGATGAACTCCTGCGCGCTGCGGGTCATGACCACACGGACATCGGCACCATGATCCTTGAGGCGGCGTACCAGTTCGGCTGCCTTGTAGGCGGCAATACCGCCGCCAATGCCCAGAATGATGCGTTTGCTGGCCAGGCGCTGCATGTGAAATGTCCCGTATGAAAAGATATGGATGGCAAAATAAAAAAACGGCACTAAGATAACACAAGGAACCTGCCGGCACAGCAACAGGGTGTGGCTGGTGGCGTAACCAGGGAAGGGCGTGGTTGCCCGGGTACATAAGGAGATGTACAGATGAGCATACGTTTGTGGCCGGAGCAGGAGCGTCCGCGTGAAAAGCTGCTGCAGTCGGGGGCAGCCGTATTGTCGGATGCCGAGTTGTTGGCGATTTTTTTGCGTACGGGGGTGCGTGGCTGCAGTGCGGTGGAGCTGGCGCGCCGGCTGTTGAGTGAATTTGGCGGTTTGCGGCAGTTGCTCGAGGCCGATCAGGACGAGTTTACTTCGCATGTGGGGCTGGGCCCGGCCAAGTTTGCCCAGTTGCAGGCGGTGCTGGAAATGGGCCGGCGCCACCTGGAAGCAACCATCAAACGCGAGTCGGCACTGGAAAGCCCGCAAGCCGTGCGCGACTTTCTCAAGGCGCGACTGCGCCACGAACCACACGAAGTGTTTGCCTGCCTGTTTCTCGATACCAAGCACCGGGTGCTGGCTTTTGAGCCGCTGTTTTATGGCACCATCGACGGCGCCAGTGTGTATCCAAGGCAGGTGGTCAAGCGTGCGCTGGCGCACAATGCGGCAGCGTTGATCCTGAGTCACAATCATCCATCAGGCATTGCCGAGCCTAGCCAGGCCGACCGGCTGCTGACCGAGCGGCTGAAAGAAGCGCTGGCATTGATTGACGTGCGCATCCTTGATCATTTCATCGTGGGCGATGGCGAGCCGCTGTCCATGGTTGAGTATGGCTGGATGTAGGCGTTAAATTTTGTTGCAGCGCTTGCTGTTGCGGGCGGATTTTGTTATAAAGTGCGACTTCGTTCCAGACCCGGTCTGCGGGCTTGTGTACCTGCAAGTCACAAGGCCAGCTTTTCGTCGGGTTTGCAGAGTTGCGAGTCTTATTGAAAGCAAAGTATTTTCAATGACTTACAAGGTAATACGTTTTCAACAGCCAACCCATGCCGGGTTGGGCATGTGGTTCTAGAGGGCTGAGGCATGTCAAAAGTTTGTCAAGTAACCGGTAAGGGTCCGGTTACCGGGAACAACGTTTCCCACGCCAACAACAAAACCCGTCGCCGTTTCCTGCCAAACTTGCAGTACCATCGTTTCTGGGTTGAGTCCGAGAAGCGTTTCGTACGTCTGCGTGTATCTGCCAAGGGTATGCGCGTAATCGACAAGCGTGGCATCGACACCGTTCTGTCCGAGCTGCGCGCTCGCGGCGTCAAGTTCTAAGGAGCAGTCTCATGCGTGATTTGATTCGTCTGGTTTCTAGCGCTGGTACAGGTCACTTCTATACCACCGACAAGAACAAGCGTACTACTCCGGAAAAGCTGGAGATCAAAAAATTTGATCCGGTTATCCGCAAGCACGTGATCTACAAGGAAGGCAAAATCAAGTAATTGATCGGCCCTCCAGAAAAAGCCCGCCTCTTGAGCGGGCTTTTTTGTTGCTGACAGGTTGTATGTTTGTTGCCGTCAGCCCCGGCCGCAGAGTGTGTCTGTCGTCAGCGGTGGTGTCGCTTGCTACGATCACATGAGTGCCGGCCTGTGCCCAATCGCGTGTTGTGCCGGTGCGCAAGCTGCAGGTGCTAGTGCTTTCAGGCTAAACTGGCCGCTTTGCGGGTCTGTCCGGTCATGTGAGGATTGCAGGAAACACAATGAAAGTTCTGGTGCTGGGTGCCGGAGTGACCGGCGTTACAACCGCTTACTATCTGCGGCAACAAGGCTTTTCGGTGACGGTAGTGGATCGCCAGCCCGGTGTCGGCCTGGAAACCAGCTTTGCCAACGCCGGGCAGATCTCGCCGGGTTACGCAACGCCCTGGGCGGCACCGGGGATCCCGCTCAGGGCCATGCGCTGGCTCATGCAGAGGCATGCGCCGCTGGCCATCCGCCTGACCCCTGACTGGCGTCAATACCAGTGGTTGTGGCTGGCCCTGCGCAACTGCACCGCTGCGCGCTATGCCGTCAACAAGGAGCGCATGTTGCGTCTGGCCGAGTACAGCCGGGATTGCCTGGACGAGCTGCGGCATGTCACAGGCATCGGGTACGACGACCGGCAGCTGGGTACCACACAGGTTTTTCGCAGCCAGCAGCAGCTGGATGCGGCAGCAGAGGACATGCGTCTGCTGGCAGAAAGTGGTGTGCCGCACCGGTTGCTGAAACCGGAGGAAATCCACGAAGTCGAGCCGGCGTTGCACGCTGTACGCCACCAGCTGACCGGAGCCCTGCACCTGCCCAATGACCAGACCGGCGACTGCTACCTGTTTACCTGCCGCCTGGCCGAGCTGGCACAGACGGCCGGTGTCGAGTTTCGTTTCAACAGTACGGTAGGGGAGCTGTCGGGGGCGGGTGACCGTTTGTTGGGCGTCAAGGTGGACGGCGCGCTTGAGCGGGCCGACCATTACGTGCTGGCGCTTGGAACCAGCTCGCGCAGGCTGCTGAACGGGCTGGGTCTGGATGTGCCGCTGTATCCGCTCAAGGGTTACTCGCTGACTTACGGCATCCGCAACGTATCGGCCGCACCGGCCTCGACCGTGCTTGATGAAACCTGGAAGGTGGCGCTGACCCGCCTTGGCGGGCGGGTGCGTGTTGGCGGCATGGCGGAACTTGCCGGCAACGATCTGGGTCTGAACCCCCGGCGCCGGGAAACCCTGGAGATGGTCGTCAACTCCCTGTTTCCGCAGGCGGGCGACAGTTCAAGGGCAGCGTTCTGGGCCGGGTTGCGCCATGCCATGCCGGACAGTGTCCCGGTGCTGGGGGGTACGGCCTACGCCAACCTGTCGCTGAACATTGGCCACACCACGCTGGGCTGGACCATGGCCTGCGGAGCAGCACAGTATCTGGCCGACCAGCTGGCCGGTAAAACACCCAAAATCAGCAGCGAAGGACTGGACATCTTTCGTTACGCTGGCCGTTTCTAGTCCGCTTGCCCCGAGGTATGCCATGCGTCCGGCACAGGCTGTAATCGATCTGTCTGCTTTGTTGCACAACTACCGTCTGGCCAGGTCACTGAGCCGTGGCGGAGCCCTGGCCGTGGTCAAGGCCGATGCCTATGGCCATGGCGCAGTCCGTTGTGCCCGGGCGCTGGCCGATGATGCCGACGGTTTTGCCGTTGCCTGCATCGGGGAAGCGCTGGAGCTGCGTCAGGCTGGTATCCAGCTGCCGATTTTGCTGCTGGAAGGTATTTTCCATCCGGATGAGCTGGCTGTCTGTGCCGACCAGGACCTGTGGCTGGTGGTGCATGCGCAGTGGCAGCTGGAGTTGCTGGAGCAGGCGGTGTTGCCCAAACCGCTGACCTGCTGGCTGAAGCTGGATTCGGGCATGCACCGGGTGGGCTTTTTCCCTCACGACTATGCGGCTGCCTGGCAGCGCCTGCGCGCCAGTAGCAACGTTGCCGACATCGTCATGATGAGCCACCTGGCCCGGGCCGACGAGCCGGACAGTGCTGCCACGCAGGAGCAATTCCGGCAATTTGATCTGGCCACCCGCGGGCTTGAAGGACTGCGTAGCCTGGGTAACTCGGCGGCCATTCTTGGCTGGCCGGAACTGGACAGTGACTGGAACCGGCCCGGCATCATGCTGTATGGCAGCAACCCGCTGGCGGCGGGACACCGGCCGGGCCGGCAGTTAAGACCGGTGATGACCCTGGAATCGAAGATTATCGCAGTGCGCGAGTTGCCGGCAGGCGAGCCGGTCGGCTACGGCGCACGCTTTGTTACTTCGGCACCGACCCGCATTGGCGTCGTGGCGATGGGCTATGCCGACGGTTATCCGCGGCATGCGGCCGATGGCACGCCGGTACTGGTTGATGACCAGCCGGCAACACTGGCGGGGCGGGTATCGATGGACATGCTTACGGTAAACCTGAGCCAATTGCCGCAGGCCGGGGTGGGCAGCAAAGTGGAGTTGTGGGGCAGCAAGCTGCCGGTCGGGCAAGTGGCTGCCCACGCCGATACCATTGCCTACACCTTGCTGACCGGTGTCAGGCGGGTGTCGCGTCATTATCGTTGCTGACAGCCGGAAAGTGGTTTTCGCCTGCGCCCGGCTGTACCAGGCCAGGCTTTTGCGCTGTGACTGCTGGTCGCCTGTTGTTTCACATCGCTGCCCGACTGGTTATACTATGCGGCAATTTGCATGACCGGGCTGGCATGCAGGCAGTTTTGGCCCCGGTTGCAGTCCAGAGTCGGGATGGCCGCCAGGCCGGCCGCAACTTTCAACATAAAGTAAAGAGGGTACCCCGTGAACCTGATCAAGAAAATTCTGGTCGCGCAGGCGACTGCATTGTTTGTACTGGCCGGCGCTGCTACCCAGGCAGTGGCTGATGATAGCGTTGCTGCACGTCTCAAGCCGGTTGGCGACGTGTGCATCGAGGGCCAGGAGTGTGCGGCGGCTGTTGCCGCAGCTGCGGATGTCGCAGATGCGGCGGGTGCTGCAAGCGAATCGGCAGCTGCTCCGGCTGCTGCCGGTCGCAGTGGTGATGACATTGTTGCCAGGAGTTGTGGTGTGTGCCACGGTACCGGCCTGCTGGATGCACCAAAAACTGGTGACAAGGAAGCCTGGGCAGCTCGTGCCGAGCTGGTTGGCGGCATGGATGGTCTGCTGGCTGTAGCGATTGGCGGCAAGGGCGCCATGCCACCCATGGGTACCTGTGGTGACTGTTCTGATGAAGAGCTGGTAAATGCCATCAAGGTCATGTCTGGTCTGTAAGGCTGGTCATGGTGTTAAAGAAACCCGGCCGGATCTGCGCCGGGTTTTTTGTGGATGGAAGAAAAGTAAGTGTTACCGCCTGTTTTTGGCCGAAAATAACCTAAAGTTGACCTGCACCATTGCACAGAGGGCTGCAAGCATGGCAAGCACTCCGCTTTGTGTTAGTATTTGTCAGTCAGGGGAATGCCGCTAGCCTGGTGTTTCCACACAAAAACAGGTAAATATACGCCTGAAAAGTTCACCCTTATTAGTCTGCATGATGCAAAAGGAGAATAACCATGGCCTTTGAATTGCCCGCACTGCCTTACGCGCAGAACGCCCTTGAGCCACACATTTCCGCAGAAACACTGGATTATCACCACGGCAAGCACCACAACGCCTATGTCGTCAACCTGAACAACCTGGTGCCTGGCACCGAATTTGAAGGCAAAAGCCTGGAAGACATCATCAAGACCTCCGCTGGTGGCGTATTCAACAATGCGGCCCAGGTCTGGAACCACACTTTTTACTGGAACTGCCTGAGCCCTAACGGCGGCGGCGAGCCTACTGGCGCCCTGGCTGATGCCATCAATGCAGCTTTTGGCTCTTTCGAAAAGTTCAAGGAAGAGTTCACCAAGACTGCCATCGGTACCTTTGGTTCCGGCTGGGCCTGGCTGGTGAAAAAGCCGGACGGCACTGTTGCCCTGAGCAGCACCATTGGTGCCGGCTGCCCGCTGACCACCGAAGACAAGGCGCTGCTGACCTGTGACGTATGGGAGCACGCTTACTACATCGACTACCGCAATGCCCGTCCGAAGTATGTCGAGGCATTCTGGAACCTGGTCAACTGGGACTTTGTTGCCGCCAACTTTGCCGGCTGATAGTCCGCTCCCGGGCCGGACACCGTACGGGCGGGTCCGGCACATGCGGCAGACCTGGTGTCTGCCGCATGCACGGGTCCCGGGACATTGTATATTCTTGCCGTTACCTGCAATTCAGGGCCACGCATGACTGCCAATCAAACCGCTTTAGCCCCTGCGCCTACCCGTCTGTCCGGTATGCTGCTGCGCTGGATCCTGCTGGTGGCACTGGCGGTAAGTGTTGCCATGAGTTTGGTGCAGATAGCACGCTGCGTTTCTGTAACCAAAGAACAAATTCATGATGAAGGTCAGCAATTGCTGGCCATCTTTTCCGGTGCTGCCAGACAGGCATTGCAGGACAACAGTGTTGTCACGGCCGGGCAGGCGGTCAGCGGCCTGTTGCAGCATCCATCCTTGCGCTTCGCCAGACTGGGCCGCCCCGACGAGCTGCCACTGGCCGAGCAGCTGCGCCCCCTGCAGTACTCTGCGCTGCGTTATTTGACTGACCGGTTGTTTACCGCCGAGCAGCATTTTTTCCTCGAGCTTGAAACTGCCAGCGGTGGGCAGTATCTGGGGCGCCTGGAAATCAGCCTGGATACTGCCGGTTATGCCGAGCGTTTTTTGCGCGAGTCCGGGATCATTGCGCTGACCGGGCTGCTGGGAGTGGCAATTTTGCTTGTCAGCCTGTCCCTGGTCTTGCGCAAGCAGTTGACGCGCCCGCTCTCCGGCATGCTGGAAGAAATGACCTATATTGATCCGGAACGGCCCGGACGGCACCAGCTGAACATCGCCAGCGGCCACCGCAACAACGAGCTGGGACAATGGGTGGAACGGGTCAACCAGCTGCTGCGGGCCATCGAGCACATCAACCAGTTGCATCAGGAAGCCGAAGAAAACCTGCTGCACATGTCGCATGTCGACTTCCTTACCGGCCTGCCCAACCGCCTGGGCCTGCAAGGCAAGCTGGACGGCATCCTGACCCGGGCCCGCCAGAGTGACAAGGCGGTTGCCGTCATGTGCATCGGCCTGGACGGATTCAAATCGATCAACGAGCGCTACAGCTTCCAGCTGGGCGACTGGATTCTGCGCTCGTTTGCCCAGCGTGTCGGTAGTCAGCTGTCGGCCGAGCTGGACAGTTTTGCCCGGCTGGGTGGCGACCAGTTCATTCTGATCCACTCCGGTCTGGACAACTCTTATCAGGCGGCGGTACTGGCGCAAAAAGTGTTGTTCCTGTTGCATCAGCCGTTCCGGGTGCCACAGGAAGGCCAGGAAGATGTGGTCATCCGGCTCAATGCCACCATAGGCATAACCCTGTTTCCCGGTGATGCCCAAACCAGCGAGCTGTTGCTGCAGAAGGCCGAACAGACCATGCGCCTGTCGAAAATGGGTGGCCGCAACCGTTACCAGTTCTATATCGCCAGTATCGACCAGCAGCTGCGTGACCGGCGTCAGATGGAGCTGGACCTGGAGAACGCGCTGGCCCGCCGCGAGCTGTTCCTGCTGTATCAGCCGCAAATTGAATTTGCTACCGGCAAGGTGGTAGGTGCCGAAGCGCTGCTGCGCTGGCAGCGCAAGAATGGCGAAATGATTTCTCCGGATATCTTCATTCCGCTGGCAGAACAGAACGGTGCCATCGTCAAGATAGGTGAATGGGTGCTGGAGCAGGCGTGCGAACAACTGCGTGACTGGCTGGATGTCGGCTGGCAGGACTTCCGTATCGCTGTCAACCTGTCTGCGGTCCAGCTGCACCACGATGGGCTGGAAAACTCGATCGAGCGGATCATGGCGGCTTATCAGATTCCGCCTGATTGTCTGGAGCTGGAGGTGACCGAAACCAGCCTGATGCAGGATGTGGAAACCGCCCGCAAGCAACTGCTGGCCCTGCGCAAGCTGGGAGTGACGATTGCCATTGACGACTTCGGTACCGGCCATTCTTCCCTGGCCTACTTGAAGCGTCTGCCCCTGGACAAGATCAAGATAGACCGCGGTTTTGTGCAGGAAATGCAAAGCAGCAATGATGATGCCACCATTGTCCGTACGGTTGTGCAGCTGAGCCACAGCCTGCAACTGAAGGTGCTGGCAGAAGGTGTGGAAACCGCGGAAACGGAAAAAATGCTGATGGCACTGGGCTGCGACGAGGGCCAGGGCTATCTGTACAGCAAACCGATCAGTGGTGAAGCCCTGCTGGACCGTTTTGGGCGCTTCAGTGACTGAGACTAAAAGCTTCCCGCTTAATCTTGCCCTGTGCTGGGCAGCGCTGTTTGGTTTGCTGGCGGTTGCCATGGGCGCTTTTGCCGCCCATGGTTTGCGCGGGGTGCTGGCGCCCGACAGTCTGCAGGCAGTACAAACCGCCGTGCAATACCAGATGTGGCACGCGCTGGCTCTGCTGGCAGTGGCCCGGTTGCCGGCGAGCCGATGGCGCCGGCTGGCCAGTTTGTTTTTTATTGGCGGCGTCATCGCTTTTTCCGGCAGTCTTTATGCAATGGTGTTTACCCCGCTGCGCCCGGGACTGGTCACGCCTTTGGGCGGCTTGCTGCTGATGGCCGGCTGGCTGACGCTGTTGCTGATGGCCCTGGGACGCAAAGACAGGCGACAACCCTGATTTAAGGAACAAGATGCAAATGCGGATTGTATTGAACGGCGAACCACTGGATCTTGCCGAAAACAGTACGGTGGCTGAATTACTGCAACAACTGGAGCTGCATAACCGGCGCGTTGCCGTCGAGCTGAACCATGACATCGTGGTGCGCAGTGAGCACGCCAATACCCGCCTGCAGGCCGGTGACCGGGTTGAGGTTGTGCATGCGATCGGCGGCGGCTGAAGCAACGGCAGCAAAGACGGCTCTTGCCTGCCGCTGCGCCTCTGTCCGCAGCCGGCGGCATGGCGAATCTCCATGAGGCACCAACAGTTCAAAGCAGATACCGCCAAGTGCATACCAACCCACCAAGGACATCCATATATGACACAGCTTCCCGTAGACCGGCCGTTTGTGCTGGCTGGCAAAACCTATCAGTCACGTCTGCTGGTGGGTACTGGCAAATACCGTGACCTGGAAGAAACCCGTCAGGCCATTGAGGCCTCCGGTGCCGAAATTGTCACTGTTGCCGTACGCCGTACCAATATCGGCCAGAACCCTGGCGAGCCCAACCTGCTGGACGTGATCAGCCCCGACCGCTATACCATCCTGCCCAATACCGCCGGTTGTCACAACGCAGAAGAAGCCGTACGCACCTGCCGTCTGGCGCGCGAGTTGCTGGACGGCAAGTCGCTGGTCAAGCTGGAAATTCTTGCCGATGACAAAACCCTGTTTCCCGACGTAGTGGAAACCCTCAAGGCCGCGCGCACGCTGGTCGAAGAAGGCTTCGATGTCATGGTATACACCAGTGACGATCCGGTCATTGCCCGCGAGCTGGAAGCCATCGGCTGTATAGCGGTGATGCCGTTGGCCGGCCTGATTGGCAGCGGGCTGGGTATCTGTAACCCCTACAACCTGAAAATCATCCTGGAAGAAGCCAGCGTCCCGGTACTGGTTGATGCCGGCGTCGGCACTGCCTCGGATGCGGCCATCGCGATGGAAATGGGCTGTGCTGCGGTACTGATGAACAGCGCCATTGCCCATGCCGGACAACCCGTGCTGATGGCCGAAGCCATGCGCCATGCCGTGATTGCCGGACGCCAGGCCTACCTGGCCGGACGCATGCCCAGGCGTCTGTATGCTACCGCTTCTTCTCCACTGCAAGGCCTGATCTGACGTGACTACCGAACAACAGGATGCGGCAATGCAGCGCCGCGAAATCAAGAGTTTTGTCATGCGTGCCGGTCGTATGACGCCGGGCCAGCAGCGCGGACTGGATGAGGGCTGGCCGAAGTTCGGTCTGGAGCTGGAACACGGACCGCTGCTTACTACGGAGCTGTTTGGCCGTACTGCACCACTGACCCTTGAAATCGGCTTTGGCATGGGTCAATCCCTGCTGGAAATGGCCGCGGCCGCGCCGGAGCAGGACTTCATCGGCGTTGAGGTGCATCGTCCAGGCGTCGGCGCCCTGTTGGCGGGTCTGCTCAAGCAAGAGCTGACCAACATCCGGGTTTACAGCTGTGATGCCATTGAAGTGTTGCAGAAATGCATTGCCGACAGCAGCCTGGACCGGGTGCTGTTGTACTTTCCTGATCCGTGGCACAAGAGCCGGCACCACAAGCGGCGCATCGTTAACGAAAAATTTGCCGAACTGGTCCGGAAGAAACTCAAGCCGGGCGGTATCCTGCACATGGCAACTGACTGGGAGCCCTACGCAGAGCACATGCTGGAAGTCCTGCAACAGGCACCGGGTTACCGCAACCTGTCAGCCAGCGGAGACTGGGTTGAGCGCCCGCAGGAAAGGCCGGTAACCAAGTTTGAGCGTCGTGGCGAGCGGCTGGGGCATGGCGTTTGGGACCTCAAGTTTGTCCGGCAGGATTAAATGGCGGCAGATCGGCTAGCCAGGATCCATAGCGGTCTGTTTGCCGGTATTTAAAAGCGGCCGGTTTTCGGCCAGACAGGTGACTGTCCCCGGGGACGGCGTCAGGAGAGCAGGAGTATGGTGCTGATGTCGCGTATAGGTTTGAGGCAGCTGGTCGTGCTGCTGGTATTGGCCAGTCTGCTGGTTGCTGCCGGCAACATGTTCTGGGCCAGCAGCTCATTGCATCAACAGGCACTGCTGGAACATGACCTGAAAAAGCAGCAGAACTTTGCCCGGCAGCTGGCCAACAAGCTGCAAAAGCGCCTGCAACAGGGCGTGCAGGGTGATCTGCTGGACAACCTGATCATGGATGAGCAACAGCACGTCAGCGTCATCGGAGCTGGCGGCGAAGTGCTTTTCCCGGCGGGCCTGTCGCTGGCACCGGCACAGGAGCGGGCGCTGGGTTTGCAGCACTCCGGGCGGGCTGCCCTGGTGACGGATGAAGCTGGCAGGGAGCAGATGACCAGCGTGGTAGCCATACCTGGCACCGACTGGCAGCTGATGTTTCAAACCCCGGTATATGGCGGGCAGGAGGTAATGCAGCCGGCTTTTTCCGACATGCTGGTATATACGTTGCCGGCGGGCTTGTTGCTGGTTCTGTTGGCCTGGCTGGCCGGCGGCCACCTGGCACGGCCTTTTCGCTTGCTGGCGGGCTGTGCCCGCGGCATGCACAAACAGGAAAATATCGCTTCGATTGAAGCTGTCCGGCCCAGCTCCAGGGAGGTTGCAGAGTTACAGGAAGGGCTGTTGCAGGGCGTCAGGCAGCTGGTGCCGCAGATGATGTCGCACCCGGATCAGGACAATCTTGACCCGGTTACGGGCCTGAGCACGCCCGAGATTCTGCCTGAGCTGGTGACCAATATCAGTCTGGGTGGTATGAGCTTTTCCACCATTGTTCTGGCCGTGGACGACTATGAGCAGGTACAGGAACACTTTCCCCAGGATCTGCGTGATCAGGCCCTGAAACATCTGGCCGAACTGCTGCTGAAATATTCGCGTGAGCTGGATATCAGTGTACGCATGGGTGAGGAGGTTTTTTTGCTTCTGTTGCCGCAGTGTCCGGTAAGTATTGCCCAGCGTATTGCCGAGCGCTTGCGCAGCCGGGTTCAGGACAGCTACTTCGAGGGTGTCGGGCACATGACCATTTCCGCCGGTGTGGCGGACTACCGGCCGGGCAGCAGCGACCCGCTGGGTGCGTTGAAGGAAGCCCAGCAGCTGCTGATCAGCGCACGGCGCGAAGGGCAAAACCGGGTGCATGTCATAGGGTAACGCAACAAGCCCGTGCATGGACGCAGGTTTTGCAGGAGCGACTTCAGTCGCGAACAAACGGGTGCAGCATAGACACAGGCCCGGTGTCTGAACGCCGGCTTTTGTAGGAAGGGGCTTGCCCCCTGACAACAATGATCAGCCCTCAGGGGCAAGCCCCTTCGCACAGAAATGGTGCGAGACAAACAGATCCCGTGCATGGACGCAGGTTTTGCAGGAGCGGCTTCAGTCGCGAACAGAGTCGGGTTGTCGCCCGGAGCTGTCCCGCACACCGGTCGCGAACAAATTCGCTCTTACAGGGGAAGCGGCACAACCCGGAAATTCGTACCGGCTACAGATTCTGGCATGGGCGCATGCTGTTGTAGCGGCGACCCGAGGTCGCCATGGAGGGCGTAGCTCACCGCTACAGAGGCTGGCGCAATACAAAAATATCGGGCCGGAGCGCATCTTTCACTGCGAGGCTTCGTGCAACCTGCAGCCACGCGCAACATACGCGCATCTGTGGGTCAATCCTAATGTCGGTCGGCAAAGATACCGATCAGCACGAACAACACCAGCAATACCGGCGACAGGGTGTAATTGTTCAACTGTGCCAGCATGAGCTTCAATTGCGGTGTCAGATAGATCATCGCCAGCCCGTACCCCACCGCGCACACCAGAATGAACAATAACGTACGAAAAACAAAATGCAGTGCTGCCGTCTGCCGCCGTAGCCAGCCATTGATGACAGGGCCCAGCAATACCAGCGTAGCGACCATCAACGCCATGCTGATCTCGCCCAGATGACCGCGAGACCATTGCGACAGGCTGACAATCCAGCCAGTAATCAGATCCATCGTGACTCCAGTACCGGATGCTTTCCGGGAAATTTGTTTATGACAAAAAACGGCAGTTGCCGGTTACGATTCTGGCAAAAACAACTGCAACAAATCGTTCAAAAACAGCTGCCCGTGCTCGCTGGCAACCAGCCATTGCGGGTTTTCAGACAGCAGGCCGCGCTGTTCTGCCTGCTGTCTTGCGGCGGCAATTGCCTGCAGGGGCAGACCGGTGCGCCGGGCAAAGAGTTCCGCCGGTACCCCTTCGCTCAGGCGCAGCGCATTCATCAGAAACTCGAACGGCAGCTCGTCATCGGTCAGCAGCTGGCGACCGGCAACCCGGCTGCTGCCGGCGCGCAGGTAATCATCCGGCTGGCGGGTTTTCCAGTAACGTTCGATACGGCCGTCGGCATGGCTGATCTTGCCGTGGGCACCGGCACCGATGCCGATAAAGTCGCCAAACTGCCAGTAATTCAGGTTGTGCCTGGCCTGTTGTCCTGTCCGGGCATAAGCGGAGATTTCGTACTGTGCGTACCCGTGACGGTCCAGCAATGTCTGGCCCTGCTCCTGGATCGCCCAGAGGGTATCGTCTTCCGGCAGCTGTGGCGGTTTGCTCCAGTACAGAGTGTTCGGCTCAATGGTCAGCTGGTACCAGGAGATATGCCCCGGATCCAGCTCCAGCGCCTGCTGCAAATCATCCATGGCTTGCTGGGCGCTTTGATCAGGCAAGCCGTGCATCAGGTCCAGGTTGATACGCTCAAAACCTGCCCGCTTTGCGATGCCGGCGGCACGCAAGGCTTCGCTGCCATCATGCACCCGGCCCAGCTGCTGCAGGTGCTCACTGTTGAAACTTTGCACGCCGATTGACAGGCGGTTGATGCCCAGCTCGCGGTAAGCGGAAAACTTGTCCTGCTCGAAGGTGCCGGGGTTGGCTTCCAGGGTAATTTCAATCCCTGGCTGCCAGTCGATGCGCCGGGCAATCCCGTCCAGCAGCTGCTGCAGGGCGCCGGCAGAAAACAGGCTGGGTGTGCCGCCACCAATAAAGATCGACGCCAGTGGCCGGCCGGCGGCGAGGGGCAGATCCTGCTCCAGATCCTGTAGCAGGGCGGCTACATAAGCGTCTTCGGGCAGACTGGCTGGTGCTTTATGTGAGTTGAAGTCGCAGTAGGGGCATTTGCGGATGCACCATGGAATGTGCACATACAGGGCCAGCGGTGGCAGCTGTGGCAGGGCGCGGCGACTGTCCGTAGTGAGTAAATGTGGATTCATGACTCAGGTCGATTCAGGGTGCGTACAGCAGAGGGGCATGGAGGACGCAATCAAGCCGCAATCCATTCTTGCACCCATGCCCGCCATTGCCAGGGCTGCTTAGAGTCCGAGGCGCTGACGCAATTGCTGCATGGCCAGCGCGCGGTGGCTGAGTGAGTTCTTGATTGACGGGTCCAGCTCGGCGCTGCTGCACTGCTGGTCCTCGACCCAGAACAGCGGATCATAACCAAAGCCGTGCTGACCCTGTGGGGCATGCAGGATACGACCGCGCCAGAAGCCTTCACAGATGACCGGCAGCGGATCGTCGGCATGTTGCACCAGTGTCAGCGCACAGACGAACTGTGCGCCGCGCTGTTCGTCCGGTACCTCTTGCAGCACCTCGAGCAGTTTGGCGTTGTTGGCAGCATCATCGCCGGTGCCCGAGTAGCGCGCCGAGTTGATGCCGGGAGCACCGCCCAGAGCGTCGACTGCCAGACCGGAATCATCGGCCAGGGCCGGCAATCCGGAGATACGCGCGGCATGACGCGCCTTGAGGATGGCGTTTTCAACAAAAGACAGGCCGGTTTCTTCCGGTGCTTCCTGGCTAAATTCGGCTACGGAGCGCACCTGGAAGCGGTCGCCCAGCATGGCCTGCAGTTCTTTCAGTTTGCCGGCGTTATGGCTGGCGAGAACGATGGTGTTCATAGGTCGGGAAACACTTCCTGGTTGAATTTCAGGCTGTGGGACATGTTTTCAGTGTCCACCAGCGTGATGTCGAATTTCAGCAGTTCGCGGCTGTCGATGGCAAACTGGGCAATGTAATAGACCGCCTCGCCTTCGTCGATTTCACGAAACTCAAGGTTTTTGGTCTGGCCCAGCAGGTTGGTCAGGGTGCCGGTAACGGTACTTCTTTCACCTTTGCCGTCACGCAACGGGGACACATTCAGCACGGCGATGTTTTTGCCCCGCTCAAGGCCGGATGCCTTGGCAATGTCCGGCTGCAGGAAGCTGGAGTTGAACACGATGTAGTGAATGTCCAGCGCGCCCGAAGTGATTTTTTGTTCGGCCGCCACGCTCAGGCTCAAGAGCAGGGCGGCAGCCAGGGTAAAGAGTTTACGCATGATCAGGGTCCTCCGTTCAGGCGGTTTTGACAGTGTTGCGGGCCACGCGGTAAATACCGATTTCGCCCAGCAGGTTGGGCCACAGCTTGCTGCCCAGATGGTCACGGTGCTGGTTGTCTACCGCCAGGCGATCCAGCACCTGCATCTGCATCTCGCTACACAGGGCTTCAAAGTCCTTGAAGGTGCAGAAGTGGATGTTTGGTGTGTTGTACCAGGTGTAGGGCATAAAGTCGGAGACCGGCATGCGGCCGCGGGTGGCCAGATACCAGCGGCAGCGCCAGTGACCAAAGTTGGGAAAGGTGATGATGCAGGTACGGCCCACACGCAGCATTTCCTGCAGGATGCGGTCCGGGTAATGCACCACCTGCAGTGCCTGGGTCATCACCACCACGTCAAAGCTGTTGCTGGCAAAGTTGCCCAGGCCCAGGTCAAGGTTCTGCTCGATCACGTTGACGCCTTTCTCGATGCAGGCGTTGATCTTGTCCGGGTCGATTTCCAGACCGTAGCCGGATACGTTCTTGTGTTGCTTGAGCCAGGCCAGCAGTTCGCCGTCACCGCAGCCCAGGTCCAGCACGCGGCTGTTTTCGGGAATCCATTGCTGGATGATTTCCAGGTCGGCTCTCATGGTCAAATCTCGATACGGTTCATGTAACTGGAAAACGCCTGCAAATAACGCGGATGCGGGATCAGAAAGGCATCGTGGCCATAGGGCGCGTCAATGTCGACGTAGCTGACATCCTTGCCGGCGGCAATCAGGGCATTGGCCATTTCGTGCGAGCGTTCCGGTGAAAAACGCCAGTCGGTGGTAAAGGAAATCAGATAAAAGCTGGCACTGACACCGGCAAAGGTTTTGGCCAGATCGCCACCGTGGACGGCTGCCGGATCAAAGTAATCCAGTGCTTTGGTCATGATCAGGTAAGTGTTGGCATCAAAGCGTGTGGAAAATTGTTCACCCTGATAGCGCAGGTAGCTTTCCACCTGGAACTCGACGCTGCTCAGGTCATAGTTGAGCTGCTCGGATTTAAGCTCGCGGCCAAATTTCTGGCCCATCGAGTCGTCCGACAGGTAGGTGATATGGCCGACCATACGGGCCAGCTTGAGGCCGCGACGGGGCAGGGTGTCGTGTTCGAGAAACTGGCCATCGTGAAAGTCGGGGTCACTGATGATGGCCTGGCGGGCCACCTCGTTGAAAGCGATGTTCTGTGCGCTCAGGCGTGGTGCCGAGGCGATTGCCACACAGTGGCGCACACGATCGGGGAAGTCGATCGTCCACTGCAGCGCCTGCATGCCGCCCAGACTGCCGCCGATCACCGCAGCCCACTGCTCGATGCCGAGACGGTCAGCCAGACGGGCCTGGCTGAGTACCCAGTCCTGTACGGTCATGACCGGAAAATCGGCGCCGTATGCCTTGCCGGTGGCCGGGTTGATGCTGGCCGGGCCGGTCGAGCCGTTGCAGCCGCCCAGGTTGTTCAGGCTGACCACATAAAAGCGGTTGGTATCGATGGGTTTTCCGGGGCCAATACAGGCCTCCCACCAGCCCGGCTTGCGCTCATCCTCGCTGTGATATCCGGCGGCATGGTGGTGGCCGGACAGCGCATGGCAGATCAGCACGGCATTGCTGCGGGCTTCGTTCAGGTTGCCGTAGGTTTCATAAACCAGCTCGAACTGGTCCAGCTGGCGGCCACAGGCCAGCGCCAGCGGCGCGGTAAAGTGCGCGACCCGCGGACTGACCAGACCAACGGAATCTTCAGGAAAAACGCGGGACACCTGGTGCTCCAAGCATGAAAGTGAATGGTTGAATGCCGGCCAGCCCCGGCGCCGCCGAAGCGTTGTGTTCTGCTCTGGCCGTGGTGCATGGAGCGACCACAGCCGGGGGGCTGGCAGTTACCGCAGCAACAGCCGGGTGCTGTTGTTCAGTGGCTGGCCGGCTTGTCGATACCGGGCGGCCATTGTACAGGATTCTCGATTCGCACGCGCTTTTGCCGGCTCAGTTCGCCGCTCTCGATCTGCACCGCATTGCGGGGAACGGCAAACAGCTTGCTCAGAAAACGTACCAGTTCGGTATTGGCCTTGCCATCCACCGGTGGCGCCTGCAAACGGATCTTCAGGCGGTCACCGTGTTCGCCGGCCAGCTCGCTGCGTTTGGCGCCAGGCTGGATATGGCACTGCAGTACCAGATCGTTGCCGTCCAGCCGTGCGTAGCTGCCCATGACCACTTACATGAACGGACTGATCATCACCGGCATGCGGGTTTGCACGGCCAGGTTGGCGATGACGAACTTGTCCAGCAGGTTGAGTGCAATAAAGGCAAAAATCGGCGAAATGTCGATACCGCCCAGATCCGGCAAAATGCGGCGGATTGGCGCCAGCACCGGCTCGCAAACCTGGTGCACCAGCTCGACGGCCGGATGACGGCTGCCCTGGGCCACCCAGGACAGGATCACGCTGATGATCAGGGCGAAGAAGAAAATCTTCACAAACAGGCTGGCCAGACTGATCAGACACCAGAGTGCCAGCAGCGGCAGCAGCTCGATTGCCGGTGCGCCGGCAATGAACAGCACAGCCAGTGACAGCGCCATGTGTACCAGCCAGGCCAGTACCAGCGAAGCAAAGTCAATACCGCCAAACCCGGGTATCACCCGACGCAGGGGCATCAGCAACGGCTGGGTAACCTTGACCACGAACTGGCTCAACGGGTTGTAAAAATCGGCACGTACCAGCTGCAAAACAAAACGCAGCAGCACCAGCAAAATATAAAGCTGGCCCAGGGTCTGCAGAACGTAAATCAGTGCTTGGGATCCGGACATGGAAAACTCGGCAAATCGGCTGTAAACAGGTGGCTACATTAGCCTTTAAGCAGGGTGCTGTGCAACAAACAGGCTTCTTGCATGGGTGCTGGCTTTTGTAGCGGCGACCTGTGGTCGCCATGGAGAGCACAGCTCTCCGCTACAGGGCATCCTGCTGCACAGAGCCACCGCGTATGGGTGCCGGCTTTTTGTAGGAAGGGACTTGTCCCCTGACAGCAATGGCCGACCCCTCTCAGGGGGCAAGCCCCTTCGTACAGGGCGGTGTGCAAAGCACAGCCACGACGCATAGGCGCAGGCTTTTGCGCTACGCCCCCAGCTCCTGCGCCAGCTGCGCCGAGCGGTCGGCGGCGGCCTGCAGGGCACGATCGACCATGCTGCGAAAACCGTCCGCCTCGAAACTGCGGATGGCCGCGTCGGTGGTGCCCTGGGGTGAAGTTACCCGGGCGCGCAAGGTGGCCACATCCACATCGCTCTGGCAGGCCACCTGCGCTGCACCCAGTGCCGTCTGGCGTGCCAGCTGCACGGCGGTAGCGGTATCCAGCCCAAGCTTGATACCGGCATCGGCCATGGCCTCGATCAGCAGGAAGAAATACGCCGGACCACTGCCGGAAACCGCAGTCACCGCATCGAGCAGCTGCTCCTGGTCCACCCAGACACTGCTGCCGACCGCATCCAGAATGTTGCCGGCCAGCTGGCGCTGCTCCGCACTGACGGCTGCTGCCGCATATAGGCCGGTGATGCCTTGTTGCAGCAACGCCGGTGTGTTGGGCATGCAGCGCACCACCGCCGGCTGGCCAAGCCATTGCTGCAGGCTGGCGCACTCGATGCCGGCAGCGATGGAGATCACCAGCTGGCCGGGCTGCAGCGCTGACGCCAGCGCCACGCATACCTCGTGCATGATTTGTGGTTTGACCGCCAGCAGAACGACGTCTGCATCACGACAGGCTTGTGCGTTGTCGCTGTAGACATGGATGCGCAGATCCTGCTGCAGCTGCCGGCGCCGTTCGGCACCCGGATCACTGGCGTGGATGTTGCCGGCCGGCACACCCTTGGCCAGCAGGCCACCAATCAGGCTGCCGGCCATGTTGCCGGCACCAATAAAAGCAATACGCAGGTTGTTCATGTGTTGGGTATCCAGATAAAAATATTGCCCAAAGACACGCAGGGCGAACGGTTGCTGCTAAGCGTTGGTTAACCCGGGCACACCAGCAAAACAGCCCGGACTGATGCGCTGGCTAACTGCGCCGGCCAAAAATTGCCGTACCGACCCGTACCCAGGTGGCACCCTCGGCGACTGCCGCTTCCAGGTCGTCGCTCATGCCCATCGACAGGGTATCCATCGGGGCAGGTAGTGACAGGTTGACCTGCTCAAACAGCGTGCGGGTTTCGGCAAAGGCTACCCGCTGGGCGGCAAAACCGTCCGCCGGTTGCGGAATCACCATCAGCCCGCGCAGACGGATATTGTCCAGTTTGGCCACGGCGCGGGCGAGTTCCGGCAGCTCCCCGGGCGTGCAGCCCGACTTGCTCGCCTCGCCGCTGATGTTGACCTGCAAACAGACATTCAGCGGTTCTTTGCCGGCCGGACGCTGTTCCGACAGGCGCCGGGCAACCTTCAGGCGGTCCACCGCATGGACCCAGTCGAAGTGTTCGGCCACTTGACGGGTCTTGTTGGACTGGATGTTGCCAAGAAAATGCCAAGTGAGTGGCAAATGCGACAGCTGCGCTTGTTTTTCAAGGGCTTCTTGTAGATAGTTTTCACCCAGATCACGCAGGCCGGCCCGGTATGCTTCCTCAATGGCGCTGGCCGGATGCGTCTTGCTGACCGCCAGCAGGCCAACCTGCTCCGCTGGGCGCTGACAGGCCAGTGCTGCAGCGTTGATCCGGCTGCGAACACGGGCGACATTCTCTGTTATGGTAGACATTATTTGTCCCGTTGGTTGTAATGACGGCGGCTGCTTATGTTAACTGCTTGCGAACCATATTTGGGGGATCAATGGATATTACCGAATTACTGGCCTTCAGCGCCAAACAGGGCGCTTCCGACCTGCACCTGTCGGCCGGTCTGCCGCCGATGATCCGTGTTGATGGCGACATCCGTCGCATCAATGTGCCGCCGCTGGATCACAAGGACGTACACACCATGGTGTACGACATCATGAACGACAAGCAGCGCAAGGATTTCGAAGAGTTTCTGGAAACCGACTTCTCCTTTGAAGTGCCCGGCATTGCCCGCTTCCGGGTCAACGCCTTCAACCAGAACCGTGGCGCAGGCGCGGTATTCCGGACCATTCCGTCCAAGGTGCTGACGCTGGAAGACCTGGGGCTGGGTGAGGTGTTTCGCCGCATTGCCGACGTGCCGCGCGGCCTGGTGCTGGTCACCGGCCCGACCGGTTCGGGCAAGTCCACCACCCTGGCAGCGCTGATAGACTACCTCAACAGCACCCGTTACCAGCACATCCTGACCATTGAAGATCCGATCGAATTTGTCCACGAGTCGAAAAAGAGCCTGGTCAACCAGCGTGAGGTGCACCGTGACACCCTGGGCTTCAACGAAGCGCTGCGTTCGGCCCTGCGTGAAGACCCGGACGTCATCCTGGTGGGTGAGCTGCGTGACCTGGAAACCATCCGCCTGGCGCTGACCGCGGCCGAAACCGGACACCTGGTGTTTGGCACCCTGCACACCACCTCGGCGGCCAAGACCATCGACCGTATTGTCGACGTGTTCCCGGCGGAAGAAAAATCCATGGTGCGCTCCATGCTGTCCGAGTCGCTGCAGGCGGTGGTTT
>CAYMXO010000004.1:0-47664 GCA_964394445.1 uncultured Thiopseudomonas sp.
GGGAAGTCTGGCGAATATTTCGCCTGCGCTGCCCCCGCAACGGTACACGACGCGACCTGTTTTTCTGCATAAGTCGCACGCCTGCGCAAGACACCACTGGTTCACACCGGGAAGGTGCCCAGGTTCATCGTCAGCCCGGAGACCTGCCTGATGCGCACGACAGGTGTTGCGGAGGGCTGCACCGTCAAGCGCAGCCCGCCTAGTATTAGTGCAGCTTTGCGCTTGCCTCCTGCCCTCCTCAAAAGCCCATTCACTTTTGAGGATTCCACAAGATGAAACTTTCCCGACTGGCGCTGGCTGTTGCCGCACTGCCACTGGTTGCGTCTGCAGCCACCGACCTTGATACAGAAGCTGCGCTCAAGCTGTCCGATACCGTCATCACCGCCAATCGTGGCGCCCAAAACAAGGCGGATACCACTGCTGCCGTCAGCGTTTTTACCCGCGAAGATATCGACCGCCTGCAGCCAGTTAACGTCGCTGATCTGCTGAATCGTGTGCCTGGTGTGCAAATCCGCCAGAACGGCGGTCGCGGCAGCGCAACCGGTGTATTCATTCGTGGTACCTCTACCGCACAAACCCTGGTGCTGATTGACGGCGTCCGTGTCGGCTCCGCCACCGCAGGTGGTGCCAACGGTGCACTGGAACATCTCAACATAGACCAGATAGAGCGCGTTGAAGTGCTGCGTGGCTCTCGTTCTGCCGTATACGGTGCTGACGCCATCGGGGGTGTTATTCAAATCTTCACTCGTCGCGGCGACGGCCAAGGCCTGACTCCACGTGTGCGTTACGCCATTGGTAATAAGGGCGTACAGGAACGCAGCATTGGCTTGTCCGGCGGTAACGAAAAGACCAATTTTAGCTTTGGACTTAGTCTTGATGATGACAAAGGTTTCGACCGTACAACACGCTCTGATAGCGCGGATAAAGACCATGATACCTACCGCAACAAGTCGGTCAGTCTGGCATTGGATCACAAATTCAACGAACAATTTTCGGTCGGTGCCACTCTGCTGGAGCAACATGCAAAATCGGAATATGACAGCGCAGGTTTAGGTGCAAATGCTAAATATTTTTCCAAAACCATAACCAGTTCAGCATCTGTATTCTCCACACTGCAAATCACAGACTTCTGGAAAACACGCTTGGAGCTTGGACATAGTCAAGATAAGCTTGCAGGATATGACAAGCTTTCAAACCCAAAACATCAATACGATATCAATACTTACCGCAACAGCATCGGATGGTTAAACACCATCAGTCTAAACAAACAAAATGAGTTGCTGCTAGGTGTTGACTATCATAAAGATAAAGTTCGTAGCACTACTGATTACGACAAAAAAGACCGCTGGAATCAGGCAGGTTTCGCCCAACACCGTTTCACCAGCGACTGGTTCAACACCGAGCTAGGCCTGCGCCACGACAACAACCAGCATTACGGCAGCAGAAATAGCTGGAATGCTGCTCTGACTGTTCCAGTCAATCCGGACAACAGCCTCTCCCTGTCTTATGCAGAAGGTTTTCGAGCGCCCACCTTTAACGATCTTTTCTATCCTGAATTTTGCGATCCATTGTGGGGATGCTTCCCCAGCGATTCTAACCCTAACCTAAAACCTGAAACTTCCAAAACTTACGAACTTCGGTGGAGCAGTAGACTCACCGACATAGTTTCTTTAGAGGCTTCTGCTTACCGTACGAACATTCGTAATGCCATTCTGAAAAATACCACGCTCAACAAACTGGAAAACATCGACAATGCCCGCATCAACGGCTTTGAGGCATCGGTCATCCACCAGTTTGCCACCGTACGCACCGCACTCAACCTGAGCTTCATTGATGCTCGTGACCGTGACTCCGAGCGCGGCAATCTCCTGCCAGCTCGCGCCCGTCGTACAATCAGTTTTGACGTCGATAAGCAACTGGGCAACTTTTCTGCTGGTGCGACTTGGCGTGCTTCCAGCCACAGTTTCCAAGATGCTGATAATGATCAGCGTATAGCCGGTTACGGTATTGTCGACCTGCGTGGCAGCTGGGCAGCTACTAACGAGCTAAATTTTGGCCTGCGACTGGGCAACATTTTCGATAAAAAATACAGCCGCTCTGTATACAACTATGGTGGCAAGCAGCGTGGCTACCGCGAAGACCGTGCCACCATTCAGGCCAGCGTCACCTGGTCACCCAAACTGCTGTAACAGCAAAATTCTGTCGGAAAGGTTTTATATCTTTCCGACAGGAACACTCTTAGATTTGACCAGCCTCTTTTGGGCAACGCAAACACCATGCCGCTGTGCAGGAAGCACGGTGTGAACAGGACGTTTTCATGGCTGTTTGCGCTGCACCAAAGCAGGTTACTGCACAGCTGGCGATCAGCTTCCAGCCAGCTCCAACACCTTGTCCACCAGCGCGTTGATACCAGTAGCCGCTTCACTGATCGACTTGGCCACCATGTAAGCTGGCGTAGTCACCAGGCAATTGCCGGAATCAAACACAATGTTGTCAACGGTACAGACCTGATGTTTGGCACCCATGGCTTCAAGTGCTGCAGCGGTGCCTTCATCGTTACCGATTGTACAGGTAACGCCCTCACCAAAAATACGCGCTGACAATGCTGGAGCAATACACATCAAACCAATTGGCTTGCCGGCATCACGAAACTCGCCAATGGCCGCCAGCACATCAGCATCTACCGTGCAATCTGCACCTTTCACCGCAAAATCAGACAGATTTTTTGCCACACCAAAGCCACCCGGCATGATCAATGCGTCAAAATCGGCAGCCTTCAATTCGCGTACATCCTTTGACTGGCCACGGGTAATGCGCCCGGACTCCACCAGCACATTGCGCTGCTCGTTCATTTCTTCGCCAGTCAGGTGGTTGATGACATGCATTTGCGGCTTGTCCGGGGCAAAACACTGCACCTGTGCGCCCTTCTGGTCCAGCCGCAACAGGGTCAGTACCGTCTCGTGGATTTCGGCACCGTCATAAACACCACAACCCGACAGGATCACTGCTACTTTCTTGCTCATGTCAATCACTCCTTATAAAGCTGATATCCGATAAGATAGCACCATTCATCCAAGGAATGCGTCGTGCCCGATCTTTACTTGCGTCTTGCCCTGCCTGCCCCGCTGCGCCGTTTGTTTGACTACCGTGCGCCGGCTGGCGTGCCTGTGGAGCAATGGCAGCCCGGCGTGCGGGTGCGGGTGCCCTTTGGTGCACGCAAGGTGGTCGGCATTCTGGTGGAGGCATCGGCCAACACCGAAGTGCCGCCCGGCAAAATCCGCGATGCACTGGAACTGCTCGATCCGGCACCGCTGTTCGAGCCGCCGCTACTGGAGCTGATCCACTGGACCGCCAGCTACTATCAGCACAGCCTGGGTGACACCTTCAGCTGGGCAATGCCGGTACTGCTGCGCCAGGGCGAGCCGGCCACGCTCCAGAAAAAAATCTTCTATCTTGCAGCAGCCGACGCCGCCGATACCGACGAGCGCATCAAAAACGCACCGCGCCAGCGCGAAGCGCTCAAGGCCGTGCTGCAGCACCGCCATGGCATGGCCCACGAGCAACTGCACAGCCTTGGCATCCAGAAAAGCAGCATTGATGCGCTGGTTGAAAAAGGCCTGCTGTTTCGCGAACAGCGCAGCCTGAGTCCGGGCAGGCCGGCCGGCCCGCTGCTGGCACAACCGCCGCTGGCACTGAACGCCGAGCAACAGCTGACGGTCGATGCGGTTAGCCAGGCGCTGCACCGACACCAGGTGTTTCTGCTCGCCGGCGTTACCGGCAGCGGCAAGACCGAGGTGTATCTGCACCTGATTGAAAAGGTGCTGCAACAGGGTCGCCAGGTGCTGGTGCTGATTCCCGAGATTAACCTGGGGCCGCAGACCATCAACCGTTTCCGCCAGCGTTTTAACGTACGCGTGGCGCTGATGCACTCAGAGGTCAGCGACCGCGAGCGGCTCAACGCATGGCTGGCCGCACGGGACGGCGCCGCGGAAATTGTCATCGGCACCCGTTCGGCACTGTTTACTCCGTTTCGCGATCTGGGCCTGATCGTCATCGACGAAGAACACGACAGCTCCTACAAACAGCAGGACGGCCTGCGCTATCACGCCCGCGATCTTGCCATGGTGCGTGCCCGGCGTCTGGGCATTCCCGTCATTATGGGTTCGGCCACGCCGTCACTGGAAAGCCTGCACAATGCCCAAAATGGACGCTATGCGCTGCTGCGCCTGAGCCGGCGTGCCGGGGCTGCACAGCCACCCACATTTTATCGGCTGGATGTACGCAGCCAGCCGCTGGATTCCGGCATCAGCCCGCCACTGCAAAAAGCCATCAGCGACACTCTGGCTGCCGGTCAGCAGGTGCTGGTGTTCCTCAACCGTCGCGGCTTTGCCCCGGTGCTGATGTGTCAGGACTGCGGCTGGATGGGCGATTGCCATGCCTGCGATGCGCGCCTGACCCTGCACCAGCGCTACAACGAGCTGCGTTGCCACCACTGCGGTCACATCGAGCAACGCCCACACGCCTGCCCCAAATGCCAGAGCTTGCAACTGCATCCGGTAGGGGCCGGCACCGAGCGTGCCGAAGAACGCCTGCAACTGCTGTTTCCAAAGATTCCCGTGCTACGCATCGACCGCGACAGCACCGCCCGCAAAGGCTCACTCGATGCCATGCTCAACCTGATCCAGCGTGGCGAGCCCTGCATCCTGCTCGGCACCCAGATGCTGGCCAAGGGGCACCATTTTCCGGCAGTGACCCTGGTCGCCATCCTGAATGCCGATGGCGGCCTGTTCTCGGCCGACTTCCGTGCGGCCGAGCGCATGGCCCAGCAGATCACCCAGGTCGCCGGGCGCGCCGGACGCGCCGAACAACCTGGCCGCGTCATCATCCAGAGCCATGTGGCCGATCATCCGCTACTGATCCAGCTAACCGAAGAAGGCTATTTTGCCTTTGCCGAGCAAGCCCTGAACGAGCGGCGCAGCACGCAGCTGCCACCTTTTACCCACATGGCGCTATTGCGGGCCGAGGCGCTGAACCCGCAACATGCCGAAGATTTTCTGCGTGACGCCGCCAGCCTGGTCGAACAGCTGCAGGCCCATTACAAGGAAGACAGTGTGGAATGTCTGGGGCCGGTCGCGGCGCCCATGGAGCGCCGTGACGGCCGCTACCGCGCCCAGTTGCTGTTTATCAGCCACCAGCGTCCGGCGTTGCACCGGTTATTGCATGGGCTGTGTTTCAACCTCGAGCAGCTGACCAGCGCAAGGCAGGTGCGCTGGTCGCTGGATGTGGATCCGATTGATTTGTATTGAAAACAGGCGCTGCAAAGCAGCCCTTTAACCGCCAGTGACTGCCCGCCGCTGCCGCAAAGGGCTCAGGTCTGCAGGCTCTGGCTGACCGCCCCTACCCTTCGTGGCCGTCCCGGTCCCGATAACCCAGCAGGTAGAGAATCCCGTCCAGCCCCAGGGTGGAAATGGCCTGGCGTGCACTTTTCTTCACCAGCGGCTTGGCGCGGAAGGCTACGCCCAGCCCGGCCAGCCCCAGCATCGGCAGGTCGTTGGCGCCATCACCGACGGCAATGGTTTGCTCCAGCCGCAGCCCTTCACGGCTGGCCAGTTCCTGCAGCAGATCGGCCTTGCGCTGGGCATCGACAATGGGATCGATGGCGCGGCCGGTCAGCTTGCCGTCGACAATTTCCAGCTCGTTGGCATAAACATAATCAATACCCAGCTTTTCCTGCAGGTGGCGGGCAAAGTAGGTGAAGCCGCCCGACAGGATGGCGGTCTTGTAGCCAAGACGCTTGAGTTCGGCGAACAGCACTTCCGCGCCTTCGGTCAGGCGCAATGATTGTGCAATGCCTTCCAGCACGCTTTCATCCAGCCCTTGCAGCAGGGCCAGCCGTTCACGGAAGCTGGCCTTGAAGTCCAGCTCGCCCTGCATCGCCCGCTCGGTAATTGCCGCCACCTGCTCACCCACACCGGCTGCAATGGCCAGCTCGTCGATGACTTCGTGTTCGATCAGGGTGGAATCCATGTCGAACACCGCCAGGCGGCGGTTGCGGCGGTAAACGCTGTCGCGCTGGAACGCGATGTCCACGTTCAGCTCCTGTGCAACGCTCAGAAACTCTGCACGCAGCGCGGCCACGTCGGCGGGCTCGCCGCGCACGGAAAATTCGATGCAGCCCTTGCCCTTGTCTGCCGGGACATCCAGCGGCATGCGGCCGGACAGGCGGTCAATATGGTCAATATTCAGGTTGTACTTGGCGGTAATTGCGCTGACCCGCTGCAGCTGCTCGGCGGTCACCTTGCGGGTCAGCAGGGTGACGATATAACGCGACTTGCCCTGCCCGGCCACCCAGCTCTGGTAGTCTTCTTCGGCAACCGGCGTGAAACGTACCTGCTGGTCCAGCTTGTAACCGGTAAACAGTACGTTTTTCAGGATGTCGGCCGACTGGCTGCCGGAAGAAATTTCGACCAGGATGCCAAAGGACAGGGTATCGTGGATCACCGCCTGGCCAATATCCAGAATATTGACATCGCTTTGTGACAGCGCCCCCATGATGGCGGCGGTCAAACCCGGGCGGTCTTCACCGGTAATGTTGATCAGGACAATCTCGCGCAAGGCACCAGTCTCCAGGATAATGGCCGCCCTTTTTGGCAGGGTCGGTCCGGAATTTTTCGCCCTGTATTCTAGCCTGATTCCCCTATCCGTGCAGCCTGCACTGCTGTGCGCGGCGGGAGTTTGCTATACTTCGCACCCTTTTATTGCCCGCATCAGGATAGTTCATGGCCCGGCACGCATCTCAGAAAGTATCACGGATCAGCCTTACCCAGCGCATTCTCGGTTTATGCCTGCTGGTCATTGCGTTGGTGATCGCCATCATGATCGGCATGGCCGCCCGACAGTTTACCGCCTCCATCCAGCAACAGGCCGACGCCCTGGGTGAGGCGCTGGTGACACACACCGCGCAGGCCTTGTCTGCACCGTTGGCGCTGTCCGACTCGCTGGCCATGACCGCGGTGCTGCACGAACTGGCCAATAACCCCTATGTGGCTCACGCCGCACTGTACAGTGTCGACAACCGCACACTGGCCGAAGCCGGGCGCCGCCCCAAAACAGGCAAAATCAACAGCCTGTACACCCGCTCGATCGTGTTCGAGCATGTGATCGCCGGCCAGCTGCATGTCCATGTGGACGTCAACCGGCTGCAAAAACCCCTGTATACCAGTCTGCAGGGGCTGATGCTGCTGGGCATTTTGTTGTTGCTGGCCTCGGTCATGCTGCTGTCACGCATTGCCCGCTCCATCACCCGGCCACTGGATGATCTGCAACACTGGCTGGCTCGCCCGGTGGGCGCAGCCCCCCACCAGCAACGTGGTGACGAGATCGGCTTGCTGGCCCGCACCCTCGATCAGCACTTCAGCCTGCCCCAAGGCATGCAGCCAGATGAAACCGAACCGGTTGAAGAAGTTTTCGGTGAAGCAGATCTTCAACAGTCAGACGACGCCGAAGCTGCTGTTGTCGCAGAACCGGCTGCAGCAGCCCGTCCGGAAGAAGAGACGCAGCCGGAACACTGCGCTGTGCTTGCCGTGGAACTCAACCTGGGCCAGGGCGTCTGCCTGCTGGATGAGGCTCGTCACGAGCAGCTGCTCGACCACTACGGCCTGGCCCTGGAAGAAGTTGCCAACATCTATCAGGGGCGTCTGCTGGAACTGGCCGACGGCCAAAACCTGATCCTGTTCCATGATGACGAAGCAGATCACCTGGATCATGCCCTGTGTGCAGCCGAGCTGTTGCGGGCGTTTTCCCACGCGCTACAGATGGAGATGGCCGATAGCGGTATTACCCTGGGCATACAGCTGGGCGTTGCCCATGGCGAGGTGGTCATCGATCTCAGTGAAGAAGGCCTCCTGCAGCATGCAGCAGTGGCCGAAGCGCTCGAGCTGGCACGTCATAGCCGCAACCTGGTGCTGTTGGGCCAGTCGGTAGCCGGCCATCCGCAAACTTCCTGTGCAAGCATTCGCAGCATTATCCGCCCTGCCGGTGCCAGCTGCATTGAACGGATGTTGCCACCACGTTCCGAACAACTGGACATGCAGTTGCAAAGCCTGATGCGGTTGATGGCTGAAGAATAAAACGGCCGGACCAGCAACTGGCCCGACCGTTCAAAACAGCTTGCACACCTGCACAAGCAGCCTGCCCGTCAGAAGCGGTATACCTCCAGCTCCTTGGCCGGTTCGACCACCGGCATGTTGCCATCCTTCTGGCTGTTCGCCTGCCGGCTTTCCTGACCACGGACCGGCTGTACCTTTTCCACTTTGCGCTGGCTACCCTGCAGCTCCCTGACCGCGTCGGCCAACTGACCGGATAATTGAACCAGCAACTCGCTCTGCGCGCGCACCTGGCTGGCCAGTTCGTCTTCATGCCCGACCTGCAAGGTCAGCACCTTGCTGTTGCGGACTTCACCATCACCATCAAGCAGACGCCACTGCGCCTCCAGCACGGCCGGCTCGCCCTCGCCCGAATCCAGCCTGCTGATGCTCAATACGATTTGGGCACCGGGTTTGACACCAATCCGGTCGGGGTACAGTGCAACATGGCTGCTGCCAAGACGCATCGCCATTTGTCTAAGCAGCAGCTGGCCTACCTCGTCCTCAAGGTTGCCGGCCCAGCGGCCGGTGCGGCTGGCACTCAAGCGGCCATCGGCCTGGCGTTGCAAAATCTGTTCACGATGCAGGTAGTCGGCCAGCTTGACCGGGCCCAGCAGAACGGCCGTATCGGCATGACTGCTGGCCGTAGCTTCGGCGGGTGCCTGTAACTGGTAAAACTCGGTAGGTGTCACCAGGCTGCAGCCTGCCCCCGTGGCAATCGCGGCAGCTACCAGCACATGCAATGGACGAAACAGGGCTTTGATCTTCTTCATTCTTTCCTGCCAAATATCAAGGACTGTGGCTGCTGCTCAATGGCCTGGGCCGTGCGTTCCAGCGTCTTGCTGGCTCGGGAGACATTTTGCAGCGCCTGTATTAATTCGTATTGCAGCTCGGAAGCCGGACTCAGGCTGCGGCGCCCTTCGCCAAGCAACTGATCGGCTCCTTCCAGTGTAGTCTGTGCGCTTACCGCCACCTTGCGTATCTCGGCCAGCGCCTGCCTGAGCTCGCTGCTGCCTTCATTCAGGTTGTCCAGCAAGCCCGGCATGCGGGTATCAAGCTGGCGGGTAATGTTGTTCAGGCCCGACAGCAGTTCATTAAAGCGCGTCAGGCTGCCTTCCAGCTCGGGGGACCCCAGCAGCGTTTCCAGCTGGGAAAGGGTCCGGTTGGCCGCGTCCAGCGTTTCACGCAGCGGAACCGAACGCAAGCCTTCGGCCAGGTCATGGATCAGGTCAGCCGCCTGGTCGATGCGCGAAGGTACGGTCGGAATGGCGGACAGGCCGGTCACATCATTATTGCGCACATATCCCGGCTGGCCAGGAAAAAAATCCAGCGCAACAATGGCTTTTCCGGTCAACAGGCTGGGTACCTGCAACTGGGCCCGCAACCCGCGCTGCACCAGCTGGGCGATGGAACGGTCCAACTGCGGCCCGGCTTTGCTCTGGCGGCCGTTGTCAGTACTGATGCGGATCACCACCGGCATGATCACGTCATTGATCTTGCGATCGTACGACAGCCGTATGTCCCGCACGCTGCCAACCTTGACACCGCGATAGGTGACATCCGCACCAACATCCAGCCCGTCCAGCGCGCCGGTAAAATACACCACATACTCGACCGGCTTGCTCCAGACATTGTCACGGGCAAGTGTCAGCACGCCTCCAACCAGCAAGGCCAGTCCACTGAGCAGAAAAATGCCGATCCAGAAAGGTTTGCGGGTTTCGTTCATGCATGCTCTCCGGCCACAAAGGAATCTCCACGGCGCAGGAAACGCTGCACCTGTTCGGGCCCGTGATCAAGTAAATCTTGCAAGCTGCCCAGTGCAATCTGGGTACGGGTTTTATTATCCAGAAACAAACAGGTATCCGCCACCCGGTAAATGCTGGGCAACTCGTGGGTGACCAGTACGATACTGGCCCCAAGGCTGTCACGCAGTTGCAGGATCAGCTCATCCAGAGCCATCGAGCTGAGCGGATCAAGCCCGGCCGACGGCTCGTCAAAAAACAACACTTGGGGATCCAGCGCCAGCGCCCGGGCCAGGCCGGCGCGTTTGCGCATGCCACCGGACAGCTCGGCCGGATACAGGTGATCGGTACCCGCCAGGCCAACCAGCGACAGTTTCAACGAAGCCAGTTCATGACGTTCCAGTTGGCTCAGCTCCGGTCGCCAGGTTTCCAGCGGCAGGCAGATGTTTTCGCGCAGTGTCATGGAGCCCCACAGGGCCACGTTCTGGTAAAGGATACCAAAATGCTGTTGCAGCAGCGCCCTTTCCTCGCTGCTGTGCGCCCAGAAATCATCCCCCTGGAACAACATGCGCCCGGCCAGTGGTGCCTGCAGGCCGATCAAGTGCCGCAGCAGGGTGCTTTTGCCACAGCCGCTGCCCCCCATCACCACGAACACCTCGCCCTGGCGGATGCTGAAGTTCAGCTCGCGCTGAATCACCAGTTCGCCATAGCCGGCGCTCAGGTTTTCCGCCACCAACACGGGCTGTTCCATACCTAGATCCCCAGCTGTGTACAGATAACGGTAATCATGGCATCACTGACCACCAGAGCAACGATGATGCTGACCACCGCATTGGTGGTCGCCTGGCCCACCGCCTGCGCATTGCGGCCGCTGTTGAGGCCGTAATAGCAGCCGATCATGCCGATCAACAGGGCAAACACCAGGCTTTTGAACAACCCGATAAAGAAGTCGGTGCTGCTGACCATTTCCAGACTCTGGTTGATGTATTGTGCGGCCGATATGTCGTACATGCCCCAACCAATGACAAAGCCGCCAAGAATGCCCAGCGCGTCGGCAAAGCAGGTCAGGATCGGCATGCTGACCAGTAGCGCAAGGATGCGCGGGGTAACCAGAAACTCCAGCGGTGGAAAACCGAAGGTCTGCAGCGCGTCAATTTCTTCGTTGGCCTGCATGCTGCCAAGCTCTGCCGCATAGGATGCCCCGGTGCGTCCCGCCATGATCACTGCCGTCATCAACGCACCCATTTCGCGGGTCATGCCAATCGCCACCATGTTGGCGATGTAGATCTGCGCGCCAAAAGCCTCCAGCTGCACCGCGCCGACAAACGCCAGGATCAACCCCACCAGCACCGCAATCAGCGCAACAATCGGCAAAGCTCCCGGTCCGTTTTGCTGCAGCGCCAGCCAGAAATCACTGGCCCGCATGCGCGCCTTGCCACGAATGGCGGCCAGCAGGGCCAGCGCGACCTGCCCGATGAAAGTACAGCTGCGCCCAACACTGGCCAGAACCCGCAACCCGCCAAGACCAAAGCGGCCAACCCAGTTCAACGGTTCAGCCGGCCCGGCCTGTACCTGGGTCGATGGTGTGGCTGCCATCTGCAACAACTGCTCAACCCCATCCGGCAAGCCATGCAGGCTGACCGTAATGCCCGCCTCGAACGCCAGATAACTGATGCGTCGCAGCAGCGCCAGCAGGCTGCTGTCCCAGGCTGCGACATTGACCTTGACGCACAGTTGCTCGGGCAAGCGCCCGCCCTTGCGCCATACCTCAAGCAAGTCCGGCTTGCGCTCGTGCAACGTCCAGTGACCCGTCACGTGCAGACAGAACAGCTGTCCGTCCTGTTGCCAATCAAGTCGTGCCTTGTTTTGCTGCATGCCTTTTACCAATCCGGGTGGTTGCCACGATATGCATTGTACCCTGTCCGCCCCGCGTTAACCCGTCACTACCGCAAGGCTGTCCACCCGCTGGAAACCGCGTGGCAGTTTGTTGCCCCTGCGGCCGCGCTCCCCGCGATAGTGTTCAAGATCGCTGCTTTTCAGCGTCAGGGTGCGACGTCCCGATTCAACCTGCAAACTGGCCCCCGCCGGCACCACAGCCATATCAACCACCCACTCTTCGCGCTTGCTGGCCCGGTCGGTCGGAATGCCGATCATCTTGTTGCCCTTGCCCCGACCCAGTTGCGGCAGGTCGCTGACCGGGAACAAAAGCAGTCGACCGTCATTGCTGGTCACCGCCAGCAGCGAATCCTCAAGGCTTTCCAGCAACCTGGGCTCCATCACTTTTGCATTTGTCGGCAAGGCCAGCAAGGCTTTGCCGGCGCGGTTTTTGGCCTGCATGTCTTCGCCCTTGACGATAAACCCGTAGCCGGCATCGGATGCGAGCACATACAGCTGCTCGTCAACAGGCAGCAGCACATGTTCAAAGCCGGCACCGGCCGGCGGTGTCAGGCGGCCACTGAGCGGTTCGCCCTGCCCGCGGGCTGACGGCAAGGTATGTGCCGGCAGCGAGTAGCTGCGCCCGGTACTGTCAATAAAGACCGCCTGCTGGTTGCTGCGGCCGGATGCCGAAGCCTTGAAGCTGTCACCGGTCTTGTAAGACAGCGCGGCGCCGTCCACCTCATGGCCACGCGCGCTACGCACCCAGCCCTGACTGGAGAGCACCACGGTAACCGGCTCCGCCGTTACCAGTTCGGTTTCCGACAAGGCTTTGGCCTCATCGCGCTCAACCAGCGGCGAGCGGCGCTCGTCACCATAGGTTTTGGCATCTTCCAGCAACTCCCGGCGTACCAGACGCTTAAGCTTGCTGTCGCTGCCGAGCAGGGCCAGCAGGCTGTCACGCTCCTTGCTCAGCTCCTCCTGCTCACCACGGATTTTCATTTCCTCCAGACGCGCCAGCTGACGCAGGCGGGTGTCCAGAATGTAATCCGCCTGCACCTCGGTGATGCCGAAGCGCTCCATCAATACCGGCTTGGGCTGATCCTCGGTACGGATGATTTCAATCACTTCATCCAGATTGAGAAAAGCAATCAGCAAGCCTTCCAGCAGATGCAGCCGCTTCTCGACCCGGTCCAGACGAAACTGCAAACGCTTGCGTACGGTTTCCACCCGGAACTGCAGCCACTCCAGCAGCAGGCTGCGCAGATCCTTGACCTGGGGTTTGTTGTCCAGCCCGATCACGTTCATGTTGACGCGAAAGCTGGCTTCCAGGTCGGTAGTGGCAAACAGATGCTGCATCAGCTCTTCGGCATCAACCCGGTTCGAGCGCGGCACAATCACGATACGGCAGGGGTTTTCATGGTCTGACTCGTCGCGCAGATCGGCCACCATGGGCAGCTTTTTCGCCTGCATCTGCGCGGCGATCTGCTCCAGCACCTTGGCTCCCGAGACCTGGTGCGGCAGTGCGGTCACGACCACATCGCCGTCTTCAACCTGATACACCGCGCGTGCACGGATCGAGCCACGACCGGTCTGGTAAATTTTCAGCAAGTCTTCCCGCGGCGTAATGATCTCCGCCTCGGTCGGATAGTCCGGCCCCGGCAGCAGCTCGCACAACTCTTCAATCGTGGTGGACTGCTTGTCCAGCAGCTGCACACAGGCCGCCGCCACCTCGCGCAGGTTATGCGGCGGTACATCGGTCGCCATGCCTACGGCAATGCCGGTAGTGCCGTTAAGCAACAGGTTGGGCAAACGCGCCGGCAGAACTTCCGGCTCGTTCATGGTGCCGTCAAAGTTGGGAATCCAGTTCACCGTGCCCTGGCCCAGCTCGCTGAGCAGCACCTCGGAATAACGCGCCAGCCGCGCCTCGGTGTAGCGCATGGCAGCAAAGGATTTGGGATCATCCGGCGCCCCCCAGTTACCCTGGCCATCGACCAGCGGATACCGGTAGCTGAACGGCTGCGCCATCAACACCATTGCCTCGTAACAGGCACTGTCGCCGTGGGGATGGTACTTGCCCAGCACATCACCCACCGTGCGGGCGGACTTTTTGTGCTTGGAATCGGCATCCAGCCCCAGCTCGCTCATGGCATAGACAATGCGCCGCTGCACCGGCTTCAGGCCATCGCCAATATGCGGCAACGCCCGGTCCATGATCACGTACATGGAATAATTCAGGTACGCCTGCTCGGTAAACTCCGCCAGCGAACGCTGTTCGACGCCTTCAAGGCTCATTTCGATTGAATCTGTCATATAACCTTTTTCGTTTTGTACAGGCACCGACACTTGTCAGCACCACAAACTTTCATTGCAACACACGATAGCAGGCGGGCAAGGCCGCACGCCCTGCATCGCTGGCGCGAACAATGCACGAAGCCAGCTGGTGCGGCAGGTACGGTGAAGTAAAGCCTGCAGCACCAGCCAAAAAACTAAACCTCCGCCAGATCCCCTTTGCTTTCCAGCCAGCTGCGGCGGTCTCCGGCGCGTCTGCGTGCCAGCAGCATATCCAGCACCTGCACGGCATCATCACCTTCACTCAAAGTCAGCTGCACCAGCCGGCGGGTATTGGGATCCATGGTGGTTTCACGCAATTGTGGCGGGTTCATTTCACCCAGTCCCTTGAAGCGCGTCACCTGGATGCGGGTACGCCGTCCGGACGACTCGATACGCTGCAGAATGGCATCACGCTCGGACTCATCCAGTGCGTAGTGCACTTCCTTGCCGGCATCAATACGAAACAGCGGTGGCATTGCCACATACACATGCCCTGCTTCTACCAGCGAGCGGAAGTGACGGACAAACAGTGCACACAACAGGGTTGCGATGTGCAGGCCGTCCGAGTCGGCATCAGCCAGAATGCAGACCTTGCCATAGCGCAGCTGCGACAAGTCCTTCGCCCCCGGGTCAACACCAATGGCGACCGCAATGTTGTGCACTTCCTGAGAGGCCAGCACCTGGCTTTCATCCACCTCCCAGGTGTTCAGGATCTTGCCGCGCAGTGGCAGTATCGCCTGATATTCCTTGTCCCGCGCCTGCTTGGCGCTACCACCGGCAGAGTCACCCTCAACCAGAAACAGTTCGCCACGCATCGGGTCCTGGCCAGCGCAGTCGGCCAGCTTGCCTGGTAATGCAGGCCCCTGGGTGACACGTTTGCGCTCAACCCGGCGGGCTGATTTGAGGCGGCGACCGGCCTGTTCGATCACCATTTCCGCCAGCTGCATGCCCTGCTCGGCATGGGCGTTGAGCCAGAGGCTGAACGCATCCTTGACCACGCCGCCGACGAAACTGGCAGCCTCGCGCGACGACAGGCGCTCTTTGGTCTGGCCGGAAAACTGTGGTTCCTGCATCTTCAGTGACAGAACAAAATTGATGCGCTCCCAGATGTCTTCCGGCGCCAGCTTGACCCCGCGCGGCAACAGGTTGCGAAATTCACAAAAGTCACGCATCGCATCCAGCAGGCCCTGGCGCAGACCGTTGACATGGGTACCGCCCTGCGCTGTCGGGATCAGGTTGACGTAGCTTTCCTGGATACTGGTGCCACCTTCGGGCAACCACAACAGGGCCCACTCCACCCGTTCGACCTCGCCGGCATGGCTGCCGCAAAAGGGCTCGTCCGGCAGCCGCTCCCATTCATTGACCGCATCGGCCAGATAGGAACGCAACCCGTCTTCATAAAACCATTGCAGGTTTTCGCCGGTATTTTTGTCATTAAAGGTGATGGTCAGGCCCGGGCAAAGGACCGCCTTGGCCTTGAGCACATGTTTGAGGCGACTGATGGAAAAACGCGCCGAATCAAAATAATTGCCATCAGGCCAGAAGCGCACGCTGGTACCGGTGTTGCGCCGTCCCACCGTGCCCACCACTTCCAGTTCGCTGGCCTTGAAACCATTGGCAAACTGCATTTGCCATTCCTGGGCATCACGGCGCACCCGCACTTCCAGGCGTGTTGACAGGGCGTTGACCACGGAAATGCCCACGCCGTGCAGACCACCGGAAAACTCGTAGTTCTTGTTGGAAAACTTGCCGCCGGCATGCAGGCGGGTAAAGATCAGCTCGACTCCCGGCACGCCCTCTTCCGGGTGTATGTCCACCGGCATGCCGCGTCCGTCATCAATCACTTCCAGTGACTGGTCGTCATGCAGGATAACCTGGATATTTTTCGCATGGCCGGCCAGTGCTTCGTCGACGCTGTTGTCGATAACCTCCTGGGCCAGGTGGTTGGGGCGGGTCGTATCGGTATACATGCCGGGGCGTTTGCGCACCGGGTCCAGGCCGGACAAAACCTCAATGGCATCAGCGGTATAGGTAGTGGTGGTCATGCAAGCCCTGTAAAGCTGGAAACGGGAAAAGCGAAGGATAACACAAGCCCCGACACTGGATAAATTACCAGCGCAAAAACTTCCTGTTCAGCGATAACCGGCAAACGCCAGCAACTCGGGAATGCGCTCAACAAACCCAAGGTATGAATGGTCCCCGCCTTCACGGATATCTACACGGCACTGATGATAAAAACCGGCCGCCTGCCGATAATCGAGCGTCTCATCACCGGTTTGCAGCCAGACCCAATAACGCTCACTATCCTGCGGTGGGGCAGTTTTCAGAGCCGCCAGAGCCTGCACATGCTGACGGGTCAGGACCCATTCTTCACCGGTGGAAAAATTTTTTTGCGGCCCCAGATACTGCTCAAAGCGCAAGGCAGGCAGTACTGCAGGATTGATTAACAGGGCCTTGCAACGGTACTTTTCTGCCAGCCAGGTTGCGTAATAGCCGCCCAGCGAGCTGCCCACCAGCACCGTATCCGGGCGGGACGCCATCCACTGCTCCAGCCCGTCAATGGCTTGCTGCGGGTCATTAGACAAGGCCGGCACATACAGCCGGTCTGCCGGCAAGCCGGCTTGCTGCCAGTGGCTGATCAGCTGCTGCGCCTTGAATGACAGCGGCGAACTGTTGAAACCATGCAGATACAGGACACAGGGCAAACCATCTGCACGGCTGGCCATCTGCTTAGTACCCATCACCCGAGTAGTCGATTTCATAATCAAGCTGTTGCAGCCTGGAAACCCCGGTCTCAAGAGCACCGTCCGGATGCAAACGCAACCAGCGATAGCCCGGCAAGCGGCTATCCAGCGTAAACTCGCTGCTGGCCGGCGCGAACTGAATGCACGTTGACGGAGAGGCCAGCAGACGTACGCCTTTGCGCTGTATGTCCACCTCCTGGTGGATATGACCCCACAGCACGGCCCTTACCGAGGCATACCGGTCAAGTACGGCAAAAAAATCATCCGGATTACGCAAGCCGATGGAATCCAGCCAGGCGCTGCCAATGGCGACAGGCTGATGGTGCAAACAGACCAGCACATGGCGTGTTCCGGCATCGGCCAGCGCCTTGTCGAGCAGCTCAAGCTGGTCAGGCATCAGGTGTCCGTGCACCTCGCCGGTAACTGCAGAGTTCAACAGCACGATACGCCAGCCCGGCAGATCAAACACTGGCTGTGACCAGTCCTGGCCTGACGCAGCAGCCAGCTGTACGTCTGCATGGTCGTGATTGCCCGGCAGCCAGCGCATTGGAGCGTTGATCCGTTGTATCTGATCGGTAAAATGCCGGTATGAAGCCACTGAGTAATCTTGCGAAATATCACCGGTTGCCAGCACAAGGTCTACTGCCGGGTGTTCACGCACGGCTTTTTCGACCACGGCCTTGAAACTGGCGTGGGTTGGCAATCCGAGCAGGGCTTCGGCAGTGTCAGCGAACAAATGGCTGTCGGTTATCTGCAACAGCGTATGAACGCCTGAATTTAGCTCACGAGCGGGCACGCCCTCTGTCCTCCTGTCAATCTGAAGCGGATTATGCTCAGAGGGCCATCAAATCGCAAACCGAATACGTCCCAAACGCCACCATGGTCAAGCTTTACAGCAAAAATGTGAACTTGCCATCAACTTGTGCTGTGCGTCACGCCCGCACCCGCTGGCTGAACCTATACTGTGTGCCACTAAACTGATTGCACAGGACAGAACACATGTACTTGCTTGGCGATGTTCCCATCCATGCCCAACCCTTGCTGACCCGCCTGCAGGAAATCCCTGTGCAGCTGCTTGACGGCCTTGCGCCCTGTGGTCCGGCACTGGAGTTGGATAGCAACACCGACCTCAATGCCGTGCTGCCAGAAAACCAGCTTTTTTTGCTGGCAGAGGGTGTTGTCGACACCTCCACCGATGACCGCCCGCTGTTTTATCTGCAACAAGGCAGCCTGATTGGCCTGCGTCATGGCCTCAACCTGCCCCACTGGCAATACAGCCACAACGAACCTGTACGGCTGGTACCTTATGGAAGGCGCGAGTTTTTCCAGCACATCTATGGCAGCGAGCAACTGCAGGAGCTGTTCACCTTCTACCTGCTGGCGCAAACCACTCTATTGACTGAAGCATTCGCCCGCGTCAAGCAGGTTGAAGTAAGGCCAGTCACGGGCTTTGAGCATTTCGCGCCAGGTGAAAAACTGATCCGTCAGGGCGAAAGCGCCGAACATGTCTTTGTCATTATCGAAGGCCATGCCGAAGCCTGGGTAGGTGACCAGAAAGTGGGCGATGTGCAAAAAGACGAAATTTTCGGGGCCATGGCGGTATTCATCAACGAGCCGCGCACAGCAACCGTTATCGCCTCCGAGCCTTGCACTGTCATGACCATTCCCAAGGACCAGTTCCTGACCCTGATGCAAAGCAATCCACGCATCGCACACAGCCTGATCGAAAGCATGGCCCGCAGGATTGACCTGATGAACAAGGAAATCAGCCACTTGCGCGGGCAGTTGCAGGAAAACTAGGGCCTTAAAAATGCCGCTTCGGCCTCTCCTGGCAGAAGCGGCAGTAAAAATCTGGCGTTTTCTAGGGCGCTCCGCAGGCTGGGCTACTACGTGAAACTGGATTGTCCAAACACTGCCCAGTGTACTGGTAGCCTTTGCTCAACATGCATCTTTCCCATTTGTCATGCAGCCTGGCAAGAGGAGCAAAATATCCTTTCTCACCAGATTCCCGCTCTTCCTCTATCTGCTGATCATTAAAATTTGAACCCAGTGGTGTACCACCACACTCTTTGGAATCCTGCACCCTCTGCTCGGCAGTAGTATCTGGCTTTATCCAGTATTCTATGCGAGGAATATAGTGTTCTGGATCATTACCCATAAAAATTATTCCTCCAGTAACACAGCCAGCCAAGCCCGTTACTAGCAGCGCTGAAGCAGCAGCAAAAAAAAACTTAAAATTCATCATTAATTTCCTTTCAATAGAATCTCTAAAACCTGCCAAGCTTCAGACGGTAATGCTTCTGACATAGCAAAAGGAGCGGATGGTGCAATAGCTATAACGCTCCAGGCGTCATACACCATTTTCTGCTTTTTGGTTAATTTTCTGACCGTGTTCCCCTGTTCATCATACAAACCACTCAAACTGCCACCGATAGTATCGTGGGTGCCGGCAAAGCTTTCCACCAGATGATCCCAAAAGCTGTTTGGCGCATAGGGTTTGTCAGCCATGGTGCCTTCCAGACCCTGTACGCCTCCGGTCAGGCCGCTCATTTTCTTGCCGTCTTTGGTTAATAAAAAATCATCAAAAGGCATTTTTGCTTTTCTTGCATCATACTGAACCATGCCATTTTCCAGCTTCAGCAGTGGAATGCCGCGACTGTCCAAAATATCTTGGTCATTTTCACCCTTGAGTGTCACGCAACGCTGATTAGCCTCTCCGCAAATCAAATCCAGATCCACCCGCACACCACCCAGCTTGATGCCATCACCTCGTACACCGGCGCTGTCGCCGGAGATGTTGCTCAGCACCAGCGGGTTACCCTGTTCATCTTCGCCAACAATCACTCCGGCAAAGCGGCTGGAGCTTTCGATGCTGTACTGGCGCATCTGGTCAGCGGCCTCTTGCAACACAGCATGGGCAACAGCGGTATCCAGTTGACCGGTCAGAGCACCAATCACTGTTTTCACCACCCGTTCCTGGGTGTTGAGTGCATTGATTTGCCCCTGAATTTCTTCCTGCGCAGCCGTACTGTCTACACTTCGTTTCTGTTCCAGCAGTTCTTCCCGCCTGTTCTGCACATAAGCGCTTACGGCATGGCCCGCCTGTTGGCTAAAGGCCGTCATAATCTCCGCATTGGCCTGCACCACCCGCTCAAGTTTTTTGCCGTCCCAGTTTTTACCAATGCCGCCCGGGCTATCGCCGGCACGCACTGCATCATTCAGCGTGTCCAGCAAAGCAGTGGCCGTCTGGCCAGTCAGTTCCTGCTGCGCTTGCCAGTCGGTGATGACAATATCAGCCTGGCTAATGCCAGAGCGGGTTACACTGCTGTCACTGCCGGAAATCTTGCTGACTGCCGAGCCAGTCAGGTCAGGCCGATAAGACTTATCCTGATTCGTTTGTGCCATAGCCTCTTTATTGGCTTCCCCTACACCAAAACCAATGCTCGCAACCAAGCCGGATGAACTGGCTTTGTAGTCACTGTGGTTTTCAACATCCCTGACCCTCAAAGCACCGGTTTCCAACCGGTTCAGCCCGTCCCGTGCTGCCTGCTCACTACTGGCAATCACTGCACCGGTCAGGTCGGTCCGGCCTTTGACCTTAAGCTGAAAGCCGCCATCACCTGCCTGAAGGCCGCTTTGCTGATTGACGCTGGCGTAATCACCCCGGGCTTTGCTGTTACTCTGGCTGGCGCTGGCGGTACTGGTACCGGCGCAAAACGGCGGAATACACAGGCTGACACCAGCGCTGGAGCTGCTCTGCCTGGACCGGTAGGTGCTGCGATCCTGTAAACTTTCCAGCAACAGATTGCCGCCAACCTCTGCGCTGACCTGCTCGCCCTTGACCACTGCGCCCTGCAAGCGGGTATCCGCTCCAGACTCCAGATGCACCTGCCGGCCGGCTTCCACCCGGGTGTTGCTCCACAGGCTGTCGTTACCATCTGACTTGCCACGGAACTGGTTGGCCGCCAGTTCCAGCGTGAAGCCGCTTTGTGAGCCTCCCAAGCCAAAGCCTATGCCTGCGCTCCAGCCACTACCGCTATTTTTGCTGCTTTGAACGGCAGTATTTTCTGCTGCCCGCAGCAGAATATTACGATCAGCCGCCAGACTGATGTCCCGACCTGCAGACAGGCGGCTGCCGATGATATTCAGATCGCTGTCCTGCGCACCTGTAGCCCGAACATGAATATCACCTCCCGCTATCACGCTGCTTGCGGATACATTTTGCCCCTGCTGTGTACGCTGGCTTTTGCTGTTGTTATTGCTCAGGTTGAGGCTAATTTTAATCCCGCCGACATTGCCGTTATACAGTGTCTGAGCGCTGTCATAGGCTGCTTTGCCCTGCATGGCCAGGGTGGCTGCGGCCAGCGCCTGCATGCGCGGGTCATCGGTGCGTTCACGCGCCTTGTTGACCTGCTGCATACCCAGAATGGCATTCACTACCGGGATGCTTACGGTGCCACCCACTGCTGTACGATTGGCGCTGCGAGTTTCTGAGTGACTGAGCTGGTCATGGCCAGCCTCGATATTCACCTGCTGGCCCTGAATATGGATATCGCCCTCAAGGGCCAGCACATCGCTGGCGGTTTGTTGATAGGTTTCACCTGCTTGCAAGTGGACATTTCCAGCCAGTGAAGCCAGCTGGCTACCGCTTTGCTGAAGCGTTTCGCCTTGTGTTTTGACTTTTTGCTTCATTCGGCCTACCGACGGCTGCCACCACTTGCCAATCTCGCCGGCTTTCTTGCTGCTGGATGAAGTAGCGTTTTGCGAGGTGTTTTCCGCACTGACAATCTCGAGGTTACGTCCTGCCCTGATGTGCATGTCCCGCTCGCTAATCAGGGTACTACCCTGGATGCGGGTGTCTCGACCGCCACTGATGAGCAGGTTGTCGGCACTGAGATGGCTGCCCACCGCAGTACCGCTGCCCTGTTCGGCGGCTTGTTGTTTTTGCGTATGTGTCAGCAAGGCGTGGTGATTGAAACCCAGCTTACTGGAGTGCTTGCTCTGGCTTTGACTGCTGGATTGTATCGCGCTGGACAGTTCAACATCACGTCCTGCCTGCAACGCTATATCATCCTGCGCCCGCAGGTCCCCGGACCTGACCAGCAAATCCCGCTCGGCCGCAACCAGAATGCTGCCAGCGTCAGCCGTTGTGCCAACAACCTGTGTCTGGCTTTGGCTACTGGTTTTTCCCTTGCTCGACACCAGCCCTGATTTCGACTTGGCGCTGGCCTGACTGCTGCTGTTTTCGGCAGCCAGCAACAGGATGTCACCGCCTGATTGCAGCTCAAGATGCTGCCCTGCTCGTAACTGCGTTCCTTGACTGACGATTGCTTCATCTCCATGGATAAGCAGATCGGCACTCGCCTGAATGGAAGACACCGCTGCCGTGCTGCTATCGCTTTCACTCATACGGTAGCTTTTACGGCCAAAGCTGCCTTTTTTCTTTTTCTCGGCAAAGCGGTAGTCAACATCCTGTTCAGCCCATAGCTGTACCTTGCCGCCCGCAACCAGGTAGGCCTCGTCGTTGGCCGCCATGCTGCTGGAAATCAGCGTCAGGTCATTGCCGGAGACGGCGACCAAACTGCCGCCCGAGATCACCTCAGTGCCTTGTTGCTGGATGAGGTCGCGCTGATTGGTGCGCTTTTTACTTTTACTGTAGTGATGACTTTCATTGGCTGCCGAGGCCAGGGTCAGATCGTTGCCGGCCGCCAGCTGCATGTCCTGTCCGGCTCCAATGCGGCTCGCTACAGCAGTCAGGTCATGCCCGGCCTGTATAGCAAGTTTGCCACCGGCTACGGTTTCACTGATCAGCTGGGCGGTTTGACTGTTCAGGTAATGGCTGCCGCGGCTGATACCATGTCGCTCTTCAACCGAGGACAATACGACATCGTTGCCGGCACTGACCTGCATCTCAGCACCACTTTGCAATACGCCACCCAGATTGCGCACATCACGGCCGGCATTCAGGCTCAGGCTGTTAGCCGCTTCGATACGGGCGGCGTTATCGGCAAAGCTGGTTTCCCAGTAGCTACCGCCCAGGGCACTTTCATGCCGGGTAATGCTGCGTTCGTTGAGGATATCGCCGGTACGGGCGGCGATGTCGATATCACGAGCGGCAAGAATCCCGCCTTGGCGGTTGTACAGACTGTCTTCAGCCAGCAAGCCGATGTGCTCGCCCGCCTGTAGCAAGCCGCTGTTATAGATGTTTTGCGCTTGCATAGCGAGGTTACTGGTTGCTCGCAATACCCCCTGGTTGCTCAGGTCACCACCGCTGATCAGGCTCAAGCCTTGCCCCTGAACCAGGGCGCCGTTAGCGGCCAGCCGGCCTTCGGCCTGTGCCAGATACAGTACCGGCACCAGGACCTGTTCACCCAAAACCTCACGTTCTTCCATCCAGACGATATCGTGGGTCAGCGCCGCCACCTGTTCAGCACTCAGGCTGATGCCTACCGACAGGTTCAACGCTTCCTTGCTGGCAACGGCGTTGTCCATCAGATAACGGAACAGCGCTTCATCGCTATTCAGGCCATCGATAAAACGCTGCCCGGTCCGGGCGATCAGGGCTTCGCGCAATAGTTTTTGCTCGTACAGGCCATCACCCAGGCGTTTTTGCATGTTATCGGGGCTCAGACCCAGGTTGCCCAGCAGGTAATCACTGCTGAGAAACTGGTGCAGTTGTGTCAAGGCAGGATTCGTTTCAACCAGGTAAGCGTGACTGTTATTTTGACCGTGCAAACGCTGCAGCTCTGCCAGCAGCTGTTCAGCATTTCCAGATGGAAAACTGCCAGCAGCCGGAGGGCCCTGAACATTCCCGTCAGTCAAGCGGAACAGGCCTTTATCACCTTCGGGCAGGGCAAAGTCCGGCAATGTGCTCGGGTCTACCTGCCTGTGCTGCAGGTCGGGTGGCAGTTGTGCATTGATCCGCACCTCTGTGGCATGGCTGTTACCCGGCTCCCGGACATTGATCCGGTTGCCGCCACCAATATAGGTATAGCCCGGACGAATGATGCTGTTTTCCAGACTCTGGCTGGCCTCAATAGTGACATTGCCGGCGGCCTGGATAATGGCCGAGTAGTCTTCACCGGCCAGTGGTGTCTCAATGGTCTGGCGGCCAGGCAGATACTCACGCTCCATGCGGCTGATAAAGTAGCTTAAATCCTGCTCAACCCGGTTCTGCTGTACCTGCGGCACGTGCCTGGTGTTAAAGCTGCTGGCCAGGTCGTTGTAATAGTAGTAAGTCGGTTTGCGGCCCGAGATAAAAACACGCTGCGTGACACTATCCACAGGCTTGACGCCAATGTTGGCCAGCTCACTCACGGTCAGTATCAGGTTTTCTCCACTACTGATCTGGCTGCTACTGTTAAGCAGGATTTCGCCGTGCACGCTCAAACTGCCACCCGCTTGCAAGAGCGATGCAGCGCTGCTGGCAACCACTTCCAGTTTTTCACGCTCGGTGACCTGCCAGGCAGCATTGCGGCGGCCATTGTCACGCAAGTTACAGTCCCCCAGCCTGTACGGCCCATTACAAGGTAATTCGCTAATGACTACACTGTATTTGCCACTTTGACGAACAGCCAAAATATCACGCCGGTTTTCAACCAGTACACTGCGCAAGGTGAAATCGCCCAGCGCTTCCATGCTGGCGGAAATGTTGTCTACGCGCTGCGCCGGTGTACCGGAGTCACGGCCGCCAAGATCAATATTGCCCAGGCTGTATATATCGGCATGGCGGTTGATTAGCTGTCCGACACGGAGCTGCATGTCAGCGCCGCTGAAAATCAGCCCGTCTTCATTTATTAATCCGGCCGCCCGGATATCCAGCAACCCGGCACTGCCCAGGGTGCCCCGGTTGGTCAGCTGCTGCACCTCGATGCTCAGGTTTCCTGCAGGAGTGATGCTGCCCAGATTGGTCAGTTGACGCCCCTCAATCCGGGTTTGCCCGGCCCCGTAGACCAGCCCCTGCGTTTCCAGCATCAGCTGCGGCATGGCCAGCTGCAAATCCCCCAGACTGACCAGCTGTCCGCTACCGTTGTAACCATTGCTCAGGTCCAGACCGAGATTTCCATCACTGGCAATCAAACCGTGGTTGATCCAGGTATCACCGCGGGCGGTCAGGGACTGTCCAGCAACCAGCTGTCCGTTGCTCGTCTGCGTAAAGTGTCCGACGTTCAGATCCAGGGTATTGGCCTCCAGCCGAGCTGAGTTTTCCCAGCGGTCGCCGCTGAGGCTGATTCGGCCACGGGAAATGACCGTACCGTCCATCTGCCGCGCGTGCCCGCCAAACAGGTCAAACTCACCGCGGCCTGCGTGCAGGATCTGACCCGACCGGTTCAACAAAACGGCTGCGTTCAAGCTGAAGTCCTGGCTGGCCACCTCAATACGCCCATCACTGTTTTCCAGTGCGCCCGCAACCAAAATATGGCTTTCTCTTGACGGCGCCAAAACACGTAGTTGCCCCTGTCGATTGTGCAGGCTGCCGGCAAGCAACTGGAGCCTGTCTGCCTCGATCAGGCCTGACTGATTATCAAGTTTGCCCGTCAGACTAAAATCAATTTGCCGGCCAGCAATCTGGCCTTGCTCGCTATTGTCCAGCTTGCCGCCGGCAAGCGTCAGTTGCTGCTGCGCGTAGAGACCGCCGCCCTGGTTGCCAAGCGTTCCGGCTGACAGTGCCAGGCTGCCAGCAAGAGCCGCAACATGACCCTGCCGGTTGGCCAGTTCGTCTGCCTGCAGCTCGACCGTTTGCCCCTGGACTGTGCCGGACTGGTTGTCAAACAACCCCTGTATGCTTGCCTTCAAATGGCCCAGCAGGCTGGCCAGGATACCCTCACGGTTATCCAGGTCATGTGCCTGAACGGTAACGGTGCCCTGTTCGCTTAGCAGGCTGCCAGCCTGGTTGCCCAGGTTGTCCCTGGCTGTAATGTTCAGGTCTGTATGCGACTGAATCAGGCCGCCAGCATTATCCAGCGCATCCGTTTCAAGAATCACTTCGGCAAGCCGGCTATGAATCTGGCCCCGCCCATGGTTTTCGGCCAGACCGGCTTGCACTAGCAGCCGGTCGTTAGCGACGATGCTGCCTTTGTCAGTGTTACGCACTTGCTGTGCAAACAACGACAGCCAGCCTTCACTGGCAATCAGGCTGTTCCGGTTTTCGATGCTGGCAGCCTGTAAAAGCAGCCCGCCACCGCTGCCCACCTGCCCAGCCTGCTGGTTGAGCAGCCGCTGCAGACCGCTCAATGTCAGCATCTGTTGCGCGCTAATTTCGCCTGCCGTGTTGTCTAGCTGCGCAGCACTCAGGCTGACGGTGGTAGCTGTAATCTGTCCGCGACTATTATCCAGCTGCCCGGTCAGACTCACTGTCACATCCGCAACGGCAGAAACAATTCCCTGGCTGTTGTTCAGGTGCCCGGCCTGCACTTTCAGCGACTGCCCACTGACCAGCGCGCCCTGCCGGCTGTTGTCCAGCTGACCGCTTGCCTGCAATTGCAGATGGCCTTGCTGGCTGGATAGCGTGCCAGAGTCCCGGTTATCCAGGCTCTCCGCGGTTATGGCAACAGCAGTGCGCCCGGACAGCAAGCCCTGGTTGTGGTTTTCAATGGAGCGGGCGGAGATGACAAGCTGATCGTTGCTCACGACAGCACCGCCCTGTGAGTTGTTCAGCTTCTTGTCAGCCAGCACCGTCAGGCTTTTTCCGGCAACCATCGCGCCCTGCTGGCTGTTATCAACCATGCGGGCCTTAACCTGCAAATCGGCAGCAGCCCTCACCAGCCCCTGCCGGTTATCCAGCCGGTCTGTTGTCACCGTCAGCTCGCCAGCGCTAACCAGCTGTCCGGAACGGTTATCGAGTTTTTCAGTTGTTTCAATTTGCAAGGCGCGGCTGGCCGTAATGGTGCCGAGATTACTCAATTCTGCACTCTGAGCCCGTACATCACCCGTTTCGCTTCTGCCAGCACCGGTACGGATGCCGGCCTCAATCAGGCCCTGGTTACGGACCTGTCTCGCGCTCACGCTGACCGACTGCCCTGCCAGCAGGGCATCGCGGTTATTCAGGGTATCAGCGCTGATTTTTACTTTGTTACCGGCAAACAACTGCCGGGTCAGTTCCGCTTCCGCCGTGGAGTGAATCCGGATGTCCTGCTCTGCCAGCACGCGCGCCAAAGTCAGCTTGCCATTGGCATCGATTTGAATATCGCCGGCGCTGGCGGCCATGTCACCAGCCAGTTTTACGCCCACACCCGCTTCGGTACCCACCAAACGAATGGCTCCAGCGTACATGCCCCCCAATGCAGAACTGTCGATGGCCAATTGCGGCTTTTTATCGCCGGTTTCTTGCTTGGTACTGGCAGCCAGGGTTTTTGCATCCACCTGGTTACGCCCGGTGATGATGTTGAGCTCATTGGCATGCAGCCCGGCGTTGATTTTGGTGCTACGGGTAATCAGGTCAAACCGGCTGATATTGCTGGCGTTGAGTCCAGCCCCGGCAATCTCGATATCACCACCATCAACGTCATAGCCATGCAGTCGCCCCTGATCCAGCACGGGTTTGCCTGTGGTCAGGGTGGCGTGCGGCGTATTGATGAAACCGCAGCCATCGCAGGTAATCCCATGCGGGTTGGCAACAATGACATGGGCCTGCTTGCCGGCCACCTCGGTGTAACCTTTGAGCCGGCTGCGCTGGCCGCCAGTAACCTCGTTAAGAATGGTATTTGCGGCTTTACCTTTGAGCTGGCTGTTGCCGAGGATGATGCCGCCCAGGCGGGTGCTGGTAAGCTTGTCGGTACTGTTGTTGAGGATCACCCCCTGTTTGCCCACGTTATAGTCAGTGAACTTGTTGTGCGACAGCCCCTTGTCGCTGGCCGTGGCTATGTTGACCACCGGCACGCCATTGCCCGCCGTGATGATCTGCGTATTGCTGCCACCCCGCTGGTCCACCTGCAGGCTGTCAGCAATGCCGTGCAGCGGTTGTGCCCACATCACGGCAATCAGCAGCCGGGCAATAGTGTTGAACAAACGTCCCTGCATGTTCATCGAAACAACCCCTTAAAAATACACATCCAGACGGAAATAAAGCGGCCGCTCCCTGCGCTCCAGCGCACCGGGCCTGGAAAGGCTGCGGGCGCTGGTTACAGCAACAGCCAGGTGTTCGCCTTGCGCGCTCAGCTCATAGGCATGGCTGGCCATACGGCCGCTGCTCTCGTGGTTAAACTTGTCCCCGCGGATAGCGCCCAGGTCGTAGGCCGCCAACAGGCTGTATTGCTGCACCAGCGGTTGTAGCCAGCGCCAGCTGACAGGACGGCTCCAGCGCAGCTGGTTGCGCCAGTAGTAGCCGCTGTCACCGGTCAGGCTCTGATCCTTGTAACCGCGAATGGAATACAAGCCGCCCAGACTAAAACGCTGCGGACTAAACAGCACGTCCTCACTGCGCTGGGCATTGAACAGGCTGTCAAAACTGAAGTGCTCACCCGCCAGTTGAAACGGCTGTAGATAGCTGGCTGCCAGGGTGTATTTGTTATAGCGGGCCACCGGCTGACCTCCGCGCGGCGAACCCTTGCGCCGGGCATCCAGTGCACCGCTACCCCGCTGCCAGCCAAGATCCAGGTTGACAAAGGCCCTGGCCAGGCGCCGGCCATGATTGAAGGTTAGCTGGTATTCACTCAAGCGCTGGCTGGACACATCCAGCCGGTAATTGTCCAGGTAATTGCTGCTCCGCAGGTGGCTAGCGCCCACGCCCACCGCCGTTTTACTGACCGCATCGCGATGTATCACCCGTTCGGCGCTCAGGGCCTGGGTACTGCCTGAGCCATCCAGAACAAAAGAAAACCCCTGGCCCTGCGTGCGGGTGCGGTAATAGCTGTGGTTGTAGTGATAGCTGAAGGTCCACCAGCCGTAGGGTAGCCGGTAGCTCAAGCCATGGCTGGCCGAGTGACGATAGCGGTCGCCGGCAACATCTCTGCTGCCGCGGATATTGAGCTGATCGGCCAGACCCAGCGGGCTGTCCCATGCCAGCCAGGTGCCCCATTGTTGCTCGCCGGTGCTGCGCTGGCCATCGTTATGCCGGCTCAGGCCAACACGCCACGGTTTGCTGCGCTCGCCCCGGGCAACCACCCTGCTGCCGCCTGTGGTCTCGCCAGGCTGCAGGTCAAACTGAACCTGTCTGGATGGCAATTGGCCCAGCTGGTCCACCGCCTGCTCCAGGCTACGGATATTGAATGGATTGCCAGGGCGCAACGGCACCAGCCTATCCAGTTCCCGGACAGCCAGGATACCCGCACCAACCAGCTCTTCGACATGCCCCTCGACTACTTGCACATACAGCGTACCGCGATCCAGGCTTTGCACGGGCAGATAAGCGCGCGTAGTTACGTAACCACGTTCGAGGTAAGCATGAGTAATATCCTGCAATAGCCGGTCAAGCTGCACCCCGTCCAGGCACTGTCCCTGATAGGCTCTGACCAGCGCATCCCGTACCGGCAACCTGAGCAAGTTGACGCCCGACAGCTCAATATGCCGTATGTCGATGCAGCGACCTGCTGACGGATAGGATTCGCTCGCAGTTTCAGGCATCATTCCCGGCAGGTTTTGCAGCTCGTTCAGCCGCTGCTGCTGTTCTTGCAGCAATCGCTGCTGACGTTCATGCAGCAGCTCACGATCACCGGGCAGTGGCGTGGCCAATACTGGCAACGCACAAAGAAACAGCCAAACAGGCGTGCTCCTCCTGAAGAATTTGAATGCATCCATGCATATGTCCTTATATAAAGAACACCCAGCTTCCTTGATCTGGACTTGATCTGAACCATAGCCCGTTCCCTGGCAAAAATGCGTGCATAAATCACAGTTTTGTCATACGCTCACCGAAATCCGCTAGACCAAAGTCGTAACAAGGAAAGACAGATGACCTGGCGCTTTATTCTCAAACAGCTTGGCATGCCGCCAGGCGGCCTGTTGATACTACTGTTGGCAGCATGGCTGCTGCGGTCACGGGCGCCACGCCTGGCCAGCGCTTTGTTCATGCTGACCCTGGCTGCCGGCTACGCCCTGAGCCTGCCTGTAACGACTGAATACCTGGCCTCTCGCCTGGAAGACCAGCCGGCACTGCAGCAATCGGAATGGCCGGCACTGGCCAGCCGGGCAGATGCCATTGTCATCCTCGGTGGCGGCCGTGAACCGGCAGACGCCGCCTGGGGAGCCGACCAGCCTTCATTATTTGCCATGCAACGCGTGCGCTATGCTGCCCGGCTGGCCAAGGCCTCCGGTCTGCCCATACTGGTTTCCGGCGGGCTGCACTTTGGTCGTCCGCCCAGCGAAGCGCACATCATGGCCGACACGTTACAGCTCGACTTTGGCCTGCAGACCCGCTGGCTGGAAGAGCGCAGCCGCACCACCTGGGAAAATGCGCTCTTTAGCGCCGAGATGCTACAGGCCGAAGGGATCCACCGCATCGTACTGGTCACCGATGCCTGGCACATGCAGCGCTCCCGCTGGAGTTTCGAGCGGACCGGTTTTGAAGTCATTCCTGCACCCGAAGGCTTTTACAGCGCCAAGCAGGATATGCCGCTCAAAGGCTGGCTACCGGAAAGCCGGGCGTTCGGGCAAAACACCCAGTTGCTCAACGAATTTCTCGGCTTATGGCTGTATCCGCTTTCTTATTGAGCAATTTTTTACTTCTGTATTTGGCGTTTTCAACTCCGGCAGGCGCATCACGGAGCGGGTAGAAATACAATGACCACAATGAAGCAACCCGCTACTGCAGGCGAAAACCTGCCGCTTCATGTATGCTTGCAGGATTATTTTTGTCCATTGTTTTCATTAGATCCCGAACAGCACCATGCACGAACAGTATTCCCCCCGCGAAGTCGAAGCCAAGGCCCAACAGTACTGGGTCCAGAACAAGTCCTTTGAAGTCAAGGAAGACAGCAGCAAGGAACCCTTCTACTGCCTGTCCATGTTCCCCTACCCCAGCGGCCGCCTGCACATGGGCCACGTGCGCAACTACACCATTGGCGACGTCATCAGCCGCTACCAGCGCATGCTGGGCAAAAACGTGCTGCAACCCATGGGCTGGGACGCGTTCGGCATGCCGGCGGAAAACGCCGCCATCCAGAACAAGGTGGCACCCGCCGCCTGGACCTACCAGAACATCGACTACATGAAAAACCAGTTCAACCAGCTCGGCCTGGCACTGGACTGGTCGCGCGAGCTGGCCACCTGCAAGCCCGACTACTACCGCTGGGAGCAGTGGCTGTTCACCCGCCTGTACGAAAAAGGCATCATCTACCAGAAAAAAGGCACGGTGAACTGGGATCCGGTCGACAACACCGTACTGGCCAACGAACAGGTGATTGAAGGCCGTGGCTGGCGCTCCGGCGCGCTGGTGGAAAAGCGCGAAATCCCCATGTACTACTTCAAGATCACCGCCTACGCCGAAGAGCTGCTGGCAGGTCTGGACACGCTGGGCGGCTGGCCCGAGCAAGTTAAAACCATGCAACGCAACTGGATCGGCAAAAGCTTTGGTGCCGACATTGTGTTTGCCTACGACCCGGACAGTGTCGGTATCGATGGCCAGCTGCGCGTCTACTCCACCCGTCCCGACACCCTGATGGGCGCCACCTATGTGGCCGTGGCGGCCGAGCACCCGCTGGCCCAGCGCGCCGCCGCAAGCAATGCAGCCGTGGCCGCCTTCATCAAGGAATGCCAGACCGCCTCCACCGCCGAAGCCGACATGGCCACCATGGAGAAGAAAGGCCTGGCGACCGGCCAGTTTGTCATCCACCCGCTGACCGGTGAAAAGCTGGCGGTGTATGTCGCCAACTATGTGCTCTGGGGCTACGGCGAAGGTGCCGTGATGGCGGTTCCCGCCCATGACGAACGCGATTTCGAGTTTGCCAACCAGTACGGCCTGCCCATCAAACAGGTCTACCGCAACACCGTTGACAGCCTGCAATTCAACGACAAAGAATGGCAAGACTGGTACGCCGACAAAGATAACGTGCTGACCATCAACAGCGGCAAGTACGACAACCAACCTTTCCAGGCCGCTTTTGACGCCATCGTTGCCGATCTGGAAGCCAAAGACAACGGCGAGCGCAAAACCCGGTTCCGCCTGCGCGACTGGGGCATCAGCCGCCAGCGCTACTGGGGCTGCCCGATCCCCATTATCCACTGCCCCGACTGTGGTGATGTGCCGGTACCGGAAGAGCAGCTGCCGGTGGTCTTGCCGGAAAACGTCATCCCCGATGGCAGCGGCAACCCGCTGGCCAAAATGCCGGAGTTTTATCAGTGTCAGTGCCCGAAATGTGGCGCTGACGCCCGCCGTGAAACCGATACCATGGACACCTTTGTCGAGTCGTCCTGGTACTACGCCCGCTATGCTTCGGCGCAGTTTGAGCAGGGTCTGGTGGATAAACAGGCCGCCGACTACTGGCTGCCGGTCAACCAGTACATTGGCGGTATCGAGCACGCCATTTTGCACCTGCTGTATGCCCGCTTCTTCCACAAACTGATGCGTGACGAAGGTCTGCTCAACAGTGACGAACCCTTCACCAACCTGCTGACCCAGGGCATGGTGGTTGCCGATACGTTCTACCGCATGCTACCCAACGGTGGCCGTGAGTGGTTCAACCCCGACGAAGTCGAGGTGCAGACCGATGCCAAGGGCAAGGCACTGGGCGCAATCCTCAAGACCGATGGCCAGCCGGTGGAAATCGGCGGTACCGAGAAGATGTCCAAGTCCAAGAACAACGGCGTGGACCCGCAAGTGATGATCGACCAGTACGGTGCCGACACCTGCCGCCTGTTCATGATGTTTGCCGCACCACCGGAAATGAGTCTGGAATGGTCCGACTCCGGTATTGAAGGCGCCAGCCGTTTCCTGCGCCGTGTCTGGCGTCTGGCGCACAAGCATGTCAGTGCCGGTGTAGTCAGCACCGCCCTTAATGGCGAGCTGACAGCAGAGCAAAAGGAGCTGCGTCACACCATTCATGCGGTGATCGAACACGCCAGCCGTGATATCAGCCAGCACCACAAGTTCAACACCGCCATTGCCCAGGTGATGACGCTGCTCAACGCTCTGGAAAAGGCGGCAAACGCAAGTGACAACGACCGTGCCCTGCTGCAGGAAGGCCTGGAGACCGCCGTACTGCTGCTGGCCCCGATTGCGCCGCATGTCTGTCACGAAATCTGGCTGCTGCTGGGCCATGACAATCCAGTGATTGATGCCGTCTGGCCAACAGCTGATCCGGCTGCACTGGTGCAGGACAGCATCAGTCTGGTGATTCAGGTCAACGGCAAGCTGCGTGGCCATATTGAGGTGCCGGCCGACGCCAGTCACGAAGAGATCGAGGCGGCCGCCCGCGCCAATGAAAACGTCCTGCGCCACACCGAAGGTCAGACCATTCGTAAAGTGATTGTAGTGCCCGGCAAACTGGTTAATATTGTTGCCAACTGACCTGTCGCACCCAAACATGCGGGCCTCGCCAAGGCAGGCCCGTCCGACAAGCATCTGCCTGCAGCAGGGCCATGATTCACGCTGTCGCTGCCAAGGCCAAACTGCACAATAAAGGTTTTACCATGCGTCTAGCCCAACTGCTTACCCTGTCTCTGGCCCTGGCGCTGTCAGCCTGTGGCTTTCAGCTGCGCGGCACCGGCAGCTTCGAGTTTCATTTGAAAGAACTGCGCTTCAGCTCCGATGATCGTCTGGCACCACTGGCCAAAGAGCTGCAGGAGCGCTTGCAGGCCCAGGGTGTAACCCTGACCGACAGCGCCGGCTATCGCCTGCACCTTGGTCGTGAAAACCAGAGCCAGCGCACCGTCAGCTTTACCGCCGGTACGCGCAGCTCTGAGCAGATGCTAACCAGCGCGGTTGACTACGAAATCCGCTCTGGCGAACTGCCGGCGCTGGTCAAGGGCCAGGCCGAAGTACAGCGTGCCCTGTCGTTCAACCAGAACCATGTATCGGCGTCCTCCGAAGAAGCTCGCATGTTGCGTGAAGAAATGCGTAACGAACTGGTCATGCAGCTGATGCTGCGCCTGCAGGCAATCCGCCCTGAACAGCTGGAAAGCCTGCGGGCAGACGCCCAGGCACGTGCCGATGCCGAAACGGCTGCCCGTGAAGCCGAGCAGCAGCGCCTGCAACAGGAAGACCAGATGTTCCAGTTCAGCCCGGCGAACTGATGCGTCTGGCAGCAGACAAGCTCGACAGCCAGCTGCGTAAAGCCCTGCTGCCGATTTTTCTGGTCAGCAGTGACGACCCGCTGTTGCAGCGGGAAGCCTGTGATGCCATCCGGCACCGCTGTCGCGAGCAAGGCTTCAGCGAGCGCCAGGTATTTCATGTCGAACGCAGTTTCGACTGGAACACCCTGCGCGAGGCCAGTGCCAGCCTGTCACTGTTTGCCGAAAAACGCATCCTGGAACTGAACCTGCCAGGCGGCAAGCCCGGCGATACCGGCGCCAAAGTATTGCTGGAATACCTTGAGCGCCCGGCCGAAGACACCCTGCTGCTGATTATCGTGCCGCGGCTGGATGGCAGCACACTGAAAACCCGCTGGGCCAAGGCCCTGCTTGAGAGCCCCGCCTGCGGCTTTGTGCAGATCCCGGTGGTTACGCCCGAGCAACTGCCCGGCTGGCTGAACCAGCGCCTGGCTGGCAAGGGGCTGAGCGCCGATGCCGATGTGTTGCAGTTCATCAGTGATCGCGTTGAAGGCAACCTGCTGGCCGCCGACCAGGAAATCGAAAAACTGGTCCTGCTGACCGATGCCACCCATCTGGACATGGATACCGTTCAGCAGTCCATCGCCGACAGCGCCCGCTATGATATCTTCACCCTGACCGACGCCATGCTGGCTGACGACCGGGTCCGCAGCCTGCGCATTCTCGGCGGCCTGCGCAGCGAAGGCAACGAGGTACCGGTAATCCTCTGGGCGGTTGCCCGCGAGATACGCCAGCTGGCCACCCTTGCCGGACAGGTCGAACAGGGCCAGGCCATCAGCCAGGTGACCAGCCGAGTCTGGCCAGCCAGCCGCAAGCCTCTGGTACAACGCGCCCTGCAGCGGCAACGCGCCAGTCACTGGAACCGCCTGTTGCAAGCGGCCCAGGTTATTGACGAGCAGGCCAAGGGACAACAGGCTGGTGATCCCTGGCTGGGACTGCAACAAATCCTTCTTGAATTCTAGAAATACGGAGCCGGTATGGCCGATTTTTACCAGCACCGGGCGCGCAAGCGCTTCGGACAAAACTTTTTGCACGATGCCGGCGTGATTGACCGCATCCTGCGGGCAATTTTTCCCCGCGAGGGCGAGCGCCTGCTGGAGATCGGTCCGGGCCAGGGCGCCCTGACCGAAGGCCTGGTCAACAGTGGTGCCCAGCTGGACGTCATCGAGCTGGACAAGGACCTGATTCCCCTGCTCAAGCTGCGCTTTGGCCTCAAGCCCAATTTCACCCTGCACGAAGGTGATGCCCTGCAGTTCAACTTTGCCACCCTGGATGTCGAACCCCGCAGCTTGCGGGTGGTGGGCAACTTGCCCTACAACATTTCCACTCCGCTGATTTTTCACCTGCTGGACCAGGCAGACCTGATCCGCGACATGCATTTCATGCTGCAAAAGGAAGTGGTCGAGCGCATGAGCGCCCGTCCCGGAACCGGCCACTGGGGCCGGTTGTCCATCATGGTGCAATATCACTGCAAGGTAGAAAACCTGTTTACCGTTGGCCCTGGCGCATTCAAGCCTGCGCCCAAGGTCGATTCGGCCATTGTACGGCTGACGCCACACAGCCAGCTGCCCCATCCGGCACGGGATGTGCAGGCGCTGGACCGGGTCGTGCGCGAGGCCTTCAACCAGCGCCGTAAAACCTTGCGCAACACGCTGAAAAACCTGCTGAGCAGCGAACAGATCGAAGCCGCCGGAATCGATGCCAGCCTGCGCCCGGAACAGCTGGAGCTGGCCGATTTCGTTCGCCTGGCTGACTGTTTTGCAGCCCTGAACACCCAGACAACAAGATCATGAGCAATGAATTTCCCGTGCGGGTCGAGGTGACAACCCGCTACATCCCCGACCACTCGGTGCCCGACGAGCAGCGCTATGTGTTTGCCTACGACATCATCGTACGCAACGAAGGCAGTGAGCCGGTGCAATTGCTGACCCGCCACTGGATCATTACCGATGGTGATGGCAAAACCCAGGAAGTGCGCGGCGAAGGCGTGGTTGGCGAACAACCGGTCATCCCGCCAGGTACCGAATACCGCTACACCAGCGGCACCCTGCTCAACACCGAAGTCGGCAGCATGCAGGGCAGCTTCGGCATGCAAACCGAAGACGGCACCGCCTTTGACGCCCCGGTTGCCCCCTTCACCCTGGCCCAGCCCGGAGCCCTGCACTGATGGCCACTTATGCCGTTGGCGACCTGCAAGGCTGCCTTGCGCCTTTGCAGCAACTGCTTGAACAGGTCAGCTTTGATCCGGCCACTGACCGCCTGTGGCTGGTCGGTGACCTGATCAACCGTGGTCCGGCCTCGCTGGATACCCTGCGTTTCCTCTACGATATGCGCGACGCACTCACCATCGTACTGGGCAACCACGACCTGCACTTTCTTGCCACCGTCTGGCACCGTGATTTCCTGAAAAAACACGACACCCTGCAGGAAATTCTTGATGCGCCCGATTGCGATGTACTGGTGGCCTGGCTGCGCCGGCAAAAACTGGCCCACTTTGACCCTGCATTCAATGCCCTGCTGGTGCATGCCGGCGTGCCTCCGCAGTGGTCGCTGGAGCACACACTGGCCCGCGCTGCCGAGGTAGAAGCTGTCCTGCTGGACGACGACCGCGTTGGCGAATTTTTCCTCAACATGTACGGCAACAAGCCCAGGCTCTGGAGCAATGCGCTGGAAGGCCACGAACGTTTGCGGGTCATTACCAACTACTTTACCCGCATGCGTTTCTGCAACGCCGAAGGCAAGCTGCAGCTGAAAGCCAAAAGCGGCCCGGACCAGGCGCCGGAGGGCTTTGGCCCCTGGTTTTCCTATCCCGGCCTGACACTGCAACAACACCGCATCATTTTCGGCCACTGGGCTGCCCTGGAAGGCCGCAGCACCCACCCCAACGCCATTGCGCTGGATACCGGCTGTGTCTGGGGCGGTGCCATGACGCTGTATAACCTTGAGCGTGATGAATACATCCGCTGTGACTGCCAAAAGGCTTTATAGCGCACCGCATGCCGGACCTGAGCCCGACATGCAGGCCTACAATATTTTGAACCCTGACTCCACCCGACAGGAGCCCTGATGCAACAATTTGGATACCTCAGCACAGAAGAGACCCGCAAGCTGATGGACAGCGGAGCAGTGATCGTCGACATCCGCGATGCCGACAGCTTTGCCGCCGGCCACATGCCCGGCGCCGTCCACCTGGACAATCACTCGGTCACCCGTTTCATCCAGCAGGCGGATCTTGATGCACCCACCATCGTCGTCTGCTACCACGGCCATGCCAGCCAGAGTGCTGCAGCCTGGCTGCACAGCCAGGACTTTGATCAGGTATTCAGCATGAACGGCGGCTTTGAGGAGTGGAAACAGACGTTTCCCGACCAGGTAGAAACAAAATAGCGCCACAGGCTTCAGCAACCTGCCCGGCCCAGACGCACCACAACTTAAAGTGCATACATCCCGTGACGGCCACAGCCGCCCCACCGACGTGCATGAGTTGGTGGTTTTTCAAGGGCAAGCCCTTTCGCACAATCAAGCGTAATCGGGTGCAGCGCCCTGGCCGCCACGGTGCAAAAACACTCACCCGATACCAAAACACAAAAATCCCCGCCACTCTCACGAGTGACGGGGATTTTTTATCGGCCGGAAAAGCTGTCAGGAGTTGCGAATGATATGGTCAAACGCACTCAGGGAAGCCTTGGCACCATCGCCCATGGAGATGATGATCTGCTTGTAGGGCACAGTGGTCACGTCACCGGCAGCAAACACGCCAGGCACGTTAGTGGCACCACGCGCATCCACCTCGATCTCACCACGCCCGGACAATGCGACGGCACCCTTCAGCCATTCGCTGTTGGGCAACAGGCCGATCTGGACAAAAATACCTTCCAGCGCGATGGTGAACTGTTCACCGCTGTCACGATCCTTGTACTTCAGGCCGGTCACCTTGCTGCCATCACCAAGCACTTCGGTGGTTTGCGCCATGGTGATCACTTTTACATTGGGCAGGCTGGTGAGTTTCTTTTGCAGCACTTCGTCTGCACGCAGTTTGCTGTCGAACTCGATCAGAGTCACTTCGGCAACGATGCCCGCCAGGTCAATGGCTGCTTCCACGCCGGAGTTACCACCACCGATCACCGCCACACGCTTGCCTTTGAACAGCGGACCGTCACAGTGTGGGCAGTAGGCAACGCCCTTGGTGCGGTATTCCTGCTCGCCGGGCACATTCATTTCACGCCAGCGGGCACCCGTAGCCAGAACCACGGTTTTCGCTTGCAGCTTGCCGCCAGATTCAAATTCTACGGTGTGCAGGCCTCCCTGTTCGGCAGCAGGCACCAGCTTGCTGGCACGTTGCAGGTTCATGATGTCCACGCCGTACTCGCGCACGTGCTCTTCCATGGCGCGGGCCAGTTTCGGGCCTTCGGTCTCTTTGACCGAGATGAAGTTTTCAATCGACAGGGTATCCATGACCTGGCCGCCAAAGCGCTCGGCCGCAACACCGGTCCGGATACCTTTGCGGGCGCTATAAATGGCCGCTGCAGCACCGGCAGGACCACCACCCACAACCAGCACCTCGTAAGGCTCCTGCTCGTTCATCTTCTCGGCAGCGCGGTCGGCGGAACCGGTATCCAGCTTGGCCATGATCTCGTCAACGTCCATGCGGCCCTGACCGAACATTTCACCGTTGAGGAAAATCATCGGCACAGACATCACCTGGCGCTGCTCCACTTCTTCCTGGAACAGTGCACCGTCAATGGCGACGTGGCGGATATTGGGATTCAGTACTGCCATCAGGTTCAGCGCCTGGACAACGTCCGGGCAGTTCTGGCAGGACAGGGAAAAATAGGTTTCAAACTCGTAACGGCCATCGAGCTGCTGGATCTGCTCGATCATTTCCTGGGCCAGCTTGGACGGGTGGCCACCCACCTGCAGCAGGGCCAGCACCAGCGAAGTAAACTCGTGGCCCATGGGAATGCCGGCAAAGGTGACACCCATGTTTTCACCGACACGGTTCAGGGAAAATGACGGGGTGCGCTCGTCCTTGCCATCCAGTTTCAGGGTGATCTTGCTGCTCAGGCTGGCGATTTCTTCCAGCAAACTTTTCAGCTCGGTCGACTTGGAGCTGTTATCAAGGGACGCAACGATTTCGAAAGGCTGCGTCACCTTCTGTAAATAGGTTTGAAGCTGTGCTTTTAGGTTGGCGTCCAACATGATAAACCTCGATAAATTTGCCATAAACGGCTGCCTTTCCACGGCTTTATGCAGAATGCCGCAGCAGGCAGGGACAAAATGCGGATACAAAAACGCCCGGACGGGTCAGCCCGGGCGTTGGTATCTGCCGGTAAATGCCGGCAGACGATGCAGACTCAAGCCTCAGGCTTAGATCTTGCCTACCAGGTCCAGTGAAGGAGCCAGGGTCGCTTCACCTTCTTTCCACTTGGCAGGGCAAACTTCGCCAGGGTGGGCAGCTACGTACTGGGCAGCTTTAACCTTGCGCAGCAGCTCCTGGGCATCACGACCCACACCACCAGCGTTGATTTCAACGATCTGGATGATGCCTTCCGGGTCGATCACGAAGGTGCCGCGGTCAGCCAGACCAGCTTCTTCGATCATCACGTCGAAGTTGCGGGTGATCAGACCGGTTGGGTCGCCAATCATCGGGTACTGGATCTTGCCGATTTCGGGGGAGCTGTCGTGCCAGGCTTTGTGAGTGAAGTGGGTGTCGGTAGAAACGGAGTAGATTTCTACGCCCAGCTTCTTGAACTCTTCGTAGTTGTCGGCCAGGTCGCCCAGCTCGGTTGGGCAAACAAAGGTGAAGTCAGCAGGGTAAAAGAATACTACGGACCACTTGCCTTTCAGGTCGGCTTCGGTCACGTCAACAAACTCGCCGTTGTGGTAGGCGGTTGCTTTAAAAGGTTTAACTTCGCTGTTGATGTAAGCCATCGATAACACTCCAGTTGGGGTTGAAGAACTTGACGGGGGCTATGCTAGGTGAAAATTCTCTTTAGGCATAATTGATTGAAAGAATAATATACATAGCTTTTTTCAATCCCCCCGAACGCCAGTCTTTTGCGTGAACACCGTATATGGGGGCTAAATTATATTTTTCAAGGACAGGCAGCTTCAACCCATGTTTGCTCGTTCCGGCTCCCGCTGTCATCATGCCGGTCTCACTACGGAACAAAAGCAGGGAAACATGCAGGTTTACAAGGTTGGCGGTGCCGTACGCGACCATTTACTCGGCCATCAGGCGCAGGACACTGACTGGGTGGTGGTTGGCAGCACGCCAGAGCAAATGATTGCGCAGGGTTTTCGCCCGGTTGGCGGTGATTTCCCCGTATTCCTGCATCCGCACAGCAACGAAGAGTACGCCCTGGCCCGCACCGAGCGCAAAAGCGGCCATGGCTATGGCGGCTTTACCTTTTTCGCCGAGCCCAGCGTTAGCCTGGAAGAAGACCTGCAACGCCGAGACCTGACCATCAATGCCATGGCCATGGACCCGCATGGCACCCTGATTGATCCCTACGGCGGTGCTGTCGACCTGGAAAAGCGTGTACTGCGCCATGTTTCGCCGGCTTTTGCCGAAGATCCATTGCGCGTATTGCGCGTGGCCCGCTTTGCCGCACGTTTTGCCGGGCTGGGTTTTACCATTGCAGAAGAAACACAAGAGCTGATGCAACAACTGGCTGAATCGGGTGAACTGCAACACCTGACCGCCGAGCGGGTCTGGCAGGAATTTGCCCGCGCCCTGATGGAACCGGCACCGGACGTATTTATCCGTGTCCTGCACAATACGGGGGCGCTGCTCACTTTGCTGCCCGAGGTGGATTGCCTGTTTGGTGTACCGCAGCGGGCCGAATTTCATCCCGAGGTGGACACTGGCGTGCATGTGCTGCTGGTACTGCAACAATGTGCCCGGTTTGAACAAAACCTCAATGTACGCTGGGCCTGCCTGCTGCATGACCTTGGCAAGGGCACCACGCCGGCACATATTCTGCCGCGCCATCTGGAGCACGAAACCCGCGGCGTCCCCCTGATCCGCGCAGTCAACCAGCGCTTGCGGGTACCCCGGGAGCCGGCCGAGCTGGCCTTGCTAGTCGGCGAGTATCACCTGCACAGCCATCGCGCTCTGGAACTGAAGCCCTCGACCCTGCTTAAGCTGCTTCAACGGCTCGACTTTTTACGCCGTCCCGGTCGACTGGAAGACTTTATCAATGCCTGCGAGATGGATGCGCGCGGTCGCCTTGGGCTGGCCGGGAAAGAATACCCCCAGGCTCAATACCTGCGCGAAGCAGCCGCCTGCGTGCGACAGGTGAGCGTGCAGCCGCTACTGGAGCAGGGACTAAAAGGCGCGGAACTGGGGGAAGCTTTGTATCGGGAACGGCTGAGGGTATTGAAGGATTATTGCAATCAGTAGCGGTGGGGGTTTGCACTTTGGTGTAGGGATCAGTCAAAGCACTGCGCCAAGCTGACGCTGCCACTGCCACTGCCGCAAACGGCAATGACGCTGATGCTTTGCGCAGTACTTCAACTGAACCATTAAACCTTGTGCGGGTGGAGGGAGTTGGTCCGGCTCAGCCGGGCTGCTGTCGCTGTGTCTGGCTGACTTTTAAAGCATTGATCACCAGCAGCAGCGACTTGATCGACCAGGCTTCAATCAGACCTGCAGGTCTGTTCAATATCAAATGATGTACATCCACAACAAAGCCTTACACGGCGATAATAGCCCGGCATGGCCGGGTATCCTCTCCCCACCGCCAAGGTGTGCCAGCAGTGGAGGCAAGGCCGGAGCAAAGCATCAGCGCCTGTGCCGAAGCTCGCTTCGGTGCGGGTGCGTCAGCTTTGCGTAGTGTCTTGCCCCACTGCCACAGCGCAGGCAAAAGCCCTACTGTTTATCGCACAAACGCTTCTCAATGGATGCAAGAATACCCGTCGCACTCAAGCCACAATCCGCCAGCATCTGCGTCTGGTCGCCGTGATCAATGTATGCATCCGGCAGACCCAGTTGCAGCACCGGCAGAGTGATGCCGCGGGCGTGCAACAGCTCGGTTACGGCGCTGCCGGCACCGCCCTGTACAGCATTTTCTTCAACTGTTACCAGGAGCGCGTGCTGTTGCGCCAGCTCCAGCACCAGCGCTTCATCCAGCGGCTTGACAAAACGCATGTCGGCCACACTGGCATTGAGCGTTTCTGCTGCTTGCAACGCATTGCCCAGCTGGGTACCAAACACCAGAATCGCCACGCCTTCACCCTGGCGACGCAACACACCCTTGCCGATTTCGATGCCTTCAAGGCTGTCGCTGACTTCGACATTCGGGCCGGTACCACGCGGATAGCGCACCGCCGCCGGCCCCTGATAGTGATAGCCGGTATTGAGCAGCAAACGCAGCTCGTTTTCGTCACTGGGCGTCATGATCACCATATTGGGGATGCAACGCATGTAGGACAGGTCAAAGCTGCCCGCGTGCGTGGCACCGTCCTCACCGACCAGACCGGCACGGTCGATGGCAAACAGCACGTCCAGATTTTGCAGTGCCACATCGTGGATCAGCTGGTCATAGGCGCGCTGCAGGAAAGTGGAATAGATCGCCACCACCGGCTTGCCGCCTTCGCAGGCCATGCCGGCGGCCAGGGTGACCGCATGCTGCTCGGCAATTGCCACGTCGAAATAGCGTTCAGGATACTGCTCGCTGAAGGCGATCAGGTCGGAGCCTTCCTTCATCGCCGGAGTGATTCCGAACAGGCGCTGGTCGGCGGCCGCCATGTCGCACAACCAGCGGCCAAAAATATGCGAATAGCGTGGCGTTTTGTCTTTAACATGATCGTGGGCATTGATGGCGTGATAGGCAATCGGCGAATCCTGCGCCGGCGCCAGCCCCTTGCCCTTCTTGGTAATCACGTGCAAAAACTGCGGCCCGCGCAAGCTGCTCATGTTGCGCAGCGTGGAAATCAGCGTAGGCAGGTCGTGACCATCGATCGGGCCGATATAGTTCCAGCCCAGCTCTTCAAACAGGATGCTGGGTGAAATCATGTTTTTGGCATGTTCTTCCGTCTTGCGCGCCAGCTCCCAGGCACCGGGTACCAGTGACAGAATGCGTTTGCTGCCTTCGCGCATGCTGGTATAGGTACGCCCACTCATCAGCTTCGCCAGATGCTGGGACAAACCGCCGACATTGTTGGAAATCGACATGTCGTTGTCGTTGAGGATCACCAGCATGTCGGCACCGGTGTCCGGCGCGTGGTTCAGCGCCTCGAAGGCCATGCCGGCCGTCATCGCACCGTCACCAATGATGGCAACATGCTTGCGGAAGTCGCCGGCAGCGCGGGCAGCAATCGCCATGCCCAGGGCCGCACTGATCGAGGTGCTGGAGTGGCCCACGCCAAAGCAGTCGTATTCGCTTTCCTCGCGTTTGGGGAAGGCGCTCAGACCGCCCTTTTTACGCATGCTGAGCATCTGCCCGCGGCGCCCGGTGAGGATCTTGTGGGGATAGGCCTGATGCCCGACATCCCATACCAGCCGGTCAGAGGGCGTGTCGAATACGTAATGCAGCGCCACTGTCAGCTCGATGACACCCAGCCCTGCGGCAAAATGCCCGCCCGTGCGCCCTACGCTCCACAACAGGAAATGCCGAAGTTCGTCGGCCAGTTGGCGCAGCTCGGACTCGTCCAGTCCGCGCAGCTGCGCGGGCGTATCGAGGGTGTCGAGCAGAGGCGTGGCCGGGCGTTCAGCCGGTATTTCTTCGTAGATCTTGGGCATGGTAAACGGATATCAGGGCGCAAAAATGACAAGCGTGCAAGTTTACCCGATTTTTCCGGCAATTGCTGAAACAGCCCCGCATTTGTCAACGGCCAGACAGCAGCCGGCCCCGGTGACCAACGCACCTGACGCCAGCCACCGCTGCCCGTTTATTGCAGAATGATGTCTGCGGCCCGCTCCGGCATCGAGTAGAGGTCGGCATCCGTTGCGTAATGCAAAGCGTTTTGTGACCAAAGAACCCGTTGCTGGCCGCTTTGCAGCATTTCTGCCAGTGCGCGGTTCAGGGCTTCCTGCCGGAACGGGCTTTCCAGCACCACGCCAGCCTCGGCCTCGCCGATATAGTGGGCATAGCCACACACATCGGTAACCAGCACCGGCAAACCGGCTACCAGCGCTTCCAGCAGTACGGTTCCGGTATTTTCGTTATAGGCCGGGTGAAGCAGCAAGTCGGCACCGAGCAAAAAGCGCGGAATATCGTCACGACCCTTGATGATCTCCACGTGCCGGCCCAGCCCCAGCGCCTTGATCTGTACCAGGAACGGTTTGGGATCATCCTGCCCGATCACCAGCATGCGCACCCGCTTGCGTAATGCATCCGGCAGGCTGGCCAGCGCCTTGAGACTGCGGTCCAGCCCCTTGGTCTTGAAGCCCGAGCCGATCTGCAGAACCAGCAGGTCGCTGTCGGCCAGCTTGAACTCGCGGCGGAAGATGGCGCGAATTTCTGCAGCATTGGGCGGTGCCTTGCGGTCGCGGCTGATGCCGGGTGGCAGCAGATGAAAGCGCTCGGGCTCGGTACCGTAGTGCCGGATGAATACCGGCTGCTGTTGTGCGGAAATCATCAGGATCTGCGTAGGCGCACCGGGTTCGAAAACCGCCCTTTCATAGGCGGCAAAATGCCGGTAACGACCACTCATGCGGGTCAGGGCCGAGCGCTGTGAGCGTGCCTTGTCTTCATAGCAGGCATCCGCCGCGTAATACAGGTCCAGCCCCGGCATCTTGTTGAAACCGACCACGCGGTCAACCGGGTACCGCTCCACGTCCTGCTGCCACCAGTCCTGAAAGCGTGCATATTTGTGATGATTGAGCAACGCCTTTACCGGCGCAATGCGCACATCAAAACCGTCCGGGATGTCACCCTGCCAGCTCAGGGTATAGACACGCACCCGGTGGCCGCGGCGCCGACACTCCAGCGCAATGCGCAAAAAATCACGCTGCAGCCCGCCAAAAGGAAAGTATTTGTAGAGTACAAAAGCCAGTTGCATGAGTTATTCAGCCCGGTTGTTGAGCAGCGGCTCCAGCGCGGCAATCACTTCTGCCGCCTCCAGGCCATCAAAACAGAATTGTTGTTTGTCACCCTTGCCGGCATGGGGACCGCTGGCACAAAGGTGCACCTGCCCACGACCGTAGGCACCCACCTTGCTCGGCAGGGTCGGGCCATACAGGGATACGCAGGGTGTTGCCAGCGCCGCCGCCAGGTGGCCCAGTCCGGTATCCACCGCCACACAGGCGCGGGCACCGGCCAGCCAGCCGGCCACTTCGGCAATCGACAGCCTGGGCAGCACGTCCACACCCGGCAGGCCGGCAGCGATACGCTGTGCCCGCTCCTGCTCCTGCGGGTTGCCCCAGGGTAGCCGCACTGGAATTCCGGCAGTGCTGTAGTGCTCGGCCAGAGCACGCCACTGCGTCTCCGGCCAGTGTTTACTGGGCCAGGTAGTGCCGTGCAAAAACATCAGCCAGGGCTGCGCCGGCGCGCCAGACAGCCGGGCCGCCAGTGCGGTACGGTCCAGACCATAGTCACCGGTGCTGTCGGGCTTGTCATAACCCAGCGCCTGGGCAAACAGGCTGCGCACCCGCTCGACCGCATGCAGGTTCCAGTCCACCCGGTAACGCTGGTCGTAAAACCTGCAGGCAAAAGGATCGCGCGCGCTGTCCTTGTCCAGCCCGGCCACCGGTGCGGCCAGTCCGCGGGTCAGCCAGGCGCTTTTGGTCAGTCCCTGTGCATCCAGTACCAGGTCGTAGTGTTCCTGCTTCAGACGCTGACGGAAACGCCGGTACTCGCCCGAGCGCCAGGTCTGCCACAGGTGTTTGCGCCAGCGACGGATCGCCACCGGTATGATGTTGCCCACGGCCGGATGCCAGCCGGGAATATCGGTAAAGCCTTCTTCCACCACCCAGTCAAAACGGATACCGGGGATGGCCTGCTGTGCATCGGTCAGTGCCGGCAGCGTATGGATGACATCGCCCATCGACGAGGTCTTGATCAACAGCACGCGCATTCAGTCCAGCTCCTGCAGAATCACCGGTGTACCCACCAGTTGCTCCAGTGCATCCAGCACCATTTGCGGCTTGAGCAGGCGCAAACAATCATAGTGGCCAAAGCGGCAGGTGCGCTCGAAGCAGGGGCTGCACTCGATACCGGTGCGCACAATCGCCACCTGTTCGGCCAGCGGCGGGGTAAATTCCGGCGATGTTGAACCATAGACTGCAACCAGTGGAATATTCAGGGCAGCCGCCACGTGCATCAGGCCAGAGTCGTTGCTGACCGCCGCCGTTGCACAGGACATCAGGTCAATCGCCTGGGCCATGCTGGTGTCGCCTGCCAGGTTGCTGACCTCATCGCGAAAACCGGGAATCAGCGCCTGGCGGATTTCCTCACCGCCGGGGCGATCCTTGGCCGAACCAAAGATCCAGACCTGCCAGCCCTGACGGATCATGTGGTCGGCCACCAGCGCATAATGGGCCGCCGGCCAACGCTTGGCCTCACCAAACTCGGCACCCGGACAGAGCGCCAGCACCGGCTGGCGGGTATGCAGGTTGAACGCGGCCAGTGCCTCGTTACGGCTGCTTTCCTGCACCACCAGATGTGGCCGTGGGTAGGGCTGCGGCAGCTCGGCATCTTTGCCATAGGCCAGCGCCATGAAGCGCTCGATCATCAGCGGGTAACGCTGCTTGTCGAGGATACGGATGTCATTGAGCAGGCCATAACGCATCTCGCCCTTCCAGCCGGTACGCTTCGGAATACCCGCAAAAAAAGGCGTCAGGGCAGACTTTAAAGAATTGGGCAGCAAGATGGCCTGGTCGTATTGGCCTTTGAGCTGCTTGCCAATCTTGCGCCGCGTGGCCAGATCAAACACGCCATGGCCCAGTGGAAAACCCAGCGCCTGTCGCACTTCGGGCATCCGCTCCAGCAGCGGCCGGCTCCAGTCCGGCGCCAGCACATCAATGTTGCATTCGGGGTGTTGTTGTTTCAGGCAGACAAACAGGGTTTGCGCCATCACCATGTCACCCACCCAGCTTGGGCCTACCACCAGTATGTTCATCGTTGCTGTATTACCTGTTGCAGCGGCAAATAACGGCTATCTTACACCAGCTGGCACAATCGAGGTCGGACATCCACCTGCCACAGCGCGGCGACAGCAACACTGCAAACCCTGCCGCAAACAAATTCACTTCGGCAAAACACCCGCCACCTGACGGGCACGGATGGCCGCTGCCGGACATGTGCAAATCGCCGGTAATGCTCAGGGGCAAGCCCCTTCGTACAAAAGCGCGGCCCGGCCCGGCACGGTGCAGCACAGCACGGTACAGTCCTGCCACAAATACATTCGCCTTACAGAAAGCAACATCTGGCCACGGCGGCAGCATCCCGCCGCAGGCGGGACCAGAGCCCTCCACCCGCACAAGGCAGATTCCGGGCCGGGCAGGGCCGGAGTCAGGCCTCAGCGGTTCGTGGCAGCTCGCTGACACGGACAAGCGCAGACTGACGCAGCGCCTGCCCGGTCCGGCAGCCACAGTGCAAAACAGCCCCACCCATCCACAACGACAGCATCCCGCCGCAGGCGGGACCAGAGCCCTCCACCCGCACAAGGCAGATTCCG
>CAYMXO010000004.1:47764-93454 GCA_964394445.1 uncultured Thiopseudomonas sp.
GGACAAGCGCAGACTGACGCAGCGCCTGCCCGGTCCGGCAGCCACAGTGCAAAACCACCCCATCAAGCCAGCCAGAAAAGTACAAATCACTCCCGCCGAACCCTGAACCAGGCCGCATACAAAGCAGGCAAAAACAACAGGGTCAACGCAGTAGCCACCACCAGCCCACCCATGATGGCCACAGCCATGGGGCCAAAAAACACACTGCGCGACAACGGAATCATCGCCAGCACCGCCGCCATTGCTGTCAGCACGATAGGCCGGAAACGGCGTACCGTAGCATCAATAACCGCCTGCCAGGGCGTGTGCCCGGCACTGATGTCGGTCTCGATCTGATCCACCAGAATCACCGAGTTACGCATGATCATGCCGGACAGGGCGATGGTACCCAGCATGGCAATGAAGCCGAACGGCTTGTTGAACAGGAGCAAAAACAGCGTCACGCCAATCATGCCCAGCGGCGCAGTCAGCAGCACCATGAACATGCGCGAAAAACTGCGCAGCTGAATCATCAACAGAGCCATGACTGTCAGTATGAACAGCGGCATGCCGGCGGCAACCGACCTGCTGCCGCGCTCGGAATCTTCCACAGTACCGCCCACTTCCAGCAGATAGCCGGAAGGCAGTCCAGCCCTGATGCCGTCCAGTTGCGGCAGAATCTGTGCGGTCAGGTCCACCGCCTGCTGCCGGCCGTAAACATCCGCCCGCACCGTAATGGTCGGCAGACGGTTGCGATGCCAGATGATGCCCTCTTCAAAACCGTACTCAAGCTCCACCACCTGCGACAAGGGTACGCGGGTACCCAGCGCGGTCGGAATCGACAGCTGCGCCAGGTTATCCGGCTGTCCGCGATCCTCTTCCGTACCACGCAGCAGAATCTCGATCAGCTCGTTGTCTTCACGGTAGTGACTGACCGGCGTGCCCGACAGCGCCCCCTGCAGAAAGCGCGCAACCTCGGCGCTGCTCACACCCAGTGCGCGGGCGCGATCCTGGTCAATGTTCAGCCGCACCACCTTGCTCGGCTCCTCCCAGTCCAGATGCACATTGCTCAGATAAGGATTCTGCCGCATCACCGCGGCCACTTCGCGGGCATGCTTGCGCACCACATCAATGTGCTCGCCGGATACGCGAAACTGCACCGGATAACCCACCGGCGGGCCGTTTTCCAGCCGGATCACCCGCCCGCGCAAACTGGAATATTCATTGTGCAACAGCTCGATCAGCCAGCTACGCAAACGCTCCCGATGCTCCAGGTCTTCGGTCAGTAACACAAACTGGGCAAAACTGGTGGCCGGCAACTGCTGGTCCAGTGGCAGATAAAACCGCGGCGAACCGGTACCCACATAAGCCACATAGTTGACCAGACCATCCTGCCTGGCCAGCTCGGCCTCCAGCCGCTCGACCTGCGCCTGGGTGGCCTTGAGCGAGCTGCCTTCGGCCAGTTTCAGGTCGATCAGCAGCTCGGGACGGTTGGAGTCGGGAAAAAACTGTTTCGGCACCAGACTGAAGCCGGCCAGCGCCACCATAAAGGTCACCAGGGTCAGACCGATCACCCACCAGCGGTGGCCGACGCACCAGGTAACCAGCGCACGCACGCGCCGGTAAAACGGTGTCGAATAGGGGTCATGTTCGCCCTTGGTGCTGCCGTGCTTTTCCGCCTTGATGCGGCCCAGATCCGGCAGCAGCTTGTCGCCCAGATAGGGCACAAACAGTACGGCGGCAAACCAGGACACGATCAGCGACAGCGCCACCACCTCGAAAATCGACCTTGCATACTCGCCCACGCTGGACTGGGCGGTGGCAATCGGCAGAAAACCGGCCGCCGTAATCAGGGTGCCGGTCAGCATCGGGAAGGCGGTGCTGGTCCAGGCAAAGCTGGCTGCCCGCAGACGGTTCCAACCCTGCTCCATCTTGATCGCCATCATCTCCACGGCAATGATGGCGTCATCCACCATCAGCGCCAGCGCCAGCACCAGTGCGCCAAGGGAAATCCGGTGCAGGCCGATACCGAAGTAGTGCATCAGGGTAAAGGTCAGCGCCAGCACCAGTGGAATGGAGAACGCCACCACCAGCCCGGTGCGCAGGCCCAGCGAGAAAAAGCTCACCAGCAGAACGATCACCAGCGCCTCGATCAGCACCTGGACAAATTCGCCCACACCGCGCTTGACCGCCCCCGGCTGGTCCGACACCTTGTGCAGCGCCATGCCCAGCGGCAACTCGTTTTGCAGACGGGCAAAGGTTTCTTCCAGCGCCCGGCCCAGCACCAGAATGTCGCCGCCGGCCTTCATGGATACCGCAATACCCAGTGCATTTTCGCCCATGAAACGCATGCGCGGTGCGGCTGGATCATTAAACCCGCGATAGACTTCGGCCACGTCACCCAGGCGCAGGGTGCGTTCGCCAATACGGATGGGGAACTCGCGGATCTCGCGCACCGACTCGAAACGCCCGCTGATGCGCAGCTGGATCCGGTCGGTCGCGGTTTCGTAAAAACCGGTACCGGTAACGGTATTTTGCGCATCCAGTGCCTGCTGCACCTGTGCCAGCGATACGCCCAGACTGGCCAGCCGCGCATTGCTGATCTCGATCCAGATTTTTTCGTCCTGCAGACCGATCAGCTCGACCTTGCCGACATCCGCAACCCGTTGCAGCTCCAGCTCCAGTCGCTCGGCATAGTCCTTGAGCACCGCATAGTCGTAGCCTTCACCCGTCAGTGCGTAAATGTTGCCGAAGGTGATGCCGAACTCGTCATTGAAAAACGGCCCCTGCGCCTCGCGCGGCAGCGTATGGCGGATATCACCAATTTTCTTGCGAATCTGGTACCAGAGCTCCGGGATGTCTTTGGAGCGCATGCTGTCCCGGGCCGCAAAAATGACCTGCGACTGGCCCGGGCGGGAAAACGAGGTAATTTTTTCGTACTCGCCGGTTTCCATCAGCTTCTTTTCGATCCGCTCGGTAATCTGCCGCGACACCTCCTGCGCGGTCGCTCCCGGCCAGCGGGTATCAATCACCATCGCCTTGAAGGTAAAAGGCGGATCTTCACTCTGCCCCAGCTTGCCGTAGGACATGATGCCGCCCAGCATCACCACCAGCATGATAAACAGCACCAGTGGACGGTTGTTCAATGCCCAGGCCGACAGGTTGAATTTCATGGCCTGGTCTCACCGGTTAGCGGACGGTTGTGCACATCCAGCGCACGGACCTGCTGTCCTTCCAGCAGCAGGTGCACGCCGGCCATCACCAGCCAGTCGTCGGCCTGCACACCCTGCCCGACCAGTACATGTTGTCCGTCATAGCCGCGCACCTGCACCGGCCGCCGTTCAACCTGCCCCGACTCCGGCCGGAAACGCCAGACAAACGCCTGCTGTCCTTCGCCATCCACCGCTGACAAGGGCAAAAACCACTCATTGCTGTCCGCGCCACTGACATGAACCCGGGCGCTTTGTCCCAGCTCCGCCACGGCATCACCCAGGCTGACGCGGGCGCTGTAGGTGCGCGAGCGCGGATCGGCCGCCCGGGCCAGTTCACGGATGCGGCCATCCAGCCGCTGGTGTGGCTGATTCAGCAAACTGACCTGCACCTGCTGGCCCAGTGCAAAGGCTGCATAGGCCTGCTCGGGAATACTGAACTCCACCTCGCGCGGGCCGTCCGCTGCCAGCACAAACACCGGCCGCCCTGCGGCGACCACCTGCCCGGACTCAACCAGGGTCTGCGCAATGATGCCGTCCCGCGGGGCCAGCAGCTTGCTGTATTGCAGTTGATTGCGCGCATTGGCCAGTGCTGCGTCGGCCTGTTCCAGCCGTGCACGGGCGCTTTTTTCCCGGGTTTGCAGGCTGTCCAGCTGCGACTGGCTGAGCAGGCTGCGCTCATACAGTTTCCGGTAACGCTGCAGCTCGTCCCGGGCCAGTGCCAGTCCGGCACGGGCATCCAGCTGTTGCGCCTGCATCGCCTGCACCTGTAACTGCAGGTCGGCCGGGTCCAGCTCGGCCAGCAGCTCGCCGGTTTTTACCTGCTGGCCGGTTTCGGCGTGACGCCGGATGATTTTGCCGCCAACACGAAACGCCAGCTCCGGCTGAAAGCGTGCACGGACCTCACCCGGATACATGCCGGCACCTTTATGGGCCGGCTCCGGCTGGGCCACCAGCACCGGCCGCGGCGGCAGTGGCTGTTCTTCCGGCTGCTCACAACCGGCCAGCAGCAAAGCGCAAAAAAGCCCCGTCAGGACGGAAAAGAGTTTGTTGTTCATGCAAGAAAGCCTGCAGTTTCATCATGCGTTTAAAGAGACACTGAACATGTTGGCAAGGCTGCCGGAAGGTCTGGTAGCAAACAGCGAAAAAGCACAGCTGACTGTCAGCCAGTGTGCGCCCAGCCTGGTTTTTAACCAGATCCCGATAACGCAGCCAAGTATTCAGCGTTTTTTTAATATTTTTATTGAGTACGGCAGGATACCCCAGCGCTTCCCTGACCGGTACCCTTTTTGCCCGCGGCGGCATGACGCGACCGGCAGCAGCCGCATGCCCTGCCCATGGCCCCGGAGCAGCGCGGGCACCAGTTAAACAGCTGCACAGCACAGGCACTGGACGCACCCACACCGGTATCACGCCTTCCACGCAGCCATCTGCATGACTTCAATCACCAGTGGCTGGTATCCTTACGCCCTGTTTTTTGCCCCGGTTGCAGACCATGCTTGAACGCATCTTTCAGCTCAAAGCCCACAACACAACGGTACGCACGGAAATCCTGGCCGGCATTACCACTTTCCTGACCATGGCCTACATCCTGTTCGTCAACCCGCCGATGCTGGCGGAGACCGGCATGGATCTGGGTGCGGTGTTCGTTGCCACCTGTCTGGCCGGTGTCATCGGCTCGCTGATCATGGGTCTGCTGGCCAATTATCCGATCGCACTGGCTCCGGGCATGGGCCTGAACGCCTTCTTCACCTACACTGTGGTGCTGACCATGGGTTACAGCTGGCAGGTCGCACTGGGCGCGGTATTCCTCTCCGGCCTGATCTTCTTTGCCATGTCGCTGTTCAAGGTACGCGAGTGGATCATCAACAGCATTCCGTTGCCGCTGCGCTCGGCCATCAGTGCCGGCATCGGCCTGTTTCTGGCGCTGATCGCACTGAAAAATGCCGGCATTGTAGTGGCCAATCCCGCCACGCTGGTGGGCCTGGGCGACCTGACCCAGCCCGGCCCCATTCTGGCCGTGGCGGGTTTCGTGGTGATTGTGGCACTGGCCTACCGGCAGGTCACCGGCGCCGTCATGGTTGGCATCCTGCTGATTACCGGCATCTCCATAGTACTGGGGCTGTCTTCGCTGGACGGCATTGTCAGCCTGCCGCCCAGTCTGATGCCAACGCTGATGCAGCTGGACATTGCCGGCGCACTGGATGTGGGACTGGTCAGCGTGATTTTTGCCTTTCTCTTCGTTGACCTGTTTGACACGTCCGGCACCCTGATCGGCGTGGCCCAGCGTGCCGGGCTGATGGATGAAAAGGGCCAGATGCCCAAGCTCGGCAAGGCGCTGCTGGCCGACAGCACCGCCACCATGGCCGGCGCCTGCATGGGCACCTCGACCACCACCAGCTTTGTCGAGTCGGCCGCCGGTGTAGCTGCGGGTGGCCGTACCGGGCTGACGGCCTGCGTGGTTGCCCTGCTGTTTTTGCTCAGCCTGTTTTTCGCCCCGCTGGCGGCCGCCATCCCGGCCTACGCCACTGCGCCGGCATTGTTTTTTGTCGCCGTGCTGATGACCGAGGGACTGGCCCGCATCGACTGGCAGGACCTGACCGTATCCGCCCCCGTCGTGGTGGCGGCGCTGACCATGCCGCTGACCTTCTCCATTGCCAACGGTATTGCTTTCGGCTTCATCAGCTGGACGGCCATCAAGCTGCTCAGCGGTCGCTTCCGCGACATCAACAGCGCCCTGTGGATCCTGTCCATCCTGTTTGTCATCAAGCTGGGCTTTTTCCCCTGATTTTGCGGAGCTTGCTACGTCATGTATTCGACCACCGACTTTTCCGCCCCGGCCTACGCCGGGCAGCTGCAGGCCAAACAGCAGCATCTGCAGCAGCTGCTGGCACCCTTTGCGGCACCGGAAACACAACTGTTTGCCTCCGCACCGGAGCATTTTCGCCTGCGCGCCGAGTTCCGCATCTGGTTTCAGGACGGCACCGGCCACTATGCCATGTTCAACCCGGGCGACAAGCGCACACCCATCCTGCTGGAGCAGCTACCCATTGCCAGCCGGCGCATCAACCAGTTAATGCCGCAGCTGCAGGCCGCCTGGCAGGCCGACCACGAGCTGTCACACAAGCTGTTTCAGGCCGAATTTCTCACCACCCTGTCCGGTGAGGCACTGGTTACCCTCTGCTATCACCGGCCGCTGGATGCCGCATGGGAAGCCGCTGCCCGCCCTGTCGCCGATGCGCTCGGCATCCAGCTGATTGGCCGCTCCCGCGGCAAACGTCTGGTGCTGGAAAAAGATTACGTCACCGAGCGCCTGAGCGTGGCCGACCGTGAATACAGCTACCGCCAGCCCGAAGGCGCCTTCACCCAGCCCAACGGCGGGGTCAACCAGCAGATGCTGGGCTGGGCTTATGCAGCACTGGGCCCGCGCGAAGACGATCTGCTGGAGCTGTACTGCGGCAACGGCAACTTCACCCTGCCGCTGTCGACCCGGGTGCGCAAGGTGCTGGCCACCGAAATCAGCAAGACCTCGGTCAATGCGGCGCTGGCCAACCTGGACGAAAACGGCATCGAAAATACCGAACTGGTACGCCTGTCCGCCGAAGAACTGACCCAGGCGCTGAATGGCGTACGCGAATTCCGCCGCCTGGCCCACATCCGGCTGGGCGACTACCGCTTCGGCACCGTATTCGTCGACCCGCCCCGTGCCGGCATGGATCCGGACACCTGCGAGCTGGTGCGCCGGTTCGACCGGATCCTGTACATTTCCTGCAACCCGCAGACGCTGGCCGACAATATTCGCCAGCTCAATGACACCCACCACATGACCCGCTGTGCATTGTTCGACCAGTTTCCCTGGACCGAACACATAGAGGCCGGGGTTTTGCTGGAGCGGCGATAGCGAATTTGTTCGCGGCAGGCCCGGCCACAGCCAGGGTGTTCAGACTAAACGCCGGTCGCGGCTAAAGCCGCTCCTGCAAAATCGTCCCCGGCCCTGATACACAGATGCTGCATGCTCCCCGCCAGAGCCAATTTGCTTGTGGCAGACTTGACGTTATGACACCCGGGCCGGGCAAGACACAGCGACAGCACTCCGCTATCCAAGCGGGGCCAGACCTTCCAACCGTACAAGGTAAACCTGGATCCGGGCTCCGCAGGACAAAACCCACGCTCCACAGCGTAAAACCATTTCATCCTAAAGTCAGCAGTCCAGGCCAGGCAAGTCGGGTACATTGATGAAAGGAACCGCCTGCCCGTGAACCGATGAGGTCTGGATGGACAATTCAGCAACTGTAACTCCTGCCCGCCCGGGTGTCGCCACGTCTGCCGATATTGAAAACATCGAGCGTGATGGCTTGCCCGCGCTGCCTGCCAGCACCTATGAAATGCTCCGCCAGGGCGCGGCACTGAGTCCGGACGGCCCGGCACTGAGCTTTTTCCTCAGTGCCGGGCGCCTGCACAGACCTGAAACCTGGAGCCATCGCGAGCTGCTGGCACAGATCACCCGTACGGCAAACTTTTTGCACCGCATCGGCGTGAACAGGGACAAAGTGGTTGCCTATGTCTTGCCCAACCTGCCGGAAACCCACTTCACCATCTGGGGCGGCCAGTCTGCCGGCATTGTTGCCGCGCTGAACCCCCTGCTGGAAGGCGCTGCTCTGGCAGAGTTGCTCAAGGCGGCCAATGCCCATGTACTGGTTACGCTGGCACCGTTTCCCGGTACCGACCTGTGGAGCAAGCTGCAGCCACACCTTGGCACCATCAGCTCGCTGCGTCATCTGGTTCTGGTCGATCTGCCCGATCGTGTGCGCGGGATCCGGCACTATGCCGCCCGCTTTCTGCAAATGCGCGAGACCCGGCGCCTGCACGGCAGTGGCGGGCTGCAGGGTGCAATACCTGCATCCATGACGCTGCACAGCTTCAATGAAGCCATTGCCGCAGAAAACCCTGACCAGCTCGACAGTGCCCGCACCTTTCATCCCGATGATGTGTCATCCTTCTTCTGCACCGGCGGCACCACCGGGCTGCCGAAAATTGCCATGCGCACCCATCGCAATGAGGTTTTCGATGCCTGGAGCGCAGGAGCATTCATCGGCAACGAAATCACGCAGCGTTCGGTCGTCTATTGCGGTCTGCCGCTGTTTCACGTCAATGCGGTGATGGCGACCGGATTGCTGCCGTTCTCCAAAGGTGCACATGTGGTGCTTGGCACCCCGCAAGGATACCGTGGCGACGGCGTGATAAAGCGCTTCTGGGAGATCGTTGAGCACTACCGGATCAACTTTTTCAGTGGCGTGCCGACCCTCTACTCCGCGCTGCTGCAGGTGCCGGTAGCCGGTCGCGACCTGGGTTCACTGCGCTATGGCCTGTGCGGTGCCGCCCCCATGTCGGTCGAGTTATTCCGCAGCTTCCAGGCGCAAACCGGCCTGAAAATCCTGGAAGGCTATGGACTGACCGAGGCCACCTGCATCAGCAGCATCAACCCGCCCCGCGGCGAGCGCAGGGTCGGCTCGATCGGCCTGCGCCTGCCGTTTCAGGACATGAAGGTGGTGGAGTTGGATGACACGGGGGCCTATGTCCGGGACTGCAACCCGGACGAGGCCGGGGCGCTGATTGTATCCGGCCCCAACGTGTTCCTTGGCTACCGGCAACCGGAACAAAACCGGGAACTGTGGGTGGACTGTGGGGATGCCAAACGCTGGCTCAATACCGGCGATCTGGCCAGGCAGGATGCAGACGGCTACTTCTGGCTGACCGGCCGGAAAAAGGAGCTGATCATCCGCGGTGGCCACAACATTGACCCGCTGCTTGTCGAGGAACCCCTGTACCGTCACCCCGCAGTGGAACTGGCTGCCGCCATTGGTCGCCCGGACGGGCACGCCGGCGAGCTGCCGGTGGCCTATGTCCAGCTGAAGGAAGGCGCCAGCGCAACCGAAGCCGAGCTGCTGGCGTATTTGCAAGCACAGGTTGGCGAGCGGGCCGCCATTCCGAAGCAGGTCCACATTATTGAATCCATGCCGCTGACGGGCGTGGGCAAGATCTTCAAGCCGGCACTGAAAAACCGGGAAATCAGCGACGTACTGACGCTTGCCCTGCAGGCCTCGGGCATTGAGGTCCACTCCATCGAGGCGGTCAATGACGGGCAACAAGGCGTACGGGTCAATGTGCAGCTCGGGCCAGCGGCCTCTCCCGAAGCAGCCCGGCAGGTGCTGGAGCGACATCCCTTTGCGTTCCGGCTCCGGCAACAGGGCACAGCCGGCTCCTCTTAGCGCAGCAGTTCTGCCCGCACAAGGGCCGCACCGGCAGTCAGGGCGGCCAGCTTGCCCCGCGCCACGTCCCTGGACAATGGCGCCATGCCACAGTTGGTACAGGGATAGAGCTTGTCCGCATCCACAAACTCCAGCGCCTTGCGCAGTGTATCAGCCACCTGCTCAGGGGTTTCAATCTGGCGGGTGGCCACATCAATGGCGCCCACCATCACCTTTTTGCCACGGATCAGCTCGATCAGCTCCATGGGCACGTGCGAGTTCTGGCACTCCAGCGACACAATATCAATTGCGGATTTTTGCAGTCTGGGGAAAATTTCCTCGTATTGACGCCACTCGGAACCCAGGGTTTGCTTCCAGTCGGTATTGGCCTTGATGCCGTAGCCATAACAGATGTGCACTGCGGTCTCGCACTGCAAGCCTTCAACCGCCCGCTCCAGCGCGGCAATGCCCCAGTCGTTCACCTCGTCAAAAAACACGTTAAATGCCGGCTCGTCAAACTGGATGATGTCGACACCGGCCGCCTCCAGCTCCCTGGCTTCCTGGTTGAGAATTTTGGCAAACTCCCAGGCCAGCTTTTCACGGCTCTTGTAGTGGGCGTCATACAGAGTGTCGACCATGGTCATGGGTCCGGGCAAGGCCCACTTGACGGACTGGCTGGTCTGCTGGCGCAAGAACCTGGCGTCCTCAACAAATACCGGCTGCTCGCGGCTGACCGCGCCCACCACCGTTGGCACGCTGGCTTCGTAGCGGTCACGGATTTTCACCGTCTGGCGGTTTTCAAAATCGACTCCCTTCAGGTGCTCGATAAAGGTGGTGACGAAATGCTGCCGGGTTTGTTCGCCGTCGCTGACAATATCAATGCCCGCATGCTGCTGCTCCTGCAAGGCGATCCGCAGGGCATCCTGTTTGCCCGCGGCAAGTTCTTCGCCATCCAGTTTCCAGGGTGACCAGAGCTGTTCAGGCTCTGCCAGCCAGGCGGGTTTGGGCAGGCTGCCTGCGGTGGATGTTGGTAGTAGCGTGTTCATGGAGATTTTTCGTGTCCGTTACAGGTTAAAGAGAGAGGGAACCACTGAATAATTACCTGCGTTGCCAGGGCGTTGTTAAACATCAGCTCAAAATGCTCATTTACTATCAGTAAACTGCGCTTTTTCGCTGATTTTTGCCTAGCCCTGACTTCCTCGCCAAAATTATTCAGCGGTTCCAGAGGTTTGCGGCCCAGTTTTCCAGCACCGCCTGATACGGTTTGATGAAAAACTCGTGCGTGTACCTGCCTTGTTCCACTGCCAGCCGGCTGCGCTCTTCACGGTCATAAACAATGTCTGTCAGCGCGTGATCCGGGTTGTTCAGGCTGGGCTGGTACTGCCTGCCGGCAGCAGTTTTGGCGTTGTAAATTTCCGGGCGGTAAATTTTCTGGAACGTCTCCATGGTGCTGATGGTGCTGATCAGCTCAAGATTGGTGTAGTCATTCAACAGGTCGCCAAAAAAGTAAAAGGCAAAAGGCGCAACACTGCCGGGCGGCATGAAGTAACGCACAGCCAGACCCATTTTTTTGAAGTAGGCTTCGGTCAGCGAAGTCTCGCTGGGCCGGTACTCGACACCCAGCACCGGATGCCGGTTGGCCGTCGCATGGTAAAGCTTGCTGTCGGAGACCGACAGGCAGATCACCGGCAGCTTGGCAAAGTGCTGGCGATAGCTGTCGGAATGGACAAAGCTCTGGAAAATTTTGCCATGCAAATCGCCAAAGTCGTCCGGCACGCTGAAGCCTTCACGCCCCTTGTTGTGCTCCAGCAGGCGTACGCTGAAGTCATAGTCACGCACATAGGACGAAAAATTGTTACCGGCCACACCTGCAAGGCGCTTGCCGCTGTGGTGATCAACAATGTGTGTTTTCAAAATTTCGATGCTCGGGAAAGCCGTGCCGCTGCCGTCCACATCCATGTCTACCGAGATGATTTCCAGCTCGACCGAGTAGCGGTCGCCCGCGGGGTTATCCCAGCTCGCCAGCTGGTTGAAGCGCTGGTTGATCATGCCCAGTGTATTGCGCAAATTCTGCTGGCGGTGCTCGCCCCGGGCCAGATTGGCAAAGTTGGTGGTGATGCGCGTGTGCTCCAGCGGCTGATAGTTTTCGTCAAAATCAATGCTGCTGATGGCAAAAGAAAAGCCGTTACTCATTGCAAACAGGTCCATTCGTCAAACTCATGATGCGCCCCGGGCCGATTCTTCGATTCCTCGACAGCAATCCTCTGGTTTCTGCCTGCTTTGCAGCAAGCACAATGCCCCGGTGCTAAAACGGGTAATAGTTATACGCAGCCTGACGTTTGAATAAAAATGATGTTACCTGTAGATAGACATGAATTTATTTCATGTTGAGATTGACAGGCTACAAACCGGCCCGGCATCGGGCGCCATTCCGCAAGGAAACAGGCGTTGTGCAGGACAGCGAAGCGGCTCCTATGCTGGCAGGGCCGCCTTGACTGCATCCAGAATGTTGCATGCGGAGTTGTAATCCAGCGGTATTGGCTGCAATCTACGCTCCGTTTGCAGCACCAGGCTGGGAAAGCCGTTGATCGGCATGCTGTGTGCCAGCCTCATTTGCTGCTGCAGCCGCAAACGGGTTGCCTCGCTGTTGAGATCGGCAGCAAAACGCTCTATATCCAGCTCAAGCTCAGCGGCCAGCTGCAGCAGTGTCGAGTCGTCCGAGGGGTTCATGGCCCGCAGATAGTAGGCCTGCTGGATGGCTTCGATCATGGCCAGTTCCTGCTGCTGGCGGGCGGCAGCCAGCACTGCCCGGCAGGCCGGCCAGGTGGAACGGCGCGGTTTGCAGTCGGTCCAGAAGGCAAAGTTGAATTCGGTACCCGGAATATGTTGCTGGATGCGGCGCCAGGCCTGTTGCAGCATGGTTCGCATCTCGGCCGGCATCGGTTCCGCGCTGTCCGGTGCCAGTCCGCCCAGCAGGTATTCAACGCGTACCGGTCCGCCGGCCAGCTGCTCGCGCACTTGCCGCCAGACCGGAGCAAAGCCCCAGCACCAGCTGCACATGGGGTCGTGAACGTAATACAGGATTGGCTGTTGCGCAGTCATCGGTGTCGCCTCGTGCCGGGTGGTTGTGGAAAATGCCTGATCCGGCCACTGCGCCTGCAGCATGTTCCCGGATAACTTGCTGCCATCCTGCCGCGTATTGCCCCGGGTTACCAGCCCCGGCAGACAGAACGGATACGCAGCGTCCTGAAAAGCAAAAGCCCGGCACGGGGCCGGGCTTGTGTGGAACCGAAAAAACTCAGGCGCCGCGGCTGGCGCGCTTGCGGTCATTTTCAGTCAGCAGCTTCTTGCGCAGGCGGATTGAAGCCGGGGTGACCTCAACCAGTTCATCATCCTCGATGAACTCCAGCGCCTGCTCCAGGGTAAAGCGGATCGGCGGTACCAGGGCAATGGTTTCATCCTTGCCGGAAGCACGCATGTTGTCCAGCTTCTTCGCCTTGGTCGGGTTGACCACCAGGTCGTTGTCGCGGGCATGGATGCCGGCCAGCTGGCCTTCGTAAATTTCATCACCGGGCGCCAGGAACAGCTTGCCACGCTCCTGCAGGGTTTCCAGCGAGTAGCTCAGCGCCTTGCCGCTGGCCATGGATACCAGTACACCGTTGGGGCGGCTGGTCATCTCGCCGCTCTTGATTGGCCCGTAGTGGCTGAAGGTGCTGGTCAGGATGCCGGTACCGGAGGTGATGGTCATGAACTGGTTGCGGAAACCGATCAGGCCCTTGGCCGGAATTTCATATTCCAGGCGGATGCGGCCCTTGCCGTCCGGCACCATGTCTTTCAGCTCGCCCTTGCGCAGACCGATCTGCTCCATGATCGGGCCCTGATGCTCTTCTTCAATATCGAAGATGACAAACTCGAACGGCTCCTGTTTAACACCGTCTTCTTCCTTGATGATCACTTCCGGGCGGGAAATGGCCAGCTCGAAGCCTTCACGGCGCATGGTTTCGATCAGCACCGACAGGTGCAGCTCGCCACGGCCCGACACTTTGAACTTGTCCGGATCGCCGGTTTCTTCCACACGCAGGGCCACGTTGTGCAGCAGCTCTTTTTCCAGTCGCTCTTTCAGGTTGCGGCTGGTGACATACTTGCCTTCTTTGCCGGCAAACGGCGAGTCGTTGACCTGGAAGGTCATGCTGACGGTCGGCTCGTCCACGGTCAGTGGTGGCAGTGCTTCAACGTGCTGCTGGTCGCACAGGGTGTCGGAAATAAACAGCGGCTCAAAACCACTGATGCAGATGATGTCTCCGGCCTGCGCCTGTTCCACTTCAACACGCTGCAAGCCGTGGTGACCCATGACCTTGAGGATGCGGCCGTTGCGCTTCTTGCCGTCGGTGCCAATGGCAGTCACCGGGCTGTTGGTGCCGATCTTGCCCCGGGTGATGCGGCCAACACCGATCACGCCAAGGAAGTTGTTGTAATCCAGCGCGGAGATCTGCATCTGGAACGGGCCATCCACATCGACCTTTGGCGGCTGTACATAGTCAACGATGGCCTGGAACAGCGGGTCCATGTTGTCGGACATTTCCGCCGGATCCATGCCGGCAATGCCGTTCAGGGCGCTGGTGTAAACAATGGGGAAGTCCAGCTGCTCGTCAGTGCCGCCCAGGTTGTCGAACAGGTCAAATACCTGGTCGATGACCCAGTCAGGACGGGCGCCCGGACGGTCGATCTTGTTGACCACAACAATCGGGTTGAGGCCGGCCTGGAAAGCTTTCTGGGTCACAAAGCGGGTTTGTGGCATGGGGCCGTCGATGGAGTCCACCACCAGCAACACGCAGTCCACCATGCTCAGGACGCGCTCCACTTCACCGCCAAAATCGGCGTGACCGGGAGTATCCACAATGTTGATGGCGTAGTCGTTCCACTTGATGGCAGTGTTTTTGGCCAAAATGGTGATGCCGCGCTCTTTTTCCTGGTCGTTGGAGTCCATCACCCGGTCGGATTCGAGTTCCTTGCGGTCCAGGGTGCCGGATGCACGCAACAGGGCATCCACCAGGGTGGTCTTGCCGTGGTCAACGTGCGCGATGATGGCGATGTTTCTTAGTTTCTCAATCACTGTGGTGTTCTCTAGGTTAAAATTTTCTTGCTCGGTTTTACTACGCAGGTAGCTGTACTGTTTTTATCTGGGCAACGCCAGCAAACATTGTGCAATCTGCCATATCCGCTCCAGCGGTGGAACGCCCGGCACTGCAGGATGCCCGCACACTCAAAATCAGGGCCGGTACACCCGCACATTGTCATGCCCCTCGTGCAACAGGTGATGGCAATGCAAGCGGCTCATCACCCCTTTGTCGCAATACAGCAAATACTGCCGATTGCTGTCCAGCTCCTTGAACTTGCTGTTTATCGCATAAAACGGCAGCTGGATCTGCTCCACGCCATTCAGCTCAAGCGGGTGATCCTCGGCCTCGTTTGGATGGCGAATGTCAATCACCACCTGCCCGGGCAGAGCCTGATTCACCATTTCCACCTGCACGTCTTCACTGAGCTCTTCCAGCAGTTTGTCCACGGTCACAAAGCGGGCCCTGGCTACTGCCTGCGCCAGCAACTGGCTATCCAGATTCTCTTCTTCACGGGCAATACGGCCCGGTTTGGCCTTGGTGGTCGGGTTGACGGAAATGACCCCGCAATACTCCGGCATGTGCCTGGCAAACCCGGCAGTACCAATCGCTTCGGCCGTATTGATGATGTCCTGCTTGTGCGCCGCCACCAGCGGACGCAACACCAGCTTGTCGGTCGCCTTGTCGATCACCGACAGGTTGGTCAGGGTCTGGCTGGAGACCTGGGAGATCGCCTCGCCGGTGGCCAGGGTCTCGATTTGCAGGCCGTCGGCAACTTTTTCCGCTGCACGCAGCATCTGCCGCTTCAGTACCACGCCCATCTGGCTGTTGTCCACATGGGCCAGAATATCCGCCAGCACTTCTTCGAAGGGGACGCTGACAAACAGCACCCGATGCGAGCGGCCAAATTTCTCCCACAAATAGTGAGCGACTTCCATTACGCCCAGTTCGTGGGCGCGGCCGCCAAGATTGAAAAAACAAAAATGTGTCAGCAGGCCACGGCGCATCAGTTGGTAGGCGGCAACCGTGGAGTCAAAGCCGCCAGACATCAGTACCAGCGCCTGCTCGATCGAGCCCAGCGGGTAACCACCCATGCCTTCCTGGCGATTGAACTCGACCAGCAACCGGCGGTGGCGGATTTCCAGTCGTACCTCGATCTGGGGCTTGCCCAGTTGTATGCCTGCGGCACCGCACTGGCGGCGTAGCAGACTGCCAACCTCGCGCTCGACGTCCATCGAGGTGAACCCGTGCTTGCCCACCCGCTTGCAGCGCACGGCAAAGGTTTTCTCTCTGAGTAACGGCCCATAGTGCTCGGCACAGCGCGCGGCGATGTCTTCCATACTGTCCGGCAGGTCAAAATCCAGCACCTGATAAAAATGTGCAATGCCCGGCAGGTTACGCAGCCGTTCGATCATTTGTTGCTGCACGGCCGGATCGGTCTGGCTGACGCTGATATCGATATTGTCCCATTCTCCGGCAGTACGGATTTGCGGGTCCAGATCCTTGAGCACGTTACGGATGTTGCGCCCCAGCTGCAAAATAAACTGGCGTCGCACCGGACGGCTCTTGATGGTGATTTCAGCAAAGGGTTTGACAAAAAGCTTCATGGGCGCGGACAGAAAGATATCTTGACAAGCAAAAAAGAGGCCGGATTATAGCAAATCACGACTCTTTTAGCGACAGCTACAGGTACCGCACCTGCAGTTTTTTCATTCAGGCCCGACGCCGGTTTCCCTGAATCCAGGTTTGACGGCAGGCACTACACCTGCAACAGAAAAGTCACCGGTCCATCGTTGATCAGGCTCACCTGCATACTGGCACCAAACTCGCCGGTTGCCACCTGCGGCCAGGCCTGTTGCGCCATTGCCACAAATTCGGCAAACAGTTGTTCAGCCTGCTCTGGCGCAGCCGCAGTGGAAAAGCCGGGGCGCAGACCGCTGCGCGTATCGGCTGCCAGGGTAAACTGTGATACCAGCAACAAACCACCCTGTACATCTTTCAGCGAGCAATTCATGCGCCCTTGGGCGTCGGCAAAAATCCGGTAATCAAGCAGTTTTTGCAGCATTTTTTCCAGCTGCTTCCTGCCGTCCTGCGGCTCCAGCCCGACCAGCGCCAGCACACCACGGCCAATCTCGCCAACGGTTGCACCTGCCACGTCCACTCGGGCCGAAGAAACCCGCTGTATCAATACTTTCACTGTCTGCTGTTTCCTGACTGTTCCTTGAAATGCTGCAGAAAGCAAACACCCGGCAATGCCGGGTGTTTGGGATGCTTGGCCAATCAGCCTTTTTCTTTATGGTACTTGGTAACACGCTCGACTTCTTTTCTCGAGCCCATGAACACCGGCACCCGTTCATGCAACTGCTCCGGACGCACATCCATGATACGGATGCGGCCATTCGTCGCCGCTCCACCAGCCTGCTCAACCAGCATCGCCATCGGGTTGGCTTCATACATCAGGCGCAGCTTGCCTTTCTGCTCCGACATGCGCTTGTCCCAGGGATACATGAAAATGCCACCACGCACCAGGATACGGTGAATGTCTGCCACCATGGATGCTGTCCAGCGCATGTTGTAATCCTTGCCCAACGGTCCTTCGCTCCCGCTCAGCATCTCGTCAACATAGCGTTGCACTGGCTCTTCCCAGTGACGCATGTTGGACATGTTGACCCCAAACTCGGCCGCTTCTTCGGGAATGCTCATGTTGTCGTGCGTAAGAACAAATGAACCCATCTCGCTGTCCAGGGTAAAGCCCTTGACGCCATTGCCCAGGGTCAGTACCAGCATGGTCTGCGGACCATAAATGGCATAACCGGCAGCGACCTGGCGCGAGCCGGGCTGCAGGAAGTCCTCGTCATCAAGAATGCCGCAAATGTCGTCACGGTCCGGGCAGCTGAGTACCGAGAAAATCGTGCCTACCGATACGTTGATGTCGATGTTGCTGGAGCCATCCAGCGGATCGAAAACCAGCAGGTAGGAGCCTTTCGGAAAGCAACCCGGAATCTGGTAAGGCTTTTCCATTTCTTCCGAAGCCATGCCAGCCAGGTGTCCGCCCCACTCGTTGGCTTCGAGCAGAATTTCGTTGGAAATCACATCGAGTTTTTTCTGCATTTCACCCTGAACGTTTTCCGTTCCTTCGTTACCCAGCGCGCCACCCAGCTCGCCCTTGCCAATATGGTAGTTGATGACCTTACAGGCACGCGCCACCACTTCGATCAGAAAACGCAGCTCTGCCGGCGTCTGGTGGGCACGGGTTTGTTCAATCAGAAAACGGCTCAACGTGGTACGTGAAGACATGGCGACCTCAGCATGGAAACGTGGATGTGCGGATTCTACTCGGTTTCCGCATATAAAGCTGCAGCAAAATTGACGTATGCCGACCTGATAGCAAAATAACCACATAACAAGCGTGGTAATTGATGCATATCAATAACTTTGAAAAATCAAAACATATTATACCAGAGCAAATAGTCTATTCCGCGTATCTGATCTGGAGCACATCATGCGTAAAACCTTTTTCGCCACCACCCTGCTGGCTGCTGCCGTTGCTACTCCGTCCGCTTTTGCCCACGAAGCAGGCGACATTATTGTTCGTGCCGGCGCAATTCACCTGAGCACCCATGAAAGCTCCTCCAAGGTCAAACTTGATGGTGCCAAGCTGCCAGCAAAAGCAAAAATTAATAATGACACCCAGCTGGGCTTGAACCTTGCTTACATGGTGACCGATCACATCGGCATCGAATTGCTGGCCGCCAGCCCCTTCGAGCTGACCGCCAAAGGCAAGGGCGCCCTCGCCGGCAGCAAGCTCGGCAAATTCAAAGCCCTGCCGCCAACTCTAAGCGCAGTTTACTATCCGATGAACAAGGCCTCCGCATTCCAGCCTTACGCTGGCCTTGGCGTCAACCGCACCCTGTTCTTTAACGAGAAAGGGAACAAAAGCCAGGGGTTCTCGGCCATGCGTGTGCAAAACACCTGGGGTTGGGCTGCCCAGATTGGCGCCGATTACATGCTGTCCGACAAACTGATGCTGAATGGCCAGGTGCGCTATATCGACATGAGCACCAAAGCCCGGGTTGACGTAGGCGGCACCAGCACTGCCAAGGTCAAGCTTGACGTTAAACCCGTTGTCTACATGGTTGGCCTGGGTTACAAATTCTAATCTGCTGTCAGTCTGAAAAACGGGCGCTTCATGCGCCCGTTTTTTATTCTTCGCCACTACTGCCAGGCTGAACCAGCCGTATGCCAGCCTCGCCCCTGATCTCGCACGCAAGCACAGAGCTAGTATAGAAGCTGGTACAACCTGCGCCGGTACTGGATCACCAGTGGATGAGCGCTTCCCAGCAGCTCAAACACCTGCAGCAGGGTCCGCTGCGCCGCACCTTCACCGTACTCGCGGTTGCGCATGAACAGCTGCAGCAGGCCATCCAGCGCCGGCCCATACTGCTGGCGCGCCAGCTGCTGAATCGCCAGTTGCAAGACCGCTTCGTCATCGCCGGAATTCTGCGCGAGCCGTGACTTCAGCTCGGCCACATCCGGCAACTGCGCAGACTGCCGTAAAAACGCCAGCTGGGCCCGGGCGGCGGCCAGTTCATGCTTGTACTCATCGCCTTTGACTGCATCCAGCACTTGCGCCGCATCGTCCAGCGCATCACGCTCGAGCAGGCAGCGACCATACAGGATCAGTGCCGGCTCGTTGCTGTTATTTTCCTGCAACAATGCCTGCAGCACGGCTTCCGCCTCGGCAAAACTGTCCGCCTCAAACAGCTGCTGTGCCTGTTCCAGCGGGGTCATGCTGGGTTCCGCCGGCTCGGCCACATGCCGCGCCAGCATTTCACGAATTTGCGACTCGGGCTGGGCGCCGGCAAAGCCGTCTACCGGCTGGCCATCCTTGAACAGCACCACCGTAGGGAGACTGCGCACACCAAAGCGCGCAACCGTCTCCTGCTCCACATCACAGTTGACTTTGGCCAACAAAAATTCGCCATTATAATTCGTCGCGATTTTCTCCAGCAGCGGCATCAACGCCTTGCAGGGTGCGCACCAGTCAGCCCAAAAGTCGACCAGTACCGGCTTGACGAAAGAATTTTCAATCACCTGCTGGTCAAATGCTTCAGCGCCTTCCACGTCAAAAATAAACGGTTGACTCACTTCACTTTCCTCTTATCCTGCACGCCTTGCACTGTACACCCGAAACCCGTCACGCTCGGCCAATACCCGACACGGCCCCAGGTGCGTTTCAATCAACTCCTGATAGCGCAGGAAGCTGTTGGCGACCAGGCGCAATTCACCACCCGGGCGCAAATGCCCCGCTGCTTCTCGCAGCAAATCTTCGGTTGCCTGATAGTGGGTCTGTATGCCCTTGTGAAACGGCGGGTTGGTTACGATTGCGGCCAGTTGCTTTGGAGCGTCGGCAATGCCGCCTCCGGCCATGACCTGTCCCTGCAAGCCATTCAGCACCAGGGTGCGCCTGCTGCTTTCCAGGGCAAATGCATCAACATCCAGCATGCTGACCTCACTGTGCGGGTACAGCGTCTTCAATGCTGCACCAACCACGCCGGCACCACAGCCAAAATCCAGCAGGTGACCAGCCGGCAGGCCCTCCAGATGCTCCAGTAACAGGGCCGTGCCGCTATCCAGCCGGCCATGGCTGAACACCCCCGGCAGGCTGCACAGCTGCAATGAGCGGCCATCCGGCAGGCTTACCGCAAATTCCTGCTGCCACTGCTGCGGCTCCATTGCGGCACAGGCTTGCGGGTCCAGCTGACACAACCAAAGCTGACAGTGCCGGGCGCTGTCCAGCTTCCAGCTGTCACCCAACTGCGCCAATTGTTTCGCGGCCCGCTCGATGCCGGCCTTTTTCTCGCCAACCAGAAACAACCGCTGCACGCCAGGCATGGCGGCCAGCGCGCGCAGCAAATACTCGGTCAGCTCGCGCGATTTAGGTAAAAACAGCACCGCATCCTGCGCATCGATCCCGGGTGCCTGGTGACCAAAATGCACGGCTGCCGGATACCTTGCTGACAGGGCCTGCCAGTCATCCATCTGCCAGCTCCAGGCCTGGGCGGCCGGCAACTGTGCCAGCAAGCCATCAGCAGGCGCACCAGCCAGCAACAGCGTACGGTTAAAGTATTCGTCCTGCCGCAGCAGAACCTGGCTTCTTGGATCCATGGCTACCTGTAGTATTCATGATGCCTGCACGGGCAAATCAGACGTTGCGGTAATAGTTGTCCAGCAACTCGGCCAGCCCCGTACGCCAGGACCGCGGCTTGATGCCAAATACATGGGTAATTTTTTTGCAGTCAAGCACACCGTGCTGTGGCTCGATGTGCGCATCATCAAAATATGCATGCGCACGCGGAATCACCTCCAGCCCGATTTCCGGACGCCAGGCGCTGGCTTCCTGCAGGATGGCTTCAGCCACGGCCAGCGTAGTGGCTGCCTCTTGTCCGCCATACTGGTAGGTGCCCCAGAGTGGTGCATTGCAATCGAGCTGGCTAAGAATGGCCACCAGAACCCGTGCCGCATCATCAACCGGCGTCGGGTTGCCACGCCGGTCATCCGCCATTTCCATGCTTTCATGGGCCTGGGCACGCTGTAAAACACGGCCCAACATGCCTTCCGGGCTGTCATCCAGCAGCCAGCCAAAACGCAGGATCACATAGCGCGAGCAAATCGAGCGCACGCTTTCTTCCATTGCCATCAACGCCTGCCCACGCGGGCTGAGTGGGTTGCACTCGTTTTTTTCACTGTAGGCAGTGGCCCGAAAACCGTCAAACACCCGATAACTCGACGGCTGGATCAGGACACTCTGGTAATGCTTGCACAGCTGTGCCAGACGCTCAACCGTCTCGGCCTGGTGCGCAAACTTGGCTGGCTCAACCCGGCCAGCCTGGAACCAGTCAAAGTAGTAAGCCAGGTTGATCACGACATCCGGACGCACCTGGTCCAGCAGCTCGGTCAGCGCTGCCGGTGTCCAGCCTCCTTCCTGGGGCCGTGGCACAAAAAAGCTGATGTCACGTTCGGCACCCTGACGAATCAGCGCCTGCCCCAGCGCATTGCCTGCGCCCAGTAAAACGATCTTCAAATGCATGCTGAGCCCTGCATCAACTCTAGAACGGGATGTCATCATCAAAATTGTCGTACGACTGTGCCGGTGCCGGCTCGGGCGGGATTTGTGCAGCCGGGGCCGGACGCTGTGCCGGCTGCGGCTGTTGTGCCGGCGCCGGTTGCTGCGGCGCACGCTGCTGGTAGCCTCCCTGTGGCTGCTCATAGCTGCCGCCGCTGTCGGCACGGCTATCCAGCATCTGCATCTGCCCACCGATGTCCACTACCACCTCTGTGGTGTAGCGTTTGATACCGTCTTTTTCCCATTCGCGGGTTTGCAGACGGCCTTCGATGTACACCTTGGAGCCTTTACGCAGGTACTGTCCGGCAATTTCTGCCAAGCGGCCAAAAAACACCACCCGATGCCACTCGGTGCGTTCCTGCTGCTGCCCGGTATTACGGTCTTTCCAGCTGTCGCTGGTTGCCAGAGTAATGTTGCATACCGCATTGCCATTGGGCATGTAGCGGGTTTCCGGGTCGCTGCCCAGGTTGCCAATCAGTATGACCTTATTGATTCCACGCGCCATTGCTATCTCCTTGTCCCGCGCCTCATGCAGTGGCAGGCCGGATCTTGTCCAGTACTGCCTGCAACTGTTCGGGCTCGTTCATTTTATTGTCAAATTTTACATAAACCGCAGCTTCCTCTGCCACATAAAGCGCATCCATGACGCCAGGCTGATTGTGTAGCCGGGCCAGCAGCTGATCCTCAGTGCCGGCACCGCTGTTGACCGTCAAGCGCGTGCTTGTGACATATGGCGGCTCCTGCATGGTAGCAGCAAATATCCACCAGAGTGCGGCCAGCCCGGCACAGCCGGCAAAAACAGCCGCATTCCCGCCCAAAGTATACAGCCCGCCACCCAGAAAACCGCCCACCGCAGCGCCCATGAACTGGCTGGTGGCATAGATGCCCATCGCCGTACCCTTGGCGCCGGCCGGCGCCATCTTGCTCACCAGTGACGGCAACGTGGCCTCCAGCAGGTTGAAGGCAGCGAAGAACAACACGGCACCAATCACCAGCAACAGCAGCCCGGTGCCCAGCCACCAGAAATACAGCTGGCTCAGGCCAACCAAAGCGATCGCACCCAGAAACACCTTCTTCAGCTGGCGCTGTTTTTCGCTATAGATGATGAACGGCACCATGGCAACAAAACCGCTCAGCATGGCAATCACATAGACCCACCAGTGCTCGTCACGCGGCAGGCCGCCCTGCTCGACCAGTACCAGGGGCAAAACGGTGAAACTGGCCATCAACAGGGCATGCAATACAAAGATGCCCACATCCAGACGCAGCAATTGCGGATCGGCAAAAACCCTGTGCAGGGCTGCCCGGTTGATGCCCGAATCCAGATGGCGCATCTGCTGCCGAGGTTTCGGTACCCAGACGGCCATCAGCACGATGCCCAGCAGGGCCATCGCCGAAGTAAACCAGAACAGGCCCGACAGGCCAACCCAGCGGGTAATCACCGGCCCGGCAATCATGGCCACGACAAAGGACAGGCCGATGCTCATGCCGATGCCGGCCATGACCTTGGTGCGGTGCTGCTCGCGGGTCAGGTCCGACAACAGAGCCATCACCGCTGCCGAGATAGCGCCCGCACCCTGGATCACACGCCCGACAATCAACATCTCGATTGAGCCGGCCAAAGCAGATACCGCACTCCCCAGGGCAAACACCAACAAACCGGCATAAATGATCGGCATGCGCCCGATACGGTCCGACAGCATACCAAAGGGAATCTGTAACAGCGCCTGGGTCAGGCCATAAGCGCCAATGGCTATGCCGATCAACAGGGGCATCGGCAGGCCGCTGCTGCTGGTCAGTTCTGGGCCGTAGGTGGCCAGCACCGGCAGCACCATGAACATGCCAAGCATGCGGAAAGCAAACACCAGCGACAGGCCGCTCATCGCCCGGCGCTCAACGGCATTCATCGAATCAACACGGGAATCCATGCAGTTGTCTCTTAAATCTATGGAAATGAAGAATTTTAACAGGTTCATCGCCCGCATGCTGAAGAAGCTGTGCCCGCACGCAGGCCGGTGTCACCTTCACCGGCAACAGCATATCCGCTTGCTGACCCACAGTCTGCGGCCGGCTCGCCGCGGAGCGCTGCAATTTGCTTCGCGGACACGCCTGCCCCATACAGGCAAACCGCAAACACTGTATAATTGTCCGTTTTCCCGCCATTCCGGATCAAGCAGTGGATACCATCGAAATACGTGGCGCACGCACGCACAACCTGAAAAACATCGACCTCAGCCTGCCCCGCAACAAGCTGATCGTGATTACCGGCCTGTCCGGTTCGGGCAAGTCCTCACTGGCTTTCGACACCCTGTATGCCGAAGGCCAGCGCCGTTATGTGGAATCCCTGTCGGCCTATGCACGCCAGTTTCTGTCAATGATGGAAAAGCCCGATGTCGACACCATCGAGGGCCTGTCGCCGGCCATCTCGATCGAACAGAAATCCACTTCGCACAACCCGCGCTCGACCGTCGGCACCATCACCGAAATCTATGACTACCTGCGCCTGCTCTATGCCCGCGTCGGTACGCCGCACTGCCCCGTGCACAATGCACCACTGGAAGCCCAGACCGTCAGCCAGATGGTCGACAGCGTGTTGAAGCTGCCGGCAGAACACCGCTACATGCTGCTGGCCCCGGTGATCCGCGAGCGCAAGGGCGAACATCTGGTGTTGCTGGAAGAGTTGCGTGCCAAGGGTTTCATCCGCCTGCGCATCAACGGCAAAGTCTACGACATGGACGACCTGCCGGCGCTGGACAAGAACAAGCGCAACAGCATCGATGTGGTGGTCGACCGGTTCAAGATCCGTGAAGACATGGCCCAGCGGCTGGCCGAGTCCTTCGAAACCGCACTGCAGCTGGCCGACGGCATTGCCAGTGTCGCCAGCATGGATGAAGACGTGGAGCTGGAGCAGGTGTTTTCCGCCCGCTTTGCCTGTCCGCACTGCGGTCATGCCGTCAGCGAACTGGAACCCAAGCTGTTTTCCTTCAACAACCCGTCCGGTGCCTGCCCTGGCTGTGACGGGCTGGGCGTCAAGCAGTTTTTCGATCCGCGCCGGCTGGCCAATCCGGAACTGACGCTGGCCGAGGGCGCCATTCGCGGCTGGGACCGGCGCAGCGCCTACTATTTCCAGATGCTGCAGTCGCTGGCGCGCCATTACGGTTTTGACATCGACACCCCGTTCGGCCAGCTTGCACCAGGCATCCGCGAGTTGATCCTGCAGGGCAGCGGACTGGAAGACATCGAATTCAATTACCTCAATGACCGTGGTGACATCGTCAAGCGCAAGCACCCGTTCGAAGGCATCATTCCCAACCTGGAGCGCCGCTATCGCGAAACCGAATCCACCAGTGTGCGTGACGAGCTGGCCAAGTACCTGAGCACCCAGGCCTGCCCCGACTGTAACGGCTCACGGCTGTGCAGCTCGGCGCGGCATGTCTGGGTCGCCGACAAGACATTGCCCGAAGTCGTGCGCATGCCGGTCGGCGATGCCCACACTTACTTCGACACCCTGCAGCTGCCAGGCCGCCGTGGCGAGATTGCCGGCAAGATCCTCAAGGAAATCGGCGAGCGGCTGCAGTTTCTGGTCAATGTCGGTCTTGACTATCTGACCCTGGAGCGCAGCGCCGACACCCTGTCAGGCGGTGAAGCACAACGCATCCGTCTGGCCAGCCAGATCGGCGCCGGACTGGTCGGCGTCATGTACATTCTTGACGAGCCTTCCATCGGCCTGCACCAGCGCGACAATGAACGCCTGCTGGCCACCCTGACCCACCTGCGTGACCTGGGCAACACGGTCATCGTGGTCGAGCACGACGAAGATGCCATCCGGCTGGCCGACTACGTGGTGGACATCGGCCCCGGCGCCGGCGTGCACGGCGGCGAGATCGTGGCACAGGGCACGCCACAGCAGGTCATGGACAATCCGGAATCCCTGACCGGTCAGTACCTCTCCGGCACAAAAAAAATCACCTGGCCCGAGCAGCGCACCCCGATCAACCCGGAAAAAATGCTGCGCCTGCTGGGTGCCAGCGGCAACAACCTGCAAAACGTCAATCTGGTGATTCCGCTGGGACTGTTCACCTGTATTACCGGCGTGTCCGGCTCGGGCAAGTCCACCCTGATCAACGGCACCCTATACCCGCTGGCGGCCACCGCCCTGAACGGTGCCACTACACTGGAGATCGCTCCCTACGGCGAAATCGACGGCTTGCAGCACCTGGACAAGGTGGTCGACATCGACCAGAGCCCGATCGGCCGCACCCCGCGTTCCAACCCGGCCACCTACACCGGCATTTTCACGCCCGTGCGCGAGCTGTTTGCCGGCGTGCCGGAATCCCGTGCCCGCGGCTATACGCCCGGCCGCTTTTCATTCAACGTCAAGGGCGGCCGCTGCGAAGCCTGTCAGGGCGACGGCGTAATCAAGGTCGAAATGCACTTCCTGCCGGACATCTATGTGCCTTGCGACATCTGCAAGGGCAAGCGCTACAACCGCGAAACCCTGGATATCCGTTACAAGGGCAAGACCATCGACGAGGTGCTGGGCATGACGATCGAAGAGGCACGGGCCTTCTTTGATGCCATTCCCGCGCTGGCACGCCGGCTGCAGACGTTGATTGATGTCGGCCTGTCCTATATCCGCCTGGGCCAGAGCGCCACCACCCTCTCGGGCGGCGAGGCGCAGCGGGTCAAACTGGCGCGCGAACTGTCCAAGCGTGATACCGGCCAGACTCTGTATATTCTCGACGAACCCACCACCGGATTGCACTTTGCCGACATTCAGCTGCTGCTGGACGTGCTGCACCAGCTGCGCGACCGGGGCAACAGCATTGTGGTCATCGAACACAACCTGGATGTCATCAAGACGGCCGACTGGGTTGTCGACCTTGGCCCTGAAGGTGGCTCAAAAGGCGGCCAGATCATCGCCACCGGAACCCCGGAGCAAATTGCCGCCAGCGAACAGTCCCATACCGGACGCTTCCTGAAGCCCCTGTTGACCAGCTAAAAGTCGCCAATGCGTTATAGCTCACGCCAGCGCGGCCTGATTGCCATCAACCTGGCGGCTGTCATCTTTGGCACCGCTGCCCTCTACGGCAAACTGGAGGTTTCGGCGACCTGGATTGCACTCAGCTGCGGGCTGATTCTGACAGCATCTTTTCTGTTGCTGCGAACGGGCGAAGCCGCAGCTGCCAACACAGCTGCGGCACAGCTTACCCATTCAGGCAAAACCACTGCAGGCAACAAAACCGGCAACGGCTAATTCCCGGGTAAAAACAATCACGGCACCCGCTACCTTCCGGATCACCACCCCCAACAAAAAACCGGCCCTTGCGGACCGGTTTTCTTGCTCACTGATGCGAGTGTTTACACTTCAAGCCCCATGGCTTTGGCAACACCTGCGCCGTAGGCAGGGTCTGCCTTGGTGCAGTGCTCGATGTGCTTGCGCTTGATGTACTCGGGTACACCTTCCATGTTGCGCGCAGTGTTCTCAAACAGCACCTGCTGTTGCTCTGGCGACATCAGGCGGAACAGGTTACCCGGCTGGGTGAAGTAATCCGGCTCGGTCTCCCAGTAGTCGAAACGGTCTGCCAGACCCTCAATTTGCAGAGGTGGCTCGGCAAAATCCGGCTGTTGCTGCCACTCGCCGCGGGTGTTGGGTTCGTAGTGCGCACGGCTGCCTTCGTTACCATCCACACGCATCGCACCATCGCGATGGTAGTTGTGGAACGGACAACGTGGGGTATTGACCGGGATCTGGTAGTGGTTCACGCCCAGGCGGTAACGCTGTGCGTCACCGTAGGAGAAAAGACGGCCCTGCAGCATGCGGTCAGGCGAGAAGCCGATGCCCGGAACGATATGGGCCGGGTTAAAGGCAGCCTGCTCAACATCGGCAAAGTAGTTCTCCGGGTTGCGGTTCAGCTCAAAATAGCCGACTTCGATCAGCGGATAATCAGCTTTCGGCCAGACCTTGGTCAGGTCGAACGGATGATAAGGCACCTTGGCCGCGTCCGCTTCAGGCATTACCTGTACGTACATGGTCCAGCGCGGATAATCCTTGCGCTCGATGGCTTCATACAGGTCACGCTGTGAGCTTTCACGGTCTTTGCCGACCAGCTCGGCTGCTTCCTGGTCAGTCAGGTTCTTGATGCCCTGCTGGGTCAACAGATGGAACTTGACCCAATAGCGCTCGTTGTCGGCATTGATAAAGCTGAAGGTGTGCGAGCCAAAGCCATGCATGTGACGGTAGGTGGCCGGGATGCCACGATCGCTCATGACAATGGTTACCTGGTGCAGAGCTTCGGGCAGGCCGGTCCAGAAATCCCAGTTGTTGACCGGGCAGCGCATGTTGGTGCGCGGATCACGCTTTACGGCGTGGTTCAGATCAGGAAACTTCAATGGGTCGCGGAAGAAAAACACCGGAGTGTTGTTGCCCACCAGGTCCCAGTTACCTTGCTCGGTATAAAAACGCATGGCAAAACCACGGATGTCCCGCTCCGCATCAGCCGCGCCACGCTCGCCGGCAACGGTAGAGAAGCGGACAAACATTTCGGTTTTTTTGCCAACTTCGGAAAACAGTGCCGCCTTGGTGTATTTGGTAATGTCATGCGTCACGACAAACTCACCAAAGGCACCGGAACCCTTGGCATGCATGCGCCGCTCTGGAATCACTTCACGATCAAAGTGAGCCAGTTTTTCCAGGAACCAGACATCCTGCAACAGCATCGGGCCACGGGCTCCGGCGGTCAGGCTGTCCTGGTTATTCGCGACAGGTGCACCAGAAACTGAAGTAAGCTTGCTTTTTGCATCCATGGTATTGCTCCTCTATACGGGTTGTCAGGGACAAGAATACACAAACAACAGAATAGACAAAAGGCATCAATATCTATCTTTTTGATACACATCAACTATTACACAACAAATAAAAAACCGGGCTTGATGCCCGGTTTTTTACAAGCTCGCCAAAATTATTCGGCAGCTTCACTTCCTGCTGACTGATCACGATCTACCAGCTGGACATAGGCCATGGGCGCATTGTCACCAGCACGGAAGCCACACTTCAGGATACGGACATAGCCACCCGGACGCTGAGCATAGTGCTTGCCAAGATCATTAAACAGCTTTCCTACCGCTTCCTTTGAACGGGTACGGGAGAAAGCCAGTCGGCGGTTTGCCACTGAGTCCACTTTGGCCAGAGTAATCAGGGGCTCTGCTACACGGCGCAGTTCTTTCGCCTTGGGCAGGGTGGTCTTGATCAGCTCATGCTCGAACAGCGACACGGCCATGTTCTGGAACATGGCTTTGCGGTGTGCGCTGGTGCGGTTCAGTTTACGGCCACTTTTACGATGACGCATGGTTCAATTCCTTACCAAACTCTTGTTGTTCGGTGATGATGGACGATCAGGCAGTGGCCTTGTCATCCTTTTTCAAACTTGCCGGCGGCCAGTTATCAAGCCGCATGCCCAGAGACAGGCCACGCTGAGCCAGAACATCCTTGATCTCGGTCAGGGATTTCTTGCCCAGGTTGGGCGTCTTGAGCAGCTCCACTTCAGTGCGCTGAATCAGGTCACCAATGTAATAGATGCTTTCTGCCTTCAGACAGTTGGCCGAGCGTACGGTCAGTTCCAGATCGTCAACAGGGCGCAACAGGATGGGGTCAACCTCATCCTCGACCTTGTCTTCAACCGGCTCTACTTCCGCCTGAAGTTCAACAAAGGCTGCCAGCTGATGCTGCAGAATTGTTGCGCAGCGACGAATCGCTTCTTCAGGATCCAGGGTACCGTTGGTTTCAAGCTCGATGATCAGCTTGTCCAGGTCGGTACGCTGCTCGACACGAGCATTTTCAACCACATAGGAGACGCGGCGAACCGGGCTGAACAGGGCATCCAGCTGCAGGCCACCCACACTGCGGGTTTCATCCTCGTCAGTGAAGCGTGAGTCTGCAGCCTCATAGCCACGACCGCGCGCGATACGCAGTTTCATGTCCAGCGAGCCTTTGTCAGCCAGATTGGCAATAACGTGGTCGCCGTTAACGATTTCCACATCATGATCCAGCTGGATATCGGCTGCAGTTACAACGCCCGGGCCTTTCTTGCTCAGGCTCAGGGTGGCCTCGTCACGACCGTGCATTTTCACAGCCAGACCTTTCAGGTTCAGCAGGATCTCGATGACATCCTCCTGCACACCTTCAATGGCACTGTACTCGTGCAAAACGCCGTCGATTTCAACTTCGACAACCGCACAACCAGGCATGGATGACAGCAGAATGCGTCGCAACGCATTGCCCAATGTATGACCAAAGCCACGCTCGAGGGGCTCGAGCGTAATCTTGGCGCGGGTTGCACTGACCGTATCGACCTTGATTTGACGAGGGGTCAGAAACTCATTTACCGAAATCTGCATGGATACACCTATTTTCTAGCCCTTACTTGGAGTAGAGCTCGACGATCAGGCTTTCATTGATATCTGAGGAGAGGTCACTGCGCTCAGGAACGTTCTTGAACACGCCTGATTTTTTCTCTGCATCAACCTCAACCCACTCGACGCGGCCACGCTGGGCACACAGTTCGAGAGCCTGAGCGATACGAAGCTGATTCTTGGATTTTTCGCGCACAGCGACCACGTCACCTGGCTGAACCTGGTAAGACGGAATGTTCACAGTCTTGCCGTTGATGGTGATGGCCTTGTGGGATACCAGCTGGCGGGACTCGGAGCGGGTCGCACCATAGCCCATGCGGTAAACCACGTTATCCAGACGGCTTTCCAGCAGTTGCAGCAGGTTTTCACCAGTTGCACCCTTGCGGCGGGCTGCTTCTTTGTAATAACCGTGGAACTGGCGCTCCAGCACACCGTAAATACGACGTACTTTCTGCTTCTCGCGCAGCTGGCTGCCGTACTCGGACAGACGGCCACGACGCTGGCCATGCTGGCCGGGAGCACTTTCAATGTTGCACTTGGATTCAATCGCGCGTGAACCGCTCTTCAGAAAGAGATCAGTACCTTCACGACGGGACAGTTTGCATTTGGGACCAATATAACGAGCCATTTCTTACTGTCTCCTGATTACACGCGGCGCTTCTTCGGCGGACGGCATCCGTTATGCGGGATGGGCGTCACGTCGGTGATGCTGGAAATTTTGTAACCGCAGCCATTGAGTGCGCGAACAGCAGACTCACGGCCCGGACCTGGACCCTTGACGTTGACTTCAAGGTTCTTCAGACCAAACTCGAGGGCGGCCTGACCGGCACGCTCTGCAGCCACCTGGGCAGCAAAGGGGGTGCTTTTACGGGAACCGCGGAAACCAGAGCCACCGGAAGTAGCCCAGGACAGTGCATTACCCTGGCGGTCGGTGATGGTTACAATGGTGTTGTTAAAGGACGCATGGATGTGGGCGATGCCATCAACCACCGTCTTCTTGACCTTCTTGCGAGGACGAGCAGCTGCTTTAGCCATAATTTAATTCCTGTACGTATCCAGAGGATTACTTGCGAATTGGCTTGCGCGGGCCCTTACGGGTGCGAGCATTGGTTTTGGTGCGCTGGCCATTAACCGGCAGGCTACGGCGATGACGCAGGCCACGATAGCAACCCAGGTCCATCAAACGCTTGATGTTCATGGTTACTTCACGACGCAGGTCACCTTCGATAGTCAGCTTGCCGACTTCAGTACGCAGCTTCTCCAGCTGTTCCTCAGAAAGATCCTGAATTTTTGCTGCCGGGTTGATGCCGGTAGCGGCACAGATGTCCTGTGCAGTAGGTCGACCGATACCGTAGATATAGGTCAGCGAGATAACAGTGTGCTTGTTATCCGGAATGTTAACGCCTGCAATACGGGCCATTCAATTAACTCCAATTGACAGCAACGCATGCCCCGGAAGCCAAGAATACGGGCATGGGTTTTTATGCTGTAGATTTTGATCAGTCCGCTAGCGCACTAGCTAGCGGACAGGTTGCGCATCACACTCAGCCTTGGCGCTGCTTGTGACGTGGTTCTGCCGAGCAGATCACTCGAATTACGCCTTCGCGACGAACAATCTTGCAGTTGCGGCAAAGTTTTTTTACCGATGCACGAACTTTCATTTTCAACTCCTGAACTCAAGTCACAACTCAGCGCATCATGCCGCCGCTGCCATAGCCCTTGAGGTTCGATTTTTTCATTAGGGATTCGTACTGGTTTGAAACGAGGTGCGATTGTACTTGAGCCATGAAGTCCATGACAACCACAACAACGATCAAAAGAGACGTTCCCCCCAGGTAAAATGGTACGTTGGCCGCTACAACCAGAAACTGGGGCAACAAACACACCGCAGTCATGTACAGGGCACCGAACACAGTGAGGCGGGTCAGCACACCATCGATGTAGCGTGCGGACTGGTCACCCGGACGGATGCCCGGTATGAATGCACCGGATTTCTTCAGGTTCTCCGCCACTTCCTTCGGGTTGAACATCAACGCCGTATAAAAGAAGCAGAAGAAGATGATGCCCGCACTGAACAAAATAATGTTCAGTGGCTGGCCCGGGGCAAGCGCCTGCGAGATGTCGCCCAGCCAGGTCATGCTTTCGGATTGACCAAACCACTGCCCCAGCGAAGCCGGGAACAGCAGGATGCTGCTGGCAAAGATGGCCGGAATTACGCCCGCCATGTTGACCTTCAGCGGCAGGTGGCTCTGCTGTGCAGCAAACACCTTGCGGCCCTGCTGGCGCTTGGCATAGTTCACCAGGATGCGGCGCTGGCCGCGCTCGATGAACACCACAAAACCGATGATGGCAACTGCCAGAAGCGCAACCACCATCAGGGCAAAGATGTTGATGTCACCCTGACGTGCAGACTCGAAGGACTGGCCAATGGCCGCTGGCAAACCGGCGACGATACCGGCAAAAATCAGCATGGAAATGCCGTTGCCGATACCGCGCTCGGTAATTTGCTCACCCAGCCACATCATGAACATTGCTCCCGCCACAAAGGTTGTGATGGAAACAAAGTAAAAGTTGAAGTCTGCCGAGAAAGCCACGCCCTGACTGGCCAGCCCCATGGACATGCCAAAGGCCTGAACCAGAGAAAGCAACAACGTACCGTAACGGGTGTACTGGCTGATCTTGCGACGGCCGGCCTCGCCCTCTTTCTTCAACTGTCCCAGCTGTGGGCTGACGGCTGTCATCAGCTGCATGATGATCGACGCGGAAATGTAGGGCATGATGCCCAGCGCGAAGATACTCATGCGTTCCAGCGCACCACCGGAAAACATGTTGAACAGGTCGAGTATGGTTCCCTCATTCTGTCGAAACAGGTTAGCCAGGGCGTCGGGGTTGATACCGGGGACAGGGATATGCGCCCCGATCCGGTACACGATAATTGCCAGGAACAGGAAGCGCAAGCGTGCCCACAATTCAGACAAGCCGCCGCCACCCAAAGCCGAGAGAGAACCTTGTTTAGCCATTATTCTTCGACCTTGCCGCCCGCAGCGATGATGGCCTCACGGGCACCCTTTGTAGCGGCAACGCCCTGCAGGGTTACTGCGCGGGTTACTTCACCCGACAGCATGACCTTGACGGACTTGACGTTTTCACCAATTACATTGGCTTCTTTCAGGGTCACCAGAGTCACCAGGTCGCCTTCTACCTTGGCCAGTTCGGAGGTACGCACTTCGGCACGCTCCAGCTGCTTGGCAGAAGTAAAGCCGAACTTCGGCAGACGACGGTACAGAGGCTGCTGACCGCCCTCGAAACCCGGCGCTACCTTGCCGCCGGAACGTGAGGTCAGACCTTTGTGACCGCGGCCGGCCGTTTTGCCCATGCCGCTACCGATACCGCGACCCAGACGTACTTTGCTGGTGCGCGCACCGGGTGCAGAGCGCAAATCATTCAATTGCATGTCTTAACCCTCCACACGGAGCATGTAGTAAGCCTTGTTGATCATGCCGCGGTTTTCCGGAGTATCCAGAACCTCCACGGTGTGACCAATGCGACGCAGGCCGAGGCCGCGCACACAGGCTTTGTGATTGGCCAGTCGGCCATTGGTGCTCTTGACCAGAGTCACCTTGATTTTTGCCTGGGACATGATTACAGAATCTCCTCGACGCTCTTGCCACGCTTGGCAGCAACGGCTTCAGGCGACTGCATGTTCTTCAGGCCCTTGAAGGTTGCCTGAACAACGTTCACCGGGTTGGTTGAACCGTAGCACTTGGCAAGCACGTTATGTACACCGGCCACTTCAAGAACTGCACGCATTGCACCACCGGCAATGACACCGGTACCTTCGGAGGCAGGCTGCATGTATACGTTGGATGTGCCATGAACCGCACGGATCGGATACTGCAGGGTGGTGCCGTTCAATTCAACCTGGATCATGTTGCGACGGGCCGCTTCCATGGCTTTCTGAATGGCGGACGGAACTTCACGGGACTTGCCGCGGCCGTAGCCGACACGACCTTTGCCATCACCGACCACAGTCAGGGCAGTAAAAGTAAAGATGCGGCCACCTTTTACGGTTTTTGCCACACGGTTTACCTGAACCAGCTTCTCGATGTAACCCTCATCGTTGCTGCTTTCTTCGCGTCTGCCGCGCTTTTGTTCGTTATTCGACATAACTTAAAACTCCAGCCCGCCTTCACGAGCAGCATCAGCCAGTGCCTGAACACGGCCATGGTACTTGAAACCTGAACGGTCGAAAGCCACACGGGATACACCGGCAGCCTTGGCGCGCTCGGCGATCAGGGCGCCAACTTTCTTGGCTGCCTCGATATTGCCGGTAGCACCTTCACGCAGGAACTTGTCCAGGGTTGAGGCAGAGGCCAGAACCTGGCTGCCGTCAGCGGAAATAATTTGCGCGTAAATGTGCTGGGAGGAACGGTTAACGCACAGGCGTACCACTTCCAGCTCTTGCATTTTCAGACGTGCCTTGCGTGCACGACGCAATCTTGAAACTTTTTTGTCGTTCATTTTGCTAGGCCCTATTTCTTCTTGGCTTCTTTACGGCGCACAACTTCTTCAGCGTAGCGCACACCCTTGCCTTTGTAAGGCTCAGGACGACGGTATTCGCGGATTTCGGCTGCAACCTGACCCAGGACCTGCTTGTCAATGCCACGCAGGATCAGGTCGGTGGCGCTTGGCGCCTCGGCGGTTACGTTGGCCGGCAGCTGATACTCGACCGGATGGGAGAAGCCCAGCGACAGGTTGACCACATTGCCGCTGACCTGGGCGCGATAACCAACACCCACCAACTGCAGCTTGCGCTCAAAGCCCTGACTGACGCCTACAACCATGTTGTTTACCAGCGCACGGGTAGTACCGGCCATGGCGCGGGACTGTTGATCGCCGTTACGTGGCGCAAAACGGATTTCGGCAGCTTCCTGGGTGATTTCAACAGAAGGATGCAGCTGCATTTGCAGCGCGCCCTTGGCACCCTTGACGGAAACGGTCTCACCGTCCAGTTTAAACTCTACACCCGCAGGCAGTGTGACGGGGTTATTTGCAATACGAGACATGCTTCCCCCTTAGAATACGCTGCACAGCACTTCGCCGCCGATACCGGCAGCACGGGCTTCGCGATCGCTCATTACGCCCTTGCTGGTAGAAATGATGGCTACACCCAGACCGCCACGAACTTTTGGCAGCGCACTGGCTGATTTGTACTGACGAAGGCTTGGGCGGCTTACACGCTGCAACTCTTCGATGACCGGACGACCTTCGAAATACTTCAGTTCGATGGTGAGTTCGGGTTTAACGCCTTCGCTGACCTGATAGTCCGCAACATAACCTTCGTTCTTCAGAACGTTGGCTACAGCAACCTTCACACTGGATGAAGGCATGCTTACTGCGGATTTCTCAGCCATCTGGGCATTACGGATACGGGTTAGCATGTCCGCTAACGGGTCCTGCATACTCATGGGCCAATAGCTCCTGGATAAAAAACAAGTCAGCAAGGGCTGACAGAATGGGCAAAAATCTCTTTTGGACTCTTGCGAGCCGGACATTCTAAGGATTTACTGTCCGCGAAGCAAGCCCCCTGCAGAAAGATCCGGCGCCGGCCTGCACCATCGCTAACGGCAACGCTGCCCGGACATGCCGGCTCTTGCAACACCGAGGCAACACCAGCTGTCTTGCCACAAAAAATGCCCTGCCTCGTCTGAAGCAGGGCATTTTGTCCGCCTGCCTAGAAAGTGGACATCGAAAACTGACTGTCTACACGCAGTGCTGCACTTGGCCAGCGTTGCGTGAAGGCTTCTCTGCGTGTAAAAAACCAACGCCGTCGGGTTGGCACATCAACAAGTCACCAAGGAGCGAGCGCTTCCACCCGCCACAGCTCTAGTACGCCACCACCACCGACAGGGCCACGCACCGCTCGCCAGAGGATCCAAACGCTTCACCCGGTAACGAATTGACCACATTGTCGAGATCCGCACCCGGCATGACAGTAGCGTCGTTTTTGGCAGCGCTTGCCACCTGCTTGCTTGCCTCACCGATTGCAGGGTTGCAAACAGGCTGTGTCCGGCTGGTCTCAACTTGCCGCTCAGCATTAATAAAATGCCCAACTGTTTGCATAGAGCTTTCCTCTTGCGCCAATCAAACCAGGCCGTATTGCCAAGAAATTGCATGGAACTGACCACCCGCAGACTGGCTACCATTGTGCCGGCTTAGTTCAAATGTCTTGCCAAAACTGGTGGTATCCCAACAATTCAATTCTTCTTCAGGTTTTCTGCGGCAAGCCTGAGACTATTCATTTGCCCACAGGGAGCCGTACAGCTGCAGCATTTCTTGCTTGTCCGGTACACGCGGATTATTGTTTGGTGAGCCAGAGGCAAACGCCTGCTCACACATCGTTTCTACCAGCCGCTCAAACTCGGACCGCTCAGCGCCACACTCAGCCAGTGTTGGCACACACAGCTCCTTATTCAGCGCCTTTAAAAACCGAACCAGCTTTTCGTTGGCCAGGTCGGTACTGTCATCGTGACCTGCGACGCCCAGCGCACGGGCACAATCGGCGTAGCGCTCCGGGGCCGCTGGAATGGAATACTCGGTAACCGCAGGCAGCAACATCGCATTGGACAACCCATGCGGAACATGAAAGAACGCGCCTATCGGACGGCTCATCCCGTGCACGAGCGCTACTGACGAGTTGCAAAATGCGATTCCAGCCAGCGTTGATCCCAGCATCATCGCTTCTCTGGCCGCTTCATTCTGGCCATCATGATAAGCCGCCTGTAGATTGGGCCCAATCAACCGCAAAGCCGCCAGAGCCTGCTGGTCGCTGTAGGCATTTCGCTTCTGACTGATGTAGGCTTCGATCGCATGCGTCATTGCATCAATCCCCGTATCCGCCGTGGTGCGCGGCGGCACGGTCATGGTCAGGCCATAATCAACAATCGCCGCCACCGGCATGAAGCCCATACCGACACAGAGCAGCTTTTCGTTGCTCGCCTCATCGGTAATGATGGTAAATCGGGTTGCCTCCGAGCCCGTTCCGGCCGTGGTCGGGATCGCTACGATCGGCAAACCGCTTTCATTGACCAGTCGGGGAAATCGATAGTCACTGATCGTGCCGCCATACTTGCTCAAGACGGCAATAGCCTTGGCCGAATCAATCGGACTGCCGCCACCCAGTGCAATGATGCAGTCATAATCACCATCACGCACGCAGGCTACGCCCGCCTCGATGGAGCTGTCGGTCGGTTCCGCCACGGTATCCGCAAACACATCCCCGCTGATGCCAGCTGCGTGCAAAATTGTCTGCAGCTGTCCTGCATAACCCAGCTTGACCATCATGGCATCCGTTACAATAAGCGGCTTGTTTGCTTGCAGTGTCTCCAGGATTATCGGCAAGCGCTTACAGGCATCACGCCCGACCTCCATGATTCGCGGTAGTACTATGCTGCTTGACATGCTCATACCCTCTGCAATTCAAAACCGAACATCGTGCCACGACAGGGATTACAACCTGCCGTACATACGGATTGCCAGCAAAGAACGGAGGTTTTCCTCGACTCACCCAGAGCCTGGCTGCAAGTAGCGAAAACCTTGTAGTCCTGCCTGACGTCTTGCATAAGCGATTGTGATCCGCTTTTCAGCCCTCACCACAACCCACATATCGATACATCTTGTCTCGTTTTACAAGGTTAGCAAAAGTTAAAAGCAGGTCAAGCATTTTCACTTCGCAGCCTGCATGCTTGCGACTTTTTTACTAGAAAGTAAGGCTGGTATAAGATGCACAACACAGCATAGATGGGGAAAGGCATTGCATGGACAATAAAAGAAAAAAGGGTTCCAGTGTCGAGCGGGTATTGCAAATCGTCGAAACAGTGGCCCAGTCACCGTACCCTCTGAGTCCTGGTGACCTGTCCAATCTTCTGGATATTCCCAAACCCAGCGTGCACCGGTTGCTACAGCAACTGCAGCAAACAGGATTTTTACAACTGGATCTGCAAGGGAAAGTGATTTGCGGCCAGCGCACCCACCAGCTCGCTTTGAGCCTGTGGCAGACCAGCCGATATAAAATGGAACGCAAGGCCGTGCTAGAGCACCTGGCAACCGAGATTGGAGAAACTGTTGGCATTGCCGTGCTGCATGAACTGGATATCGTTTATGTCGACAGGGTCATTTCAAACTGGCCGCTGCAGATTTACCTGCCCGAAGGTACAAAAGTTCCGGTCTGGGCCAGCGCCAGTGGCAAGGTGCTTTTGGCGCAACTGCCTCCCGAACAGTGCCGGCGCATCGTGGACAACCTTTCCATCCACGCTCTGACTACCAACACCCTCACCAATAAAGAGCAGTTTATGCAGGCCATTGATCTGGCCAGAGCATCGCAACTGGGTATTGACAACGAAGAGTTCATTCCAGGCATGGTTGCCTGCGCAGTACCAGTTCCGAACGGCGGACAGCCATCCTATGCGACCGTATTCACCCACGGCCCCACCCTGCGCAATTCGTTATCGGAAATAGTCAAATATGAGCATTTGCTGCGTACTGCAGCAGACAAACTGGCCGATATCTTCAAAAATCAGACATCCTGAGCACGACAAACAGCTCCAGCTCCGGTCCTCATGCTTTATACAGGTTTCCACCCTGCCAGGCGCGGGGAAGGCGCATTGCGCGCAGCCACTCTCAAAGCCTGTTGGCAGGCCTGACTGGTTTTGCATGCCACAAACAAAGCAAGAATTACCTTGGCGCAACCCGTCAGGTTTTCGATACCCAGAAACGAATCAAGCCCCTTTCGGGGCTTGATTCGTATTCACGCAAATTACCAGCTGGATTTGACCAGACCGGGAATGTCGCCGCGCATGGCTGCTTCACGCAGCTTATTGCGGCCCAGTCCAAATTTGCGATAAACGCCGTGTGGTCGGCCAGTTACGCGGCAGCGGTTACGCAGACGGGCTGCGCTCGCATCACGTGGCTGCTTCTGCAGGGCGATTTGTGCCTCCCAGCGCTCTTCAGGGCTGGAATTAGGATTGGCAATAACCGCTTTCAGGGCAGCACGCTTTTCAGCGTACTTGGCGACCGTTTGCTGACGCTTCAGCTCACGGTTAATCATGCTTTTTTTGGCCATTTCCTGTTCCTCAATTACGGAAGGGGAATTTGAAGGCGTTCAGCAACGCACGGCCTTCTTCATCGTTACGGGCGGTAGTGGTCAGAGTAATATCCAAACCACGCAGCGCATCGATCTTGTCGTAATCAATTTCCGGGAAAATGATCTGCTCTTTGACACCCATGCTGTAGTTGCCGCGGCCATCAAAGGAACGCGGGTTCAGGCCACGGAAGTCACGCACCCGTGGCAGGGAGATGGAGAGCAGGCGATCCAGGAATTCATACATGCGATCGTTACGCAGTGTTACCTTGACCCCAATCGGCCAGCCGTCACGGATTTTAAAGCCCGCGATGGATTTACGGGAGTAAGTGATTACACCCTTCTGACCGGTGATTTTTTCCAGGTCAGACAATGCGTTGTCGATAATTTTCTTATCGGTCACCGCCTCGCCCAGACCCATGTTCAGTGTAATTTTGCTTACACGCGGAACTTCCATAACGTTGGCCAGCTTCAGCTCTTCTTTCAGCTTTGGCGCCAACTCGTTCCGATAGAGATCTTTCAATCGTGCCATGGTGTTCTACCTAATCCTCAAGCTTCGACAGCTTTTTGTGTCGACTTGAATACACGAATTTTCTTGCCTTCTTCTACCTTGAAGCCAACGCGGTCTGCCTTGTTGGTCTCCGGGTTGAAAATAGCTACGTTGGAAACCTGGATAGGGGCTTCCTTCTCGACGATACCACCCTGTTGTCCGAGCATTGGATTGGGCTTGGCGTGCTTCTTGACGATGTTGACACCAGTCACGACTACACGGCCGTCGGCGAGTACTTTCTGTACCTTGCCGCGCTTGCCCTTGTCCTTGCCGGCGATGACGATGATCTCGTCGTTACGACGAATCTTTTGCATGACGGCTACTCCTTACAACACTTCTGGGGCCAGTGAAACGATTTTCATGAACTTTTCGGTACGCAGCTCACGCGTTACTGGTCCAAAGATACGGGTGCCCAAGGGCTCCTGCTTGGCATTCAAGATTACGGCGGCATTGCCGTCGAAACGAATGATGGAGCCGTCCGGGCGGCGTACGCCAGAGCGGGTGCGCACCACAACTGCAGTCAGCACCTGACCCTTCTTGACACGTCCACGAGGGATCGCCTCTTTTACGGTAACCTTGATGATGTCACCGATACGCGCGTAGCGGCGGTGTGAACCGCCCAGGACCTTGATGCACATTACGCGACGGGCGCCACTGTTGTCCGCCACATCCAGCATTGATTGAGTCTGAATCATTTTATTTCTCCGACCCGGTCCTTAAACAACTTCTACGCGCTCGACGATCTCAACCAGCGCCCAGGACTTGGTCTTGGATTGGGGACGGGTTTCACGAATGGTCACCTTGTCGCCAATTTTGCACTGATTTTGTTCGTCGTGAGCGTGCAGCTTTGTTGAACGCTTCAGGTACTTGCCGTAGATCGGGTGCTTGACGCGACGCTCGATCAGTACGGTAATGGTTTTGTCCATCTTGTCGCTGACTACTAGGCCGGTCAGCGTACGGATTGTCTTCTGAGCTTCAGCCATGATTACTCACCTGCCTTCTGGTTGAGCACAGTCTTGACGCGTGCAATATCACGTCTTACCTGGGTCAGCAGGTGAGACTGGTTCAACTGTCCGGTTGCCTTCTGCATGCGCAGATTGAACTGGTCACGCAGCAGACCAAGCAATTGCTCGTTCAGCTGCTCTACTGTTTTTTCACGAAGTTCGTTAGCTTTCATCACATCACCGTCCGCTTAACAAAAGTTGTTGCGACAGGCAATTTAGCTGCTGCCAGGGCGAAGGCTTCACGCGCCAACTCTTCTGACACACCTTCAATCTCATAAATGACCTTGCCTGGCTGAATCAGGGCTACCCAGTATTCAACGGAACCCTTGCCCTTACCCATCCGCACTTCCAGCGGCTTCTTGGTAATTGGCTTGTCCGGGAACACACGGATCCAGATTTTACCGCCACGCTTTACGTGACGGGTCAGGGCACGACGGCCTGCTTCAATTTGACGAGCGGTGAGACGACCACGGCCGGTTGCCTTGAGTGCAAACTCGCCGAAGCTCACCTTGCTGCCGCGCAGAGCCAGACCACGGTTGTGGCCAGTCATCATCTTGCGGAACTTCGTACGCTTTGGTTGTAGCATTTTGCGTACTCCTTAACGTGCTGCTTTTTTACGGGCAGGGGCTTCTGGCTTGGTTTCTTCGTGGCGGCCACCAATGACCTCACCCTTGAAAATCCAAACCTTGACGCCGATCACACCATAAGTGGTGTGCGCCTCGTAAGTTGCGTAATCGATATCGGCACGCAGGGTGTGCAGGGGCACACGTCCTTCGCGATACCACTCTGTGCGTGCGATTTCAGCACCGCCAAGACGTCCGCTTACCTGGATCTTGATACCCTTGGCACCAATCCGCATGGCATTCTGTACAGCGCGCTTCATGGCGCGGCGGAACATGACACGACGCTCGAGTTGCTGGGCAACGTTCTGAGCGACAAGCATACTGTCGAGCTCCGGCTTGCGGATCTCTTCAATATTGATGTGCACTGGCACACCCATTTTCTTGGTCAGGTCCTGACGCAGCTTTTCAACATCCTCACCCTTCTTGCCGATCACGATACCGGGACGGGCAGTGTGGATGGTAATGCGTGCGGTCTGGGCCGGACGAGCAATGTCGACACGGCTTACGGACGCGTTTTTTAGTTTGTCGAGAAGATACGCACGAACTTCCAGGTCGGCATTCAGATAATCAGCATAATCTTTGCTGTCTGCATACCAAACCGATGCGTGATCTTTGACGATACCCAGGCGAATGCCAATGGGATGTACTTTCTGACCCATCTGATCAACTCCGTTACTGGTCTGCGACCTTGACAGTGATATGGCAAGACCGCTTGATGATGCGATCAGCGCGGCCTTTGGCACGCGGACGGATACGCTTCATCGAACGCCCTTCGTTAACGAAAACGGTTGAGACACGCAGGTCGTCAACGTCAGCGCCTTCGTTATGCTCGGCATTGGCAATTGCTGACTCCAGCACTTTCTTGATGAGCTCGGCAGCTTTTTTGCTGCTGAAGGTCAACAGATTCAGTGCTTCATCAACTTTCTTGCCACGAATCTGGTCGGCAACCAGGCGGGCTTTCTGGGCAGAAATGCGAGCGCCCGACAATTTTGCGGAAACTTCCATCATCTTACCCCTTAACGCCTGCCTTTCTTGTCTGCTACGTGACCCTTGTAGGTACGTGTCGCAGCAAACTCACCCAGTTTGTGACCAACCATGTCTTCGCTGACCAGCACGGGGACGTGCTGGCGTCCGTTATGGACAGCGATGGTCAGACCTACCATTTGTGGCAGAATCATTGAACGGCGAGACCAGGTTTTAACCGGCTTGCGATCGTTCTTTTCAACTGCAGTCTCAACCTTCTTGAGCAGGTGAAGGTCAATAAAAGGACCTTTCTTAAGAGAACGTGACATATTTTATCCTTTGATTACTTGCGACGACGTACGATCATATTGTTCGTGCGCTTGTTGCTGCGGGTTTTACCACCCTTGGTCGGACGACCCCATGGGGTAACCGGGTGACGACCACCCTTGGTACGACCTTCACCACCACCGTGCGGGTGATCAACCGGGTTCATGGCAGCACCACGAACCGATGGTCGGACACCGGCCCAGCGGGAAGCACCAGCCTTGCCCAGCGAGCGCAGAAAGTGCTCGTGGTTGGACACCTCACCCAGGGTTGCGCGGCAATCAACCAGCACCTTGCGCATCTCGCCGGAGCGCAAACGAATGGTTGCGTAGCTGCCATCACGCGCGACCAGCTGTGCAGAAGCACCTGCGGAGCGGACCATCTGGGCACCCTTGCCAGGCTTCAGCTCGATGCCGTGAATCACGGAACCGACCGGAATGTTGCGCAGTGGCAGGCTGTTGCCGTTCTTGATCGGCGCATGGGTACCGTTCATCAGCTGCTCGCCAGCGCTTACGCCCTTGGGAGCAATAATGTAGCGACGCTCACCATCGGCATACTTGAGCAGCGCAATGTGGGCACTGCGGTTTGGATCGTACTCGATACGCTCAACGATGGCAGGGATGCCATCCTTGTTGCGACGAAAATCGACAACACGGTAATGCTGCTTGTGACCACCGCCGATGTGGCGGGTGGTTATGCGACCATTGTTGTTACGACCGCCTGATTTCGACTTCTTCTCCAGCAGCGGTGCGTAAGGAGCACCTTTGTGCAGCTCCTTGTTGACCACACGAACGACGTGACGGCGTCCGGGGGAAGTCGGCTTGCTTTTAACAATTGCCATCTTGCACCTCTACCTAGTTAGCACTGCTTTCGAAGTCGATATCCTGACCGGGCTCAAGAGTAATGTAGGCTTTTTTCCAGTCATTACGCTTGCCCATGCCACGCATGGTGCGCTTGGTCTTGCCATTCACCTTGACGGTATTGACATCGGACACTTTAACTTCAAACAACTGTTCGACAGCTTTTTTAACTTCCAGCTTGGTGGCATTGGTTGCCACTTTAAATACAATCTGGTTCTTGCCATCGGCCAGCACGGTTGCCTTTTCAGAGATGTGCGGGCCAAGTAGCACCTTGTATACGCGTTCCTGGTTCATCCCAACATCTCCTCGAACTTCTTGACCGCAGAAACAGTCATCAGGACTTTTTCGTAGGCGATCAGGCTTACCGGATCAGTGCCCTGCACATCGCGCACGTCTACGTGCGGAATGTTGCGCGCTGCCAGATACAGGTTTTCTTCAACCGCATCGGAAACAATCAGCACGTCATTCAGGTTCAGACCGTTCAGCTTGCCCAGCAGCTCTTTGGTTTTCGGAGCAGATACAGTCAGCTCCTCAACCACCACCAGTCGATCCTGGCGAACCAGCTCGGCAAGGATGGAGCGCATGGCAGCGCGGTACATTTTTTTGTTCAGCTTCTGGGAGTGGTCCTGAGGGCGGGCAGCAAAGGTCACGCCACCGCTACGCCAGATCGGGCTACGGCTGCTACCGGCGCGGGCTCGGCCAGTACCTTTCTGGCGCCACGGCTTGCGGCCACCACCGGATACTTCGGCACGGGTTTTTTGCTTCTTGCTACCCTGACGACCGCCAGCCATGTAAGCAACGACCGCCTGGTGTACCAGGGTTTCGTTGAACTCACCACCAAAGGTGCGCTCGCAGACGTCGATCGCCTGGGCACCATTTACATTAATTTGCATTTTGGCAATTCCCCCTGTTAACCGCGTGCTTTGACGGCTGGACGCACAACAACATCGCTACCGGTAGCACCTGGCACGGCACCCTTGATCAGCAGCAGGTTACGCTCGGCGTCAACACGCACAACTTCCAGGGACTGTACGGTCATGCGCACGTCACCCATGTGACCGGACATTTTTTTGCCCTTGAACACACGACCGGGAGTCTGACACTGGCCAATGGAGCCAGGTACGCGGTGGGAAAGGGAGTTACCGTGGGTCGCATCCTGACCACGGAAGTTCCAGCGCTTGATGGTACCGGCAAAGCCCTTGCCCTTGGTCTGACCGGTTACGTCAACCAGCTGGCCAGCTGCGAACAGCTCGGCAGTGATCTGATCACCGGCCTGGTACTCACCTTCTTCCAGGCGGAACTCGGCAACTTTACGACCGGCAACAACGCCAGCCTTGGAAAAGTGACCTGCCTGCGGCTTGGTCACACGGGAAGCACGACGCTCGCCAACAGCAACCTGTACTGCGCGATAACCATCGGTTTCCTCGGTTTTCATCTGGGTGACACGATTCGGCTCGACTTCAATTACAGTCACCGGAATCGAAACACCATCTTCGGTGAAGATGCGGGTCATACCGCACTTGCGACCGATTACTCCAACTGTCATATTTTTGACCTCATAAGTGTACGGGGCTTTCACCCGCTATGGCCGCCCATTGCAGAGCGTTACACGACCAGGACGAATGTCTTAGCCGAGGCTGATCTGAACTTCTACACCAGCTGCCAGATCAAGTTTCATCAGCGCATCTACAGTTTTATCGGTAGGCTGAACAATGTCCAGAACGCGCTTGTGGGTGCGAATTTCGTACTGGTCACGCGCGTCCTTGTTGACGTGCGGGGAAATCAGTACGGTAAAACGCTCTTTGCGAGTCGGCAAAGGGATGGGACCACGAACCTGAGCACCAGTACGTTTCGCAGTTTCTACGATTTCCTGGGTGGATTGATCAATCAGGCGGTGGTCAAAAGCCTTCAACCGGATACGGATTTGTTGGTTTTGCATTTTGACCTCGGATTTGGGTTTAGCCTTGCACGGGCGCAAACTCCCGATAAAAGGAGGCGCAATTCTAATCGTGACCAACAGCTATGTCAACCAATAAAGAAAGCCCCCATAATGGGGGCTTTCTTTTTACATCACCAATCAGGCAATGATTTTTGCAACAACACCGGCACCGACGGTGCGACCGCCTTCACGGATGG
>CAYMXO010000005.1:0-40655 GCA_964394445.1 uncultured Thiopseudomonas sp.
CAAAGGCACCTTCGGCAAACAGGCGGCGCAGGAAATTGGGAATCTTGAAGGCAATAAAAAAAGCATCGGCCGCCGGACTGGAACCAAAATAGCCGGCGATAACGATGTCACGCACCATACCCAGCACCCGCGACAGCATGGTCATGACACTGACCACCATGCTGGAGCGCAGCAAGCCGTCCCGCTTTTTACCTTGTTTCGCCTGACCCTGCATAATCGATCCGCGCTGCAAAAGGGTGCCATTTTACGGAAGCAGCACATTTTTTCCTATAGCGACAACTCTTTATGCCAACGTCTGCAAACTGTCTCGCAGCTTCAGTTACAAAGCATTGCATACAATCCGGCTACGCTGTACTTTGACGCCGCACATCAACTGCCTGCATTGGTCCACTCTTGGGCCAATAGTTTTAGATTATAATCAATGCAAGCAGCTTAATTCTCCCTCACACTGGAAACAGTGCGATAATCAAACCCGAACGCGACATCATGCCCTGTCGACATTCTTTGCCTAGCTCTTGAGCAACCATGACAAAAGGACGAGTTTCTTGGACGAGCTGACCGGTTTTCTTGATCGCCAGGAATGCATACTGGAAGCGGAGCGGCTGACGGACAGAGCCCGCAAGGACGGTAGCAGCCTGTGTGCGCTCTGGATCAGCCTGAACCGCTTCCGCGAAGTCAACATTTCCTTCGGACACCATGCCGGCGATGACGTTCTGGTACGCCTCGCCCGCCGCCTGAAAGCTCAGGTCAACAATAGCGGCTCCATTGGCCGCATCGGGGCCGACGAGTTTGTCATCCTGTTGCCCGGCATATCACTGCCCATGGCCGAGGCACTGGCTGGACACATCCATGATGTTTTGCGCGCTCCCCTGCAGGTCGGGCAGGTCAACTGGCGTCAGTCCTGCAGCATTGGCCTGTCCAGACTGGGCACCGAGTCCGGCATCAGCTTGCTGGAGCGTGCCGACCAGGCCATGCAGGAAGCCAAGCAAAGCAAGGGCGCGCTCGGTACGATGGTCGCTCCCGGCACTGATTATGGATGCCAGGTAACCACCCTGAAACGCAATGAGCTGACGATCGAGGAAAAGCTGCACGAGGCCATGGAGGCCGGAGGCTTCTCCCTGCACTACCAGCCGGTCATCAATATTGCCAGCAACGGCATCGAAGCCTGTGAGGCCTTGATGCGTTGCCGGGTGCGGGATGAAATGCTTACACCGGACCACTTCATTCCCGTGGCTGAAAAGACCGGTCTGATCATCGAGCTGGGCGACTGGACCTTGCTGACCGCCGCACGCATGGCCGAGCAATTGCTGGTCAATGGCCGGCCCACCAAGTTTGCTGTCAACGTATCGCGCGCCCAGCTGACAGCACCCAAATTTCAACAAACGCTACAGGCTTTGCTAACCGTCAGTCCGTTGCCTCCCGGGTTGATGGAGCTGGAACTGACCGAATCGCTGTTCATGGATACTTCACGCGCGGTACGCCGAAACCTTGATGCCGCGGTTGATGCCGGCCTGTCCCTGGCCATTGACGACTTCGGTACCGGCTATTCATGCCTTGCATACCTGAAAGACATTCCAGCCAACAAACTCAAGCTCGATCGTACCTTTGTCAAGCATTTGCCCGAGGACCGCAAATCTCTGGCAATAGTCCGGGCCATTACCCAGCTGGCACAAGACCTGGGCATGGTAGTCGTTGCCGAAGGTGTTGAAACCGAGGAACAACGCGATACACTTATCAATGCCGGCGTCAACGCACTACAGGGCTTTCTGTTTACCCGCCCGCTCCCAGAACAGCAACTCGAAAACTGGCTGGCAACTTTCCAAGGAATCTGACAATGGATGACCCGAAACAATCGGCACTTGCCGACCAGGTGCTCAAAGGCATTGAACAAAATGCGATACCACCCTGCCCTGCAATACTGCTGGAAGTGGTCAGTGAATCCAGAAAGCCCGAGCCCGACTTGCGCCAGCTGACCAACATCATCAGCGGCGATGTTGGTATCGCCGCCAGCCTGCTAAAAACAGTCAACTCGCCCTTTTATGGCCTATCGGGCAAAGCACAAACGATACAACAAGCCGTTAACCTTCTGGGCGTAACATCAACAGTCAATGCTGTAGCCAGTATCGCCTTGCGTGGCGTGCTGCCACCACCGCCACAACTGGAAAGGTTCTGGGACGGCTCCATGAAGATCGCCTGCCTGTCGGGCTGGCTGGCGCAAAAAATGCATTCCAGGGTTCGCATCAGCGCCGATCTGGCATACACTTTTGCCCTGTTCAGGGATGCCGGTATCCCCATCATGATCAGCAAGTTTCCGGATTACTATGCAACCCTGAGCGAAGCCAATGCCTGCCCCGAACGGATGTTTACCCGGATCGAAGAGGAACGTCATGCCACCAGTCACGCACTGGTCGGCTATCTGCTGGCACAATCCTGGTGGCTTTCTACCAGCACCAGCCAGGCAATCCGCCACCACCATGACTTCAACATGATCTCGCTGAACAGCCGGATCCTGACTGCCGAAACCTGCGAACTGATCAGTCTCGCCCAGCTGGCCGAATACTTGCTGCAACAGTTTTCCGGCCAGAGCCGAACCCGTGAGTGGGACAAAATGGGAGCTGCCATTCAGGCGCGCTTGCAGCTAACGGATAACAACCTGAAAGAACTGGCCGAAGAAGCCTCCAAACTCACCCTGTCCGCAGAATAAAACCGGGACAGCTTGTGCTGTTGGCCATTGCACAAGCAAACGCTTGCCACGACACACATGACAACCCCTGCCCACTTCAGGCCCGGGGGTGTCCTGCCCGGTGATTAGCGGCGATTCTGCTGATAGATCGGCATCACCTTGGGGATCGCGTTTTGCAGATTCTGAATGCGTGTCGACGAAGCCGGGTGCGTGCTCATGAACTGCGGTGGCGCGCCGCCACCGGCCTGTTCCATTTTTTGCCAGAGGGTAATGGCCGCATTGGGGTCATAGCCGCCACGCGCAGCCAGCTCGATACCCAGCAGGTCGGCTTCGGTTTCAGCACTGCGGCTGTTGGGCAGCATCATGCCGTAGTTAACCGCCACATCCACCATGGCCAGGCCACCATCCCCTACGCCAAGCAGGGCGCCGACGCCGGTCTTGGCCAGCTCCATGCCGTAGGCACGGGACATCTGTTCACGACTGTGCTCGCGCAGGGCATGGGCAATTTCGTGCCCCATGACTGCAGCAATTTCATCATCGGTCAGTTTAAGCTTGTTGATCAGGCCGCTGTAGAAAATGATCTTGCCGCCAGGGCCACAGTTGGCGTTGATGTCCGGACTGTCGATCAGATTGACCTCCCACTGCCAGTTACGGGCATCGGCGCGAAAATAAGGTGCCTGCGCAATCAGCCGCTGGGCCACCGCTTGCAGCCGGCGAGCCTGGGCACTGCTGGTGTCGAGTTTGCCCTTGCTTCTGGCTTCCTGCACGGTCTCACGGTACATCTGCGCGTAAGACTGGTTGATTTCTTCGGTCGACAAACCACTAAACATGTACTGTTTACGCTGTACACCCACCGCGCTTCCCTGGGTCGTATCCACGGCCTGACAACCCGTCAGCGCCACGGCAGCAGACAAGCTGCAGACGGCAAAAAATCGTTTCACTGCAATACCCTCGTTACTGTTCAGTATTTGGCTTCCAGGATCAAACTGTCCTGCTCCTGGCGCCAGCCAATCCGGCTTAAAAAACTCATGCCCAGCAAGGCATCTGTCGGGTAGCTGCCTTCCAGCACCACCGCTTCCACACCCAGCACCTCGATCGCCCCCACCTTGACACTGCGCAGCGTGACCTGCCAGCCACGCTCGATCCCGCTGGCCGTCGTCACCTGCATGGGCCGGCCCGCGGCCTGGTAGTCAATACCCAGACGTCTGGCCTGCCGTGCGTTAAGGGCCACCGCCGACGCACCGGTGTCCAGCAAAAAGGGCATGCTGTTGCCGTTGACCGAGCCATTGACCCAATAGTGGCCACCACGGCCACGCGCCACCGTCAGCCGTTGTTTTTCCGGCGTGCTGTAACCGCCCTGGCTATAGTCACGGGCCAGCTCCATCCGCTGCTCCCGGCCATTGATGCTGAGCAGCGCGGAACGGCTGTCGGCCGAAATCAAACGAATTCCCATGGGGCCATCCTGGCCAACCTTGAGCAAAGTACGCTGGCCCTCGATATTGACTACAGCAGCACCGGGGAAGAGCCCCACAACACGCACTGCCGGTTCAGCCTGGACCAGACCGCCCGCCAGCAGCGCAATGACCAACAACAAAGACCGTTTCATCTGCTTTTTGTTTCCTCAAACCGGCATCGTCAGGGTGTCTGCAAGGAGAACTCGTCTTTACAGGGCCCAGCGTGCAACCAGCAACACTGCCGCAGCAAAAGCTCCGGCCAGAATGTCGTCCAGCATAATGCCAAGGCCACCACCGAGTCTGCGATCCAGTATCCGAATCGGCCAAGGCTTGAGAATATCGAAAAAGCGGAATGCGGCAAAGCCTGCCAGCCACCAGCCCCAGGATGCCGGCAACAGGATCAGGGTAATCCAGATGCCGACAATCTCGTCCCAGACAATGCCACCATGATCATGCACGCCCAGGTCTTCCGCCACCTTGCCGCACAACCAGATACCAAACAGTGTTGCCGACAAGATAATCGCCAGTGCCAGCGGCAGGCTGAGCCACTGCAGCAGCGGTACGAACACCAGCCCGGCCAGGGTGCCCCAGGTTCCCGGTGCCTTGCGTGCCAGCCCGGTACCAAAACCGAAAGCCAGAAAATGCCAAAAGTTGCTCCACACCCGTGGTTGCCTGATTGTCATTGGTAAAATCCTGAAATCACCCTGAATAAGTCGCCAGCCGGCATTGTGCAGCCCAAAAGACCGCCCGGGGCAGTTTGCAGTACCTGTAACGCAAAATAAACACCGCCCGGCTAGAAATGCTGATAACCCGTCTGGAGGACCTCAACCGGCTGTCCCCGGCTGTCCAGCAGCAGCACTCCCTGCCCACGGCAGACCCGGCCAATGCAGCGGGCCTGAGGAAACTCTGCCCGCAGCGCGGCGGCATAATTTTGTGGCAAGCTGAAAACCAGCTGGTAGTCGTCGCCGCCAGTCAGCGCCCACTGCATGGCCTGTGCAGCAGACAGCGTTTGCGCATGCGGATTGACCGGAACTTTGGGTTGTTCTATCACCACCTGCACACCGGACTCGGCCGCCATATGGCCGGCATCTGCCAGCAAGCCATCAGAAATATCCAGCGCGGCCCCGTCCTTGCCCAGCAACCAGCGCCCCAGCTGCAGTTGCGGCTGAGGTGTCCAATAAACATCAAGCAGACTGCGACGAACTGCGTTATCAACCTGATGCTGGCCATCCAGCAACTGTAGCGCTGCGCTAGCCCCGCCCAGCGGTCCGCTAACCCACAGCTGCTGTCCCGGCTGCGCACTGCTGCGCAAAATGGCTTGTCCGGCAGGCACTGTACCCAGCACGGTGATACCAATATTCAATGGCCCCCTTGTGGTATCGCCACCCACCAGGGTTATGCCGGTTTGCCCGGCCATCGCCTGCAGCCCGCTGGAAAAACCCTGCAACCAGCCCGCATCGGCCTGCGGCAAACTCAGCGCGAGGGTAAATGCCAGAGGGTCGGCCCCCATCGCTGCAAGGTCGCTGACGGAAACAGCCAGGGCCCGCTGGCCCAGTAAAAAGGGATCGGCACCCACGGGAAAGTGCACGGCTTCCAGCAGGCTGTCTGTCGAAATCGCCAGCTGCTGGCCAGGCGAAACGTTCAGTAGCGCGCAGTCATCACCGATCGAGCGCGCCACCGCCCCGCCGGCCCGGGCATAGCCCGCTTCGCGAAAGATCTGCCGAATCAGTTCAAACTCGTGCATCACGGCTCCAGAACGTGTCGCAGGCTGTTCATGCACTCACGCTCGCCGGAGCAGCCTGGCACATCCCTGCCCTGTGCTGTGGTAAAAAATCCGGCCTACAGGCGAGTGCCTGAACTGCTTGTCAGCCCTTTTTGTGCTCGTTGATTTCCGCACTGCGCAGACGCCCGGCCAGTTTGTCCAGCACACCGTTGACATACTTGTGCCCGTCGGTGGCACCAAAGGTTTTGGCCAGCTCGATGCCTTCATTGAGTACCACACGGTATGGCACATCAATGCGCTGACTGAACTCCCAGGCAGCCAGACGCAAAATGGCCAGCTCGACCGGGTCCAGCTCGCTGACGCCGCGGTCAAGAAAACCGGCAAACAACTCGTCCAGCTCGCTGACCTGGTGGGCAATGGCGCGCAGGCCTTCACTAAAATACTCGCCGTCCACGCCGGAAAAGTCGTTATCGACCTGGAACTGGGCTTCGATCTCGTTCAGGTTCTGCCCGGCCAGTTGCCACTGGTATACGGCCTGCATCAACAGTGTGCGCGCCACGCGGCGCTTGGCAATCTTGCCTTTGGCGCGTGGCGGCGGGTTGTCACCGTAGTCATCGTTATTCAGACTCACTTGGCCTCCAGCTGCGCCAGCAGACTTACCATTTCCAGGGCAGACAGGGCTGCTTCGGCACCCTTGTTGCCGGCCTTGGTGCCGGAGCGCTCGATGGCCTGCTCGATGCTGTCAACGGTCAGCACACCAAAAGCTACCGGCACGTCATATTGCATGGACACCTGGGCCAGGCCCTTGGTGCACTCGCCGGCCACATAATCAAAGTGTGGCGTACCACCGCGAATCACCGCACCCAGGGCGATGATGGCGTCAAACTCTTCACGCTGGGCCACACGCTGGGCCACCAGTGGCAGCTCGAACGCACCCGGAGCACGAATGACGGTAATGTCGCTTTCCTGCACGCCATGGCGTACCAGGGTGTCAATGGCGCCGGTGACCAGGCTTTCCACTACAAAACTGTTGAAACGGCCTACCACCAGAGCGAACTTGCCCTGCGGCGCAACGAAAGTACCTTCAAAGGTTTGCATTTTATTGATTCCTGTTTTCAATGTTGTTCATGCGGTGTGAGCGCAGCTGAAGCATGGTCTCCCGCCCTGTCACCATAAATATTTTTGCACCGCCCAAAACTACTCGTTCGGCTGCAAATACTCCACCACCTCAAGGTCAAACCCGGAAATGGCATTAAAGCGCATCGGCTTGCTCAGCAAGCGCATTTTGCGTACGCCCAGATCACGCAAAATCTGTGAGCCAGCGCCTACGGTGCTGTAAGTTCCGGCATTGGCATTGCCCTTGCCGCTCTCGCCCAGCTGCCGGTCCAGATGCTCAAGCAAGGTTGAACCGGTCATCTGGTTCGCCAGCAGCAGCACCACACCGCTGCCTGCCCTGGCCACCTCGGCCATCGCTGCCTGCAGGCTCCACAGACCGGGGCGTTTGACCATGAACAGGTCGCGTAGCGGATCCATGTTGTGCACCCGGACCATCGTCGGCTCCTCCGGCAAGATCTCGCCCAGAATCAGCGCCATGTGCACATCACCTTCGTTGCAGTCACGATAAGTCACCAGATTGAAGCGGCCCAGTTCAGAGTCCAGCTCCTGCTCGGAAACCCGCTCGATGGTGCGCTCATGAATCATGCGGTAATGGATCAGGTCGGCAATGGTTCCGATTTTCAAGCCATGTTCCCGGGCAAACACTTCCAGCTCGGGACGCCGCGCCATGGTGCCATCATCATTCATGATTTCGCAGATCACGCCGGCAGGCTCGAAACCGGCCAGACGCGCCAGATCACAGGCCGCTTCGGTATGGCCCGCGCGGGCCAGTACGCCCCCCTGCTGGGCGCGCAGAGGAAAAATATGTCCGGGGCTGACGATGTCTGCTTCCACTGCATCTTTGGCAGCTGCTGCCTGCACGGTACGGGCACGGTCAGCAGCAGAAATACCCGTGGTCACACCTTCGGCCGCTTCAATGGATACGGTAAATTTGGTGCCAAAACCGGAAGCATTGTGTTGGGCCATCAGTGGCAAGCCCAGAAGGTCACAACGCTCGCCGCTCATTGGCATGCAGATCAGGCCCCGGGCGTGTTTGGCCATAAAATTGATATGCTCGGCGGTACAGGCTTCAGCGGCAATGATGATGTCGCCTTCGTTTTCACGGTCCTCGTCATCCATCAGGATGACCATTTTGCCCTGACGCAGATCTTCAATAATGTCAGCAATACTGTTTAGAGCCACAATTTTTCTCCGTTAACGCAGAAACCCGTGTTCTGCCAAAAATGCTTCGGTAATGCCGGCTTGCGGCTCGGCAGCCTTGTCGCCCAACAACAGTCGCTCCAGATAGCGGGCAATCAGGTCGATTTCCAGGTTGACCAGACTGCCAGCCTGATAGGAATCCATGATGGTTTCCTGCAGGGTGTGCGGTACGATAGTCAGCTCGAATTCACTGCCACTGACATCGTTCACCGTCAGACTGGTGCCGTCTACAGTAATGGAGCCCTTCATGGCGATATAGCGCGCCAGCTCTTTGGGCGCGCGGATCCTGAAGATCACGGCGCGGGCGCTGTCGCTGCGACTGAGCACCTCACCCACGCCATCGACATGACCACTGACCAGATGGCCACCCAGACGCGTGGTTGGCAACAGCGCTTTTTCAAGGTTGACCGGGCTGCCTTCACGCAGGTTGACAAAAGCGGTACGGGCCAGGGTTTCCCGACTGACATCGGCACAAAAACCGTCACCCGGCAATTCAACCGCAGTCAGGCAAACACCGTTGACCGCAATGCTGTCGCCCAGCTTCACATCGGACAGATCCAGCTTGCCGGTGGCAACCCGCACACGCACATCGCCCCCTTGCGGGGTCAGGCTGCGGATGCTGCCAACGGCTTCAATGATTCCTGTAAACATGACTTCTCCATGCGCAGCAAAGATGCGCAATAAAGGTTGCAAGTTCAGGGGTAAAGCAGGAAGGAAGACCCGGCGCATGCACGGGCCATGCAGCAGCACAGGCTGCCAACAGAATTCCGTCCTCTCGCATCCGGACTCTGACCGTCGGCCCCGGAATCGCACCGGTGTCTGCTGACCCAGGCAGGCAAACAACCGGCCAGGCGCTCGCGGGCTAAATGCCGGCTGCCACAGCAACCGCACACCATTACCGCCGGTGGGGAATTTCACCCCGCCCCGAGAACGTTTTACCTGACAGCAAGCATGCCTGCCACCAGCAAAATACGGCACACCTTATACCATAAAACGAAGACAGAAGACAGAAGACAGAAGACAGAAGAGCAGCATCCAGACACCGCGACAGCATCCCGCCAGTGGCGGGACACAAGCCCTCCCCCACACCAGGCAGATTTCGGGCCGGACAGGACCGCAGGCAGGCATCAGCGCAGCGCAGCCTGACGAAGCGTCCTGCCCGGCCCAGCCGCCGCAGTGTAAAAACCACCCATCCACGCCCAACACCACAACACATAACCCGTCAAACACCCCCTGCATTCCACAGCCTGTCTAGGGTATAATCACCCGTTTATCGATTCGCCGCATTTACACAGGGTTCCTGCCACATCATGGATAAAACCTATCAGCCGCACGCCATTGAAGCCAACTGGTACCAAAACTGGGAAAACAACATGTATTTTGCCCCCCAGGGTTCCGGTGATTCCTACACCATCATGATTCCGCCGCCGAACGTCACCGGCAGCCTGCACATGGGTCACGGCTTCAACAACGCCATCATGGATGCGCTGATCCGTTACCGCCGCATGCAAGGTCGCAACACCCTGTGGCAGCCGGGTACCGACCATGCCGGCATCGCCACCCAGATGGTGGTCGAGCGCCAGCTCGAAGCCCTCGGTCAAACCCGCCACGACCTGGGCCGCGAGGCCTTCCTCGACAAGGTCTGGCAGTGGAAAGAACAGTCCGGCGGCACCATTACGCGCCAGATCCGTCGCCTCGGCAGCTCGGTAGACTGGAGCCGCGAACGCTTCACCATGGATGCCGGCCTGTCCGAAGCCGTCAAGGAAGCCTTTGTCCGCCTGTATGACGACGGCCTGATTTATCGTGGCAAGCGTCTGGTCAACTGGGACCCGCAATTCCACACCGCCATTTCCGACCTGGAAGTGGAAAACCACGACGAACAGGGCCACCTGTGGAACCTGCGCTACCCTCTGGCTGATGGCGCCACCACCGCCGACGGCAAAAACTATCTGGTCGTGGCGACAACCCGTCCGGAAACCATGCTCGGTGATACCGCCGTGGCCGTACACCCGGACGACGAGCGTTACAAGGCCCTGATTGGCCAGTTTGTTGACCTGCCACTGGTCGGCCGTCGCATCCCGATCGTCGGTGATGATTACTGCGACCCCGAGTTTGGCACCGGTTGCGTCAAGATCACCCCGGCCCACGACTTCAACGACTACGAAGTCGGCAAGCGCCACAACCTGCCACTGATCAACATTCTGGATCAGGACGCAGCGATTCTGGCCCAAGCACAGATTTTCAACAGCGACGGCAGCCATAACAATGAGCTGGACGCCAGCCTGCCGGAAGCCTTTGCCGGCCTCGACCGTTTCGAGGCCCGCAAGCTGATAGTTGCCGCACTGGAAAGTGATGGCCTGCTGGAAAGCATCGAACCCCATGCGCTGAAAACACCCCGCGGCGACCGCTCCGGCGCGGTAATCGAGCCATGGCTGACCGACCAGTGGTACGTTTCCACCAAACCGCTGGCCGGGCCGGCGATTGCCGCCGTGGAAGACGGCCGCATCCAGTTTGTGCCCAGGCAGTACGAAAACATGTACTTCAGCTGGATGCGTGACATCCAGGACTGGTGCATCTCGCGCCAGCTATGGTGGGGTCACCGCATTCCGGCCTGGTATGACGAATCCGGCAAGGTCTATGTCGGTCGTACCGAAGCCGAGGTGCGGGAAAAATACAGCCTGGCAGCCGACCTCGCACTGCGCCAGGACGAAGACGTACTTGATACCTGGTTCAGCTCCGGCTTGTGGACTTTCTCCACCCTGGGCTGGCCGGAACAGACCGAATTCCTCGAAACCTTCCACCCCACCGATGTGCTGGTGACAGGTTTTGACATCATCTTCTTCTGGGTTGCCCGCATGATCATGCTGACCATGCATCTGGTCAAACATGAAGACGGCAGCCCGCAGATTCCGTTCAAAACCGTCTATGTCCATGGCCTGGTGCGCGACAGCCAGGGCCACAAGATGTCCAAGTCCCGCGGCAACGTGCTGGACCCGCTGGACATCATCGACGGTATCGACCTTGAGTCACTGGTAAAAAAACGCACCAGCGGCATGATGCAGCCACAAATGGCCGCCGCCATTGAAAAGCAGACCCGCGAAGAGTTTGCCGACGGCATTGCCAGCTACGGCACCGACGCCCTGCGCTTTACCTTCTGCTCACTGGCCTCCACCGGCCGCGACATCAAGTTCGACATGGGCCGGGTAGAAGGCTATCGCAACTTCTGCAACAAAATCTGGAACGCCGCGCGTTACGTATTGATGCAGTGCGAAGACAAGGATGTGGGGCTGGGTACGGAGCAGGAGGTCGAACTGACGGTGGCCGACCGCTGGATTATCTCCCAGTTGCAGCGCACCGAGCAGGAAGTCACCCGCCAGCTGGACCAGTTCCGCTTCGACCTGGCCGCCAACGCCCTGTACGAATTTATCTGGAACCAGTATTGCGACTGGTACCTGGAGCTGTCCAAGCCGGTACTGTGGGACGAAGAAGCTCCCGCCGAGCGCACCCGCGGCACCCGCCGCACCCTGGTACGCGTGCTGGAAGCAGCCCTGCGTCTGGCACATCCGTTCATGCCTTTCATTACCGAAGAAATCTGGCAGCGCATTGCACCGCTGGCCGGCAAGAGCGGCAGCACCATCATGCTGCAGCCCTTCCCGGTCAGTGAAGATGACCAGCTGGATGCCCAGGCTGAAGGCGACATCGAGTGGTTGAAGAACGTGATGCTGGCGGTGCGCAACATCCGTGCCGAAATGAATATCGGGCCGGGCAAGCCCATTCCGCTGTATCTGGCCAACAGCAGCGCCGAAGACCGCCGCCGTCTGCAGGTCAATGAAATCACTCTGGCCAAACTGGCCAGGCTGGAATCCATCAGCACGCTTGGAGCCGGGCAGACAGCGCCGATGTCGGCCACCGCCCTGGTCGGCGACATGCAAGTGCTGGTACCCATGGCCGGCCTGATCGATACCCGTGCCGAGCTGGCCCGTCTGGACAAGGAAATCAAGCGTCTGGAAGGTGAAATCAAGCGGGTGGCCGGCAAGCTGTCAAACCAGGGTTTTGTTGCCAAGGCGCCACCTGCAGTGATTGAAAAAGAACGCGCCAAACAGGCCGAATATGAACATGCGCTAGAGCAATTAACCGAACAACGTGCCAAAATGGCCAGCCTGTAAGCATCGCAGCTGCAGGCTGGCCATTGCCAGCTACGCTGCTCAACGTACTTGCGGCCGGAAAACCGGCCCCATAATAGAAAAATAACGAAGCGGAGCTGTGTGCATACAGCCCCAAGCAGGAGAACACAGATGCTCAAACTCCCGAAATCTGCCGTACTGACCCTTGGCGCCCTGACTCTGGCAATGGGTAGCACCCTGGCTGGCGCTGCCGATGTAAAATCCGTGGCCGTTACCGCCATTGTCGAACACCCGGCACTGGACTCCGCCCGCGACGGCATCCTTGAAGCCCTGAACGACGCCGGCTACAAGCAGGGGGAAAACCTCAAGTGGCAATACCAGAGCGCCCAGGGCAACACCGGCACCGCAGCCCAGATTGCCCGCAAGTTTATCGGTGACAAGGCCGACGTTCTGGTTGGTATCGCCACCCCGACTGCCCAGGCACTGGCTGCCGGTACCAAACAGATCCCCATTGTGTTCACTGCTGTTACCGATCCGGTTCAGGCACAACTTACACCTAGCTGGGAAGCCAGCGGCACCAACGTCACTGGCGTGTCCGACCTGCTGGAGCTGGACAAGCAAATCGAGCTGATCAAGGAAATCGTGCCCGGCGTGAAAAAAATCGGCATGGTCTACAACCCCGGTGAAGCCAACTCGGTTGCCGTGGTTGAGGCCTTCAAGAAAATGCTGCCCGAGCACGGTCTGGAGCTGGTCGAAGCCGCCGCCCCGCGCACCGTTGACGTGCGCAACGCCGCCCTTAGCCTGGCCGGCAAGGTTGACGTGATCTACACCAACACCGACAACAACGTGGTTTCCGCCTATGAAGCCATGGCCAAGGTGGGCAACGACACCAAAACCCCGCTGATTGCCTCGGATACCGACAGCGTCAAGCGTGGCGCCATTGCCGCCATGGGTGTTGACTATCACGACCTGGGCCTGCAAACCGGCCGCGTAGTCGTACGCATTCTGGAAGGCGAAAAGCCTGGTGATATTGCACCACAAACCAGCGAAAACCTGCAGCTGTTCATCAACGTCACCGCCGCTGAAAAGCAGGGCGTGCTGCTGTCTGAAGAACTGCTGCTGCGCGCAACGGAAATCATTCGCTAACGGTCACTGCCTGAGTGCCGGCCCCTGCGCCGGCACTTTTTATCCCACAACCAACGAATTCGTCCTGCATGTCCTGGTTTTCCTTCTTCGGCGCGCTTGAAATCGGCCTGATTTTCAGCCTGGTCGCCCTCGGTGTCTTCATTTCCTTCCGCTTGCTGCGTTTTCCCGACCTGACTGTTGACGGCAGCTTTCCTCTGGGCGGTGCCATCGGCGCGGTCTGCATTGCCAGCGGCATGGATCCTTTTCTGGCGACCGTACTGGCCACCCTGGCCGGCGCCCTGGCCGGTGTCGTTACCGCCCTGCTCAACGTATACCTGCGCATCATGGATCTGCTCGCCAGCATCCTGATGATGATTGCGCTGTATTCGGTCAACCTGCGCATCATGGGCCGGCCCAACATTCCATTGATCATGGAGCCGACTGTATTCAGCGTGCTGCAACCGGAATGGATTGCCGACTATATTGGCCGGCCGCTGATCATGATTGTCATTGTCGTGCTGGCCAAACTGGGCCTGGACGCCTACTTTGCCACCCGCCAGGGCCTGGCCATCCGTGCTACAGGTTCCAACCCGCGCATGGCGCGCGCCCAGGGCGTCAACACCGGCGCCATGATCATTCTCGGCATGGCCATCTCCAACGGTCTGGTTGGCCTGGCCGGCGCCCTGTTTGCCCAGACCCAGGGCGGTGCCGACATCTCCATGGGTATCGGCACCATCGTCATTGGCCTGGCCGCCGTGATTGTCGGCGAAAGCATCCTGCCTTCACGCCGGATTTTCATGCTGACACTGGCCGTCGTCCTGGGTGCCGTGGTTTACCGCTTCTTTATCGCCCTGGCGCTCAACAGTGACTTCATCGGTCTGGAAGCCCAGGACCTCAACCTGGTCACCGCCGTACTGGTTACCATTGCTCTGGTCATTCCCCTGTTCAAGCAGCGCCTGGCGCGGCGCCGGAGTCTGTGATCATGCTCAAAGCCAGCGACCTGAAAATCACCTTCAATCCGGGCACGCCCATTGAAACCCGCGCGCTGCAAGGGTTATCACTGGAAATCCCAACCGGTCAGTTTGTTACCGTGATCGGTACCAACGGGGCCGGCAAGTCCACTTTCCTCAATGCGGTTTCCGGTGATCTGCCGACCGACAGCGGCAGCATCCTGATTGACGATTGCGACGTCACCCGTATGCCGGTCTGGACCCGCGCGGCCCGTGTTGCGCGGGTATTTCAGGACCCGATGGCAGGTACCTGTGAAGACCTGACCATTGAAGAAAACATGGCGCTGGCCCAACGCCGTGGCGCCTCGCGTGGCCTTGGCTGGGCGGTGAAGAGCAACCAGCGCGACTATTACCGCGAACAGCTGGAGCGCCTCGGGCTCGGTCTGGAAAACCGCCTCACCGACCGCATCGGCCTGCTCTCCGGCGGCCAGCGCCAGGCCGTCAGCCTGTTGATGGCAGCACTGCAGCCTTCGCGCATCCTGCTGCTGGACGAACACACCGCCGCCCTCGACCCGCGCACCGCCGATTTCGTGCTGGAGCTGACCCAGCGTATCGTTGCGGAAAAACAGCTGACCACCATGATGGTCACCCACAGCATGCGACAGGCGCTGGATGTGGGCGACCGTACCGTCATGCTGCACCAGGGCCAGGTGGTACTGGATGTCAGCGGAGAACAACGCAAGGGCATGCAGATTACCGATCTGCTACAGATGTTTGAAAAAGTGCGCGGCGAAAAAATCAGCGACGATGCCTTGTTGCTCGGTTAACAAACGCTGCGCTTTTGCATCCGCTCGTGAGTGATTGCAGGCCAGTTTTCAGGCTGGCCACCGTCCAAAGCCAAGACAAGTAACCGCCCATAAAAAAGCCCGCCAAAATGGCGGGCTTTGCATTCCCCCGGAAACATGGCCGGCGGTCAATTACCCAGCTTGATCCAGTCACCCAGCCGGATCTTGCAGGATGCAGCCGTCTCGTTGACCCGCTGCAGGATTTCATCATTCAGGTCGGCAGCCGCAAAGCCGAACTTCTCGGCCTGTACTTCCATTGAGCCCACATGGCCATTCAGGTACCTGTTGTACATGCTGCAGCCGATGGGCTTGCCATCATCACCGATGGTGTCATTCTGGTGCAGCTTGAAAAACGCATCCGAGTAGCGCACGGCCGACTCGACATAACAGGCCCTGAATGCCTTGCGCGCTTCTTCCGCAGTAGCCTGCTCCTGCACATTCTTGGCCGCCATACCCACCACGTGAGTACACTCATACACGGGCAGCTCACCCTCCACCACCTTGGCCCATGCCGCACCAAAGCTTTTCTGATAGGGCTCGGCAACCTCAGGCATATCAGCAGCCTGGGCCAGTCCGCCCAACGCAAGGCCCAGCACACAGGCGGACAGCACTTTTACTTTCATACATTCACCTTTTGGCAATAAAAATCTCGTGTGGCTTCCATGCTGTTACAAAGAAAATCCTACTCCTGTTTGCAGGTAAATAGACATAGTGCGGCATTATGTCACTGAATGCCCGCAGCGCCGGAGCTGCATTAAGGCTTTTCATCACGCCATCGCCAGGGTTGCGTCACACAAAGTCAGGCAGCGGAAGCAGAACCCCTGATGCAATACTCCTTTCGGGTTCAGTCCCCGGGCCTGTACCACCCTTCTGTACGTGTCACAAGCCATGACTACAGCCAGCTGCCCATGGGGTACCGCCTGGAATGCCAAAGCATGTGTCTTGCGACACCAGAGGAAATACACATATTGGTTTACAGTATCCCAGAGAATCATACCGGGTTTGGTTCAATATTCTGGTATTACAAAAATCCTCGGGCAGGTAACCATGCGCTATGCGCATCTTGCGCCGGATCACCTGGCTGATACTTTACAGCTCAATCCTCTGGTTTCTTTCGACACTTTATCGACACCAGCAACCCAGAAAAGAAAAACCCCTGAAAATGCCTAGCATAATCAGGGGTTTGCGTTGCGTATTTGGTGGAGCCGGGGGGATTTGAACCCCCGTCCGCCAGCACTCTGCTTTCGGTTCTACATGCGTAGTCATCTCTACTGGGTTAACTCCTCACCGCCCGAGTGACAGGGTGTTTGGAGCGAGCTGTGTAAGTTTTAGCCGTTACGCCCACAGCGTGCTTGGCGGCGATCCTGTTCTATCTGACTGTCCTGAATTCGGGTTTACAGGCATCCCCTAAGGACAGCTAGCGGGCTTAAGCCGCCAGAGCGTAGTTGTCGTCGTTGGCAACTATCAGTGTGCAACAGTGGATTTACGAGTTCTGTTACCAACTCGGCACGCCCCTCAAGTTTCGCAACCGGCGTCGAATCCTAATCGGCCCCGACAGGGTTGTTACCTGTGGATGGAGGTGAATCTTACCAGCTTTTGCTGGTCTTGTCGATGTTGCCGGCCTGTTTGCTAATGGGCCGGCAGCTGACAACCGTTTCCCTTCCGTGATTGCTTGATGGGGTCCTGGCGCAGCTTTTTCAAGCCTTGCGCTGCAACAAGGCCGAACCCCAGGACAAGCCGACACCGAAACCGCTGATCAGTACATTTTTCCACCCGGGATTATCAGCGTAGTGTTCGAGCAACATGGGAATGGAGGAAGACACGGTGTTACCGGCACCAAACATGTTCTTGACCACCTTGTGACCATGCTCTTCGCCGAGACGCTTGGCAATGGCATCGACAATCGCACCACTGCCCTGGTGCAGACAGATGGCCTGCACGTCATCAAAAGTCAGCCCTGCCTGATCCAGCACTTCCTGCATGTGCGGGATGATTTTCAGGCTGGCAAAATTGAACACCTGACGCCCGTTCATGTGGAAGTGGCCATCGCGCACCACGAGATATTCAGCGCCGCCGCCATCACCGCCAAACACGCTGGAACCCAGCAACCATTGTGGTTGCTCACTGGTCATCCAGGTGGCGGTGGCCGCATCACCAAACAGCAGCGTGGTCATGCGGTCTTCGCGATCCATGATTTTTGAATAAGGGTCAGCCGTTACCAGCAGTGCGTTCTTCAGCCCGGTGGCCTGCATGAAACCCTTGGCCACATACAGACCATACACATAACCCGAGCAACCCAGGCCAACATCAAAGCAGGCAACCGTGGTCGGCAAGCCAAGCTTGTGCTGAACAATTGCCGAGGTATGTGGCAGCTGTTCGGCGTCACCGTTTTGTGTAACCACAATCAGCGCCTGGACATCATCCAGCTTGAGGTCAGGGTTCTTGGCCAGCAGCCTTTCCACTGCCTTGACGGCAAGGTCGGAAGTTTCTTCAGACTCATCCTTCACGGACAAGGTTGTCGTGCCGAGTTTTGCGTTGACGAAATCCTCGTCACGACCAAATTTTTGCGCCTGGGCTATGTTGTCGATCCGCCCTTCGGGGATGTAGCTGGCAATGCTGCGAATACCAATCATTTTGTTTTTCCGATTTCCGCTCGCCGGAGCTGACTGAGAAGCTCCAAATTAGACCACCAGGTCACCTGCAGGCAAAAAATAGCGCAAAAGCATACTGTTTGCCAAATATCGCTCCTGCCCTGGGCAGTTCAAGGATAGACGCAGAAGCATAGTCGCAAGACACATTTTGCACCATAGGCCAAAGGCCGTAAGTAAAAAGCGCAATGCTGCGGGAGTATGGCCCATACCGTTGGTTATGCCATAATGCGCGTTTTGTTTTCTGCCGTATCAAGCCGATGAACCAGCGCCGCGACAACCTGTTTGACACCCCGCTCACCCGGGTACCCGATTTCACCTTCAACGAAGATGTGGTGCGGGTTTTTCCCGACATGATCAAGCGTTCGGTGCCCGGTTACCCGACCATTGTGGAAAACAGCGGTGTGCTGGCAGCACAGTTTGCCCGCCCCAACAGCCTGATTTACGACCTTGGCTGCTCGCTGGGCGCGGTTACCCAGGCCATGCGCCGCCATGTCAGCCAGCCCGGCTGCAAGGTGATTGCCGTGGATAATTCGGCCGCCATGGTCAGCCGCTGCCGTGAGTACCTGCAGGCGCAGGACGCCATGCATCAGGAGCTGCTGCCAGCAGAGGTGGTCGAGGCCGATATCCTGCAGCTTGAACTACAACCCTGCTCGGTGGTGGCGCTGAATTTTACCCTGCAGTTCGTCCCCCCCGGACGCCGCCTGGAACTGCTCGACAAGATCCGCCGGCAACTGCTGCCAGGCGGCGTATTGATCCTGTCAGAAAAACTGCACTTTACCGATCCGGCCGAACAGGAGCTGCTCAACGAGCTGCACCTGGCATTCAAGCGGGCCAACGGTTACAGCGAGCTTGAAATCGCACAAAAGCGCCGTGCCATCGAAAAGGTCATGCTGCCGGACAGCCTGGAGGAGCACCGCGAGCGCTTGCGGCTGGCCGGTTTCAGCCAGATCCACCTATGGTTTCAATGCATCAACTTTGCTTCCATGGTCGCCCTGCCATGATCGACTTCACCACGTTCGCCCGCCACCTGGACCGCACGCCACTGAAAGCCTGGGCCCGCACTGTCCAGGACCAGTTCAACCAGCATTTTGATACTGGCCACGGCGACCTGCCACGCTGGATGGATGCCGTACAACAGATTCCTCCGCTTGAGCTGGAACACCACGAGCTGGTGGAGCGTCTTGAGCTGTACGGCCCCTGCAGCGACGACCAGCTGGTACAGCTGACCCTGGCACTGCGTGGTTTACACCCCTGGCGCAAAGGCCCCTTCCACCTGTTTGGCGTGCACGTGGATACTGAGTGGCGCTCGGACTGGAAATGGGAACGGGTCGCTCCGCACCTGGACTTGCAAGGCAAGCGGGTCCTGGATGTCGGCTGCGGTAACGGCTATTACATGTGGCGCATGCTCGGCGCCGAGGCCAAGACCCTGGTCGGCGTTGATCCCAACTGGCTGTTTTTCTGCCAGTTCCATGCAGTCAAAAAGTTTCTGCCGCACGCCCCTGTCTGGCACCTGCCATTTGCCCTGGAAGACCTGCCGCCCAGGCTTGAAGGCTTTGATACGGTGTTTTCAATGGGCGTACTCTATCACCGCAAGTCCCCCGTTGATCACCTGCTGGCGCTGAAAGACTGCCTGCTGCCAGGTGGCGAACTGGTACTGGAAACGCTGGTGGTGGAAGGTGACGAGCAGCAGGTGCTGGTGCCTGAAGACCGCTATGCCCAGATGCGCAATGTCTGGTTTCTGCCATCAGTGCCCGCGCTGATGCTCTGGCTCAGGCGCGCAGGCTTCCGTGATGTGCGCTGCGTTGATGAAAGCACCACAACCATTAACGAGCAACGCAGCACGGACTGGATGCAGTGGCAATCTCTTGAATCATTCCTTGACCCGGCCGACCACAGCCGCACCGTGGAAGGCCTGCCCGCACCGCGCCGGGCGGTGATTCTGGCCCGCAAGCCCGCCTGAATCGTACCGTTCGGAACCTGGTCGTATCCGGCAGCCGTTCCGTATTGCCATCTTGACGCCTGCGCGGTTGCAATGCCGCCACCACAACGTCAAACAGTCGACGCCAAAATAAAACCCTGTTTCGACTAAGGGCGACTTACAAGTTCACGGGAAACCTTGCACATTCAGCCCGTGCAAAAGACCATGAAAGGAGCCTTCCCTTGACCCGTTTACTGATCGCATTGGCACTCTGGGCTGCAGCACTGCCTGCCCTGACCGCTGCCGACCCCGTTGACCCGGTTATTATCGGTCTGAGTTATCCACGTACCGGACATTACCGCGAGGAAGGTCTGGCGCAAATGCGTGCTGCCCTGCTGGCAGTTGAAGAAATCAACCGCAATGGTGGTGTACTCGGCAAGCCTCTGCAGTTGATCAACCGTGACAGCTCAGCACGCCCGGAAAAGGCTCGACGCAACATCGACAGCATGGTTGCCGAGGGCGCCGCAATGCTGTTTGGCAGTGTTTCCAGTGCCGAAGCCATTGCCGCCGGCGAACAGGCTAAAAGCCATGACCGCCTGTACTTTGCCACCATCGGCTACTCCGACGATGTGACCACGGAAAAGGGGCACCGCAATCTTTTCCGTGAAAGCACCAGCGCCACCATGACCGGTCGTGCGCTGGGCCAGTATCTGACCCGGCACTTTCCGGATAAAAAATATTTCTACATTACCGCCGACTACAACTGGGGCCACACATCGGAAGCAGCCCTGCGTGAAAGCACCGGCACCCGCAGTATCGGCGAACACCCCGGGGTGACCCTTCCCTTCCCGACTGCCAAACAGTCCGACTATAGCGCGGTGCTTGAGCAGGCCGGTGCCAGTGATGCCGACATCCTGGTGCTGGTGCTGTATGGACATGACCTGGTACGCGCGATGCAGACGGCCGACAGCATGGGCCTGAACCGCACAATGCAGATCGTGGCACCCAACCTGACCCAGTCAGTCATCGAGCAGACCGGGCCCAGCATCACCGTCGGCATGATCGGTGCCGAGCACTGGATCTGGCGCGTACCCGAGCTGGAAAATTCGGAGGCCGGCGTGCGCTTCGTGGAAAACTACAACCGCACGTACAATCTCTATCCGCCCAGCGCGGCTGCATCGGCCTATACCGTCATTCATCAGTGGACCGATGCGGTTAACCGCAGCAACTCGCTGAATACCCAGTCTGTCGTGCGCGCACTGGAAGACCACAGCTATAGCCTGCTCAAAGGGCCGGCGCAATGGCGTGGCTTCGACCACCAGAACGTTCAGCCGGTCTATGTGGTCCGGGTCAACGACCGCGCAACCGTGGTCAGGCACCCCTCCAAACAGGACTACTTCGAGATCCTGCATCAGCTTGACGGTGAACAGGCGGCTGTCAGCCACGAGGAGTGGCGCAACTCCCGAATGGCCGCTGGCCAACCCGATGTGCTTAGATAACCAGCCTCTCCAGATAAAAAACCCGGCATCTATGGCCGGGTTTTTTGTATGCGCAAGCCGGTTACGGATCCAGCCAGGCATCTTTCTCAAACTGCATCACACGCCGTGTCATCAACTCCCTTTGCTTGCATCGGCATAGGTCTGCTCGGCTTTGGCAAAGCGCTCGATCATGCTTGCAGAAGGCGCCTTGTCCAGCAAACTGACCACTACAATGGCAAGGCCGGACAGCAGGAAACCCGGAATGATTTCGTACAGACCAAGGCCAATGAACTCCTTCCACACCACAACCACCACAGCACCGGTCAGCATACCGGCGAGCGCGCCGTTGCGGGTCATGCGTGACCAGGTGACCGACAGCAGCACAACAGGCCCGAATGCGGCACCAAAGCCGGCCCAGGCATAGGCCACCAGTCCCAGCACCTTGCTTTCCGGATTTGCTGCAATCCACACCGCAACCAGTGCAATCAGCAACACCATCAGCCGGCCAATCCAGACCAGTTCTTTTTGCGAAGCGTCCTTGCGCAGAAATGCCTTGTACAGGTCTTCGGTCATGGCGCTGGCACTCACCAGCAGCTGACAGCTCAGCGTACTCATCACCGCTGCCAGTACCGCCGCCAGAATCACGCCGGCGACCCAGGGGTTGAACAGGATTTTCGCCAGCTCCATAAACACCCGCTCGCTGTTTTGCGTCACGGCGCCGGCCTGTTCCGGGTTGCCGGTAAAATAGGCAATGCCGAAAAAACCTACCGCAACCGCACCGGCCAGGGTCAGGATCATCCAGGTAATGCCGATGCGGCGCGCCGCCGGAATGCTCTGCACCGAGCGCGCAGCCATGAAGCGCACCAGAATGTGCGGCTGGCCAAAATACCCCAGGCCCCAGCCAAACAGGGAAATCAGTGCAATGAACGACAGCCCTTCAAACATGTTGAAGCCCTGCGGACGCACCTGTTCGATGGTGGCCAGGGTGGCCGGTAAATCACCCAGCGCCAGCACCACAAACAGCGGCGTGACCAACAGTGCAAAAATCATCAGGCTGGCCTGCACGGTATCGGTCCAGCTGACCGCCAGAAAGCCGCCAATGAACACATAAACCACCGTGGCTGCCGCACCCAGCCACAAGGCCGTGCCATATTCCAGTCCGAAGGTGCTTTCAAACAGGCGGGCGCCGGCAACCATGCCGGAGGCACAATAAATGGTAAAAAACACCAGAATGACCGCTGCCGACATGATGCGCAGAATGCGGCTGCTGTCTTCAAAGCGGTGGGTGAAATAATCCGGCAGGGTCAGGGCGTTGTTGTTGAACTCGGTATGTACCCGCAAACGTCCGGCCACCAGCAGCCAGTTGAGATAGGCGCCAGTGACCAGCCCAATGGCAATCCAGCTCTCGGACAAGCCGGACAGGTACACCGCGCCCGGCAGCCCCATCAGCAACCAGCCGCTCATGTCGGAGGCGCCGGCCGAGAGCGCTGTGACCCAGCTGCCCAGGCTGCGGCCGCCAAGGATATAATCGGAAAAGTTCTTCGTCGCGCGCCAGGCAATGAAGCCGATCAGCACCATCGCCGAGATATAAATCGTAAAGGTAACCAGTACCGGAGTGGAAACTGCCATGGGATCCTGCTTTGTCTGTCCAAAAACGCTGCAAGAGTACCCCGACTGGGCTATTTTTTACAGTCTGCAGCAGTAAAACGCCGTTGCGCCGGAATCACTGTTTTATGCGGTCATGCACAAAATGCCTGCCAGCTGACCCGGGCAAAAAACGCCAGTGTGGATATAGCCTGCAAAGTAGCAGCCCTGACTGCCATTCATGCAGTGTTTAGCCGAAGTTCAGGGTAACATGCCACCATGGATGTTCGATTCACAAGGAACCACATCTAATGGGTAGCCCGGTTTCCACGCAAAGGGGACAGCAGTCCTGGCCGGCACGGCTGGCACGGCTGGCACGGCTGGCACGGCTGGCACGCATTCTACTGTTGCTACTGTTGCTGCTGGTTGCCACCATTGCCTGGTTGCCGGTTTTGCTACCGTACGCTCTGCAACAGCAAGGTATTCTTCTGCACTGGCAGGGTGCCCGCTGGAGCCTGCATGGCCTGCAGCTGGAGCGGTTGCAACTGGAGTACGCCGGGCAGCGCCTGCAGGCAGAAGACCTGCAGTTGCGCTGGCACTGGCAACTTCAACAACCGGTGAAAGCTCTGGACATTGGCCGCCTCGGCGTACAGGCCAGTCTCTTTAGCGAAACCGGCAACGAACCAGGTGCAGAGCTGGATCTGGCCGCTCTCGCTCCGTGGCTGCCGCAGCAGCTGGCCATTCGCTCGCTCAGCGCAACCCTGACCGGCATGGCCAATGTATCCGGCTCAATTCTGCTGCAGGCAGACGACAAACACCCGCTCTGGCAGCCGCGCCAGCTGGAGCTGGACCTTGAGCTGACAGAGCTGGACCCGCGCTGGCTGGAAGGCATACCGGCCGAGCTGCAGCCGCAAAGCCTGCGCGTACGCACCCTGACCCATCCGGATAGCGCACAGGCACCAGACAGCCAGCAAATTCTGACACTGGACCTGCATAGCCTCGGAGAATCGCAAATCCAGCTGTCCGGCATCCTTCATCTGCTACAAGACAGTAGCTGGCGCGGCCGGCTCGAGCAGGCACGCCTGCACCTTGAACTGCCGCGCTATGATTTTGACGGTGTTGTACTGGAAGCGTTGCAGACGCAAATGTACTTCAACGCAGACGCCAGCGAAGACGGTTTTCACCTGCAGCTGATCCAGCCCGCCAGCCTGACGGTTGCGCAGCTGGCCGTTGACCGGCACACCAGGCTGCAACAGATCACTGCCACCCTGACCGGTTTGCAGCTGGCGGGCGGACTGTCCGGCGACCATGGGTTGCGGCTTGAAGCCGGCTATCACGCCAGCATCAGCCAACTGCACGATCCGCTGCTGCGCCCACAGACCTGGAATGCTGCCGGCACGCTTGCCGGCCTGCTGCCGGCGCTTGAAGCCAGCGCGGCTATCAGCAATACCGACGGGCTACAACTGGACAGCAACTGGCACTGGCAGAACGACAACCTGACCGGCACCCTGATTCTGCCTGCCATATTCTTGCGCGCCGGCAATCCACTGCAAAAGACCCTGCCCGACTGGCCGCAGCTGGTCGAATTCAACAACGGCCGGCTGAACGGGCAGGCCAGCATCAACCTGCCTGCCGGTAGCCCGCTGCAGGTGAGCGGGCATTTCATCGGTAGCGGGCTGGACGGCATCATCAACCGCAGCGAGCTGGCCGGCCTGGACTTTACCGCTTTTTTCCGGCTCGATGGTAACGGGCAGTTGCGGCTGGACCTGCCCCGACTGGTGATTGGTGAGCTGAATCCCGGCGTGCCAATCCAGCAGCTGACCGTGCGGGAAAGCAGCTACAGCGGCCATGTTGACCGTCTGGAGCAGGGCACCGCGGCCTGGCAAAGCATTCGGGGGCAGGTGTTGGGTGGCGAATTTGCACTGGGCGCCAACCGCATCCGGCTGGATACGGAAAACCGCATGCAGCTGCAGCTTTCGGGAGTGCTGCTGCAGGATGCGCTGGCCCTGTATCCTGCCGAAGGCCTGTACGGACAGGCCACCATCGACGGCAGCCTGCCGCTGCTGGTCAGCGCAAGCGGGGTGTTTATCGAACAGGGCCAGCTGCAGGCCCGCCAGCCCGGCATTCTCAGATTCCAGTCGGAACAGGTACGCTCGCTTGGCCGGGCCAACCCCGGCATGCAGCTGGTTGCCGAAGCGCTCGACGACTTTCACTTCAATGTGCTCGACAGCAAGCTGGATTACGAACCTTCAGGTAAACTGTTGTTCAATATAAGGCTTGAAGGAAAAAACCCGGCGGTGGAAAACGGCCGTCCGATACACCTGAACCTGAATCTGGAAGAAGACCTGCCGGCATTGCTGGCCAGCATCCAGCTCAGCAACCATGTTAGCGAAACCATTCAGGAGCGGATCCGCCAGCGCCTGCAAAACCGATAAGGAAAAGGAACCAGCCATGTCTCCACACACACTGCTTGCCGGGCTCTTGCTGGGAACAGCACTGGCAGCCTGCACACCAACCGTGCAGGTAGCCATGCCAAGCGAGCCAATCAACATCAACCTTAACGTCAAGATCGAGCATGAAATCTACATCAAGGTCGACAAGGCCCTGGACAACCTGTTCGATGAATCCAGCGGTCTGTTCTAGGGAGCCAGTCATGTCAATCCGTAATTTTTTCACTGCTGTTGCGCTGACTGCCGGTCTGGTGACAACCCAGGCCTGGGCGCTGGATCTCAACGGCGCCATGAGTGGCCTGCCGGCCGCCAAATCGGCGGGTCAACTGGGCGAGCAACCCAACGGTTACCTGGGCGTGGTCAGCAACCAGGGCAATGCCGCCGGGATTGCCCAGCTGATCAATCAGGCACGCAAGGCCGAGTATCAGCGGCTGGCCAAAGACAATAACCTGCAGCTGAGCGATGTTGAAACCATGGCGGGCAAAAAAGCCATCGAAAAAACACCGAACGGGCAATACATTCTGGTGAATGGCCGCTGGCTGAAAAAGTAACTTTTTACGCCCTTCCCTTTTACTGTGCTTTCCCCTATAATGCGCAGCCATTCGGGGCAACCCGGATACTGTCGGGGCGTAGCGCAGCCTGGTAGCGCACTTGCATGGGGTGCAAGGGGTCGAGTGTTCAAATCACTCCGTCCCGACCAAATTCAATAAAAACCGTTGATTTATCAGCGGTTTTTTTTTGCCTGTACTGAACATGCGAAAAAAGTATCGCAAAAATGTCGAGACGGCAGGTACAGACATCAAGGAGGCACACATGAACCAGCCCGCCATTGCCCAGTGGCACGCCCGTAACTTCATCATTCTGCAACTGGCCAGTTTCCTGTTGCTGCTGAGCTGGGCCATGCCGGCCACCAAAGCACTGTGGCACGCTCTGGATGTACCGGTTTTTCGCCTGCTCAACGGCAGCCTTGGCCACCTGCCTGCCTGGGATTTTCTCTGGGCATTACTCAGCACCCGGGTTGCCGACCTGCTGGCAGCACTGGTGATGCTGTGCAGCCTGATCTTCGGCGGCATCATCTTTGACCGGCACCAGGTTTTGCGTGCCCTGCTGACTTTCATGGCCCTGCTGGTCTTTACCCTGATTGTCCGCACGCTGTTTACCCGGGCCGTTGACGCTGCCGGATTGCAGCATGCCAGTCCATCGGTGTTTCTCGGAGACGGCTTCAGCCTCAGCGCGGCTTTTCCCTGGATGGAAGAAGTCATGGAAATCAAGGACCGCTCCAGCCGCAGCTTTCCCGGAGACCATGCCTCGGTATTGCTGCTGTGGACGGTATTTCTGAGCCTGTTCGCCCGCGGCAAGCGCTTGCTGCTGGTATGGCTGGCCGGCATCTTCCTTATCCTGCCGCGCCTGGTAGCGGGCGCGCACTGGCTCAGCGACAACCTGGTGGGCGGCGGCTTTGTTGTCATGCAGACTCTGGCCTGGGGCTACTACACTGCTGCTGGCCGGCCGGTGTACCGGCTATTGCATGCCGCGGCAATTCCCTTTGTCCGCCTGGCCCGCCATATCCCGGGCATCAACCGGCTGGCCATCATCCGGCTGGAGCAACACTAGCCACTGGTCAGAGCGGGTCAGCCCGCTTCCTGGTCCTTCTTCCCGCCAGACAGCCTGGCCAGCTCTTCATCGCGCAGCTCGCGCCGCAGAATCTTGCCCACGTTGGTGGTCGGCAGCTCGTCACGGAACTCGACCTGGCGGGCAACCTTGTAGGCCGTGAGGTTCTTGCGCATATGGGCAATCACTTCTTCCTTGCTCAGGCTCTCGCCTTGGCGTACAACAATGAAGACCTTGATTGCCTCACCGGATTTTTCATCCGGTATGCCGATCGCTGCACACTGCAAAACCTGCGGCAGCTCTGCGAGAACATCCTCGACCTCATTGGGGAAGACGTTGAAGCCGGATACTAGGATCATGTCTTTTTTGCGATCAACCAGGCGGATATAACCATCCTCCTGGATAACGCCGATATCACCGGTGCGCAACCAGCCGTCCGCGTCCAGCACTTCGCGTGTCGCCTCATCACGCAACCAGTAGCCTTTCATCACCTGCGGGCCCTTGACGCAAAGCTCGCCCACCTCGCCGAATGGCAGCTCGCGGCCTTCTTCATCAATGATCTTGCACAGGGTAGAGGGCGCAGGAATACCGATGGTGCCAAGCTGGATGTTCTGGATCGGGTTGACCGAAGCAATCGGGCTGGTTTCCGTCATGCCATAGCCTTCACAAATCGAACAGCCAGTTACCTCGGTCCAGCGCTTGGCTGTGGCAATTTGCAAAGCCATGCCGCCGGAGACGGTCATTTTCAGCCCTGAAAAGTCCAGCTTGCGAAAATCCGGGTTGTTGCACAGCGCTGCAAACAGGGTGTTCAGGCCAACAAAACCGGTAAACCTGTATTTGGCCAAATCCTTGATCATGGATGGCAGGTCGCGCGGATTGGTAATCAGCAGGTTGTGGTTCCCGGTCAGCATCATGGCCATGCAATGAAAGGTAAAGGCATAGATGTGATAAAGCGGCAAAGGAGCCACCACGGTTTCCTCGCCATCATACAGGTTGGACGCCATAATCGCCCGGGCCTGCAGCATGTTGGCAATCAGGTTGCGGTGGGTCAGCATCGCCCCCTTGGCGACACCTGTGGTGCCTCCGGTATATTGCAACACGGCAACATCTTCAGGATCTGCTTCCACATTGCCTGCCACCTTCTTGCTGCCAGCGGCCAGTACAGCGGCCAACCGATGCGCCTTGGGCAGATGGTAAGCCGGTACCATTTTTTTCACATATTTGACTACGCTGTTGACCAGCAAGCGCTTCAGCGTCGGCAGCATGTCGCCCACTTCGGTCATGATGACCGTGGTAATGCCGGTTTTGGGTACCACCTGCTCAACCAGGTGCCCCATGTTGGCCAGGCTGACCAGTGCTTTGGCACCCGAGTCATTGAACTGGTGTTCCATTTCCCGCGCGGTATACAGCGGGTTGGTATTAACGACAATCAGTCCGGCGCGGATGGCACCAAACACCACCACTGGATATTGCAGGACGTTGGGCAGCTGGATGGCAATACGGTCACCCCGCTGCAGGTCGGTATGGTTTTGCAGCCAGGCGGCAAAATCACCCGACAGGCGATAAAGCTCGCCATAGGTCAAGGTGTGCCCCATATTGGTAAATGCCGGCAAGCTGGCAAAGCGCTCGCAGGATTCGCTTAAAACAGCCTGGATATTGGGATACAGATCAGCATCAATGTCCGCCGGGACGCCGGCCGGGTATTTATCCTTCCAGAAGTTTTCATTCATGCGAAGCTCCAAAGCAACTGCAAATAGTGTGATTCTACACTGCCAGCCAACAGCTGGAAGGCCTGTGCAATCAGCCCGGCGGATAGAAAGCAGGCACTATCTGTCTATAGCTGTAATTGTTGTTATCCTGCTTGAGTTCAAGCGATCAGGCAAGTGAGGTTAGCAGCTTCCCCAACGTCACTCCAGCACTGAAACATAAACTTTAGTCACGATCAGTCTGGTATAAGCATCCTGGTCACAGACTGACGCTAGGCAAGCATCACCGGCTCCCTTATCATGCACACAAAGAGCACGGTCACAGAGCGATTGTACCAAGCCTCAGTTTTTCAACCCGTTGGCCCCGAGGACAGCATTATGCGATATACCTGCTTCTGGCTGCCTGCCCAGGATGCAACGCGTATCCACGTGCATAGCTGGCATCCGGACGGTGACGCCAAAGCCAGTCTGCTGATCAGCCATGGCATGGCCGAACATGGCGGCCGCTACCATGAGCTGGGCGAAGCCCTGGCGCGGACTGGCACCGCAGTTTATGCGCCTGACCTGCGTGGACACGGGCAAACCGCCAAGGAAGGACTGCTGGGTCATTTTGCTGATACCGATGGCTGGAATCTGGTGATCGAGGATCTGCGCGCCCTCAATCACCACATACGCTGCGAGAACCCGCAGACGCCGCTGTTCATGCTGGGGCACAGCCTCGGCAGCTATCTGGTCATGAATTATCTGATGCAGTACAGCTGCAGTGTGCAGGGTGCCCTGCTGTCCGGACCGCAATACCTGCGCACCACCCTCCGCTACCGTCTGGCCCGCCTGGTGGCCAGTGCCGAGTGTTGGCGCCAGGGGCCACGCGGGCGCAGCAAACTGCTGCACGCCATGATTTATCGACCAATCCAGCGTGCGATCCAGCCCCGGCAAACCATTCATGACTGGCTCAGCACTGATCCGGCCACCGTGCAGGACTACCTGAACGACCCACTTTGCGGCTTCATGTGTACCAACCGGCTGTGGCTTGATGTGCTGGACGGACTGCAGCGCATTACGCCGCTACAAAGCATGAACCAGATCAGCCATCAGTTGCCCCTGTTCCTGTTTGGTGGCGAACAGGATCCACTGCATCGCGGCTCACGGCTGCTTGATCTGGCCAGCGCCTTGCGTGAGTCGGGAAAACGCAGCGTTGATGTTAAACTCTACCCCGGCATGCGCCACGAGCCGGTCAATGAGCGCAACCGCACGCGGGTCTTTGCCGATATAGCCGGCTGGATCGGGCAACAATGTGACAATTTGCCTGCACCGCCGGCCTAAGAGTCATCGGGTACATCGTGGGTCTGGCTGCCAGTGCACAACCCGCACCGAAAAAACATTACAGATCATTCCCTCTTCCGTTCACCCTGCCTCAGCGGAGCCATTTATGTCAGAAACAGCCCACAGCATTGCCTACGAAGACCTGAGCATTGGCCAGACTGCCAGCCAGGCACACAGCGTCAGCGAAACCGACTTGCAGATGTTTGCCGCAGTATCCGGTGACAACAACCCGGTTCACCTCGATGACGGGTTTGCCGCTGCCAGCCGTTTCAAGGGCCGCATCGCCCACGGCATGTTTACCGGCGCTTTGATCAGCGCCGCCATTGCCTGCAAACTGCCCGGACCTGGCAGTGTATACCTGGGTCAGCAACTGAGTTTCATGCGCCCGGTTAAAATCGGTGATGAACTCGAAGTCCAGCTTGAAGTGCTGGAAAAGCTGGCAAAAAACCAGGTACGCATCCGTACCCGGGTAATCAACCAGCAAGGCAAGGCGGTTGTCGACGGCGAAGCCCTGGTGCTGGCACCTGACAGCTCACAGGCAATCAAGATGCCCGAACTGCCCCGCTTTCAACTGCAGAACTAAGCGCCAGTCTGCGCACCATTGCCGCGCAGGCACTATCTGGGGCTACACTTTTCCCAATTCACTCTGGAGATCAGCAAGGCACGCGATGAACGCCCAGAAACGCTATGAAATTTTCCACCGCTTTCGCGAAGACAACCCCAAGCCACAAACCGAACTGAATTATTCGTCAGATTTCGAGTTGCTGATAGCTGTACTGCTTTCCGCACAGGCTACCGACGTCGGCGTCAACAAGGCCACTGAAAAACTGTTTCAGCTCGCCCCCACGCCAGAGGCCATGTATGCGCTGGGTGTCGAAGGCGTGACCGAACATATCAAGACGATCGGCCTGTTCCGGACCAAGGCGAAAAACGTCATCGAAACCTGTCGCCTGCTGATTGAGAAGCATGGCAGCCAGGTGCCGCAGACCCGGGAAGAGCTGGAAGCCCTGCCCGGTGTCGGCCGCAAGACCGCCAACGTGGTTCTCAACACCGCTTTTGGCCAGATCGCCATGGCGGTGGACACGCACATCTTCAGGGTCAGTAACCGGACCGGCATCGCGCCAGGCAAGAACGTGCTGGAGGTCGAGAAAAAATTGTTGCGTCTGGTACCCAAGGAATTTTTGCTGGATGCCCATCACTGGCTGATCCTGCATGGACGCTATGTTTGCCAGGCGCGCAAGCCTCGTTGCGGTAGCTGCCGCATCGAAGACCTGTGCGAACACAAAGATAAAACTGTCGACTGATTAAGCAAGAGAAAGGTTTTTTCACCAGCCAATAGAAAAAAACTTTTTTACTTTTTTTCACTTCCGAATTATAAGACGGCCACAAAGGGTATCCCGTCCTGGAGGCTGACAAATGAGTAAAGAAGACCTGGAACTTGATGACGAATTTGTTGATGATGACAACGAGCAAATCGATGATGTCGAACCTGTTGCGTCCAGCAAAAACAACCTGACCAAGCGTCGGGTCATCGACAACCTGCTGGATGAGCGTCGTCTGAGCAAAGAGCTGGCCGATTACGACTATGATCTGGACTGATGCAACAGGCTCTGCCTGTTGCCGTCCGTCCGGCTGCTAACCGCCGGACTTCTTGACCTTGTAACCCTGATCCTGCAACCACTGCATCACCTTGGGCAGCTGGTCACCCTGGATTTCAATCGCTGCATCCTTGACTGCCCCACCCACACCACAGGCCTGTTTGAGCAGTTTCGCTGTACTCTTGAGCTCTGCAGCCGTCATCGGCAAACCGCTTACCACAGTAACCGTTTTGCCGCCACGCCCCTTGTTCTCGCGCCGCACCCGCACATTGCCGTCGCCCAGTACGACCCCTTCATTGTGACAGCTACATTCGGCCAGCAGCTGGTGACAATCCGGACAGTGCCTGCCACCATCGGTCGAGTAAACCAGCGCACCCAGCGCGGCAAGCGAACCTGCCTTTTTCATCGTGTAAACTCCTTGAGATGTGTAATGCCGGCTAGCGGCCCGTATCGCTGATTAGCCCAAGCCCGGATACCCGGGTTTCCGGAGCCGAAAGCGGTAACAAGCCGCGGGCAGCGGCAACAGGCCACCCGGGTTTGAGAGTTCCGAAATTGACTGACGGCACCGGTCAAACGGTGTCACTATAGCCAGCGCCGGACCTTCTTGCAGTATTTGGCGTAATCATCACCAAAATTAATGTGCAGCAGACGCTCTTCGTGGCGAATGATGCCGAACTGCAGCAACACGACCAGCAGCGGGAACAGCAGTAAAGGCCAGTAACTGCCCCATAACAGGCCGGCCCCCAGATAGATGGCCAGCATGGCGATATAGAGCGGGTTACGGCTGACCCGGAACGGGCCCTCGTGCAGCAGCCGCTGCGGCTTGCCATAGGGATTCAGGGTGGTCTTGCGCCACAGCATCAGCCAGACGGTCCAGAGCATGAACACCATGCCGGCATCCACCAGCATCCAGCCACCGTAGAACAGGTTGATCGACGCTGCCATCTGTAACGGCCAGATGCGCTCCAGCAGAATGGCAATCCCGGCCACCGCTACAAATAGTGCTGGAGCCGGAACCACAAAATAAGGTCGCTGCATGTGAAGCACCCTCGCAAACCAGTCCGCGTACAGTGTACTGCTTCATTCAGAAAAAATCTGCGTGGCCCGGCAGGCATAAAAAAACACCTGGAGGCATACGCCTTCAGGTGTTTTCTTGTCATTCTTGCAACAGTTTATTTTCTGCGTGTACCACGGCCAAAATAACTGATGTTCTGCGGTCCGCTCTTGCCGGTAGGCACTTTCTCGATTTTACCACCCTGTTTGAGGAAAGCCCTGCGCTGTGCATCGATGATGCTGCTACGGGTCTCGGCGTGGGTAATCTCGTTGATGGCAACATTTCCTTTGCGACTCATATGGCTTCTCCTGTCAGTACAATGGCGCAATATAACACAAACCGCAATCGAAATCAAGATTGATAATAAATAGATATAAAGATTATCCCCGCGGGTGGTGCTCGGCATGCATGGCCTGCAACCTTGCCTGGGCTACATGGGTATAAATTTGCGTCGTCGACAGATCACTGTGACCGAGCAGCATCTGCACCACCCGCAGGTCGGCACCGTGATTAAGCAGATGTGTCGCAAAAGCGTGTCTGAGGGTATGTGGCGACAGGGGCTTGCTGATGCAGGCAGCCTGCGCATGCAACTTGATACGGTGCCAGAATGTTTGCCGGGTCATTTGCTGCCCACGCTGGCTGGGGAACACCACATCACTGGCCTTGCCAGCCAGCAGTACAGGCCTGGCCTCTTGCAGATAGTGCTCCAGCCAGTCCAGCGCCTGCTCGCCCAGCGGCACCAGACGCTCCTTGCTGCCCTTGCCCATGATGCGCACCACGCCCTGACGCAGGCTGATTTCATCCAGCTTCAGCCCCACCAGCTCACTGACACGCAGCCCGCTGGCATATAGCACCTCGAGCATGCAGCGGTCACGCATGCCCAGCGGCTCACTGACATCCGGTGCTGCCAGCAACTCATCAACATCGGCTTCGCTAAGAGTATCGGGCAGGGTCCGGCCGATTTTTGGCATATCGATCAACGCGCACGGGTCTTCAGCGATCACCCCACGCTCCAGAGCCTGCGCGTAAAACCTTCGCGCCGCCGACAGAAAACGGGAGGTGGAGCTGGCTTTATAGCCTTTTTGCAAGCGCCAGCCCAGATACTCGAGCAGATCGCTGCGGGTTATCTGCAGCATGCCCGTTTGCCGCCTGGTCAGCCAGCCGGAAAACTGCGTCAGGTCAGTCTGGTAGGCCACCCGGGTATTGTCCGACAGGCCGTCGTGCAGCCAGAGCTGCTCCAGAAAATCGTCAATATGCTGTTGATCAATAGACATGTGTTTATTATCAAATAAAAGCCGCCGCTCAGGCTTACAGCGCAACCCGCGGTCAGAGGGCGATATGCACCGCTGGTACGGAAAACAGCCATAAAAAAAGCAGCCCGCAGGCTGCTTTTTTGGTGTCTTAGTTGAGCTTCTCTTTGATTCGAGCAGCCTTACCGGACAGGTTGCGCAGGTAGTACAGCTTGGCCTTGCGCACGTCACCGCGACGCTTGACGGTGATGCTGTCAACCAGCGGGCTGTAAGTCTGGAAAGTACGCTCTACGCCCACACCGCTGGAAATCTTGCGCACGGTGAACGCGCTGTTCAGGCCACGCTTGCGAATGCCGATAACGACACCTTCGTAAGCCTGCAGGCGCTGACGCTCGCCTTCTTTTACTTTTACTTGTACAACTACAGTGTCGCCAGGCGCAAACGCCGGGACTTCTTTGTTCATCTGTTCAGCTTCGAGTTGCTGAATGATCTTGTTGGTCATTTGTGTGCTCCTAAAGACAAACCTCAGGGTTTGCCATCGATACCTAAATCGTTCCGCCGGGCGAGGTATTCGTCCAGCAGCATTTTCTCTTCTCCAGAAAGCGAGCGGCCATCCAGAAGATCAGCGCGACGCTCTGCAGTTCGGCCCAGGGCCTGCTGCAACCGCCAGCGCCGGATATGTTCATGGTTGCCGCCAAGCAGCACCTGAGGAACATCTTTACCCGCATACGTAACCGGTCGCGTGTAGTGCGGGCAATCGAGCAAACCGTCGGTAAAGGAGTCCTCCACCGCCGACTCTGCATGGCCCAACGCGCCAGGCAAAAGCCGGATAACGGCATCCATCAGTACCATGGCCGGCAGTTCACCACCGGAAAGCACATAGTCACCAATGGACCATTCTTCATCAACGTGCGCCTCGATAAATCGCTCGTCGATGCCTTCGTAGCGTCCGGCAATCAGGATCAGCGACCCTGCCTGTGCCATTTCGCTGACCGCTGCCTGTTTCAGGACTCTGCCCTGGGGTGACAGATAAATCACCCGCGTGTCCTGGCCCAGCGCCTGTTTGGCAGCTGCCAGGGCCCGCTCCAGCGGTTCAATCTTCATCACCATGCCGGGACCGCCGCCGAAGGGCCGGTCGTCCACCGTCTGGTGCCGGTCTTCGGTAAAGCTGCGCGGGTTCCAGCATTCGATGCTGACCAACCCCTGCTGTACCGCCCGCCGGGTAATGCCGTGTTCGCTGATCGCAGCAAACATTTCGGGAAACAGGCTGATGACTCCGAGCTTCAACATGCCGGAATCAGAAGTCCGCATCCCATTCGACGCTGATGACACCCGCCTCCAGATCAATCTGTTGTAGACAGTGATCGGTATAAGGCAGCAAGCGTTCACGACCGTCCAGGCTGCCGGCACAGGGCCGCACTACCAGAACGTCGTTGGCACCGGTTTCCAGCAGATGACTCACCTTGCCCAGCAATTGCCGGTCCTGGTTGATCACCTGAAGACCTATCAGCTGATGCCAGTAATACTCGCCCTCTTCCAGCCCGGGCAGTTCGCTGCGTGGCACGCAAATTTCAAAGCCGGTGTAGGTCCGTGCAATTTCACGGTCATCCAGCCCTTCAATTTTTGCCACCAGTCCCTTGCCCTGGGAGCGGGCGCTGGCCAGCCTGACCTGTTTTGTTTCACCGTCCCGGCGCAAATGCCAGAGCGGGTAATCAAACAGATTCTCCATCGGGTCGGTAAAGGAATGGATCTTCACCTCTCCGCGCACACCATGTACCGCGCCGATCTTACCCATTACGATGAGGTCGTCAGTGGTCATGTGTGTCTCGTTTGCTGCTTAGGCTTCAGCCTGAGCGGCTTCTTTCAGCAGCTGCTGAACGCGCTCGGAAGGCTTGGCGCCCTGACCCAGCCAGTAGTTGGCGCGCTCCTGGTTAACAGACAGACGAACTTCTGCACCACGGGCAATTGGGTTGAAGAAACCGATGCGCTCGATGAAACGGCCATCACGGAACTTGCGGCTGTCAGCCACGGTTACGTGATAGAAAGGACGTTTTTTAGAGCCACCACGTGCAAGACGGATAGTTACCATTAAACTTCTTTCCTGTAGTTGAAAAATGAACAAAGCCTTTCATACGCGCAGCGCACGCACGAAAGGCCGCATATTCTAAGCGCAAACGCACTCTTTGCAAAGCTAAATTTTGTAGACGGCCCCCTTTCAAGGACCATGCCGGGCCAAAGCCCGACCTGCAACCTGCTCAAAGGTCAGAGCTTGGGCATGCCGCCCATGCCGGGAATCATGCCGCCCAGGCCACGCATCATCTTGCCCATGCCCTTGCCCATGAATTTTTTCATCATTTTCTGCATTTGCTTGTGCTGCTTGATCAGCCGGCCAACATCCTGCACCTGGGTACCGGAGCCCAGAGCAATGCGGCGCCGGCGCGAGCCACTGATGATATCGGGATTGCGGCGTTCTTCCGGAGTCATGGAGTTGATGATGGACTCCATCTGCTTGAACTGCTTTTCTGCGTTGCCCTGCAGGCCCTGCATTTGCGACAGGTTGACGCCGCCGATGTTGGGCATTTTTTCCAGCAGGCCGCCCATGCCGCCCATGTTGTTCATCTGCTGGAGCTGGTCGCGAAAGTCTTCCAGGTCGAAGCCTTTGCCCTTCTTCAGCTTCTTGGTCAGCTTCTCGGCTTTTTCCCGGTCCAGTTTCTGTTCGGCCTGCTCGATCAGGCTCATCACATCGCCCATGCCGAGGATGCGCGAAGCGATACGGTCCGGATGGAACGGCTCCAGGGCTTCGGTTTTTTCGCCCATGCCGAGGAACTTGATCGGCTTGCCGGTTATGGCACGCACCGACAGCGCGGCACCGCCACGGGCATCACCGTCCACCTTGGTCAGCACGACACCGGTCAGCGGCAGTGCCTCGTTGAAGGCCTTGGCGGTATTGGCCGCATCCTGACCAGTCATGGCATCGACCACAAACAGGGTTTCGACCGGGTTGACCGCTTTGTGCAGGGCACCGATCTCGGCCATCATCTCTTCATCAATGGCCAGGCGACCGGCGGTATCCACCAGCACCACGTCGATAAATTTGAGTTTGGCTTCCTTGATGGCGGCATTGGCAATATCCACCGGCTTCTGGCTGATATCGGACGGGAAGAAAATTGCGTCCACTTCGCCGGCCAGGGTTTCCAGCTGCTTGATGGCAGCCGGGCGGTACACGTCCGCCGACACCACCATCACACTTTTCTTCTTGCGCTCCTTCAGGTGCTTGGCCAGCTTGGCTACGGTGGTGGTTTTACCTGCACCCTGCAAACCGGCCATCAGCACCACCGCAGGCGGTGCTGCGTTCAGGGCCAGCTCCTCGTTGGCTGCGCCCATCATGGTTTCAAGCTCGGCCTGGACAATCTTCAGGAACGCCTGCCCCGGTGACAAACTGCGTGACACCTCGGTGCCTACGGCCCGTTCACGCACGGCTTCCACAAAGTCCTTGACCACCGGCAGCGCAACGTCCGCCTCCAGCAGCGCCATGCGCACTTCGCGCAGCGTGTCCTTGATGTTGTCTTCAGTCAGCTTTGCCTTGCCGGTTACGTGGCGTAGCGTTTGCGAGAGACGTTCGCTAAGATTGTCGAACATGAAAAACCTCAATATCGGTCAAGCACTAAATGAGCGACAGTATACCTGAATCCGCTGCCCGCTTTGCACCCGCCCGCCACCCGGACTTTTCTCCATGCGCCCACTGGTTCTAGCTTCCAGCTCTACCTACCGCCGCGAGCTGCTGCAACGGCTGCAGCTGCCCTTTGTCTGCCGCAGCCCGGATATTGACGAATCTCCGCTGCCGGATGAGACGCCCGAAGCCCTGGTACAACGCCTGTCAGTGGCCAAGGCTGGCGCCCTGTGCGGGCAATTTTTGCAGCATTTGATCATTGGTTCGGACCAGGTCGCCGTGCTTGATGGCCGCATCATCGGTAAACCCGGCAACCGGCAGGCGGCCATCGCCCAGCTCCAGGCTGCCAGCGGCCGCAACCTGACTTTTTATACCGGCCTGTGCCTGCTCGACAGCACCACCCGCCAGCTGCAAGTAGACTGCGTACCCTTTACCGTACATTTGCGCACGCTGAGTGACGCACAAATCGAACGCTATGTAGACAGGGAACAACCGTTTGATTGTGCCGGCAGCTTTAAATCGGAAGGGTTGGGCATCAGCCTGTTCCGCGCCACCGAAGGCAGCGATGCCACCAGCCTGATCGGCCTGCCCCTGATCCGCCTCTGCGACATGCTGAATCAGGCCGGGATAGAAGTACCCTGAAACGCATTGATTTCACTTCGGTACCCGGCAAGCCCTTCCTCGCAAGTATCAATCAATTCGTGGCCGGTGTGGCCGAAAAACCCTGAGCCAAGCCCCTATAGTCAGCCCGGTTCGCGGCTGAAACCGCTCCCACAGGACCGGGGCCGGTGCGCTTTTTGTACGATGGGGCTTGCCCCTGAGAAACCGCCAACCAAAGTGAGAGCCCTCGAAAATCCGCTCAGTCTGCGACCGGCAAACGCCACAAGTAAGCAGTAACCCCCGCGGCAGTGAGCAGCATGGCCAGTTTGGCCCAGATGAAATCAACCCAGAATACTCCGACCAGAATACTCAGCCAAAGCAGGCTGACGGCCATGTATTTGGCCCGCATCGGCAAGCCCTTGCCGGCCAGGTAATCGGCAATCATCGGGCCATATTTGTGGTGGGACGTAATCCAGCAATAGAAGCGCTTTGAACTGCGGGCAAAGCAGGCAGCTGCCAACAGCATGAATGGCGTGGTTGGCAACAACGGCAGAAAAACACCCAGCACGCCAAGGGCTACGCTGAGGCAGCCCAGGGCAAACAAGAACGAACGCAGAAGCGGGTTGGCAACCAACCTCACCTCACGCCCGGGAACCTGCTCCTTCACATCAGTCGCGGGGCTTGAGCAGGACCGGCTTTTCCTCGGGAGCCTGCAACAACAGGAACAGGGTGGTGAGGATCTCGGGAATCTGCACCAGCATGCTGGCAACCAGCTCTTCATTGCTGGCAATTTCGGCAAAGTCCGGTTGTTCGTCGAACAGGCCCGAACCAACCATTATTGGCAACAGCAGCTCACTGACTTCTTCCTCGTCATCTTCAAACCAGGTTTCCTCGCGCAAGAACACGCCTTCCATGAAGCCGATGCACCAGGCTCGCAAGTCAGATTCTGCCGGGGCGTCACCCAGCTCAAGCTCGCAGGGAAACTCGAACTCCTCGTCACTGGCCAGCTGCCGGGCGATCTGCGCCTTGAGCTGCAGCAGCGCTTCGGTAATTTCTTCCTGCTCGGCCGCATCCTTGTATTCCGGCTCCTGACCAAACAGCTCGGGAATCCACTCGTCTTCCTCCACCAGATCCGGACAAATGGACAGGGCTGTCAGATAGCCGTGGGTTGCGACATAGTCGAGTGCCTCTTCATACAGGTCATCGGCATCAAGAAAAGCGCGCAAGCGGGCCTGCTGTTCGGAGAAAGACATTGGCGGTTACCTTGTTGACTTGAAAGAATGTGCGCCATTGTAGACCAGCGCTGCCAGTACGACCAGAGCCCGCCGGAGCCGACAACAAAGTTTTGCGGAAAAACGTATAATGCGTGCCGGTTTTGGAGAACATCATGTCAGGGCAAGCCCTCAGCATTCTTAAAAGCGTTTTCGGTTACGATGCCTTTCGTGGCCGCCAGCAAGAGATCATCGAACAGGTTGCGGGTGGCGGTGATGCCCTGGTGCTGATGCCCACTGGCGGCGGCAAATCGCTGTGCTACCAGATTCCGGCCCTGCTGCGCGACGGCGTGGCGATCGTCATCTCGCCGCTGATTGCGCTGATGCAGGACCAGGTCAGCCACCTGGAGGAAGCCGGCATCAGTGCTGCCGCACTCAACTCGGCAATGGATATCGAAGAGCGCCGCGACATAGCGTCACGTCTGCGCCGCAACGAGATCAAACTGCTTTATCTGGCGCCTGAACGCCTGCTGCAAGAACATACCCTGGCATTCATCCAGCAGCTGCCTGTGAGTCTGTTTGCCATTGACGAAGCCCACTGTGTATCCCAGTGGGGCCACGACTTCCGGCCAGAATACCTGCAGCTGGGCCAGCTGGCACAGCTGTTTCCCGACATCCCACGCATTGCCCTGACGGCCACTGCAGATACCCGCACCCGTCAGGAAATCGTACAGCGCCTGCAGCTGCAAGACGCCCGTGAATTCGTTTCCAGTTTCGACCGGCCCAACATCTTTTATCGCATCGCACCGAAAAACAATCCGCGCAAACAGTTGCTGGACTTTCTGGCTGCACGCAAGGGCGATTCAGGCATTGTCTATTGCCTGTCGCGCAAGAGCGTGGAAAGTACCGCCGCCTACCTGACGGAAAAGGGCTACAGCGCCCTGCCCTACCATGCCGGGCTGGACAACGAACTGCGCGCTTTTCACCAGCAGCGCTTCATCAACGAAGAAGGCCTGATCATGGTCGCCACCATCGCCTTTGGCATGGGTATCGACAAATCCAACGTGCGCTTTGTTGCCCACCTGGACCTGCCCAAATCGATCGAGGCGTACTATCAGGAAACCGGCCGTGCCGGCCGTGACGGCCTGGCGGCCGACGCCTGGATGGTCTACGGCCTTCAGGATGTGCTGTTTTTGAAACAGATGCTGGCCAGCTCGGAAGGCGAGGAACGCTTCAAGCGCGTCGAGCAGCACAAACTGGATGCCATGCTGGCATTGTGCGAAGAAACCCGTTGCCGGCGCCAGACACTGCTGGCGTATTTTGACGAAAACCTG
>CAYMXO010000005.1:40755-78561 GCA_964394445.1 uncultured Thiopseudomonas sp.
CGAAGAAACCCGTTGCCGGCGCCAGACACTGCTGGCGTATTTTGACGAAAACCTGTCCGATCCCTGCGGGCACTGCGACAACTGCACCGAGCCTCCGCGCACCTGGGATGCTACCGAAGCTGCACGCAAGGCCCTGTCCACGGTATACCGCACCGGGCAACGCTATGGTGTCGGGCATCTGCTGGACGTGCTGCTGGGCCGTGAAAATGACCGCATCCGTTCAATGGGCCATCAGCATCTGTCAGTGTTTGGTATTGGCAAGGACATCAGTGAACACCAGTGGCGCTCGCTGTTCCGCCAGCTGGTGGCACGCAACCTGGTTGATGTGGACGTGGAAGGTTTTGGCGGACTGCGCCTGAACGAATCCTGCCGGCCATTGTTGCGCGGCGAAACCGGCCTGCAGCTGCGCATTGATCCGGGCAAACCGGCCACAACCCAGCGCAGCCAGGCCAGCCAGCTGGTGCGCGCCCACGAACGCGATACCTGGGAGCGCCTGCGCGCCCTGCGCAAGCGTCTGGCCGACGAGCACGGCGTCCCCCCTTACGTGATCTTTCCCGACTCAACCCTGCTCGACATGCTGCGCCAGCAGCCGGGCAGCATGAGTGACATGGCACAGGTCAGTGGCGTCGGCCAGGTCAAGCTGGAGCGTTATGGCGCAGATTTTCTCGCCATTTTCAACGAGCCGGCCAGTGCTGCCGAGAGCGCGCCGGCGCACGACCTGCAGCATGAAATCATCACCCTGGCCCGCCACGGCATGACGCCCGAACAGATCGCCCGCCAGCATGAGTGTTCACTGAAAAACGTCTACAGCCACCTGGCCCGGGCCATCGGCAACGAACAGCTGAGCCTGGAACAGGCACTGGATCTGCCCGAAGAATTGTTGGGCGAAATTCAGGATGCCTTTCTCGAGGGTGATGGAGAGCTGCCGCCGGCCGCGGAAATCGCACGCCAGTTCGGCCAGCTCGACGAAGGCGTACTTTATTGCGTGCGGGCAGCCCTGCAGGCCGAATTCGGCTAAACCTGTTCCGCCGCCAAAACCAACGGCAACAGGGCAGCAGCTACCGGTCGTAAATACCCTTTGCTAAAATACATTTCTTTTATTTACCTTCAGGTCAAGTCAATATCATGAACCTGCCACTGCTCTGGGTTCTCACCCTGCTGCTGGTCTCCATCATCCTGTTTATCCGCAACAAACCACGCATGGATGTGGTAGCCCTGTTGATGATTGTCGCGCTGCCGCTCACCGGCGTACTCAGCATGGAGGAAACCCTGGCCGGATTCAGCGATCCCAGCGTGATCGTGATTGCTGCCCTGTTCGTCGTCGGCGAGGGCCTGGTACGTACCGGCATCGCCAACCAGCTCGGTGAACGCCTGATCAAACGTGCCGGCAACAGTGAAGCCCGCCTGATCATCCTGTTGATGGTTGCCGTTACCGGACTCGGTTCGGTGATGAGCTCAACCGGTGTCGTGGCGATTTTCATCCCGGTGGTGCTGAGCATGGCCAACCGGCTGAACATCCACCCCAGCCGGCTGATGATGCCGCTGAGCTTTGCCGGGCTGATCAGCGGCATGCAAACACTGGTGGCCACACCACCGAACATGGTTATTCACAGTGAGCTGGTGCGCCATGGCCATGAAGGCTTCAGTTTTCTCGCCTTTACCCCGATCGGAGTGGTTGTGCTGATACTTGGCACCGGTTACATGCTGCTGGCGCGCAAGTGGCTGGGCAACGATACGGATTGCAACGAGAACCGTGAACCCCGCCACCGCATCCAGGACCTGGTACGTGAATACCGTCTCGAAGGACGCGAGCGCCGGCTGCGGGTCAAGGCCAATTCGATCCTGACCGGACAAACCCTGAACGAGCTGCAACTACGCAAACAATATGGCATCAACATCATCGCCGTCGAGCGGCAGCAACGCTTCCGTCGCACCCTGCTCAGCGCGACCGGCAGCACCGAAGTGCGCGCCGGAGACATCTTGCTGGCCAACCTGGTCAGCCCGACCATTGACCTGCTGACCTCTTACTACGAGCTGGGGGTGGAACCACTGTCGACCGAAATCAGCTATTTTGGCGATCACAGCCGCACGCTGGGACTGGCCGAAGTCATGCTGCCGCCCGACTCGAAACTGATCGGCAAAACCATCCAGGAGCTGGGCTTTCGTTCGCACCGCAAACTGAACGTGATCGGTTTGCGCCGCAACCGTGCCGCTCTCGACGGCCTGCTGGTAGACGAGGTGCTCAAGGCCGGCGATACCCTGCTGGTGGCCGGCGCCTGGAAACGCATCCACGCACTGCAGGGTTATACCCGGGATTTTCTGGTATTGAGTCTGCCGGCCGAGGTCGACCAGGGCGTGCCCGCGCTGGTCAAGGCACCGCACGCACTGTTCAGTCTGGCGGTAATGGTAGTTTTGATGGTGACCGGCGCGGTGCCCAACGTCATGGCGGTGCTGATTGCCTGCCTGCTGATGGGGGCATTTCGTTGCATCAATATGGATTCGGCCTACAAGTCGATCCATTGGCAAAGCATCATCCTGATTGTCGGCATGCTGCCCTTTGCTACCGCCCTGCAAAAAACCGGCGGTATCGATCTTGCCGTGCAGGCCCTGATGGGCCTGTTTGGCGATGCCGGCCCGCGCATGATCCTGGCCACCCTGTTTGTCACCACCGCCGTCACCGGACTGTTTATCTCCAACACGGCCACCGCCGTACTGATGGCACCGGTTGCCATTGCCACTGCCGGAGTCATGCAGGCATCACCGGCCCCCTTTGCCATGACTGTAGCGCTAGCCGCCTCGGCCGCTTTCATGACACCGGTATCCTCACCCGTCAACACCCTGGTGCTGGGCCCGGGTCAATACAGGTTCTTTGATTTTGTACGCATCGGCGTGCCTTTCACCCTGATTGTGCTGGTAACCACCGTGGCACTGGTGCCCATCCTCTTCCCCTTTTAGCCGCCTGGCGTTGCATGCACGCCAGCCGGCAGCACAAGCCTGGCCGGACACGGATGCTGGCTGCATATCCGTCCGGCCTCACGGCCTCCTTGTGGTAATAAGCAGGCAAAGTGTCCAGAATGAAAGCTGCCTGCACGTGTGCAGGTCAGGTTCGACCCCCGGCAGCCGGGGGTATGGGTACCTGCCGGCGCATCGTATGCACGCACCATCAATCCGCCAAAACCCCAGGAGTATGTCATGGCAAAAACCGCCAAACAGCCCAGATACCTGATCCTGTTTCCGGTCTTCATCCCTGCAGTAACCCTGGTCTTCCTGATGGTCATCGGTACCATCAGCCGACCCGAACTGGCCGCCGGATTCTTCAGTGGCATGCTGACTTTTGTTACCCGCACGTTCGGCTGGTTCTACATGCTGTCAGTAGCCATCTTCATGGTTTTCATTGTCTCCATCGCCCTTAGCCGCTGGGGACGCATCAAGCTGGGTCCGGATCATGCCGAACCCCAGTACAGTTTTCTGTCCTGGTTTTCCATGTTGTTTGCTGCCGGCTACGGCGTCGCCCTGCTGTTCTTTGGTGTGGCCGAGCCGGTTCTGCATTATGCCGAACCGCCATCCGGCAGTGCCCTGACCCTGGATTCGGCCAAGCAGGCCATGCAGATCGCCTTCTTTCACTGGGGCTTTCACATCTGGGCCATTTATGGCCTGGTCGGGCTGATTCTGGCCTACTTTGCCTACCGCCACGGTCTGCCGCTAACCATGCGCTCGGCGCTCTACCCGTTGATTGGCGAACGCATTTACGGCCCCATTGGCCATGTGGTGGACATTTTCGCCATTTTCGGCACCCTGTTCGGCATTGCCACAACTTTGGGCCTGTCGGTTACCCAGATCAACACCGGCATGAATTATCTCTGGCCATCAGTACCAATCAGCCATACGGTACAGATCATCAGCATTGCAGTGATCACCGGCATGGCCACCCTTTCGGTGGTGGCCGGGCTGGACAAGGGCGTAAAAAACCTGTCGTTGTTCAACATCATCATGGCCTTTGCCCTGCTGATGTTTGTCTTTATTGTCGGCCCCACCCTGCTGATTCTGGAAACCTTCCTGCAAAATACCGGCAGCTACCTGAACAACATCGTCGAGCGCACCTTCAACCTGCAGGCATACAGCCGCAGCGACTGGATCGGCAACTGGACGCTGTTCATCTTTGGCTGGACCATTGCCTGGTCACCCTTTGTCGGCCTGTTCATTGCCAAAATCAGCCGCGGCCGCACCGTCCGCCAGTTTGTCGCAGGCGTCATGCTGGTGCCGACCTTCTTCACTTTTTTCTGGTTTTCGGTGTTTGGCGACACCGCACTGAACATGATCATGCACGAGGGCTATACCCAGCTGATCGAGCATGTGCAGAACGACGTCTCCATTGCCCTGTTCAAGATGCTTGAACACCTGCCCTTCACCTCCATCACCTCCTTCGTCTCCGTCATCCTGATTGTGGTGTTCTTTGTCACCTCGTCCGACTCGGGCTCGCTGGTGGTGGATTCGCTGGCCGCCGGCGGTGCTTCCAACACCCCGGTCTGGCAACGGGTATTCTGGGCGTCATCCCAGGGCGTGATTGCTGCAGCACTGCTGCTGGCCGGTGGCCTGAATGCGCTACAAGCCATGACTGTAACCAGCGCCCTGCCCTTTGCCGTGATCATTCTGCTGTCGGCGCTGGGCATGTGGCGCGCCCTGGTGATCGAAGGCCACCACGAACTGGCCAGCAAGCAACAGGCCCAGGCACAAACCCACTCCACCAAGCCGCCGGCCCTGTGGCAGCGCCGTCTGACGGAGCTGGTTACCTTCCCGGCACCGGCCAAGGTGGAAGCGTTCATGAACACTACTGTACTCACCGCAATGCAGCGCGTGCAGAGCGGGCTGGCCAACGAAGGCTGGGAAGCCACTGTGGCCGAAGACCCCGGCAACCATCGTGTCTACCTGGAGGTGATCAAGGACGACAAACTCGATTTTGTCTACGATGTGCGCCTGGTGTGCTATGACACGCCCGGGTACGCCAGCGGAGAACCGGACAGCAGTGACCACGAGCAAAAACAATATGGCCGTGCCGAGGTGTTCCTGCGCCGTGGCGGCCAGTCTTATGACGTGTTTGGCTATGACCAGCAGGGCATCATTACCGATATCCTCGACCAGTTCGAAAAGTACCTGCACTTTCTGCACGTCTCGCCGGGCAACCTGCCCTGGAAGATGGCCGAGCACGACGAGCTGCTGGCCGAGCCGGAAGAAGAAACCGGGTCAGACAAGCCGGCAGACAGCCCATAGGCCATCACCTGCGGCTCTGACCTGAACCTGGTCAAAGCCGCATGAACACAGCCGGCATGCAGGCTGAGTCATACAGACACAAAAAAGGCGGTCCGCAATGGACCGCCTTTTCAGTGACCGGCTAACGCATCATGCTTGCGGTGCCTTGTCCGTGCCCTCTTCTGCCGCTGTGTCTACGGCATCTTCAACAGCACCTGCCACGCCTTGCGGCTGCTCCTTCCCTGCTTCTTCAGCAGGCTCGGCAACAGCTGGCTGTGCCACCGGCAGATCCGGGGCAACAGCGGGCGCGCCACTTGCTGCCTCGACTGCTGCAGCGGTTTCACTCGGCAAATCCTGCTGAGCCTGCCCGGACGCCTGCAGGCTCTCCTCGGCAGCTGCAGCCTGCTGTGCTGCTTCGGCCTCACGCGCTGCCTGCTCACGCTCCAGACGCTCGCGGCGACGGCGCTCGCGGGGGTCGTTAGCCGCACGACCTTGCAAACGAGGTTCGGGCTCTTGCCCGGCAGCTGCGGCAGCTGGTTGTGCAGGCAGCTCCGTTTGCGTGGCGGGTGCCTCGGCGGCAGGAGCAGCTGGCTTTTCCTCTGCTGCGGCCACCTGCGCAACGGGCGCAGACACCTCGGCCTCTTCAACCCTGGGCGCAGCCGCTTCGACAGCGACCGGCTCTTCCGGCTCGCTGATCTGCAGCAGTTTTTCCGACTCGGCAAGCTGCAGTGCGGGGGTTGCAGCGACCGGCGCGGCCGGGTCAAAACTCTGCACCTCGGCAGGCTTGGCTGCGGTTGCAGCAGCGACTGCTTCCGCTACCGGACGCTTGCTCTGGGCCGGCTGGTCAGTCGGTTCGCTGGCCACAGCGGCTTCGGTCTTGTCAGTGCTTTCGCCGCTTTCTTCTGTCCGGGCCGGACGCTCACGACGCGCGGCAGGGCGACGACGCTGGCCGCGTGAACGACGGCGTGGACGCTCTTCTTCGGTGCCCGCATCAGCGGCTGCCTCAACAACAGCATCCTGCTCTTTCACCTCGGCAGCCTCGGCCTGATGCTGCTGCTTTTGCTCCAGCCCGGCATCGTTCTGGCTGCGCTGGCGGCGGCTGCTGCGCAGCTGTTCTTCATCCTCGCGCGGCTTGCCACCCTCCTGTGTACGGCTGGCACCATTGCGACGGTTGTTGCTGGCAGAACGCTCTTGCCGGTCCTGCCTTTCCTGGCGTTCCTGCCTTTCCGGCTGGGCACTACGCTCTTCACGCTGCGGCCGCTCACGACGGCCTGTAGACTCCTGTTGCGGTTTGCGATCTTCGCGTGGCTTGCGCTCCTCGTCACGATTGCGGGTCGCATTATCGCGGCGCCGGCTACCCTGACGATTGCTGCCGCTACGCTCATTGCGCTTGCTGTCAGCCTGCTGACCGGTTGTGGCAGTGTCTGCCTCACTTTCTTTCTCGGCATTGGCAAACAGGCCCACCAGGGACTTCACCAATCCCTTGAGCAAGCCCTTATCCGCTGCAGCTGCCGCTACCGCTGTTGCAGGAGCCGCCGGGGCGGCAGCAACCGGACCACGGTCCCGGGCGGATGTCTTGACGGCGGCCTCTTCACGCACCAGCGCACGGCTGGTGCTGGCAGTCACCTGACTGTCATCGATTTCTTCTGCAGCCATTTCATAGCTGGACTGGCCGGACTGTGCTTCAGGGCTGTCATCACGCAAACGCTGCACGTCAAAGTGCGGAGTTTCCAGATGGTCGTCCGGCAGGATGAAGATGCGCACACGGGTACGCAGCTCGATCTTGGTGATGGCGTTGCGCTTTTCGTTGAGCAGGAAAGCGGCCACTTGTAACGGCACCCGCGCACGCACTTCAGCCGTGCGGTCTTTGAGTGCTTCTTCTTCGATCAGACGCAGGATGGCCAGCGAGATGGACTCAATATCACGGATCACGCCCTGGCCATTACAGCGCGGGCAGACCATGCCACTGGTTTCACCCAGCGACGGGCGCAGGCGCTGACGGGACATTTCCAGCAGGCCAAAGCGCGAAATGCGGCCAATCTGCACACGCGCACGGTCAACTTCCAGGCACTGGCGCATGCGGTCTTCAACGGCACGCTGGTTCTTCATCGGCGTCATGTCGATGAAGTCGATCACGATCAGACCGCCAATGTCGCGCAGGCGCAGCTGGCGGGCAATTTCTTCGGCCGCTTCCAGGTTGGTCTGCAGTGCGGTTTCTTCAATGTCACTGCCGCGGGTGGCCCGGGCGGAGTTGATGTCGATGGAAACCAGGGCTTCGGTCGGGTCAATCACCAGCGAGCCACCGGAAGGCAGCTTCACTTCACGCTGGAAAGCCGTCTCGATCTGGCTTTCGATCTGGAAGCGGTTGAACAGCGGTACCGGATCCTGGTACAGCTTGACCTTGCTGGCATACTGCGGCATGACCTGCTGGATGAAAGCCAGTGCTTCGTCGTAGGCATCGTGGCTGTCAATCAGGACTTCGCCGATATCCTGGCGCAGGTAGTCGCGGATGGCGCGGATGATGACATTGCTTTCCTGATAGATCAGGAAGGGAGCCTTGCGGCCACTAGCCGCCTCCTTGATGGCGGTCCACAGCTGTACCAGGTAATCCAGGTCCCACTGCAGTTCTTCGGTGCTGCGGCCAAGGCCGGCGGTCCGCACGATCAGGCCCATGTCGGCCGGCGCGTTCAGGCCACTCAGGGCCTCTCGCAGCTCGTTGCGTTCCTCGCCTTCAATGCGGCGGGAAATACCGCCGGCACGCGGGTTATTGGGCATCAGCACCATGTAGCGACCGGCCAGGCTGATAAAGGTGGTCAGGGCTGCGCCCTTGTTGCCACGCTCTTCCTTGTCGACCTGGACAATGACTTCCTGGCCTTCGTCAAGCACATCCTTGATGTTGACACGGCCACCTTCGACCGGTTTGTTGAAGTATTCTCGGGAAATTTCCTTCAGCGGCAGAAAGCCGTGGCGATCGGAACCGAAATCGACAAAGGCTGCTTCCAGGCTGGGCTCGATGCGGGTGATGCGGCCCTTGTAGATATTGGATTTTTTCTGTTCACGGGCGCCGGATTCGATATCGATATCAAACAGGCGCTGGCCGTCAACCAGTGCAACACGCAACTCTTCGGGCTGGGTTGCGTTAATCAGCATTCTTTTCATGGGGTACCAGTACATTCCGTGTCACGGAAAAGCATTGGCACACGACCGCTTCCAGATTGTGTCGGGCACGCGCAATTGGGTATACCCAACCGTGTCAAGCGACGGGAATCACAGCGCCCCGCGCGACAGCGTCTCCGGCTGCTTCGGCTTCTGGCCTGCAGCGGGCCTCCATGCGCCTGCCAGACCGGTGCGGCATTGCCTGCATTCCGGTCGGCGCCCCTGCGGGAATATTCTTGCAGGTGGTCGCGCACAGAGTTGCATCTTCAAGGAGGAGGAATCCGCCGGCAGCCTGCATAACTTCCCGCGACTGATTTGCGGGCTACAACTGCCTGGAACCGGTGCATCTCCACCCTACACATGTTTGCCACCGTTCCATGTTCCTGTCGCAAGGCCGCATTGCATCGGGCAACCGGGTCATGTTTAGCTCCGGTTCCACTCAAGGCATGATGCCTGGTCTTGCTGACCGGTCTTTTGGCCGGTGCTTCAAATTTCTGGTCTGATCGGGTGCCGCTCTTTTACGTGAGCGGGTTCATTACATGCCGGGAGCTGGACGGTGCGGACTCTCTCACGCGACCTGACCCTCTCCCTGCGTACAGTGTTTCGACTCTTGTGCCGGCAGCGAGTTGCATTCTGGCCGGCAAGGCGGTCGTTGCCCTTCGAACATTTTCCGGGTTTGCGCACTGAATAATTAGAATAAAGTATGTGCACCTGCTAGATTACCCGACTGCAAAGCGCAGCAGCGAGAATATAGCAGCAAGCTGCCTGTGCTTCAATTACCTGCTAGCGGTCTTCATCTACAAATGAGCAATTCTGTGAGCGCCATGCCGGCCAAGGTCGAGTTTGTCGAAGTCAGCGACGGCTTTGTCGGCCAGCGTATCGACAACTTCCTCATCAGCCATCTGAAAGGGGCGCCGAAAACCCTGATCTATCGTATCCTGCGCAAAGGCGAGGTACGGGTCAACAAGGGCCGGATCAAACCAGAGTACCGGTTGCAAGCCGGCGACCTGATCCGCATTCCGCCATTGCGCCTGCCTCCTCCGGACAGCCCGCCCACGGTTGGCCAGGGGCTGCTGGAGCGGCTGGAAGCGGCCATCGTGTATGAGGACGGGCAGCTGCTGGTGGTCAACAAGCCGGCCGGAATTGCCGTGCATGGTGGCAGCGGGCTGCAGTTCGGCATTATCGAAGCCTTTCGCCAGCTGCGCCCGCAATGCAAAGAGCTGGAGCTGGTGCACCGGCTGGATCGAGACACCTCCGGCCTGCTCATGTTGGCCAAAAAACGTAGCCAGCTGCGCCGCCTGCATGCCGCGCTGCGTGACGGCAGCATCGACAAGGGTTACATGGCCCTGGTTGCCGGCAGCTGGCCAACCAGCCGCAAGCAGGTCAATGCGCCGCTACAACGCAGCAACCTGCGCTCTGGCGAGCGCATGGTCGAAGTCAACCCGGCAGGCAAGGAATCACTGACCCGCTTTCGCGTACTGCAGCGCTTTGACAGCTTTGCTACCCTGATCGAGGCCAGCCCGATTACCGGCCGCACCCACCAGATTCGGGTGCACGCCCGCCATGCCGGACACCCGATTGCCGGTGACAGCAAATATGGCGATGACGGCTTCGACAGGGCGATTCGCGAGCTGGGCGGCAAACGCCTGTTTTTACACGCCCATTACCTGCGCATCCCGCAAGCAGACAAGCCCGACCTTGAGCTGCACGCAGAACAGGATGCCATGTGGGCCAATACTCTGGAGAAGCTGAGTGAACAAACCAATACGCCTGTTGATATTTGACTGGGACGGTACCCTGGTCGATTCACTGGAGCGCATTGTTGCTTCCATGCACCATGCAGCCGACCATTGCGGTATCGGGCGCTGCACCGATGCAGACATCCATGCCATTATCGGCCTGTCGCTGGAGCACGCCTTTTCCCGGCTGTACCCGGCGCCGGAGCTTGCCGCGTTACGCGAACCGTTTCGCCAGGCCTACAGCGCACATTACCTGGATCAGGAGCAGGAGCCCTCGCCGTTTTATCCCGGCGTACGCGATGCCCTGGACAACTTCCGCAGCGCCGGCTACCAGCTGGCGGTCGCGACCGGAAAAAGCCGCAAGGGTCTGGACCGGGTGCTGCAAGGTCACGGCATGCGGGACTTTTTTGATGTCACCCGCTGCGCCGATGAAACCCGCAGCAAGCCTGACCCATTGATGCTGCACGAGATCCTGCAACACTGCGGACAGCCGGCCGGCCGTGCCATCATGGTCGGCGACTCGCCTTTTGACCTGCAGATGGCCAACCACGCCGGCATCGCACCGGTTGCCGTCAGCTATGGCGCGCAGCCGCTGGACATCTTGCTGCAGGAGCGCCCGGCCCTGTCCATTGACCATTTTGACGAATTGCGCGACTGGCTTGTCGCCCGCTGAAAGAACCAATCAAGGAACCCGACATGACCGATCCCTGGAAAGAAAACCCGGACAACCCCCAATCCGTAGCCCCCAACCACCAAGCTCCCGAATCAGGCGATGACAAGGCCTGGAAGCTGCTGGAAAAGGCTGTGCTGGCCAGCACACAGGAGCAACGTCGCAGCCGCCGCTGGGGTGTTTTCTTCAAGTCGCTGACGTTCCTGTACCTGTTTGGTGCAATTTTCCTGTTCGGTTCCGCTTTCAAGGACGACATGGTTGGCAGCAGTGACAGCCACACTGCCATTATCGAGGTGCGCGGCATGATAGCCGATCGTGAAGATGCCAGCGCCGACAAGGTCATCACCGCCCTGCGCAATGCATTCGAAGACAAAGGTACCCGCGGCGTCATCCTGCGCATCAACAGCCCCGGCGGCAGCCCCGTGCAATCCGGCTACATCTACGATGAAATCAAACGCCTGCGCCAGCTTTATCCGGCCACTCCGCTCTATGCAGTGATTACCGACCTTGGCGCCTCCGGCGCCTACTACATTGCCAGCGCTGCCGACCGTATCTACGCCGACAAGGCCAGTCTGGTCGGCTCAATTGGTGTGACCGCAGCCAGCTTCGGCTTTGTTGATACCCTGGAAAAGCTCGGTATCGAGCGGCGTGTCTATACCTCTGGTGAGCACAAGGCTTTTCTTGATCCCTTCCAGCCGCAAAAAGACAGTGAGACCGAGTTCTGGCAGTCGGTGCTGCAAACCACCCACCAACAGTTTATCGACAGCGTGAAGAAAGGCCGCGGCGAGCGCCTGAAGGCCGATGCGCACCCGGAGCTGTTTTCCGGCCTGGTCTGGTCCGGCGAACAGGCGCTTGAGCTGGGTCTGGTGGATGCGCTGGGCAGCACCAGCATGGTGGCCCGTGAAGTTATCGGCGAACGCCAACTGGTTGATTTCACCGTGGAAGACTCGCCTTTTGACCGTTTTGCCAAGCGTTTTGGCGCCAGCGTCGGCGCGCAACTGGCCTTGAAACTGGGCTTGCAGCAGGAACTGCAGCTGCGCTAATTTTTAGCGCAGCAATCCCGCATTACTGTGCGAAGGGTTTGCTGCCGGAACAGCCTTTCCGGGAAAACGCAGCACCTCCGGCCAACGTCCGGAAACACATTTCCAGACAACAAAAAGCCGCCTTTAGGGCGGCTTTTTGTTGTCAACGGTTAAAACCTTGACCAATGACTGTCAGGCATTGCCCGCAACCGGGATCCTGGCCTCGCTGGTGAAGTCGAGCATGCGCTGCAAGGGCTTGACCGCGCGGGGCACCAGCGCCGGGTCAACCGTTACCTCGTTGCTGCCTGTTTGCAGGCTGTGCAGCAAGGCTTCCAGGGTATTCATCGCCATCCACGGACAGCTGGCACAGCTGCGACAGCTGGCCCCTTCACCGGCAGTAGGCGCCTCAATAAAGGTTTTGCCCGGGCTCAGCTGCTGCATCTTGTAGAAGATGCCCTTGTCGGTTGCCACAATGAACGTCTGCTGCTCCATCTCTTGCGAGGCACGGATCAGCTGACTGGTGGAACCAACCACATCAGCCAGTTCAATCACCGCTTCCGGCGACTCCGGGTGCACCAGCACTGCAGCATCCGGATACAGGGCTTTCATGTCTTCCAGTTGCTGGGTTTTGAACTCTTCGTGCACGATGCAGGCGCCATCCCACAACAGCATGTCGGCACCGGTTTCGCGCTGGATGTAACGGCCCAGGTGCTTGTCGGGCCCCCAGATGATCTTCTCGCCGTTGTCCATCAGGCTTTCAACAATTTCCAGTGCACAGCTGGAGGTTACCACCCAGTCGGCCCGGGCTTTGACTGCTGCTGAAGTGTTGGCGTATACCACGACCGTACGCTCGGGATGCTGATCGCAAAATGCCGAAAACTCCTGAACCGGACAGCCCAGGTCCAGCGAACAGGTCGCTTCCAGGGTTGGCATCAGCACGCGCTTCTCCGGACTGAGAATCTTGGCCGTCTCGCCCATGAAACGGACACCGGCCACTATCAGGGTTTGTGCGGAATGATTGCGGCCAAAACGCGCCATCTCCAGCGAGTCGGCTACACAACCGCCGGTTTTTTCAGCCAGTTCCTGCAAGACCGGATCGCAATAGTAGTGGGCCACCAGAACGGCATTCTGGCGTTTCAGCTCGGCAGCAATCAGCTCAAAGTATTCGGCCTGTTGTTCGGCGGTCAGCGGCTTGATCTGTTTGGCCGCGAGGTGTGCTTGAACCAAAATGCGTTCAGCAATCTGTGTCATCGTTATGCAATTCCCAAAAGCAGCGGAGGCGCAACCTTATCAAGTGTTGCCAGCGCATGCAAAGCACCCTTGCAGTACTGAAAGGAAATGGTGGGTCGTGCGGGGTTCGAACCTGCGACCAATTGGTTAAAAGCCAACTGCTCTACCACTGAGCTAACGACCCGTCAGGGTGGCAAATGATACGCGATTCGGCGCTCTTTTCAAGTAAATTCCGTTGCTGCCCGCTTCCGGACAGACCAGGACGCCCTAGCGCATCCGCTGAAGCTCCTGGCGGGCCAGATTGGCTGCAGAGCTGTCCGGAAACTGCTCGATCACCTGACGGAACATGGCTTCTGCACGCTCGTGCCGATCCAGCCGTTGTTCGACAACAGCCAGCTTGTAAGTGGAGTCCGGAACTTTGCTGTGCTGCGGCCAGTCTGCGATGACGGTTGCAAACGCCTTGCCGGCAGACTGCAAGTCATTCAGTACCAGGCCGACTTCACCCAGCCAGTAATGGGCATTGGCCGCGTATTTGCCTTGCGGATAGCGACCAAGAAAAGCGGTGAATGCCTGTTGCGCGCGCTCGAAATCACGCGCCTGGATCAGGCTGTAGGCGGCATCATAAAACTGCTGCTCCTTGGCTGGATCGCCGGGCGCAACCGCTGTAGGCGGGTTGTTCGCCGCTGTTGATCCGGAGTTTTCAGCAGTGGAAGCGGCCGTGCCGGAGCCGTCTCCCTGGCTTATGCGGCTATCAAGAGCCTGGAAGCGGTCTTTGCTGTCCTCTTCCAGGCGACTGATGCGGTTTTGCTGCTCTTCAACCATGCCACGCAAGGTGGCAATTTCCTGCTGCATTTGCTGCAGCTGCATGAACAGCTGCCCCTGTGCAGACAGTCCTGCACCATCATTGGCATACGCGGATGCGGAAACACCCAGCAACATCGCAACAACCAGTGCGGGAACTGTCTTTTTCATGGGCTTAGTCGCGCAGTTCTACACGGCGGTTCTGGGCCCAGTCAGCCTCGCTGTGGCCGCCGGCGACCGGACGTTCCTCACCGTAGGACACCAGCTCCAGCTGTGCAGGAGAAACACCCTGCAGTACCAGGTAGCGCTGTACGGCCTTGGCACGACGCTCGCCCAGAGCCATGTTGTACTCACGGGTACCGCGCTCGTCGGTATGGCCCTCAAGTACCACACGCTTGCCGCTGCCTTGCAGATCGCGGGCGTGAACATCAAGGGCGCGCATGGCGTCCTGCTTCAGGTCCGAGCTGTCAAACTCGAAGTAGAAGGTTTTCATCGCACGCAGCGCAGCTTCGCTGCTGCTGTCAAACTCGCTGCCATAACCGGCACCGGAACCCTGGCCTGCAGTCATGCCGGCATTGGGATCCAGACCTTCAGTTCCCGCCGTATTGCCGCCTTTAGAGGTACAGCCTACTGCGAACAACAGGGCCAGTGACAGGGCAGTCAGTTTGCCATATTTCAGTGTTACCATTTGCTTAAAGCTCCAACGCAAGGTTGTTGATCAGATGTGAAAGGCGTTTCATCAGTTTAAAAAAGGTGACCATGAAGGCTCACGAATCTCTCCTTCAATACCCGGCAATACGGTACGTACCCGGCCATTGAGCGAGGTCAGCATCAGCACTCCTTTACCCTGTTGACGCGTGGCATAGATTACCATGCTTCCATTGGGTGCAACAGTGGGCGACTCATCCAGACTGGTGTCCGAAAGAATGCGCAAAGTACCACGTTGCAGGTCCTGGGCAGCCACCTTGAATACCTTGTAACCGTCCTGGCGATGAATCATGACCAGAGTTTTTTCGTCGGCCGACAGCTTCGGGTTGGCATTGTAATTACCGGTAAAGGTAACCCGCTGGGCTTCGCCGCCATTGATGCTGGCACGATAGATCTGCGGCCGGCCGGAACGGTCCGAGGTAAAGTACAGCGTATGACCATCCTTGCCCCAGAAAGGTTCGGTGTCAATGGCCATATGATTGGTAATCCGCTTCACCTGCCGGCTCGCCATGTCCATGACATAGATTTCCGGGTTGCCGTCCCTGGACAATACAAAGGCCAGCTTGCTGCTGTCCGGCGACCAGGCCGGTGCCCCGTTAAGTCCCTCGAAGCTGGTCACTTGTTCGCGCTGGCCGCTTTCTACATGCTGCACATAAATGCGCGGGCGCTTCTGTTCGAATGACACATAGGCAATTCGCTTGCCATCGGGTGCATAGGCCGGCGACAGGATCGGCTCGCGGGACTGCAACAGGGTCACCGCCCGGGCGCCATCGTAATCGGCACGATACAGCGAGTAGCGGCGATCATTGACCGGCCCGGAAGCCGTGACAAACAGCAACCGGGTAGAAAACGCCCCCTTGATACCGGTAATTTTTTCATGCGCCTGGTCGGCAATGTGGTGCGCCAGGTCGCGCAGCTGCTGTACGCTGCCGCTTACGGTGCCGGCATGCAGCTGTTGCTCGCTGGCAACGTTCATCAGGGAATAACGGATCTGCACCCGCCCGTCCGCCTGGGCAGCCATATCACCAACCAGCAGGTACTGGGCGCCTACCGCCCGCCAGTCGCGATAAATGATCTCGTCCGGGTGCGACGGCATACTGATCATGTGTTCGCGGGCTACCGGGTTGAAGAACCCCGAATTGTACAAGTCATTGCCAATGATTTTGGCCGGATCTTCCGGCAGGCCTGCACTGCCGTTCCAGCCAAAAGGTACAACGGCAATCGGGATGGCACGATCGGTACCCCGGGTAATCACCAGCGGATCGGCGGCAAACGCCAGGCTGGCAGTTAGGGTCAAACAGGCGACCAACAGTCGTAACATGATACTCACTGACTCAAATCCTCGGGCCGGAAGGCCATGCTGCGTTTACGATAAAAGCGCTCATAGGTGGCGCGATCAAGGTTCTGGAGTTCCCGCACCCGCGCCACGTTTCTCACGGCTGCCAGGGCGGAGTTGTCAAAAGCGGCGTTGCCGCTGCTGCGGGCAATCACTACCCGGCTGATGGTACCGTCGGCGAGAAACTCGACATCCAGCACCACCTGCATACCATTGCGGGCCGCATCCGGACGGCTCCAGTTCTGGCTGACCAGCTGCACGATCAGGTCGTCCAGCCGCGCTGCCTGCTGCTCACCCTGCCGGTCGGCTACGCTACTCTGATATTGCGGCTCGCCATCACCCAGCAGTTCAGCCAGAGCAGCTGCGCGCTGATCTTCCTGGGCCTTGCGTTCGGCAGCACGGGCTTTTTCTGCAGCAACCCTGGCTGCCTGTTCAGCCTCGCGCTTTTTCTTCTCGGCCTCTGCTTTCTGACGTGCCTGCTCGGCCGCCTTTTTCTTTTCTTCCTCGGCCTTCTTGCGCTCGGCCTCGGCTTTTTTCTTTGCCTCTTCAGCCTTTTTGCGCTCAGCCTCAGCTTTCTTCTTCGCCTCTTCAGCAGCCTTCAGACGGGCAGCCTCGGCTTTTTGCAACTCGAGTTTCTTCTGCTCCGCGGCTTTCTGCTCGGCCTGCTTCTTCTGTTCTGCCACCTTCTTTTCTTCAGCTGCTTTTTGTGCAGCCTGCTTTTTCTGCTCTTCAGCTTTTTGCGCTGCTATTTGACGCTCCTGTTCGGCTTTGCGTTGCGCCGCCGCTTCCTGCTCCTGTTCACGCTTTTTCTGCTCCAGCTGCTCCGGCGCATAATCCTGCGTACGGGTCTTCTCTGCCTCGCCGGCTATTTTTTGCCGGGTCTGGCTGGTCGCCATGTTTTGCGACTCAAGCTGGTACAGGGTGGCCTTGACCAACGGCCGCGAGGGCGGCAACTCGGGCGTGCGGGAAAAACTGACAAACAGTAGCGACAACAGGGCCGCATGAATGATCAGCGTCCAGATGACCGGCCAGAACAGCTTGTCCCGTGGATATGACTGCCTTTCCATCAGGGCGCCTCGGTGATCAGGCCCACGTCGGTAACGCCGGCCTGCTGCAAGCCGCCCATGGCCTGCATGACGCTGCCATAATCAACACTTTTGTCGGCACGGACATAGACCTGCACCTGCTTGCCCTGCTCACGGTTTGCACCCAGCACGGCGGTGGCGGCACGCACCATGTCATCCAGTTCAACGGCTGTTTCGTCCACCGTATCGACATCCACTTCAGTGCCGGTGGTCCAGTAATAGCTCTTGTCCGCCTTGATCGACACAGTCAGGATCACCGCATCATTGTCCTGCGGCAGCACCTCACTGGACACCTGCGGCAGCTCGACCTTGACACCCTGGTTGAGCATGGGGGCGGTCACCATGAAAATAACCAGCAACACCAGCATCACGTCGATGTAGGGCACCACGTTCATTTCGGCAACAGGTTTTCTGCGGTTGCGTATACGCGCCATGATGACTCTCCGGCTCAGCCTTTCGCATGCACGGTGCGATGCAGAATGGCATGCAGCTCGTCGGCAAAGGTGTAGTAGCGGGCAATCAGCACTTCACTGCGCGTAGCAAAGCGGTTATAGGCAACAACGGCCGGAATCGCGGCAAACAGGCCAATGGCCGTGGCAATCAGCGCTTCGGCAATCCCCGGCGCGACAGTTGCCAGGGTCGCCTGCTGCACCTGCGCCAGACCGCGGAAAGAGTTCATGATGCCCCAAACGGTACCGAACAGGCCGACATAGGGACTGGTGGAACCGACGGTGGCGAGAAATGGCAGGTTTTGTTCCAGATGCTCTTCTTCGCGGGAAATGGCCACGCGCATGGCCCGGGCAACCGCGTCCATCACTGCATCGGGCTGCATGCCCTGCTGTTGGCGCAGGCGGGAAAATTCCTTGAAACCGGCCTGAAAGATACGCTCGGACCCGGTCAGGTCCTGCTTGCCGTTGACTTCACGATACAGCCGCGACAGGTCGACTCCGGACCAGAAGCGCTCTTCGAACTGCTCCAGACCCTTTTTTGCACCACCCAGTGTGCTGCTGCGCTGAAAAATGATGATCCAGGAAACCACCGAAGCCAGTAGCAGGCTCAGCATGACCAGTTGCACCAGCAGGCTGGCATTGCTGACCAGGCTCCACATTGACATTGAATCGGCTTGATTGGCGCCCACAAGGCCTCCCGTTTAAGGCAATAAATCTGATTGAAAGGTTTTCTGCAACGCCGGCGGCATTGCCCGGGGTTTGAACGTATCGGCACTGACACAGGCAATCACGAAGCGGCCTTCACAGAGCAGCACATCGTCACTGCAACGGCGTACCTGCTGGACAAATTCCAGCCGGGTGCGTTTCAGTGCAACAACCTGCGCACTGACCGCCAGTTCATCATCCAGTCGCGCCGGCGCATGATAGCGGGTTTGTGCGCTGTGGACGACAAAAAGCACGTTCTGTCCGGCCAGCTCGTGCTGGCTGAAACCAAGGCTGCGCAGGCGTTCAGTACGCGCCCGCTCCATATATTTCAGGTAGTTGACGTAATACACCACGCCGCCGGCATCCGTGTCCTCGTAGTAGACACGGCAAGGCCAGCTAAATTCCGTTGCTGTCATCAAAGATTTCCTGCTGATCGGGCTGACGGTTGTTGCGCGGTACCGGCAGGCCAAAATGCAACCAGGCATGTCGGGTCACCACACGCCCGCGCGGTGTACGCATGATGTAGCCCTGCTGGATCAGGTAAGGCTCCAGCACATCCTCGATGGTATGCCGCTCTTCGCTGATGGCTGCCGCAAGGTTGTCCAGCCCGACCGGACCGCCATCGAATTTTTCCATCATGGTCAGCAGCAGGCGGCGATCCTGGTGATCCAGCCCCAGCTCGTCCACATCCAGCATGTTCAATGCCTGGTCGGCAATGCTGAGGCTGATTTCGCCGCTGCCACGCACCTGGGCAAAGTCACGCACCCGGCGCAGCAAGCGGTTGGCAATTCGCGGCGTGCCGCGCGAGCGGCGGGCTATTTCAAAAGCCCCTTCGGCTTCAATCGGCATCTGCAGGATGCCGGCAGCACGCTCGACAATCCGGCTCAGGTCAGCGTGACTGTAAAATTCCAGCCGCTGCACGATACCAAAGCGGTCGCGCAGCGGGTTGGTCAGCATGCCGGCCCGGGTGGTGGCACCCACCAGGGTAAAGGGCGGCAGATCCAGCTTGATTGAACGCGCGGCCGGGCCTTCGCCAATCATGATGTCGAGCTGAAAGTCTTCCATCGCCGGGTAGAGCACCTCTTCCACGACCGGCGGCAGACGGTGAATCTCGTCGATGAACAACACATCGCCTTCGTTGAGGTTGGTCAGCAGTGCAGCCAGATCGCCGGCCCGCTCCAGCACCGGCCCGGACGTGCTCTTTAGCGAGACGCCCATTTCCGTGGCAATGATGTTGGCCAGAGTGGTCTTGCCCAGCCCGGGCGGGCCAAAAATCAGGGTATGGTCCAGCGCTTCGTTACGCTGCCGCGCTGCCTGCATGAACAGGCCCATCTGGTCACGCACGACCGGCTGGCCAATGTACTCCTCCAGGCTGAGCGGACGGATGGCGCGGTCAAACTGTTCTTCACGCTCCTTGGCGCTGGCGGAAATCAGGCGGTCGGCTTCAATCATTACAAAAATGCTCTTGTCGGGTTACTGGCCCAGGCCACGCAGGGCCAGACGAATCAGGTCTTCGCTGCGCAGGTCGTCAGCAAATACTGCACGCACGGCACGGCCGGCCTCGGCCGGCTTGAAACCCAGACTGACCAGCGCGCTGACGGCATCCTGCTCGGCACCGCTTCCAGTGCTGGCAGGAGCACCGCCTGCAGGCAGGGCAACAGCACCGGCAGGGGCATCCCAGTCCTTGAACTTGCCCTTGAGCTCAACCAGCAGCCGGTCGGCAGTTTTCTTGCCCACTCCGGGTACCTTCATCAGCCGGGCGGTATCTTCGGCGTGCACACAGCCAATCAGCTCATCGGCGCTCATGCCGGACATCAGCGCCAGCGCCAGCTTGGGACCAACACCATTGAGACGGATCAGTTCGCGAAACATCTGCCGGTCACGCTTGCAGTAAAAACCGTAAAGCAACTGGGCATCTTCCCGCACCACCAGGTGCGTGTGCAGCTCCAGCGGCTTGCCGGTTTCCGGCAGCTGGAACAATGTGCTCATCGGCACCTCCAGCTCGTAGCCAACGCCATTGACATCCAGAATGACAAAAGGCGGCTGCTTGTCCAGCAGGGTACCGCGTAAAAAACCGATCATGAAAATCTTCCTTCAGGCAGACTGTCCAGCCGCATCCGGCCACCGCGCGTGCGGGCACCGCCGAGATTGTGGGGGATCAGGGTCTGGCGGTGATGGGCATGACAAAGGGCAACCGCCAGGGCATCCGACGCATCAATCTGTGGCTTTTGGGTCAGTTTCAGCAGATGCATGACCATCATTTGCACCTGCTCCTTGGCCGCGCGGCCACTGCCGACCACTGCCGACTTGATCTGGGTCGCGCTGTATTCACTGACCGGCAATCCGGCCCGGGTCGCGGCCACTATGGCAGCGCCACGAGCCTGGCCCAGCTTCAGGGCCGAGTCAGCGTTGCGGGCCATGAACACCTGCTCAATGCCCATCAAGCCCGGCTGGTACAGCTCAATGACCTGGCTGATGCCGGCAAACACCGCATCCAGCCGCACGGGCAGCTCACCACTGCCCGTGCGGATGCAGCCGGAGGCCACATATTCACAACCCCGGCCAGTGTCACGAATCACGCCATAGCCGGTAATGCGTGAGCCGGGGTCGATACCAAGAATCAGGGTCATGGGAGCTCTTGCCTTGCGGCCTAATCAAATCCTGTGCAACCTATCACAAAACACTGTGCACTTATACAGCTCACTGTGAGAATTGCCCCCTACCAAACAGCAGTCGCCCACAACGAAAGCGCCCTTCATCCGCACGCAACACCGCGACAGCATCCCGCCACAGGCGGGACCAATTCCTCCACCCGCACCAGACAGATTTCGGGTCGAAGGAGACGGGAGCCGGACCTCAGCGGTTCGTGGCAGCTCGCTGACACGGACAAGCGCAGCCCGACGCAGTGTCTTCTGCGGCCCGAGCAGCGCAATGCAAACCTCCAGCCCAGCCGCTACAGTACAAAACCAACCCACGAATCCGGCCGCAGCAATAAACACTTCAACCCCGGTGCCATAACGCAACACCGGTCGCGGCTGAAGCCTCTCCTACAGAAAAAGCAGCGTTCAGCCCTGCAACGATGCCGCGACAGCATTCCATCGCAAGCGAAACAAAGCCCCGCCACAGGCACAAGGTAGATTTCGGGCCGAAAGAGACCGGAGCCGGGCCTCAGCGGTTCGTGGCAGCTCGCTGACACGGACAAGCACAGCCCGACGCAGTGTCTTCTGCGGCCTGAGCAGCGCTGTAAAAATCCAGCCCAACTGCCATAGCGCTAAACCAAAGAGCGCAAATTTTTATATTTAATCCAGCTGCTCCATGATTTCGTCAGAAATCTCGGCGTTGGAATAAACGTTCTGCACATCATCCAGGTCTTCCAGCGCATCGATCAGCTTCATGATTTTCTGCGCACTTTCCAGATCCAGTTCAGCGGTGGTGCTGGGCAGCATGGTCACTTCAGCCTCCTCGGCCTCAAAGCCTGCTGCTTTCAGGGCCTCGTTGACACTGATGAAATCGGCAAAAGCGGTCAACACCTCAACCGAACCGTCATCATTGCTGACAACATCATCCGCACCCGCTTCCAGCGCCGCATCCATCAGGGCCTCTTCGTCCACGCCCGGAGCAAACAGGATCTGGCCCTTGCGCTCAAACAGATAAGCCACAGAGCCGTCGGTGCCCAGGTTGCCGCCGTGCTTGCTGAAAGCATGACGCACTTCGGCGGCGGTGCGGTTACGGTTGTCGGTCATGGCCTCAACATACACGGCCACACCGGCAACGCCGTACCCCTCATAGGACAGCTCTTCAACGTTGTCCGCCTCGTTGGTGCCGGCACCGCGGGCAATCGCACGGTCAATGGTATCCCGGCTCATGTTGGCGCCCAGCGCCTTGTCCACGGCCAGACGCAGGCGCGGGTTGTCCTCCACGATACCGCCGCCGGCCTTGGCGGCCACGGTCAGCTCACGGATCAGCTTGGTAAAAATCTTGCCCCGCTGCGCATCCTGACGCGCCTTGCGGTGCTTGATGTTGGCCCATTTGGAATGTCCAGCCATAACAGTTCCTCTTTGTCTCTATCTTGTAATGTATTGCCTGATTGTTTACAGCGGGCAGATGATGGCGAAAACACCTCACGCGGCTGAAGCTGCACCAAACAAGGCACCGCCCCTGCACGCGACAGCAGCCCGACACCGTCGGGCCACCCCCTCCCCCACAACACGCGGTGCATGGGGCCGGGTCAGGCTGGCTAAAGCCTCAGCGAGCCTCTCGAAGCTTGCTTCGAAAGGTGAAGCGTAGCTTTAAGCCGGCCTGATCCAGCCCCGAGCAACCGCAAGGTAAAAATCAACCTTCAGCTTTCACCTGCTCACGCAAGCGGATATTCAGCTCACGCAGCTGCTTGGCATCCACAGTACCGGGCGCCTGGGTCATGACACAGGCCGCGCTCTGGGTTTTCGGGAAAGCAATCACTTCACGAATCGAGCTGGCTCCGGTCATCAGCATGACCAGACGGTCCAGGCCAAACGCCAGACCACCATGGGGTGGCGCACCAAAACGCAGGGCATCCAGCAGGAAGCCGAATTTTTCTTTCTGCTCGGCCTCATCGATACCCAGCACGTCAAACACGGTCTGCTGCATCGTACGGTCGTGGATGCGGATGGAACCACCACCCAGTTCGGTACCGTTGAGCACCATGTCGTAAGCCCGTGACAGCGCCGCAGCCGGATTGGCTTTCAGCTCGTCGGCGGAGCATTGGGGCGAAGTGAAGGGGTGATGCAGCGCGCTGAGCGAGCCGTCGTCATTTTCCTCGAACATCGGGAAATCCACCACCCACAGCGGCGCCCACTGACAGGTCAGCAGGTTCAGATCGTGACCAAGGCGGATACGCAATGCACCCAGTGCGTCGCTGACCACCTGCGCCTTGTCGGCACCAAAGAAAACGATATCACCGTCTACCGCACCCACGCGGTCCAGAATGGTGTTGAGGTTTTCCTCGGGAATAAACTTGACGATGGGCGACTGCAAACCTTCAGCACCTTTGGCGCGTTCGTTGACCTTGATGTAAGCCAGCCCTCTGGCACCGTACAGGCCGACATATTTGGTGTAGTCGTCAATCTGGCCGCGCGGCATGGCGCCCTGACCGGGCACGCGCAAGGCGGCAACGCGCCCCTTGGGGTCGCTGGCCGGACCGCTGAAGACCTTGAACTCAACATCTTTCAGCTGGTCGGCCACATCCACCAGCTCCAGCGGAATACGCAGGTCCGGCTTGTCGGAGCCGAAGCGGCGCATGGCTTCTTCGTATGGCATGTGCGGGAACTCGCCCAGTTCCACATCCAGCACTTCCTTGAACAGGTTGCGGATCATCTGCTCGCTGGTGCCCATGATGTCGGACTCTTCAATGAAGCTGGCTTCGATATCGATCTGGGTAAATTCGGGCTGACGATCGGCACGCAGGTCTTCATCGCGGAAGCACTTGGCAATCTGGTAGTAGCGGTCAAAACCGGACACCATCAGCAGCTGTTTGAACAGCTGTGGCGACTGCGGCAGGGCAAAGAAGCTGCCCTGGTGGGTACGGCTGGGTACCAGGTAGTCGCGGGCGCCTTCCGGAGTGGCGCGGGTCAGGATCGGGGTTTCCACATCCAGAAAGCCGTTGTCATCGAGGAAGCGGCGGATGCTGCTGGTGATGCGTGAGCGCAGCTTGAGCTTGTCGGCCACTTCAGGACGGCGCAAGTCGATATAACGGAAGCGCAGACGGGTTTCTTCACCCACATCGGAGTGCTCGTCCAGCGGGAACGGCGGCGTGTCAGCCTGGCTGAGGATTTCCAGGCTGTCGGCAATCACTTCAATCTCGCCGCTGGCCAGGTTTGGATTGGTGGCACCTTCCGGGCGACGGCGTACCACCCCGGTCGCCTTGACCACATACTCGCTGCGCACCCGGTCTGCCAGAGCAAAAGTGTCCACGTTATCCGGATTGAACACCACCTGCGCCAGACCTTCGCGGTCACGGATATCCAGAAAAATCACGCCACCGTGGTCACGGCGACGGTGGACCCATCCACACAGGGTAACGGTTTGACCTTCTAGGCCGGCGTTCAGGTGGCCGCAATAATGGCTGCGCATCATAATCTTGTTCACTTCCCGGATTGTTCTATAAATTAAGCGGTAGCAAGCGCTGCTGACACAGCTTTCTGCAACTTGCCAGACCGGCAGCGCCGGTCATCCCGAAAACGGCACATTATATAGCTTTCCACTCCCGGCTACCATGGCCGGCCCTGTCCGCCAGATGCAAATCACCGGTTTGGTCAGCTCTTGCCCGGACAACCCTCGCGCACCCCGCGAGGTGCCGGCTCTTCATCGGCAATTACAAAAAGCAAGTCCCCGTTTGAGTCGGATCAAGCTTTGCGGTTTAATAGCGGATCAGCCATTACAGGCCGCATTGCCGGGAATTCGTCATTTCCCGGCAATTGCATAATCCTCTGTACGACAATTCCGGCAACATGCCGGGCATGGCTGATGACAAATATTTTCTTTATCCGTTAACGAGTTGATCCACCATGTCCAATCCGCTCTGTCTTGTTACCTCATCACTCCTGATTGCCGCCACGGCGACCCAGGCCACCAACCTTTTTATTGATTTACCCGTTTTACCCATAATCAGTTTGGCGCTGACTGCAGCAGGTACCATTTTTTATCTGTTTTCCGGGCGACAAACAGCGACAACACAAAGCTCCGTACATAACCATGCGCCGTCCTCATCCGGCACCTCCACAGACGACTACCAGGAAGAAGATGTGGAACGCGAAACCGGTACCGTCAAGTGGTTCAACACCACCAAAGGGTTTGGCTTCATTTCCCGCGATAACGGAGACGACATCTTTGTTCATTTCCGCGCCATCCGTGGCGAAGGCCACCGCATCCTGGTTGAAGGCCAGCGCGTCGAGTACAACGTGGTCGCCCGGGAAAAAGGCCTGCAGGCCGAAGATGTGGTAGAAGTGACTGCCTGACACCTGTCCGGCCAGGTGCAAGGCCTGGCCGGATAGCCTGCAACCGGGCGATGCGACTCCGTACCACAGCATCATCTGGACTCCTGCTTAGAACTCATCAACAAACACTTGAATCTACACGCTTTTCAAGTCTTCAGCGCTCGTTTCTTTAACTAGCCACTTGCCAGCTTTACACCCATTGTTCGCAATAAATGCGCCTACACGCACCGGTTAAAATTATCCCAACACTATAATTGTGGGTAATATGCGCTATTTGCTCGCACTTGCCGGGCAAATTTATTTCGCAAAACAACCTATATAAAAACCACAACGGTGTGAGCATGACACAGCAAACGAGCAGTTATATTCCATCCTATCTTGACGCAGAAAACCCCGGTCCCTGGGGTATTTTCCTGGAACAGGTTGACCGGGTTACTCCCTTTCTGGGCGAACTGGGCAAGTGGGTCGGCACCCTCAAGCATCCGGAAAAAATTCTGGTGGTGGATATTCCGGTTCTTCTGGATGATGGCAGTATTGCCCACTTCGAAGGCTACCGCGTACAGCACAGCCTGAACTGCGGCCCGGGCAAGGGCGGCATCCGCTACCATCAGGACGTCACCCTGTCCGAGGTAATGGCCCTGTCAGCCTGGATGTCGGTCAAGACTGCAGTGGTCGGCCTGCCCTACGGCGGCGCCAAGGGCGGCATCCGCTTCAATCCGCGCAACTACTCAAGGAATGAAGTCGAGCGCATCACCCGCCGCTACATCAACGAAATCAGTGACTTTATCGGCGTGGAAAAAGACATTCCCGGCCCCGACGTCAATACCAACGCCCAGACCATGGCCTGGATGATGGATACTTATTCAATGAACGCCGGCAAGGACTGTCCCGGCATTGTCACCGGCAAGCCGATTGCCATCGGCGGCAGCCTGGGCCGGGTCGAGGCGACCGGGCGTGGCGTATTCATCGTCGGTGCCGCCGCAGCCAGTGATGCCGGCATCGACCTGTGCGGCGCCCGCATCTGCATCCAGGGCTTTGGCAACGTCGGCAGCACAGCTGCCCGGCTGTTCTGCGAACAGGGCGCCAAAGTAGTCGCGGTACAGGATCATACCGGCACCGTTTACAACCCCGACGGCCTGCAAATCGGCCCACTGATCGAACACGTTCAGGCCCATGGCGGTGTCGCCGGCAAACCCAACGTAGAAAGCATCAGTAACGAAGCATTCTGGGAAGTTGAATCCGATATCCTGATTCCGGCCGCGCTGGAAGGACAGATTACCAAAGACAATGCCGGCAAAATCAAAACCCGCATCATTGTCGAAGGCGCCAACGGCCCGACCACCCCGGAAGCCGACGACATTCTCACCGCCAACGGGGTGATGGTGGTTCCCGACGTGCTGGCCAATGCCGGCGGCGTCACCGTCAGCTACTTTGAGTGGGTGCAAAACTCGGCCAATTTTTACTGGAACGAGGAGGAAATCAACCAGCGCCTGGAAGCCATCATGGACAAGGCCTACAAAACGGTCTCCGCCACCGCCGCCGAGCACCAGGTAACCCTGCGCACCGCCGCCTTCATCACCGCCTGCACCCGCATCCTGCAGGTACGCGAACTGCGCGGACTGTACCCCTAAACCAGCAAACCTGCGTACCACCAGCGCCCCGCCATCCCGGATGGCGGGGCCGATGCAAGGCAATCCCCGGGCCGGCCGGGACCGGAGTCAGGCATCAGCGCAGCCTGACGCAGCGTCCCGGCCGGCCCGGACACCACAATATAAAAGTACCAGCCCAGCGCAAGCGGTCAGACACAAAACCAATCCACGAATCCGTCCGCCGCAGCACAGCGTTTCAGCTCCGGCGCTGTGCCGTCACGCCGGTCACGGCTGAAGCCGTTCCTACAGAAAAGCAGGACATCAGTTCCCGATGACAGCGTCCAGTCGATGCGACAGCATCCCGCCACAGACGGGATACCCCCCACCCGCACACGGCAGACTTCGGACCGGGCGGGACCGGAGTCAGGCATCAGCGCAGCGCAGCCTGACGGAGCGTTCCGCCCGGCCCGGACGCCGCAGCGCAAAAACAATAGCCCAGCGCAAACAGTCAGACACAAAACCAACCACGAATCCGTCCGCCGCAGTACGGCGTTTCAGCCTCGGCGTTGTGCCGTCACACCGATCGCGGCTGAAGCCGATCCAACAGAAAACAGAACATCAGTTCCCGATGACAGCCCCCGGTCGATGCGACAGCATCCCGCCACAGGCGGGATACCCCCCACCAGCACACGGCAGATTTCGGGCCGGGCGGGACCGGAGTCAGGCATCAGCGCAGCGCAGCCTGACGGAGCGTTCCGGCCGGTCCAGACGCCACAGTGCCAAAACCTTCCCAACCCAACACCCCCGCCGCCACAGCACAAAAACCACCCCGGACACCACAGCCCAAACAAACCCGCAGCTCAAAACCGACAACTAATCCGCCAGTCCTGCCCCACCGCACGCATATCGGTAATTTTCAGATCCACCGCATCCGCCATGCGCAGCAGGGGCAAATCAAGCAAAGGCCGGGCGTCGCTGCCCAACAGCTTCGGCGCCATATAAATCACCAGCTCATCCAGCAAACCGGCCTGCAGGAAGGCTCCGGCCAGCCGTGGCCCGGCTTCTACCAGCACCTCATTCGCCTCATGCTCGCGCGCCAGGGACTCCAGCAGCGCGCGCAGGTCCACTTGCCCGTTCAGTTCCGGCAAATGCAACAGCCCGGCATCATCAGGCATGGCCACCGGCACACGATAGCTGGCCAGCCAGGCATTGGCTTCCTGATAAAAAGGGCTGTCAAAAGGCACCCGCAAACGCCCGTCCACAACCACCCGCATCCGCCGGCACTGCAAGGCCAATGCCTTTTGTGGCCCCGGCAGATCAAGCTGGTCCGCCCGCACCGTCAGCCGCGCACCATCCAGCAACACGGTGTCGGCGCCACTGACCACCACACTGCTGCGCGCCCGCAAGCGCTGCACATCGGCCCGGGCTGCCGGACCGGTGATCCACTGGCTTTCACCGCTGGCCATGGCGGTACGCCCGTCCAGACTCATGGCCAGTTTGACCACCGTCCAGGGCAAGCCATTACGCATGCGCCTGGCAAAGCCACGGTTCAGTTCCTGCGCCTGCTCCTGCAGGGCACCACCAAGCAGCTGTACTTCAATCCCCGCACTGCGCAGCAGCTCCAGGCCGCGTCCGGCCACCTGCGGGTTGGGATCCTGCATCGCCACCACAACCTTGCCGACCCCTGCATCTACCAGTGCCTGCGCGCAGGGTGGTGTGCGCCCATGGTGGCTACAGGGTTCCAGTGTCACATAGGCCGTAGCATCCCGCGCCAGCTCGCCAGCAGCGCGCAAGGCATGCACTTCCGCATGCGGTGTGCCCGCCAGCGGGTGCCAGCCTTCACCAACCAGCCTGCCATCACGCACCAGAACACAGCCGACGCGCGGGTTGGGATGGGTTGAGTACAACCCCTGGCCGGCCAGCTGCAAAGCCCGGCTCATCCAGCACTGGGCGGAACTCATTCTCCGGCCTGCTCGCGACTCATGCGTTCGATTTCGGCACGAAATTCGTTCAGGTCCTGAAAACGGCGGTACACCGAAGCAAAACGGATATAGGCCACCTCGTCCAGCTTGCGCAACTCGTTCATCACCAGCTCGCCAGCCACCAGAGACTGGATTTCGCGCTCACCGGTGGCCCGCAGTTTGCGTTTGATGTTGGCAACCGCCTCTTCGACCTGCTCAAGGCTGACCGGGCGCTTTTCCAGTGCGCGCATCATCCCGGCGCGCAACTTGTTTTCGTCAAACGGCTGCCGGCTGCCATCCTGTTTGATCAGGCGCGGCAACTGCAACTCGGCAGTCTCAAAAGTGGTAAAACGCTCTGTGCAGGAAATGCACTCACGGCGCCGGCGCACCTGATCGCCATTGGCCACCAGCCGCGAATCCACCACCTTGGTATCGTTGGCACCACAAAACGGGCAATGCATGAAAGGTCACTCCTGGAAGGAACTTGATGGCAATATGTTACCCCAACCACAGCCCTGCCGGACACAGGACCACAATATAAGCCCCTTCCAGGATCAAGAATGGACCAACGCGCTTTGCCGCAACCGGTCGCGCAACCTATAATGTCGCGTTTGTTTGATCTCTGCACAACAGGACCCCTCCATGGCCAAAAAACTCTTTATCGAAACCCACGGCTGTCAGATGAACGAGTACGACAGCTCGCGCATGGCCGACCTGCTGGGCGAACAGGAAGCCATGGAAGCCACCGACAACCCGGCTGAAGCAGACGTTATTTTGCTCAATACCTGCTCGATCCGCGAAAAGGCCCAGGAAAAGGTATTTTCCCAGCTGGGCCGTTGGCGTGAGCTGAAACAGGCCAACCCCGGGCTGGTGATTGGTGTCGGAGGTTGCGTAGCCAGCCAGGAAGGTGCCGCCATCCGCGATCGCGCGCCCTATGTCGACGTGGTATTTGGTCCGCAAACCCTGCACCGCCTGCCGGAGATGATCGATGCGGTACGCAGCACCGGCGAAGCCCAGGTGGACATTTCCTTCCCGGAAATTGAAAAGTTCGACCGCCTGCCCGAGCCACGGGTTGACGGCCCGACGGCTTTTGTTTCCATCATGGAAGGCTGCAGCAAATACTGCACCTTCTGCGTGGTGCCCTATACCCGCGGCGAGGAAGTCAGCCGCCCGGCAGCCGACGTGCTGGAAGAAATCCGCCATCTGGCCGACAACGGCGTGCGTGAGGTGACCCTGCTTGGCCAGAACGTCAACGGCTACCGTGGCGAGCTGGTGGTTGGCGGCATTGGCCAGATCATCGACCTGGCCGACCTGCTGCGGCTGGTCTCGGAAATCGACGGCATCGAGCGCATTCGCTACACCACCTCACACCCACTGGAATTTTCCGACGCCCTGATCGAAGCCCATGCGACCCTGCCCAAATTAGTGCGCTATCTGCACCTGCCAGTGCAGTCGGGCTCCGACCGGGTGCTGGCCAACATGAAGCGCAATCACACTGCCCTGGAATACAAATCCCGCATCCGCAAGCTGAAAAAAGCGGTACCGGACATGCTGATCAGTTCCGACTTTATCGTTGGCTTCCCCGGCGAAAGCGACAAGGATTTTGAGCAAACCATGAATCTGATCGCCGATATCGGTTTTGATTTCTCGTTTTCCTTTGTATATAGCGCCCGCCCCGGGACACCGGCTGCCGAACTGGCCGACAACACCCCGGAAGAAGTAAAAAAAGAACGCCTGTCCATTTTGCAACAGCGCCTGCAACAGCAAGGCTTTGAGCACAGCCGGCGCATGGTCGGCCAGATCCAGCGCATTCTGGTCACCGACTATTCGAAAAAAGATCCGGGCATGCTGCAGGGCCGCAACGAGTTCAACCGGGTGGTCAACTTCCGCAGCGACAACCCGCTGCTGATCGGCAAGTTTGTCGACTGTGAAATCATGGAAGCCAAGCCGTTTTCCCTGCTTGGACGCTGCATCGAAGGCAGTGAATACTAGCGTTTGCACGACTGCTTCGGCCCTGTACCGGAGTAGCCAGCGTGCTTTCACTTACCAGAATTGCCAACTAAATCGCCTTATACTCTAGTTGCACTGGCCATTGGCGGAAGTTTCTGGTAATTTCGCCGGCTTGTAACGGCAGAGGCATCTGCATCGAGTTTTTTAGTTGTGGGAGGCACTGAGTTATGCCTAAGAAAGAAGAGCAATCCGGTAGTCAGCTGACACGCGCCTTTGTCCCCTATAAAGAAGCCAAGGGCGAAGAGTACATGGGCGAGAAGATGCGCGCCCACTTTGTCGAAATCCTCAACACCTGGAAGCAGGAGCTGCGTGAAGAAGTCGACCGCACTGTCAATTACATGAAAGACGAAGCGGCCAACTTCCCCGACCCTGCTGACCGCGCCAGCCAGGAAGAAGAATTCAGTCTGGAGCTGCGCACCCGCGATCGCGAGCGCAAGCTGATCAAGAAAATTGACGAGACACTGCAGTTGATCGAGGACGAAGAGTACGGCTGGTGTGAAGCCTGTGGCGTAGAAATCGGTTTGCGCCGTCTGGAAGCACGCCCCACTGCCACCCAATGCATCGACTGCAAAACCCTGGCAGAAATCAAGGAAAAGCAGATGGGTTCCTAAAGGGTGCCTGAACTGCAAACGGGGCCCACAAGGCCCCGTTTTTTTATTGTGTACAACCCGCCAAAAGAAGAGCCCGGACCCGGTACTACAAGCCGGGTTTCAGCCCGGCCTGCACTGCATTGCGTAGATGAATTGCCTTTACAGGCCTGTCAGTCTGCCGCCAGCTCGCGCAGGCTTTCCAGCACGTGCTGACAGGCTGCCTGGTCAGCCAGCACGGCGCTTTCGGCCACGCGCTCACCACCCTGCATGGCCAGAATTTGCAAGCCTTCCTGGCGCAGCTCCAGCCCACCTGCCTGCAAGGCCTTGAGCACCATCCCCGCGGCACGGCCATCCGCAAAGGCAACCGAAAGCAGAATATCCTCGCCGGCAGCATCCAGTACCCGGAAACGAAAGCCGGAATCATCACGGAAACTTACCGCGCGCACAGCTTTTTTCGTCTTTTTCTCTTTCTTCTGTGTTGTCACCGCTACCTGGCTGAAGCTGCTCAGCCCTACCGCCTCCCGCAACTCGGCCAGAAACGGTGTGGCAATCGTCCTCGCCCTGGCAGCCCCGGCCAGCAGGATGTCTTCCAGGTCATCCGGGCGCCCGAGCAAATCGTGGTAACGCTCGCGTGGTTGCGCCAGCTGCCCGTCCAGCAGCTCGAACAGGCGTTGCTTGGCCTCACCCCAGGCAAGCCCGCCACACAGGTCCGCATGCATCTGTGTGGTCTGCTCCGTACTGGCAAACGCCTTGTACAGGGTAAACAGGTGCGATTCATCAGGGTCCTTGGGCTCACCGGGCAGGCGCGAGTCAGTGACAATGCGGGCAATCGCCGCCTTCAGTTCTTTGGCGGAGGAAAACAGCGGGATGGTGTTGTCATAGCTCTTGGACATCTTGCGTCCGTCCAGCCCCGGCAAGGTAGCCACCTCCTCGGCAATCTGTGCTTCAGGCATGACAAAAAATTCACGGCCGGCACCAAACAGGTGGTTAAAACGCTGGCCGATATCACGGGCCATTTCTACGTGCTGGATCTGGTCGCGGCCGACCGGTACCCGGTTCGCGTTAAACATCAGGATGTCTGCCGCCATCAACACCGGATAGCTGAACAGACCCATGCTGATGCCGGCATCCGGATCTTCGCCGGCTGCCTCGTTCTGGTCCACCGCAGCCTTGTAGGCATGGGCGCGGTTCAGCAGCCCCTTGCCTGCAACACAGGTCAACAACCAGGTCAGCTCGGGAATCTCCGGAATGTCCGATTGACGATAAAACGTGGCTTTTTCCGGGTCCAGTCCGCCAGCCAGCCAGGTTGCGGCAATTTCCAGGCGGGATTGCTGGATGCGTGCCGGATCATCGCACTTGATCAGCGCATGATAATCCGCCAGGAAATAAAAGGACTCTACATCGTCCGACCTGCTGGCCTCAATCGCCGGACGGATCGCTCCGGCATAGTTGCCAAGGTGCGGTGTACCCGTGGTGGTAATGCCGGTTAACACTCGTTTTTTCATCAACTTGCTCACTTGTTCTAGTCTTGCTGCTCTTGGGGTTCAAGAAAATTTCCGCGCCGGCAACAACGTCCTTGCCCGTCTTGCGCCTGTCGCACCACGGCAGCGGCTTACTGAAATACCTGCTGCACGACACACTCTTTCAGCTCCACCAACCGGCCGTGGAAAAAATGTCCGCTTTGGGGAATCCGGCACAACTGATGGGGACGCTGCAATGCCGCAGCCCAGTCGTACACCAGTTGCGGATCAATGACTTCATCCTCTTCCGGCTGAATCACCGTCAGGCGGCCCTGCCCGGCAATCCAGTGCGGAGTCCGGATGCGCATCGCCGCCGGTGCCACCAGACAGATCTGTGCGGCTGGCGCGCCCTGCAGCTCAAGCCGGCCGGACAGGCTGGCTGCAACAAAGCCGCCAAAAGAAAAACCGAACAGATAGACCGGCAAACCCTGGTGACGCTCGCAGAGCCAGGCCAATGCCGCCTCTGCATCATCAACTTCGCCGCTATCCATATCATGCACGCCCGCGCTCTTGCCAGTGCCACGGTAGTTGAACCTGAGCGTGGCCAGGCCGTGATCCCGCGCAGTGCGCTGCAGGGTTGAAACCACCTTGTTGAGCATGGTGCCGCCCTGCTGCGGGTTTGGATGGCACAGCAGTGCAACGGCCCTTGCGCCCTCTGTTGCCAGATACATGGCTTCCAGATTCCCGGCTGGTCCCGGAACCATTACCCGCTCTTCACGTACTAACACTCTGCGCCTTAGCCTCCGCATGTCGTTTTGTCTGATTGCAAAAAAGTTTCTGCTGGCCAATAGTTACACTTGATGTTGCAACATGGCCCGCCAGTTTGCGCTATTCTATGCACCACATGCAGACTGTGCCACATACAGGCGCCGGGCTTTCATTGATCACCCGAAGAGGATATTCCGTGGACAACTCAATTCCCGTCTGGTTACTTCCACTACTGAGTTTCATTGTTGGTATTGCCGCGACCTTGCTGGTCAGCCGCATGATGCGCAACAACGCGCCGGCCGCCCAGACCAAAAGCCGGCTGGACGACCTGCAACAACAGTTTGACAGTTACCAGGATGAAGTCGTGGCACACTTTAGCACGACCGCCGAGCTGGTCAACAAACTGACCGAAAACTATCAGAACGTGCAAGAGCACCTGTTGCAATCGGCCGAACGCCTGGCACTGGACGAAGGAACCCGTCAACGCCTACTGAACAGTCTGGTCGACACCAAGGCGCTGGAGCAGCCGCAACAGGCGGCTGCCACTGTGGGTGCCGAGCCGGAAGCTGAAGCTGCTGAAGCTGAAACCCCTGCACCGGCACAGCCCGCTGACGAAGAGACGGTACCTGAGCCACCGCGCGACTACGCCAACAAGCAGGAAGGTGAAGTCGGTACCCTGGATGAGAACTTTGGTCTGAAAAAAGATTGATTCGGGCTTCTGCTGCCTGCGTAACCCATGCGGGTTGCGCAGGCGTCCTGCCTACTGCTGTGGCCCGGCAATGATCGGCCGCATGCCAACCTCGGCCAGCAACAGCAGCGCATTACCCTGACGCAACACCTCCATCTCTACCGGCTCGCCGGGCTGCATGTTTGCGACCTGATTCATCGAGCTGCGCCCGTCCACCGCAGCCTCTCCGGCAATCGAAAGAATAATGTCCCCCGGCAACAAGCCTGCCTGCGCAGCAGGCCCATCGCGCAGCACCCCTGCGACAAGAATCCCTGTACGCTGTTGCAAGTCGAAGGTTTCCGCCAGCTCCGGAGTTAGCGCCTGCACCTCCAGCCCAAGCCAGCCACGCACCACCTGACCATGCTCAATGATGGATTCCATCACGCTCAGTGCCAGCTTGACCGGAATGGCAAAACCTATTCCCTGCGAACCGCCACTGCGTGAAAAAATTGCCGTATTGATGCCCAGCAGACGCCCGCTGGCGTCCACCAGCGCACCGCCGGAGTTACCCGGATTGATCGCGGCGTCGGTCTGGATAAAGTCTTCATAGGTATTGATACCCAGCTGATTGCGCCCGGTGGCGCTGACGATACCCATGGTAACCGTCTGACCGACACCAAAGGGGTTACCGATTGCCAGCGCCACATCCCCGATACGCGCCTTGTCTGACTTGCCCGGACTGATCACTGGCAGATCGGGCAAATCGATTTTCAATACGGCAAGGTCGGTCTCCGGATCAGTACCGATGATCCGGCCCAGGGTTTCACGGCCATCCTTGAGCGCAACCACAATCTGTTCAGCACCGGCAATGACGTGGTTATTGGTCAGCAAATAGCCTTCCCGGCTCATGATCACTGCCGAGCCCAGGCTTGATTCAAGCCGGCGCTGCTGTGGCAGGCTGTCACCAAAAAAATGCCGCAAAGAAGGGTCGGAAAACAGCGGGTGGATCGGCTCGCTGGTCACCTTGGTGCTGTACAGGTTGGCTACGGCAGGAGAAGCATAGCTGACGGCTCCGGCGTAGGATTCAGGCCCGACCGCCTCTACCTGCGGGGCCTTCCGCAGCACGGGCAGCCCCAGCTGCTCGGGAAACCAGCTCATAATGACCAGTGCGATCAAGACACCGGTCAGTACCGGCCAACCCAGTTGGCGCAACAGTTCTCGCATACAAGTCCCTTAATTGTTGATGCCTGTACAAAGCAAAACGGCATTATAGTCGTCCCGGCTGATTGTGCCCAAGTATGCGATATTTTCGATAGCCGGCAAGACACCTGTAGCACCGGATAGCACCGGCATGACGCCCTGCCTGAAACGGGCGATAATGTGCGCAAATCATTTACGGAGCAAGGACATGGGTATCAGTACCAAAGCGCTGCTGGCTGCACTCGACGACTACCTGGAAACTTCCAGCATCAGCGATTATTGCCCCAACGGCCTGCAGGTGCAGGGGCGCCCGCAAATACGCCGTATCGTTTCCGGTGTGACTGCCAGCCAGGCACTGCTTGACGCGGCCATTGAACGCGAAGCCGATGCCATTCTGGTGCATCACGGCTATTTCTGGAAAGGTGAAAACCCGGTCGTCACAGGCATGAAGCAGCGTCGCCTGAAAAGCCTGCTACAGCATGACATCAACCTGATTGCCTATCACCTGCCGCTGGATACGCACCCCGAAGTGGGCAACAATGTGCAGCTGGGCAAACGTCTCGGCCTGTCGGTTACCGGCCCCCTTGAGGCCGGCAATCCGCGCAGTATCGGCCTGATCGGTGAGCTGCCGCAGCCCCTTGCCAGCATGGAATTTGCCGCACTGATCGACCGGGCGTTGCAGCGCCCCCCCATGGTGATTGATGCCGGCCGGCCAATCCGGACGGTCGCCTGGTGCACCGGTGGCGCGCAAAGCTATATCAACCACGCCATTGACGCCGGCGTGGATGCCTTTATCACCGGTGAAATCTCCGAGCACAGCACCCATAGTGCGCTGGAAAACGGCATCTCCTACTTTGCTGCCGGCCACCATGCGACCGAACGTTACGGAGTGCAGGCGCTGGGCGAGTGGATTGCCGGGCAGTTTGGCATCGGGCATGAATATGTGGAGTGCCCCAATCCGGCGTAACCATAAGCCAGCAGCATACCTGCTGATGCGGCGTGGCGTTGCGCTTCTGCAGCAGAAAGCAACGCCCCCATATCGGCGACAGGGCGCGGCGACTGCCAACCTGAATGCCCGGCAACCAGCCTGGAACCAGACAAAACCGCCTGCACCTCCCTTTGCTTCTGCCGAATATCTTAATTCCATATCAGTATTGATAACCGCTTGGTTATAACACCCAGGCACGCTAGAGTTCACTCCAATCTTTTTACAGCCGGATTGTTGCGAGCATCTCATGGCAGACACCCTGACCCACCTGAAACAACTGGAAGCAGAAAGCATTCACATCATTCGCGAAGTGGCCGCGGAATTTGACAACCCGGTCATGCTTTACTCGATCGGCAAAGACTCGGCCGTGATGCTGCACCTGGCGCGCAAGGCATTCTATCCGGGCAAGCTGCCATTTCCGGTGCTGCATGTGGATACACGCTGGAAGTTTCAGGAGATGTACCGTTTCCGCGAGCGCATGGTGCAGGATTTTGAGCTGGACCTGCTCACCCACATCAACCCGGACGGCATTGAGCAGGACATCAATCCTTTTGTGCATGGCAGCGCCAGGCATACCGACATCATGAAAACCGAAGGCCTGAAACAGGCTCTGGACAAGTACGGCTTTGATGCCGCCTTTGGTGGTGCCCGACGCGACGAAGAAAAGTCCCGCGCCAAGGAGCGGGTGTATTCCTTTCGCGACAGCAAGCACCGCTGGGACCCGAAGAACCAGCGTCCCGAGCTGTGGAACATTTACAACGGCAAGATCAACAAGGGCGAGTCGATCCGGGTGTTCCCACTGTCGAACTGGACCGAGCTGGATATCTGGCAGTACATCTATCTGGAAGGCATTCCGATCGTGCCGCTGTACTTTGCTGCCGAACGCGAGGTAATCGAGCGTGACGGCACCCTGATTTTGATCGATGACGAGCGTATCCTTGAGCATTTGAGCGTGGAAGAAAAGGCCCGCATCCAGAAGAAAAGCGTACGTTTCCGCACCCTCGGCTGCTATCCGCTGACCGGAGCTGTAGAGTCTACCGCCAGCACCCTGCCGGAGATCATCCAGGAAATGCTGCTGACACGCACATCCGAGCGGCAGGGCCGGGTGATTGACCATGACGGGGCCGGCTCGATGGAAGAGAAAAAACGCCAGGGGTATTTTTGATTTTTTTGTCTTGCAGTGAATGGGGCAGGTTGGAGTCTGTGCTGCCGCTACGTTTCGGCGCCGAAGCACGCTTCGGCACCTCACTGATGCGTTGCACAGACTCCAGCCTGACCCAAATACACCGCAGACATTGTCGGGGAGATTGGCCCGCCTGCGGCGGGCTGCTGTCGCGTGCTGGCTGCGCTTTTGGCTGTTTGTCTTGCGATGAAGAGTCGGTGTTGGCAGGTTGGTAGACTCGGTTTTGCGTGCGAAACGCACGCAGCGATGCACAGCATCGCCACCCTCCCCC
>CAYMXO010000006.1:0-70217 GCA_964394445.1 uncultured Thiopseudomonas sp.
GGCTATTTTACCAAGATATGCGCTGGGGATGGGGTTTGTTCAGCGCCTCCTTTAGTCCAGCAGGGAGATAAAGACATAAAAAAACCGGCCACTGCTCGCACAGGGCCGGTTTTTTTACTGTCAGCGCAATCAGGCGTACGGATGGCGCAAAACGATGGTTTCGTTGCGGTCGGGACCGGTCGAGACAATGTCAATCGGCGTGCCGACCAGCTCTTGCAAACGTTCGACATAGGCCCGGGCATTCGCGGGCAGCTGATCCATGGACGTCGCGCCCAGGGTGGATTCGTTCCAGCCGGGCATTTCTTCGTAGACAGGAACCAGTTCGTCGTAACTGTCAGCTTCGGTTGGCGCATCGGACAGCAGCTCGCCGGCGGCATTTTTGTACGCCACGCAAATTTTTACGGTTTCCAGCCCGTCCAGCACATCCAGCTTGGTCAGGCACAGGCCGGAAATACTGTTGATTTCGGCAGTACGGCGCAGGATCACCGCATCAAACCAGCCACAGCGGCGGGCACGACCGGTGGTAGAACCAAACTCGTGGCCTTTTTCTGCCAGACGGGCGCCAATGTCGTCGAACAGTTCGGTCGGGAACGGACCGGAGCCGACACGCGTAGTGTAGGCCTTGGTAATGCCAAGGATGTAATCCAGATACAGCGGACCAAAGCCGGAACCGGTTGCGGTACCGCCTGCGGTGGTGCTGGAGCTGGTGACGTACGGATAGGTACCGTGGTCGATATCCAGCAGCGCTCCCTGGGCACCTTCAAACATGATGTGAGCACCCTGTTTGCGCAGCTCGTGCAGGCGCGCGGTTACATCCTGCATCAACGGCTTGAGGATCCCGGCATAGGCCAGAGTGTCTTTCAGGACTGTGTCATAGCAGACCGGCTCAACCTTGTAGAAGTGCTCCAGCGCAAAATTGTGCAGGTCCATGACCTCTTTCAGCTTGACGGCAAAGCGCTCGGCGTTAAACAGATCTCCGACACGCAGGCCGCGCCGGGCCACCTTGTCTTCATAGGCCGGACCGATGCCACGGCCGGTGGTACCGATCTTGCCCTCAACACGTGCCGCTTCGCGTGCCTGGTCCAGCGCCACATGATAGGGCAGGATCAGGGTGCAGGAGGGGCTGATGCGCAAACGCTCGCGCACCGGAATGCCCTTTTCTTCCAGCTTGGTAATTTCCTTGAGCAGGGCATCTGGCGCCAGCACGACACCGTTACCAATCATGCACTCAACATTGTCGCGCAGGATGCCAGACGGAATCAGGTGCAGGATGGTTTTCTCGCCATCAATCACCAGCGTGTGTCCGGCATTGTGGCCGCCCTGGAAACGCACCACGGCTTGCGCCTGGTCTGTCAACAGATCGACAATTTTGCCCTTGCCTTCGTCACCCCACTGGGTGCCGAGGATGACCACATTCTTACCCATAGGTAGTTGCCCTCTTAGCACAAAATATCCGCCGCCGAAAAACATCCGGCAGCGCCTTTATTTAAATCTTTTCCGCCAACCACTGGCCATTGCGCTGAACCAGCTGGCGATCACAACCGGCGCCTGACGCACTCTCCGGGCCTTGTCCTGCCAACGCCTGAATGACGGTTTCACCCTGCGCCCTGAGCGCGCAGACGACTTGCCAGAGCGCTGCATCATTATCAGCCGGCGCCCAGACTGCCTGGCGCTGCGCCTGCTCGACAGGGCGCCCCAGGCCCACCAGGGTTTTCAGGTCGGTAGAAAAACCGGTGGCCGGACGCGAACGGCCAAAGACCGCGCCAATATCGTCATAACGGCCGCCCTGGGCGATTGACTGCCCCACCCCAGGCACAAAGGCGGCAAATACCACACCGGTGTGGTAGTTGTAACCGCGCAGCTCGCTCAAATCAAAATAAACCGGCAGTTCCGGGTAGCGCTGGGCCAATACCCCGGCCAGTTGTTCCAGCTGCTCCAGCGCCTCACGCACGGAGCGGGGAGCCGCGGCCAGTACCTGGCGCGCCTGCTCAAGCATTTTTCGTCCGCCACACAACGTGCACAATGCCTTGAGCATTCCGGCCAGCTCGGCTGGCAAGTCCGCCGTCAGTTCTGCCACGTCGGTAACCGCCTTGCGCTGCAGGGCGGCAAACAGTTGTTCCTCGATCTGCGGTGACAGGTTCGCTGCCTTGGCCAGTCCGCGGAATACACCGACATGGCCCAGGTCCAGGTGCAGGTCGTCAATGCGCGCTTGCTGCAGGGTCTCCAGCATCAGGCTGATCACCTCGATGTCGGCCGCCAGGCTGGAGTCACCATAAAGCTCGGCGCCGAGCTGGATCGGGCTGCGTGACGTACTCAGCGCCCGCGGCCTGGCATGCACCACGCTGCCGGCATAGCACAGCCGGCTTGGACCTTCACGGCGCAAGCTATGGGCATCCATGCGGGCAACCTGCGGTGTGATGTCGGCACGAAAGCCCATCAGCTGGCCACTCAACGGATCAGTCACGCTGAATGTACGCAGGGCCAGCTCCTTGCCGACTCCGGTCAGCAGGGAGTCAAGAAACTCGATATGCGGGGTCACTACATATTCGTAGCCCCAGGCGGCAAACAGATCCAGTGCCTGGCGGCGTGACTGTTCGACACGTGCCGCCTGACGCGGTAAAACCTCTTCGATGCCGTCAGGCAGTAACCAACGCTCCGGAGTTGCCATTTTTTCCTCTTCCACCCTTGATTTTGCTGTCACGCAGCACGGCTTGCATACCATCGGGATAAACGTAAAAAAACCGGGCGCCCCCGGTTTGTCCTGCACGCAGCCGCTGCGGCCGCCTTCGCTTGGGATTGGTTTGCAGTTTTACATACAGACGCGGATTCTAACAAAATTTCCCGCCTCTTTATAGCTTTTTAGCACCAGCGCAGCCCATCGGGGCTACGCCTGCACAAAGATACGCACAAGCCGCACGCAACCACAGCAAAATCCGGATCCGGTTGCCGGCATGGGGAATGCACGGCATGTTGACGGCCTTCAGCCGGACATAAAAAAGCCCCGCACCAGGCGGGGCCATGAAACAGCAACCAGCTTACTTCTTCTGCATGAAGCGGAAGAACTCACTGTCAGGTGTCAGCACCAGCACGTCGCTCTTGCTGGAAAAGCTGTCCCGGTATGCCTGCAAGCTGCGGTAGAAAGCGTAAAAATCCGCATCCTGACCAAACGCATGAGCGTAGATTGCCGTAGAACGGGCATCGCCGTCACCGCGGATTTCTTCGGCTTCACGGTAGGCTTCGGCCAGCAGTACACGGCGCTGACGGTCGGCGTCGGCGCGAATACCTTCGGCCAGCTCCTTGCCCTTGGCCCGGTGTTCACGTGCTTCCCGTGCCCGCTCGGAGCTCATCCGTTCAAATACGCTGCGGTTGACCTCGCGCGGCAGGTCGATCGACTTGACCCGCACGTCAATGATCTCGATGCCCAGCTCCTTGCGTGCCAGGCGATCCAGCGAGGCAGTGATGTTGGCCATCAGCTCGTCACGCTGGCCACTGACCACCTCGTGCAGGGTGCGCTTACCAAACTGGTCACGCAGGCCGGCTTCAAGACGGCGCGCCAGACGCTCGTCGGCCACCTGCTTCATGCCTGAAGTGGCGGTGTAATACTGGTCGGCACTGGCCACACGCCATTTGGCGAAGGCGTCAACCATTACGGCCTTTTTTTCCAGGGTAAGGAAACGCTGGGTCGGAGCATCCAGAGTCAACAGGCGGCCATCAAACTTGCGTACCTGGTTAACGTAAGGAATCTTCATGTGCAGCCCAGGCTGTACATCGGACTCGGAAACCTTACCAAACTGCAGCAGTACCGCACGCTCGGTTTGCGCCACGATATAGAAACAGTTCCAGGCTACCAGCGCCAGCACGGCGCCGGCAATCAGGGTAAAAAGAGACTTATTGTTCATTTATCGGCTCCGGCTACGCAGGGTACGTGACAGGGTTTCGGTGCTGACCGGCACTTCCTGGCTGACCGACGGGGCTGCCGACTCGACGGTGCGTGCAGGTGCAACCGCAGTACCACGGCCCTCCATCAGCTTGTCCAGCGGCAAATACATCAGGCTGTTCTGACCCTGCTCGCCACCCAGCAGAACCTTGCTCGAGTTGCTGTACATTTCTTCCATGGTTTCCAGATACAGGCGCTGACGGGTCACTTCCGGCGCCTTGTGGTATTCGGCCAGCAGCTTGACGAAGCGCTCGGACTCACCCTCGGCCCGGGCAATCACTTCGTCGCGGTAACCGTTGGCTTCTTCCAGGATACGCTGGGCCAGACCACGGGCTTCCGGTACCACGCCGTTAGCGTAGGTTTCAGCATTGTTCTTTTCCCGCTGTTCGTCTTCGCGGGCACGGATCACGTCGTCAAAGGCTTCCTGCACTTCGCGCGGTGCCTGGGCGTTCTGCACGTTGACCTGGGTCACGGCAATACCGGTGCGGTAAAGGTCAAGGAAGCGCTGCAGGCGCTCGTGTACATCAACCGCCAGCAATTCACGCCCCTCGGTCAGTACCTGGTCCATCACGGTGGAGCCCACCACGTGGCGCAGGGCACTTTCGGTTGCATGTTGCAGACTGATTTCCGGCCCCTCGACGTTAAGTACAAAATCCTGCAGGTTACTGATCTTGTACTGTACGGTCAGCGGAACCTCGATGATGTTTTCATCTTCGGTCAGCATGGGCCCCTGACGGCTATAGGCACGCTCACGGGTCACGTTGTGCTGGAACTTGCTTTCAATCGGCGGAAAATAGATGTTCAGGCCCGGCCCCACCGTCTGGTGGTACTTGCCAAAACGCAGGATGACCGCCTGCTCCTGCTCATCCACCACATAGATGGCGTTATACAGCCAGAAACCACCCAGCAGCACCAAGGCCAGCAGGACGACTCCAAAGCCGCCACCCGAACCCTTGCCGGACGACTTTTTCTTGCCGCCAAAAATCCCGTTCAGATTGTCTTGCAGTTTGCGCAAGGCTTCATCCAGGTCAGGAGGTCCCTGCCGGCCACCGCCACCACCGCCCTTGTTGTTGCGGTTACCCCAGGGATCCTGGTCGTTCGAGTTGCCACCCGGCTCATTCCAGGCCATAGCGTTCTCCATCAAATTTGTTTGACAGCCACACAAGGCTGCCCGTATGGACACAAAATGCGCACATTGTAATGCAGTCGGCGGCCAACGTCATGGGCTCAATCCGCTTTCAGGACAAAGCGCTGCGCAAATTCATCAAATTTCAGCTCTTCAGCGCTAAGCAACCGGTTCAGTGTAACCCGCGGCAGACGTACATCGAGCAGTGCATCACCCTGCTCCGTGTGTTCTTCTGCCAGAACCGCATCCGCGGCAAACAGCAGCGCCCGCAAGCGCGCCATCTGTGGCGGCAAGCTGAGCCGGCCCTGAAACAACTCATGCCCAAGACAGTCGCTGATCGCTTGCAACAGCAGGTCAAGACCGTCGTTTTGTTGCGCCGACAGCCAGACCCGCACCGGGACACCCTCGCCGTCACGCTGTATGTGCGGTTCAACGGCATCCAGCAGGTCGATCTTGTTGTAAACCTCAAGCACCTGGACATCACCAGCGCCAATTTCTGCCAACACTGCCTGGACCTGCTCCACCTGTTCATCACGCTGCTCAGCGGCAGCATCTATCACATGCAATAGCAGATCGGCGCTTGCCGACTCTTCCAGGGTCGCCCGGAAGGCCTCAACCAGCTTGTGCGGCAAATAGCGGATAAAGCCAACCGTATCAACCAGCGTGACCGGACCGACATTTTCCAGCTCAAGCCGACGCACCGTCGGGTCCAGTGTGGCGAACAGCTGGTCAGCCGCATAGACGCTGGCTTCGGTCAGCATGTTGAACAAGGTGGACTTGCCGGCGTTGGTGTAACCAACCAGCGAAACCGCCGGAATTTCCGCCCGGCGCCGGCCGCGACGGGCCAGCTCGCGCTGGTTGCGGACTTTCTCCAGCCGGCTGCGGATCTGGCGCATGCGCACCCGCAACAGGCGACGGTCGCTTTCCAGCTGGGTCTCGCCCGGCCCGCGCAGACCAATACCACCCTGCTGGCGGCTCAGGTCTGTCCGGCTGCGCACCAGGCGGGTACTGATGTGCTCCAGCTGGGCCAGCTCGACCTGCAGCTTGCCCTCGTGGGTATGGGCGCGCTGGGCAAAGATATCGAGGATCAGCCCGACCCGGTCGAGCACCCGGCAGCCAAGTGCGCGCTCAAGGTTGCGCTCCTGGCTGGGGGTTAGGTTCTGATTGAAAATGACCAGCTCAACGGCCTGGTCTTCTATCTGTCGGGCCAGCTCGTCAACCTTGCCAGCACCAATAAGAAATCGTGCGGTCGGCTGATGCAGCATCACCCTGACCAGTTCGACCACTTCCGCACCGGCGGACAAAGCCAGCTCCATGAACTCGGCAGGGTCAGTATGCTCGTCAGTGCGCACACCATCCAGATGTACCAGTAATGTGCGCTCTGCCTGTTGCTCTTGTGCAGGGCTCAAGATATGAACCCTTTATTCATCAACCGGATTGTCCTGCTCTTCGTCCGGTCCGGGCAGGCGCACCGGGCGGCTTGGCACCACGGTAGACACTGCGTGCTTGTAAACCATTTGGCTGACGGTATTCTTCAGCAGAATGACAAACTGGTCGAATGACTCGATCTGTCCTTGCAGCTTGATGCCGTTGACCAGGTAGATGGAGACGGGGATGCGCTCCTTGCGCAGCAGGTTGAGGTAAGGGTCTTGTAAGCTGTGCCCTTTTGACATGATCATGTACTCCAGGTAAGGAAAAATAGTGCGGCAGTGTCAATTCACATGCTGCAAAGGTGGACTCCGGTTAAATGGCGTCCGGTTATAGTTTTTTCAAGACCTGCGCAAGCGGGTCGGGATCAAGGCTGTCAATCCACTCCAGCTCTTGCCAGCTGCGCAGCCAGGTGAATTGCCGTTTGGCCAGCTGCCGGGTAGCGGCAATCCCCTTGTCACGCATTGTCTGATAGCTATCGAGTCCGTGCAGATAGTCCCAGACTTGCCGATAGCCTACCGCGCGCATTGACGGCAAACCTGCATGCAGATCGCCACGACGCACCAGCTGTTCGACCTCTTCGACAAAGCCTTGTTCCAGCATCTGCTCAAAACGCATGGCGATGCGTTGGTGCAACAGCTCCCGCGACTGCGGCGCAATGGCAAATGCATGCACAGTATAGGGCAAATTGGTGCTTTGTGCTTTCTGCTGTTGCTGACGCTGGCGGTGCCAGCTCATGCTTTTTCCACTAACCAGCCAAACCTCGAGCGCACGCAGAATTCTCTGGCTGTCGTTAACGTGAATGCGCTGTGCCGACTCAGGATCTACCCGCTGCAACTCCTCGTGCAGACGCTGCAGGCCTTCCGCCTGCAGGCGCAGCTCCAGCTGCTGGCGCACCCCGGTATCAGCCGCCGGCATTTCGGCCAGCCCTTCCAGCAAAGCCCGGTAATACAGCATGGTGCCACCAACCAGCACCGGCAATTCGCCACGCTCCACTGCCGCGGCCATCAGCCGCAAGGCATCCTGGCGAAACTGCGCAGCCGAATAGCTTTCCAGCGGATCCAGAATATCGACCAGTGCGTGCGGATAGCGCGCCAAAACTTCCGCTTCCGGCTTGGCCGTTCCGATATCCATGCCCCGGTAGATCAGCGCGGAATCCACGCTGATCAGGCTACAAGGACGTTCTTCGGCCAGCGCCAGCGCCAGGTCGGTCTTGCCTGCCGCTGTCGGCCCCATCAGGAATACCGCCTGTGCCCGAGCGGCAGTCTGATTCATCGCGGCATGCTCCTGCAGTACAAAACGGCTGACTAACGCGCCAGAAACTGGCTGATGCCGGGATCATCGAATACCCGTTGCAGTGCATCGCTCATGATGGTGCTGACCAGCTGATCATTGGTCCTGTCAGTGGGCGGTTTGACAAATTTTTTCTTCAGCTTGGCGGTGTAGCTGCCTTCATAGTTGCGACCATCCTTGCGCAGCCGGACCAGGTAAGTTGCTGTCAGCTGCACCTCACTCATCACCGTGCGGCCTTCGCCTACCGCGTAGGTCAGTCCGGTAACCTGAAGATCAAACACAGCCGGCGCCTGCCCCTGCGGCACAATATTGAAGCCTCGCATGCGCAAACCGGCCTCGGTTTCCGCCTGCAGGCGCGGCAGGAATGAGCGGCCTTCAACGCTCAGGTCATTACTGCCCTCATACAGCCCGCCGCGGCTGCCCAGCACCGGGCTGCTACGCCCGTCACTGACATGAACACTGACGGTCTGGCCCTGGGCGACCGGAGTCAGCTGTCCGCTCAGTCGTGGTTCGGGGCTGGCCAGTTGCGGGCTCAGCCCGCATGCGGCCAGGCTGCCCAGCATGGCGACGACGGCCAGTATTCTTGTAATTGCATAGTGCATCCGGCTTTCTCCGTATCTGTCTTGAAATGATCAATCAGTCGCGAAAATTAGTGAATTGCAGCGGCATACCCAGCGACTGGCCACGCAACAGGGCCATGACTTCCTGCAGGTCGTCTCGTTTTTTGCCGGTGACACGAACCTGCTCACCCTGAATTGACGCCTGCACCTTGAGTTTGCTGTCCTTGATCAGGCCAACGATTTTCTTTGCCAGTTCCTTGTCGATGCCTTCGCGCAAGACGAGCTCCTGCTTCATTTCCTTGCCGGAGGCGTAAGGTTCTTTCTGCTCAATACACTGAATGTCCAGCTTGCGTTTGACCATCGCCAGATGAATGATCTCAATCAGCTGCGCAAGCATGAAGTCTGCCTCCGCAGTCAGGTGGATAACCTTGTCCTTCAGCTCCAGACCGGCTTTGCCGCGCAGGTCATAGCGCCGCTCCAGCTCCTTGGCCGCGTTATCCACGGCATTGGTTACTTCGTGCTTGTCGAGCTCTGACACCACATCAAAAGAAGGCATTGCAGTCTCCATTATCTAAACTGTTAAACAAGTCCGCCCATGGCACAGGCATCATGCTATCATTGACGGGAATACCCGGTTTCGCTTACGAATGTCCCAAGTATAACAAGTGTATATCCAGGCTGTCGTACACCGATCTTGTTTGCTTGCACAAGTGTAACTTCTGCCCGCCGAACCGGGCTCCGATTTTTTACAGGTGCTCCCACCCATGCCCAGCTCCAGCCTCAGTATTCTGGTTGTTGACGACACGAAGTTTTCCAGTGTCATGATCGGGCGAGCCCTCAACCAGGTTGGCTACAACGACATCCGCTATGCCAGCAGGGGCAGCGAAGCACTGGAGCTGCTACAGCAGCGTCCGGTGCAGCTGCTGCTGGCTGACTGGCTAATGCCGGAAATGGATGGCCTGGCCCTGACTTCACTGGTTCGCGAGCAGGACCGGGAACGGGGTAATTATACCTACATCGTGTTGCTGACCGGGCGCGAAGGCGGCAACGCGCTGGCCCAGGCCTTCGAGCAAGGCGTTGATGACTTCATCAGCAAGAGCGACATGAACGAGCAGTTGATTCCTCGGGTCCGCGCGGCCGAACGGCTGTATCGCCACCTGCAGCAACTGCAGTTCCGTAACGCCTCCCTGCTGCAGAATCTGCACAAACTACAGGCCGGCAACATCCAGGATCCACTGACCCGGCTCGGCAACCAGCGCAGCCTCGACCGCATGCTGGAAAAAAGCCTGAAACAACTGGAGTCCCGTGGCGGCACCCTTGGCCTGTTGTTATTCAACATCGACAACATGGCCAAGCTGCGCAACAGCTACGGCATAGAAATACAAAAAGAGCTGCTGCGCACTGTTGGCCAGCGACTTGAACAGCTGGTACGCCCGCTTGACCACCTGGCCCGGCTGGACGGCAGCGAGTTTGCCCTGATTACCCTGGCCGAGCAAAGCCTCAACTACAACGCCGGCACCTACAAGCGCCTGCATGACGCGCTGAACCTGAAACCCTGCAAGACCAGCGTGGGTTTTCTGCACCTGGAAACCGCCATCAGCATGGTTACCCTGGATGCAAAGGCGCTCCCTACAACAGCTGCGCAGCTGCTTGAGCAGGCCCGTAACAACCTGCCAGCGGCCCGCGCCAGCCAGCGCATTACCCACCAGCACCTCGACCAGCCCGCATGAGCTGGCACATCCTGGGAGCCGGCAGCATGGGTTGCCTGTGGGCTGCCCGCCTACAGCTGGCCGGCGAAGACGTGCGGCTGATCTTGCGACCCAGGCGGCTGGCAGAGTTTCGCTCCGCCGGCAACCGGATGCTTTTTACTGACCTGCACCAGCAGGAGCATCAACTGACAGTTCCCGCCGAAACGGCAGACACCACTCAACCGGTACAACAACTGATACTGGCCTGCAAGGCTTACTCGGCAGCTGCTGCTGTTGCCGGGATCCGTCACCGGCTGGCGGCTGGCAGCCAGATCATCCTGCTGCAAAACGGCATCGGCAGCCAGCAGGAAGTCAGCAACATCCTGCCACAAGCAAATATCCTGCTGGCCAGTTCTACCGAGGGTGCCTGGCTGGCAGACAGCTTTCGCTGCACCCATGCAGGACAGGGGCAAACCCTGCTTGGCAACCTGACGGGCACCGGCCCGGCTCCGTCCTGGCTTGCGCGGCTGAACAATGCCGGCATTCCCTGTCAGTGGCACACGGATATCAACACGGTGCTGTGGCGCAAACTGGCCATCAACTGCATGATCAACCCCCTGACCGTCATCCATGGCTGTCGAAATGGCGAGCTGAGGCAGCATCTTCCACACATCCGGCAACTGGCTGACGAACTCCAGCGGCTGCTACAGGCAGCCGGCCACCCCTCAGTTGCTCAGAACCTGTTTGCGGTGGCGAACCAGGTCATTACCGATACGGCCAACAACACCTCGTCCATGCTGCAAGACGTGCAACAGGGCCGTCGCACCGAAATCAGCTACATCACCGGCTTTGCGGTACAGCAATGCGCTGCCCTCGGTGTGCCGCATCCGCAATTGCTGTCACTGCACCGGACGTTGCAAGAGCGCCTGGTCAAACTGGGCCTGCCCCCTGACTGATACGGCCCTGTACGTTTGCAGTTCACGGCAAAACAACCCACACTGGCCGCCGGATTATTTGCCATGCCTTGTGCGGCCCGCCATGCCGACACATATTTTCCTTTTCGCATGCAGTGGAGACCCCATGGGACACAGAATCAGCAAGGTATATACCAAGACCGGCGATGACGGCCTCAGCGGTCTGGCCGACGGCACACGGCTGCCGAAAAGCCACCCGCGGTTTGAAGCGATGGGCGCGCTGGACCAGCTCAACAGCCAGCTGGGGCTGTTGTTGGCCCAGCTGCAGCAGGAAGGCGGTAACCGGCCGGAACTGCAGGACGTCATCACTGCGCTGGCTCCCTGGCAGCACATCCTGTTTGACCTGGGCGGCGAACTGGCCATGCCGCAATACCAGGTGGTGCAGCCGGCACACACCGAACAGCTGGAACAACAGATTGACCGCTGGACGGCACAGTTGCCGCCATTGAAAGATTTCATCCTGCCCGGGGGCTCGGTGCTGATTGCCCAGGCGCACCTGTGTCGCTGCGAAGCCCGCACCGCCGAACGCCGCTGCCAGCAGCTACACAAACTTGAACCACAACGAGCCGCGGTACTGGCGTTTGTCAACCGCTTGTCCGACCTGTTTTTTGTCGTGGCGCGCATCATTGCCCTGCATCAGGGGTGTGGCGAGGTGCTTTGGCAGGCCCAGCCGGCACCGCAACACTAATGGCAGCGCAGAAGTCGGTTCATGTGGCCGTGGCGGTGATCACCGCGGCCGATGGCAAAATCCTCCTCACCCGCCGTGCCCGTGATGTGCATCAGGGTGGATTGTGGGAGTTTCCTGGCGGCAAGTGCGAGCCGGGCGAGCCGGTTGTCCATGCACTGCAGCGCGAGCTGCGGGAAGAGCTGGACATCGAGGTGACTGCCAGCGAGCCGCTGATCCGCATCCCCTACCAGTATCCGGACCTGCATGTGCTGCTCGACGTGCACCTTGTCACGGCCTATCGCGGCGAGCCCCGCGGCGCCGAAGGCCAGCCCATGCAATGGGTAACCGTACAGCAACTGGATCACATCCCCCTGCCGGCCGCCAACCGGCCCATTGTCCGGGCCGTGCAACTGCCCGGGCGCTATCTGGTCACGCCTGACCTTGCCGATACCGGCCTGCTGTACAGGGGTGTGCTGGCTGCTGCCAAACAGGGTGTCCGGCTGATTCAGCTGCGCGCACCGCTTCTGGCGCCTGATGCGTATCGGCAACTGGCAGGGCAGCTCCTGCAGGACCTGCCTGATTACGTCCAGCTGCTGCTCAAGGGTAGCTTCGATGAAATAATGGCTCACCCCCGTGCCGGCTGGCACCTGACCAGCACCCAGTTGGTGGCCATGGCCGGGCAGCCCCGCCCGCTGCCGCAAGAACGTCTGCTGGCCGCTTCCTGTCATGATGCCAGCGAACTGCAACTGGCCGCCGCACTGGGCTGCGACTTTGCCACGCTATCACCGGTACTGGCCACGGCCAGTCACCCCGGCAGCCCTGCACTGGGCTGGGAGCAGGCGCAAGCGCTGGTACGGAAGGCGCAGCTGCCGGTGTATTTTCTCGGCGGCATGTCACCGGAAGAGATCAGCCAGGCGCGCCGCTGCGGAGGCCAGGGTATCGCTGCCATCCGCGGCCTGTGGCCATAGTTGCCATCCTGTACGAAGGAACTTGCCCCCGTGAAGCCAGGGGCACGCCTGTTCGCGACTGAAGTCGCTCCTAACAGCAGCCCGCGCACATGCCCGGTCACGCCACCCTGTACGAAGGGGCTTGCCCCCTGAGAAGTACCGGATACTGCTGTCAGATGCCCTGTAGCGGAGAGCTGTGCTCTCCATCGCGACCACAGCATGGCCTGGGACAACCGGCAATCAGGTGCGGTACTCGGCGTTGATGCGTACGTACTCGTGCGACAGGTCGCTGGTCCAGATGGTTTCACTGCAATCGCCACGTCCCAGCTCGATGCGGATGAGGATTTCTTCCTGCTGCATCACCGCTGCGCCCTGCTCTTCCGTGTAACTTGCGGCACGGCCGCCATCGCGGACGATGCACACATCATCCAGAAATACATTGACCTTTTCCTGCTCAAGCCCCGGTACGCCGGCATAACCGACAGCGGCCACGATGCGGCCCCAGTTTGGATCGGAGGCAAACAGCGCTGTCTTGATCAGTGGCGAATGCGCTACGGCATAGGCCACATCCAGACATTCCTGCGCATTGGCGCCCTGCTCCACCTGCACCGTGACAAACTTGGTGGCGCCCTCGCCGTCACGCACAATGGCCTGTGCCAGCTGCATCGCCACGGCACAAACGCTATCGCGCAACTTCTGGTACAGCTCACCCGACTGGCTATCAATCAGCTCACCGGTCTGACCGGTGGCAATCAGCATGAAGCTGTCGTTGGTAGAAGTATCGCCATCAATGGTGATGCGGTTAAAAGACAGGTTGGCCGCTTCCCTGACCAGTGCCTGCAAGACCGGCGCACTGACTTTCGCATCCGTCGCCACATAACCCAGCATGGTGGCCATGTTGGGACGAATCATGCCCGCACCCTTGCTGATGCCGGTTACGGTGAAGGTTTCGCCCCCATGCTGAAACTGCTGGCTGGCCCCTTTGGGCAGGGTATCGGTGGTCATGATGCCTTCACCGGCCAGCGGCCAGTTGTCCTCGCGCAGGTCGGCAATTGCCGCAGGCAACGCCGCGGTGATTTTTTCCACCGGCAGCGGCTCGCCAATGACGCCGGTAGAAAACGGCAAAACCTGCTCCACCGGCACCTGCAGGCTGTCGGCCACGGCCTGACAGACCGCCTGTGCGGCAGCCAGCCCGGGCTCGCCGGTGGCCGCATTGGCATTGCCGGTATTGGTGACCAGATAGCGTACCGGCTGGCCCAGACGCTGCTTGCACAGCTGTACCGGTGCAGCGCAAAAGGCGTTTTGCGTGAACACCCCGGCCACCCGGCTGCCTTCGGCGCAGCGCATCAGCACCAGGTCACGGCGACCCGCTTTTTTGATACCGGCACTGGCAATACCCAGTGCAAAACCTTTAACCGGATGCATAACGGGCATCGCGCCCAGACCTACAGCCATGCTGATCTCCCCGCAGTGTTGGATAAAGCAGCTATCTTCATGGATTGGCCAGACGCTGGCAAGCACAACCTGCAGGCACAAAAAAGGCGGGCCTGCGCCCGCCTTTTGCTGTGTTGCCGGTCAGGCAATCCTGCCGCAGCAGTGCTTGAACTTGCTGCCGGAACCACAGGGACAAGGCTCGTTACGGCCCACCTTGGTCAGGTTGCGTACCGGCTCGCGGCTGGCCGCTTGCCGGGCATCCTCACCCTCGGGCTCCTGCCCTTCCTCGCGGTACTCGTCATGGGTGTACTGCATGCGGGCCGCGCGCTCCTCCGCCTCGCGGCGCAAACGCGCTTCTTCCTCGACCGGATCTTCCTGGCGCACCTGCACATAGGACAGGTAACGAATGGAGTCATGCTTGATGGTATCCAGCAGGTTGCGGAACAACTCGAAAGACTCGCGCTTGTATTCCTGCTTGGGGTTTTTCTGTGCATAGCCGCGCAGATGAATGCCCTGGCGCAGATGATCCATGGCAGCCAGGTGATCCTTCCACAGCTCGTCCAGCACGCGCAGGATGATCTGCTTCTCGAACATGCGCAGGTTTTCCGCGCCGACCAGCTCTTCCTTTTCCTGATAGACGGTGGCAATGCGCTCGTTAATGCGCTCGCGCAGGCCGTCTTCCAGCAGGTTGTTGTCCTCATCCAGCCACTGCTGCACCGGCAATTCGATGTTGAATTCTTTTTGCAGCTCCAGTTCCAGGCCGGTGATGTCCCACTGTTCGGGCAGGGACTGCGGCGGTACAAAGCCATCAATGGTGCTGTTCACCACCTCGTGGCGGTACTCGGCCACAATGTCGCCCACTTCGTCCGCTGCCAGCAGATCATCGCGCATGTGGTAGATCACCTTGCGCTGTTCGTTGGCCACGTCATCGTATTCCAGCAACTGCTTGCGGATTTCAAAGTTGCGCTCTTCCACCTTGCGCTGGGCTTTTTCGATGGCATTGCTGACCATGCGGTGTTCGATGGCCTCGCCCTCTTTCATGCCCAGCGCCTTCATGAAATTCTTCACCCGGTCGGAGGCGAAGATGCGCATCAGGTTGTCTTCCAGCGACAGATAGAAACGGCTGGAACCCGGATCACCCTGACGGCCGGAGCGACCACGCAGCTGGTTGTCAATCCGGCGTGACTCGTGACGTTCGGTGGCGATCACGTGCAGACCGCCCGCCTCGATTACCTGCTGGTGACGGGCCTGCCATTCATCCTTCAGACGCTGGATGTCGGCTTCGGACGGATTTTCCAGCTTGGCCACTTCGGCTTCCCAGTTACCTCCCAGCACAATGTCGGTACCACGACCGGCCATGTTGGTGGCCACAGTGACGTGGCCTGGACGACCGGCCTGGGCAATGATCTCGGCTTCCGAGCCGTGGTGCTTGGCGTTCAGTACCTTGTGCTCGATGCCGGCCTTTTGCATCAGCTGGGAGACGAACTCGGAGCTTTCTACCGAGGCGGTACCAACCAGGATGGGACGACCCTGTTTCTGACAGTGCTGGATGTCTTCGATGATTGCCTTGAATTTTTCCGGCTGGGTCAGATAGACCAGGTCGTTAAAGTCTTGGCGCGCCACCGGGCGGTGGGTCGGAATCACGGTTACGTCGAGGCCATAAATCTGGCGCAGCTCGAAAGCTTCGGTATCGGCGGTACCGGTCATGCCGGACAACTTTTTGTACAGGCGGAAGTAGTTCTGGAAAGTGGTCGACGCCATGGTCTGGCTTTCCGGCTGAATTTCCAGCCCTTCCTTGGCTTCGATGGCCTGGTGCAGGCCTTCGGACAGGCGGCGGCCCGGCATGGTGCGGCCGGTGTGCTCGTCAACCAGAATCACTTCACCGTCCTGGATAATGTACTCGACATTGCGGTGGAACAGTTTGTGCGCGCGCAGGCCTGAATACACGTGAGTCAGCAGGCTCAGGTTGGACGCCGAATAGAGTGAGTCGTTCTCGCCCAGCAGGCCCAGCTTGGTCAGCTGTTCTTCGACAAACAGGTGGCCGGCCTCGTTCAGCTCCACCTGACGGGTTTTTTCGTCCAGGGTGTAGTGGCCTTCCTCGATGACGATTTTTTCTTCGTTGATGCCCTTGGGCTCTTCTTCAATCTGGCGCTTGAGCGAAGGGATCAGCGCGTTGATGGTCTTGTACAGCTCGGAGCTGTCTTCGGCCTGGCCGGAAATGATCAGCGGGGTACGCGCCTCGTCAATCAGGATGGAGTCCACCTCGTCCACTACGGCAAAGTTCAGCGGACGCTGGAACTTGTCCTCGATGCTGAAGGCCATGTTGTCACGCAGGTAGTCAAAACCGTACTCGTTGTTGGTACCGTAAGTGATGTCGCTGGCGTAAGCCGCACGCTTTTCTTCGGGTGACTGGAACGGAACGACTATCCCTACGCTCATGCCCAAAAACTCATAAAGCGGGCGCATCCAGTTGGCGTCACGGCTGGCCAGGTAGTCGTTGACCGTCACCACGTGTACGCCCTTGCCTTCCAGCGCATTCAGATATACGGCCAGGGTCGCCACCAGGGTTTTACCCTCACCGGTGCGCATCTCGGCGATACGGCCGGCGTGCAGGGTCATGCCACCGATCAGCTGCACATCAAAGTGACGCATGCCCATGACCCGCTTGCTGGCCTCGCGGACCACGGCAAAGGCTTCCGGCAGCAGTTTGTTCAGGCTTTCGCCACCTTCCAGTCGCTGGCGAAATTCGCTGGTTTTTTCCTGCAGCTGTTCATCCGGCAGTGCCGCCATCTGCTCTTCGAGCGCATTGATGGTCTTGACCACCTTGTGCATGCGCTTGACTTCACGTTCGTTTTTACTACCAATGAGTTTTCTAAATAGCGGAGCAAGCATGGGTGTAAGGATTCCAGTCAGTTGAAGGCATGCCGCCGGCAACTCTGACGGACAATGCTGAAAATATAAAGCGCATATTCTACCTGTATTTATGCGCGATTGCAGCGGCATGAAAGGTTATACTGCGGACATGGAGCCTGCGGAGCGGACTTCAAGACGGACAATACTTTAAGGATGAATCATGAACAGACAACTCAAACCGGCCGGGCAGATCCTGCGCGGCAATCATCTGCTGCAGCGGCTGTTGCAGCAGGCCGAAACCCTGAGCCGGCTTCAGGCTCTGGTGCATGACTATCTGGCACCAGCTGCCCGCACACAAGTGCAGCTTGGCAGCTACCAGGACGGCATCCTGACTCTGGTGCTCAGCGATGCCGCCTCGGCTACCCGATTGCGCTACCAACAAGAGCGGCTGCTTGACCAGTTACGGCAACATCAGGAGTTTTCCAGCCTGCAACGCATCCGCCTGAAAATCCGTCCGGCAGAAAGCGCTCCGCCCGAAGTACGTGAAGAACGCCGCTACCTGACAGGGGCCGCCAGTGCCAATATCCGCCAGGGTGCACAGGCCATTGAAGACCCCGAACTGCGCGCCGCCCTGCAGCGCCTGGCCGGCAATACCCACCCCTGATTACAGACTCCGCGTGTAGGGTACACGCCTTTGTGGGAACGCGGCGTGTGTAGTGGGCAATGCCCGGTCAGGGGCCTGCCCCTGAGCAATACCGGCCGCCGCAGCACAAAACACCTGGCGGCAGCTGCAACACAAATTACATGCCCTTTACCGCATAAATTCCCGGGGCATTGCGCCAGTAGCCCTTGTAATCCATGCCATAACCGAATACATAGCGGTCCTGGCATTCAATGCCGACAAAGTCCGCCTTGAAAGACGGGTCCGCCTTGCGCTCATGCTGCTTGTCCAGCAGCACTGCCGTATAGACGTTGCGCGCTCCGGCATGGCGGCAAAAATCAATAATGGCCATCAGCGTATGGCCCTCGTCCAGGATGTCATCCACGATCAGGACATCACGATCGATGAAGGACACTTCCGGTTTGGCCTTCCAGAACAGCTCGCCACCGCGGGTTTCGTTGCGGTAACGGGTCGCATGCAGATAGGACTGTTCCAGCGGGAAGGTCAACCGGGTCAAGAGTTGGCCGGCAAAGATCAGGCCGCCGTTCATCACACAAAACACCACCGGATTGCTGTCCTGCAGCGCAGCGGTGATTTCTCCGGCCACCCGGCCAATGCAGGCTTCGACTTCCGCCTGCGGATGCAGGCAGTCTGCTTCAAGCATGACCTGCCTGATGTGTTGCAATTGTTCTGACATGTTGTAATTCCATAAAAGCGTTGCGCACAAACCTGGTGCAGCAACCTGCTGCCCGGATCAGGGCAGCGTACGTGGCAAAACCAGGTTCAGCAGCAAGGCTGCAACCGCACACAGCGAGATGCCCGAAAGGGCAAAATCACCGGTTCCCATCACCATGCCGCCTATACCAAACACCAGCGTCACCGAAACAATGATCAGGTTACGCGGTTCGGACAGGTCCACCTGCTGGCGGATCAGGGTGTTCAGCCCGACCACGGCAATGGAGCCGAACAGCAGGCACAGAATGCCGCCCATGACCGGCACCGGAATGCTTTGCAGGGCCACGCCAAACTTGCCGATAAAGGCCAGGGCAACGGCAAACACCGCCGCCCATGTCATGATCACCGGGTTGTAGTTGCGGGTCAGCATCACAGCGCCGGTCACCTCGGCATAGGTGGTATTGGGCGGGCCGCCAAACAGGCCGGCGGCCGAGGTGGCCAGTCCGTCACCGAGCAGGGTACGCTGCAGGCCCGGCTGCTGGATGAAGTTCTTGCCGGTCACACCACCAATGGCAACGATACCGCCAATGTGTTCGATCGCCGGCGCCAGCGCCACCGGCAGCATGTACAGGATGGCCCCCAGGTGAAATTCCGGTGCAACAAAGGCCGGCATGGCCAGCCAGGGGGCCGCCACAATGGGAGCCGTTTCAATTACGTCAAACATCAGCGACAGCAGCGTACCGACAATGATGCCGGCAAGAATCGGCACCAGCCGGAACAGCCCGCGGCCCAGCACGGCCACGGCCAGGGTGCTGAACAGCGCGGACATGGAAATGATCATCGCCGTGCTGTATTCAATCAGCTGGGTACCGCCGTCCCCGGACTTGCCCATGGCCATGTTCACTGCAGTCGGCGACAGCGCCAGGCCAATACACATGATCACCGGTGCAATCACCACCGGCGGCAGCAGGCGTTCGATAAAGCCGGCACCACGCAGCTGGACCGCCAGGCTGAGCAGCACATACATGAAGCCGGCAGCGATAATGCCACCCATCACCGCCGGCATGCCGAAAGCGGTTTTCGCCGCCAGGATCGGCGCGATGAACGCAAAGCTGGAAGCAAGGAATACCGGCACCTGCCGTTTGGTGACCAGCTGGAACAACAGGGTACCGATACCGGCGGTAAACAGCGCCACGTTGGGATCCATGCCGGTTATCAGCGGCATCAGCACCAAGGCACCGAAGGCCACAAACAGCATCTGCGCGCCGGCCAGTACCTGCCGCGGCACGCTGTTGTGCGTCGCGTCCTGCATGATCAGTTTTCCTTTTGCTTGGTACCGAAGATGCGGTCGCCGGCGTCGCCCAGCCCGGGAATGATATAGCCCTTGGCATTGAGTCCCTGGTCCACCGATGCGGTATAGATTTTCACATCCGGATGCCTGGCCTGCACCGCTTCAATGCCTTGCGGTGCGGCAACCAGCACCATGGCACGAATCTCGCGACAGCCGGCCCTTTTCAGCAGGTCGATGGTCGCCACCATGGAATTGCCGGTGGCCAGCATGGGGTCGATGATCAGCGCCAGTCGTGAATGCATGTCCGGTGCGAGTTTTTCCAGATAGGTTTGCGCCTGCAGGGTTTCCTCGTTGCGCACCACCCCCACCGCGCTGACTTTGGCGCCCGGGATCAGGCTCAGCACGCCGTCCAGCATGCCGATTCCGGCACGCAGAATGGGTACCACGGTAATTTTTTTACCGGCAATTTTCTCCACCTCCACGTCCCCGTCCCATCCTTGCGTGCTATAGGTTTCCAGTGGCAGATCCTTGGTCGCCTCGTAGGTCAGCAGGGTGCCGATTTCCTGGGACAGTTCGCGAAAATTCTTGGTGCTCAGATCGGCACGACGCATCAGGCCCAGCTTGTGGCGAATGAGCGGATGGCGGATTTCTTCAACGGACATTGGGAGTACTCCAAGTACAGGTCGGGTGGGTTCGGGGCAAGTATAAAGCAAAGCCGTCCTGTGGCGGCAAAGTATAGGGCTTGTTGTGCCAGGCAGGCGGATCGCACCACATGCCGCTGCTGCAAAGCCTGCCCAGGCTGCATCCATGATCGTCCAGGCAAAAAAAACCGCCTGCAGGCAGGCGGTTAAAAACTTGAGAAGGTTTGCTGCGTTATTGCGACGCAGCAGGTCGCATATAGGAAATGGGTGCCGTAGCGGCATCCTCAAAGGTTACAACCTCCCAGGCGTCGGGCTGGCTCAGCAGCTCGCGCAACAACTGGTTGTTCAGCGCATGGCCGGACTTATAGCCACGAAATTCGCCAATCAGGCTCTTGCCCAGCAGGTACAGGTCTCCAATGGCGTCAAGGATCTTGTGTTTGACGAATTCGTCTTCATAGCGAAGTCCGTCCTCGTTCAGCACTGTATCCTCGTCCACCACAATGGCGTTGTCGACACTGCCGCCCAGAGCCAGGTTGTGCGCTCGCAGGTATTCGATATCACGCATGAAACCGAACGTACGGGCACGGCTGACTTCCTTCACAAACGATGTGCTGGAAAAATCAACACTGGCAACCTGGGTACGCCCCGCCACCACCGGGTGGTCAAAGTCGATTTCAAAGCTGACCTTGAACCCGTCAAAAGGTACGAAGGTGGCTTTTTTCTCGCCATCGCTGACGCTGACCTCGCGCAGGATGCGGATAAACTCCTTGGGAGCATCCTGGTCTTCGAGACCGGCAGATTGCAGCAGGAAAACAAAGGGACCGGCACTGCCATCCATGATTGGAACTTCCGGTGCCGACAATTCCACATAGGCATTGTCGATACCCAGTCCCGCCATGGCGGACAGCAGATGCTCAACCGTATCCACCTTGACATCGCCGTTGACCAGCGTGGTCGACATGGTGGTTTCGCCAACGTTGTCGGCCAGGGCACGGATTTCCACCACAGGATCCAGATCCATGCGGCAGAAAACGATGCCCGTATTAACCGGGGCAGGCTTGAGCGTCAGATAGATTTTTTCGCCCGAGTGCAAGCCTATTCCAGTGGCCCTGATGGTGTTTTTCAAAGTACGTTGTCTGATCATGCCGAAATAGCCGCTGTCTTCCAATTATTGCGAATGGTTTTCAATTGGCGGCATCTTAACAGATGCCGCCTTAATAGAGAAACCGCGCTGGCCTGCTCTTCCACTCTAGTCCGCCTGGCGGCGCAGGAAAGCAGGAATGTCGAGATAATCCAGTTCTTCCTGCTGCTGCGGGGCACTTGCCGAAGCTGCCGCATTGCGCCGGAACGTGGGTTTGTCATAACTGCTGTAGTCGCTGTTGAACTGCTCCCCAACCGCCCTGGCGGTTACGACAGTACCGGCAACCGCATCGGCACTCTGGCCCAGGTTGACCGTGTTGTCGACCACCTTGACCGGCTTCTCGACGCGGCTGTTCAGGCCGGTGACCACCACGGTGACATGCAGCTCATCGCGCATCTCCGGATCAATCGCAGTACCCACCTTGACGATGGCTTCTTCAGTGGCGTATTCCTCGATGATTTCACCCACTTCGGAGTATTCGCCGATCGACAGGTCGGGGCCGGAGGTGATGTTGACCAGGATGCCGCGGGCGCCCTGCAGGTTGACATCATCCAGCAGCGGGTTGCGGATGGCTTCTTCAGTGGCCTCGCGGGCACGGTTCGGGCCGCTGGCACGACCGGTACCCATCATTGCCATGCCCATTTCGCTCATCACGGTACGCACGTCGGCAAAGTCGACGTTGATCATGCCGGGACGCTTGATGATGTCGGAAATACCACGAACCGCACCGGAGAGCACGTCGTCAGCCTTGGCAAAGGCGCTCAGCAGGCTCGCATCCTTGCCCAGGATGGTCAGCAGCTTTTCGTTGGGAATGGTGATCAGCGAGTCGCAGTGCTCGGCCAGCTCACGGATGCCATCATCGGCAATCTGCTGACGACGCTTGCCCTCAAACGGGAACGGACGGGTCACGATGGCTACCGTCAGGATGCCAAGGTCCTTGGCCACCTGGGCAATCACTGGCGCGGCACCGGTACCGGTACCACCGCCCATGCCGGTAGCAATGAAAACCATGTCGGCACCGTCAAGTACCTCGTGGATGCGCTCGCGGTCTTCTTCGGCTGCCTTGCGGCCGACTTCCGGATTGGCGCCGGCACCCAGGCCCTTGGTCACGCTGGTACCCAGCTGCAGCACGGTACGTGAGCCGACGCTCTGCAGGGCCTGGGCATCCGTGTTGGCGCAGATGAACTCGACGCCTTCGATGTTGTTGTTGATCATGTGGTTGACCGCGTTGCCGCCGCCCCCACCCACACCGACTACCTTGATGACTGCGCTTTTGCTGGTCTGGTCTACTAAATCGAACATAGTGCTCTCCTCACCTTCTCGAATCACCGGTCAGGCCGGCTGTTTTTAATTAAAAGTTGTTTTGTACCCAACGGCGGATGCGCTGCACCGCCGAAGGCTTGTTGCTGTCCTTTACCGGCTCGCCATGTTCGGCCGGCAACCCTTCTTTCTGCTTGTTCAGGCCATAAATCAGCAGGCCTACCGCGGTTGAATACACCGGGTTGCGCAGCAGGTCCGACATCCCCTTGATGCCCTGCGGACCGCCGACACGTACCGGCATGTGAAATACTTCTTCGGCCAGCTCAACCGCGCCTTCCATCTTGGCGGTGCCGCCGGTCAGCACGATGCCGGCCGGGATCATGTCCTCGTAGCCGCTGCTGCGGATCTTGGCGTGGATCAGCTGGAACAGTTCTTCGTAACGCGCTTCAACCACTTCGGCCAGCGCCTGACGCGACAGGTCGCGCGGAGCGCGATCGCCAACGCTGGGCACCTTGATGGTTTCATCCGGGTGGGTCAGTTTGGCCAGCGCGCAGGCGTAGCGGATCTTGATCTCCTCGGCGTATTGCGTCGGGGTGCGCAGCGCCATGGCAATATCGCTGGTGACCTGGTCACCGGCGACCGGAATTACGGCGGTGTAACGGATCGCGCCCTCGGTAAAGATGGCGATATCAGCGGTACCGCTGCCGATGTCCACCAGGCAGACGCCCAGCTCCATTTCGTCATCGGTCAGCACGGCGGTGGCCGAAGCCAGCTGTTCCAGAATGGTGCCATCCAGGTCAATCCCGCAGCGGCTGACGCATTTTTCCACGTTTTGTGCCGCATTGGTGGCACAGGTGACCACATGCACGCGGGCTTCCAGGCGCACACCGGACATGCCCAGCGGCTGACGCACACCTTCCTGCTTGTCGATGATGTAGTCCTGGGCCAGGGTATGCAGGATGCGCTGGTCGGCGGCAATGGGTACGGCCTGGGCGGCATCCAGCACACGCTCCATGTCTTTGCGGCTGACCTCACCATTGTGGATGGCAACGCTGCCGTCAGAGTTCTGGCTGCGGATATGGCTGCCGGCCAGGCCGACATAGGCGGAATGCACATGACATTCGGCAAGCTGCTGCGCCTCGTCAATGGCCTGCTGGATTGACTGCACGGTGGACTCGATGTCCACGACCACACCTTTTTTCAGGCCGCGGGTCGGGCTGGTTCCCATGCCGACCACGTGCAGCTCGTCGCCGGGCAATACCTCGGCTATCAGCGCCACCACCTTGGAGGTGCCGATATCGAGCCCGACAATCATGTTTTGACCTGTTTGGTACGCCATGTAAAAAACGTCTCCCCTATTGCACTGCGGCATCACTGTCATTGTCACGCCAGGCTACTGCCAGGCCGTTGGCATAGCGCAAATCAATACGCGCTACCTGGTCCATCTGTTCCTTCAGCTCTCGTTCATAAATCGCGGTAAAACGCCGCATTTTTTCCAGAATCACATCTCGTCCGAGCAGCAGCTCAAGACCATTGCCGGTCGTAACAAACCAGCTGCCACGAGCCCTCAATTCAAGCCGGGCAATGCTGTAGCCCAGCGGCCGCAACACGCGGGTCAGGCTCCAGTACTGCTGCATCACCTGTTCCTGGGTACCTTCCGGCCCCAGCAGGCTTGGCATTTCAGCATCCGGCGCCCGGGTCACTCCGGCAAACACCTGACCCCGGCTGTTCAGCCACTGCTGCTCGCCCCAGCGGGCAATCGGCTGCTGCTCTACTACTTCGACCTTTAACTGGTCCGGCCAGATCCGGCTGATGCGGGCCTGGTCGACCCAGGGCAGCTGTTCCAGTGCCTGCTGCATCCCGGCCAGATTGGCCGTCAAAAACCGTACCTCACCAAATCCCTCCAGCTGCTGCTGCAACTGTTGCTGGTTCTGGGCTGCCACCTCGCCCAGTTTGCCTTCGACCAGCACCTGGGCGATCGGCCGGTCCAGCTGTGGCCGCAGCTCCTGCCAGGCCCGCATGCCGGCTCCCAGCACGGCCACGGCCAGCACCAGATAAAAAACGTGTCCCAGCAGTCGCCAGTTGATCTTTGGCAGTTGCCAGCTCCTGCGCTGTTTAACTTTCGGTGGCGCAATACGGCTGGCACCACGAGGGGCTGCCTGCCCTCTCATGCCATTTCTGCCGCTGATGCCCACACGTAAAGTCATGATGAACCCCTACAGCGTACTTGCCAGCAAACGCAGCACCAGCTGCTGAAAATCCATACCGACGGCCCGTGCTGCCATTGGCACCAGGCTGTGATCGGTCATGCCCGGAACAGTGTTCACCTCCAGCAACCAGAAGTTGCCCTGTTCATCCTGCATCACATCCGCACGCCCCCAGCCGGTCACCCCGAGGGCGGCACAGGCACGGGCAGTCAACTCACGCAGCTCCTGCTCCTTGTCTGTTTCCAGTCCGCAAGGGATCTGGTAGCGGGTGTCGTCCGACAGGTATTTGGCATCGTAGTCATAAAACACATGGTCGGTACCCAGACGGATCGGCGGCAGAATCTCGCCATCGAGCATCGCTATGGTAAATTCCGGCCCGTTGATGTATTGCTCCACCAACACGTTATCGTCGTAAGTGCGGGCGTTGTGCCAGGCCTGTTGCAGCTCTTCCAGGGTGTGCACCTTGGCCATGCCGATGCTGGAACCTTCCTGGCTGGGCTTGACCATCAAAGGAAAGCCCAGCTCTGCAGCCACCTGTGTGCAATCAGCCTCGCTGGCCAGGGTCGCATGACGCGGCGTTGGCAGCCCCAGGCTGTGCCAGACCTGCTTGGTACGCAGTTTGTCCATGGCCAGCGCGGAAGCCAGCACGCCGCTGCCGGTATAGGGGATGCCGGCACATTCCAGCAAACCCTGGATGGTGCCGTCTTCACCGCCACGCCCGTGCAACACGATAAAGGCGCGGTCAAATGCCTGCGCGGCCAGCTGTTGCAGGATATCGGCTCCGGCATCCAGGCCGTGCGCATCGACACCAGCCGCCTGCAGGGCAGCCAGCACGGCCGCACCGGACTTGAGCGAAACCTCGCGCTCGGCACTGCGTCCGCCGTACAGCACGGCCACCTTGCCAAATGCGCGCACATCCAGAGGCTGGGTCATGCCTGCTTACTCCCGTCTTCAGTCTGAAACAAAGGGTGTTTGATAAGTTGCGGTGCAATGCTGCCGATATCCCCGGCACCCTGGCACAGCAGGATGTCGCCGGCCCGCAGCAACGGCTGCACCAGTGGCGCCATCTCGGTACCGCGCTCCACGTACATGGGATCGAGCTTGCCGCGCTGGCGGATGCTGTGGCACAGCTGCCGGCTGTCCGCTCCCGGAATCGGCTCTTCTCCGGCCGGAAACACTTCCAGCAGCAAAAGCACGTTTGATTCACCCAGCACCTGGACAAAGTCCTCGTACAGGTCGCGTGTCCGGGTGTAGCGGTGCGGCTGGTAGATCGTCACCAGCCGGCGCTCCGGCCAGCCATCGCGAATGGCCTTGATCACCGCCGCAACTTCGCGCGGGTGGTGGCCATAGTCGTCCACCAGCATCACGCTGCCATTTTCGACCGGCAGCTCGCCATACACCTGAAAACGGCGTCCCACGCCCTGAAAGCCGGACAGCCCGTCCACAATGGCTGCATCATCAATGCCTTCATCGGTCGCAATGGCGATCACCGCCAGTGCATTGAGCACGTTGTGTCGGCCCGGCATGTTGACACAGACCGGCAGTGGCGCACGGTCCTTGCGCAATACGTTGAAGCAGGTGCGCATACCCTCCTGGCTCACATCCACGGCGCGCACGTCGGCGTCCTCGGCAAAGCCATAGGTAATCATCGGCCGCTTGACCCGCTGGGCAATATCACGCACCGAGGGATCGTCAATACAAAGCACGGCCAGGCCATAAAACGGCAGGTTGTGCAGAAAATCGACAAAAGTCTGCTTCAGGCGGTTGAAGTCACCGCCATAGGTGCTCATATGGTCCGCATCAATATTGGTTACCACCGACACCATGGGCTGCAGATGCAGGAAGCTGGCATCACTCTCGTCTGCTTCGGCGATCAGGTAACAGCCGCCGCCCAGCTGCGCATTACTGCCGGCCGCGTTGACGCGCCCGCCGATAACAAAGGTCGGATCCAGACCGGCAGAAGCAAACACCGATGCCAGCAGACTGGTGGTAGTGGTTTTGCCGTGGGTACCGGCCACGGCAATACCATGGCGGTAGCGCATCAGCTCGGCCAGCATCTCCGCCCTTGGCACCACGGGAATGCGGCGTTCCAGTGCCCGTGCCACCTCGGGGTTTTCCTGGTTGATCGCGCTGGATACCACCAGCACATCAGCCTCATCCACATTGGATGCCTGATGTCCCAGCATGATCTGGATACCCAGTCCCTTTAGACGCTCGGTAACAGCCGACAGCTTGATGTCGGAACCGGATACCTCGTAACCCAGGTTACGGATGACCTCGGCAATACCACACATGCCGGTGCCGCCGATGCCAACAAAGTGGATCTTGCGGATGCGGCGCATGCGGCGTGTTTCGGCCGCTGTCGTCTGCTGCAGCAACTCAGGCACGGGCCACCTCCAGGCAAGCATCGACTACCTGCTTGGCCGCATCCGGGCGGGCCAGTTTGCGCGCCTCTTGCGCCATCTCGATCAGCCTCTGGCTATTCATGAAAACCTCGGTCAATCGCTCAGCCAGCAACTTTGCAGTCAGCTGGCGTTGCGGCAATACCAGCGCAGCCTGGTGCTGCGCCAAAAATTCTGCGTTTTTGCTCTGGTGGTCATCAATGGCGTGCGGCAAGGGAATCAGGAACGCAGCCCGCCCCATCACTGCCAGCTCACTGACAGTCAACGCGCCGGCCCGGCAGATCACCAGATCCGCCCAGACATAGGCTGCTGCCATGTCGTCAACAAAGGGCGACACGTCTGCCGCAACCCCTGCTTCGGCATAACGCTCGCGAGTAACCTCTGCGTGCTGCTCGCCACTCTGGTGTCGTACCTGCGGGCGCAACTCCGCCGGCAACAAAGCCAGCGCCGCCGGCAACAATTTGTTCAGCGGCTCTGCGCCCAGGCTGCCACCAACCACCAGCAAACGGGCCGGACTGGCTACTTGCTGTTTGTCCTGTACCCGGGCGACAAGTTCAGCGCGCACCGGATTTCCTGTCGTAAGCAGCCGCCCGCTGCTGGAAAAAACACCTGGAAATGCCTGGCAAATGCGCGCTGCAAACCGGGCCAGGCTGCGGTTGGCCGTGCCAGCCACGGCATTCTGCTCATGGATCACCAGCGGAATGCCGCACAGGCGTGCAGCCAGGCCGCCGGGACCGGTCACATAGCCACCCATCCCCAGCACACAAACCGGACGCAAGCGACGCATCAGCCGCCATGACTGCCAAAGGGCCCCCAGCAGTTGCCAGGGTGCAGTCAGCAGCCGGGCCATGCCTTTACCGCGCAAGCCGGTGGCAGAAATGTTGTGCAGCTCGATTCCGGCGGCCGGCACCACCCGGCATTCAATACCGCGGCCGGCACCCAGCCAGTGCACCTGATAGCCGCGCGCGCGCAATTCATCGGCACAGGCCAGTGCCGGAAACACATGGCCTCCGGTGCCTGCCGCCATAATCAATACGCACTTAGACACGATCCACCCCCTGCAGCTGCAGTTGGCCCCGGGCATCTGCCACCGGCAATGTTGGCGCCGCGACAGCGGACTGCCGCAGCTCCCATTCAATGCGCAACAACACGGCCAGCGATACGCAACAAACGACCAGCGAGCTGCCGCCGTAACTGATAAAGGGCAGCGTCAAGCCCTTGGTCGGCAGAATGCCGGCGTTCACTCCAATGTTGATGAACGCCTGGCCGCTCCACATCATGGCGATGCCATAGGCGCTATAGGCGGCAAAAGCGCGGCCGGCCAGTTGCGCCCGGCGGCCAAGGCGCAAGGCACGAACACAGACAAACGTCAGCATGGCCACGGTCAACAGTGCCCCGACCATGCCCAGCTCTTCAGCCAGCACGGCAAATACGAAGTCGGTGTGGGCCTCCGGCAGATAGAACTGCTTCTGCACGCTGTTGCCCAGCCCGGCACCGAAAATATCACCACGTCCAAAGGCAATCAGCGCCTGGGACAGCTGGTAACCACTGCCAAACTGGTCACGGAACGGGTCGGTGAAGCTGGTAATGCGTTCCAGCCGGTAACTTTCGGCAGTCACGAAAAACCAGCCCAGGGCGCCAAGAATCACCAGCAAGGGCGCTGCGACTTTCATACTGGTACCGGCCAGGAAGATCATCACTACCACGCTGCCCACCATGACGGTGGTGGCGCCAAAGTCGGGCTCGGCGTAAATCAGTGCCGCAAACAACAACAGCACCAGCAGCGGTTTGACAAAACCGAACAGCTTTCTTTCCAGTTCGGCCTGATGCCGCACCAGATAGCCGGCAATGAAAAACACCATAAACAGCTTGGCCGGTTCTGACGATTGCAGGTTGAACACACGCAGGTTCAGCCAGCGTTTGGAACCGTTCACCTCATGGCCGATACCCGGCACATACACCAGCACCAGCAGGATAAAGGCAACAGCCAGCAGGGCGCCGCTCCACTGGTGCCAGCGTTGTACTGGCACCAGCAGGCAAAAGCCGCCGGCCGTCAGTCCGGCCAGCACGTACAGGGAATGACGGATGAAGTAATAGTAGTGGTTGCCGCCATTGTGCGCTGCCGAGACCGCCGACGACGCAGACGCGTTCATGACCAGCCCAAGCCCCAGCAGACACAGGCAGATACCCAGCAGCCAGTAATCGAGGACGATCTTTTGCTGGCTTCTGCCCAGTGGTGAATTGTTCAGCCAGGCTGAAACAGGTTGCAGGATCATGCCAGTCCCTCCACTGCACGGGCAAACAACTCACCGCGCTCCTCGAAGTTGCTGAACATGTCCAGACTCGCGCAAGCCGGTGCCAGCAAGACTGCATCGCCGGGTTGTGCCAGGGCCGCAGCCTGTTGTACGGCCTGCTCCAGTGTCTGCACCCGCACCAGCTCAACACCGGCAGGTTCCAGTGCCTGGCGAATTTTTTCCGCATCCCGACCCAGCAAAACTACCGCACGGCAATGCAGCCCGGCGGCACCCGCCAGTTCGCTGAAATCGGCACCCTTGCCGTCGCCGCCGGCCAGCAGCACCAGCTTGCCGTCCGCTGCGGCCAGGCCTTCAATTGCAGCCAGGGTGGCGCCAATATTGGTTGCCTTGGAGTCGTTGTACCAGTCCACACCGTTGAGCTTGCGCAACCACTGGCAGCGATGCGGCAAACCGGGGAACGTCTCCAGCGCCTCCAGCATGGCTGCCATGGGCAGGCCGGCAGCCGTTCCCAGCGCCAGCGCTGCCAGCGCATTGGCCTGATTGTGGGCACCGCGGATTTTTAACCGCGATGCCTCAAACAGTTGCTCTTCGCCACGGGCCAGCCAGCCATCACGCAGGCCAAACTCGCTGCTGTTCACCGGTTCATCAAGGCCAAAACTCAGGGCCCGGCCCGTCACGGCTGCCGGCGTCGCTGCCGGATCATCGCGGTTGATCACCGCCCACCGGGCATGCTCGTAGACTTGTAGTTTTACTTCGGTGTAATGCTGCAGGTCACGATAGCGGTCCAGATGATCGGCACTGATGTTCAGGCAGGTAGCCGCCAGCGGCTGCAAATGACTGGTGGTCTCCAGCTGGAAGCTGGACAGCTCCAGCACATAGAGCTCAACCAGATCGTCAAGCAGGTCAAGCACCGGAGTACCTATGTTGCCGCCTACGGCAACCCGCATCCCGGCGTGCTCCGCCATCAGGCCGAGCAGACTGGTCACCGTGCTTTTGGCATTGGAACCGGTAATCGCAATCACCGGCGCCCCGGCCAGCTGCAGAAACAGGTCAACATCACCACTGATACGCACGCCACGGTCGATTTCGCGCTGAATTTGCGGTGTGGCCAGCGCCAGTCCGGGGCTGACATAAAGAACTTCCGCCTGCTGCAACAACGGGGTATCCAGCGAACCACAGTGCAGTTCGACTTTCGGCCATTGCTGGCGGATCACGGCCAACTCCGGCGGCTGCTCGCGACTGTCCACAGCAGCCACGGGCACGCCCTGGCGCGCCAGGTGGCGCACCAGTGACAATCCCGTTTTACCCAGGCCGACCACGACCTGCAGCTGCTGTTTCATTGTTTCTTACCTCAATTTCAGGGTGGACAGGCCGACCAGCACCAGCACCACGGTGATGATCCAGAAGCGCACGATGACCCGCGGTTCCGGCCAGCCCTTGAGCTCAAAGTGATGGTGAATCGGCGCCATGCGGAATACCCGCTTGCCGCGCAGCTTGAACGAAGCCACCTGAATCACCACCGACAGGGTTTCCACTACAAACACGCCCCCCATGATGAACAGCACAATTTCCTGGCGTACCGCTACAGCCACCAGGCCAAGCGCGGCACCCAGCGCCAGCGCGCCAACGTCACCCATGAAGACCTGGGCCGGATAGGTGTTGAACCAAAGGAAACCCAAACCGGCACCGACCAGCGCACCGCAGAAAATGATCAGCTCACCCACGCCCGGTACATAGGGAATGAACAGATACTGGGCAAATGTGGCGTGGCCGGACAGGTAGGCAAAAATGCCCAAAGCACCGCCAACCAGCACGGTCGGCAGGATCGCCAGGCCGTCCAGCCCGTCGGTCAGGTTGACCGCGTTGCTCGAGCCAACAACCACGAAATAGGTCAGGACGACAAAACCTGCACCCAGCTGCAGACTGACATCCTTGAGGAAAGGAAAGATCAGTGCGGTCTCCGCCGGCCCTTGCGCGGTAACGTAAAGCGCAATTGCCGCGCCCAGGCCAAACACCGACTGCCAGAAATACTTCCAGCGCCCGGGCAGGCCCCGGGAGTTTTTCTCGATTACCTTGCGATAATCATCCACCCAGCCAATGGCACCAAACAGCAGGGTGGTGACCAGCACGATCCAGACATAACGGTTGCCCAGGTCGCCCCAGAGCAGGGTACTGATGGCAATACTGGCCAGGATCAGTGCACCGCCCATGGTTGGCGTGCCGGATTTGGACAAATGGCTCTGCGGCCCGTCAGTACGCACCGACTGGCCAATCTGCAGGCTACGCAAGGTACGGATCATCCAGGGACCCAGCCACAGCGACATCACCAGAGCGGTCAGAATGCCCAGGATTCCACGCAGGGTCAGGTACTGAAAGACCGCAAAGCCCTTGTGGTACTGCTGTAAATATTCGGCAATCAATAGCAGCATCAGTCAGCGCCCTTGTCCACATCCAGAATGGCAGCAACAACCTCTTCCATGGCTGCACTGCGCGAGCCCTTGACCAGATAACTGGTGGGCAGCGTGATTTTGTTCGAAACCGCAGCCAGCAACTCCTGCCGGCTCGAAAAGTGTTGTGCCATGCCGTTGAAACCGGCCACGGCATGCTGCATGTTGGGCCCTACGGCAAACAGCACATCGGCCTTGCCATTGGCGTACTCGCCCAGGGTGCGGTGCTCCGCCTCGGCCCAGTCGCCCAGTTCGCCCATGTCGCCAAGCACCATGATGCGCTGCCCGGGCATGCCTTCCAGCAGGTCAATGCCGGCACGCATGGACGCCGGGTTGGCGTTATAGCTGTCATCAATCAGCACGCCACCATGGCTCAGGCGATGGCGCAGACAGCGGCCGGCGACCGGCTGCGCCTGCTGCAGACCACCGCCAATGGCATCCAGGGCGAGCCCGGCCGCATGGGCCGCAGCGGCTGCCGCCAGCGCATTGGCCAGGTTATGCGCACCGGCCAGTTGTAGCTGCACCACAACGTTGCCGGCAGGAGTACACAGCTCAAACCGGGCACAACCGCCTTCGTCAAAGGAAACATCACGGGCAAAAACATCGGCCTGGGGATTGTTCACGGAAAAAGTGACCAACCGTCCGGCACTGCTGCGTTCACGCCACTGGTCAAAAGCCGCATCATCCAGGTTGAGCACAGCCACCCCACGTCCGCCGAGGTTGTCGAGAATCTCGCCCTTGGCGCGGACGATCTGCTCCGGTCCGCCAAACTCGCCCGCGTGCGCCATGCCGGCATTGTTGATCAGGACAACTCCAGGCTGAGCCAGCGAACAGGTCCATGTCAGCTCACCCGGCAGCGAAGCGCCCAGTTCGATTACGGCAAGCCTGTGCTGCCGGTCCAGCTCCAGCAATGTCAGCGGCACGCCGATTTCGTTATTCAGGTTGCCACGTGTGGCCAATACAGCTTCGGCCCCCAAAGCCACATCACCGATGCTGGCCAGCAGTTCTTTCACCGTGGTCTTGCCACTTGAGCCGGTCAGGGCAATCAACGTGCCTTTAAACTGGCTGCGGTTATGCTTGCCCAACTGCCCCAGTGCAACCCTGGTATCGCCCACCGCAAGCTGTGGCAGATCACTGCTGTCCTGCCAGGCATCTACCAGCGCCGCTGTAGCACCCGCCGCCTGTGCCTGCGGCAGGTAATCGTGGCCATCAAAATTTTCACCGGTGAGGGCGACAAACAAGTCGCCACTGCGCAGGCTTCTGGTATCGGTGTGTATACGCCTGATCTGCACGTCCGCTCCCAAGAGCTCGCCATCCAGCAGCGGTATCAGTTCGGCAAGTTGCCACGCCCTAAACATCTGTCTTCTCCCATGCGGCCAACGCCAGTTTTGCCTGCTCCAGATCGGAAAACGGATGGCGCACTCCGTTAATCTCCTGATAGTCCTCGTGCCCCTTGCCGGCAATCAGCACCACATCGCCGGGCTGTGCTGCAGCAACTGCCGCGGCAATGGCAGCAGCACGGTCGTCGTACTCGGCTGCCTTGGCAGCGGGTGTCAGACCAGCCAAAATCTCAGAACGAACCTGGGCGGCGTCCTCGCCCCGCGGATTGTCATCAGTCACCAGCACGCGGTCGGCGCCAGCCTCGGCAGCAGCGGCCATCTGCGCGCGCTTGCCACGATCACGCTCTCCGCCGCAGCCAAAAACACAGTGCAGTTGCCCACCTGGCGCGACATGCACGCGCAATGCAGCCAGTACCTGCTGCAGGGCATCCGGTGTGTGCGCGTAATCCACCACCACCAGCGGTTTGCCATCTTCCATCAACGCCTGCATGCGCCCTGCCGGCGCCTGCAGATCAGGCACCACCGCAAGAATGTCGTGCAGCGCATAGCCCATGCCGGACAGGGTCGCAACCACCGCCAGCAGGTTGCTCAAATTGAAGCGCCCCAGCAGCGTGCTACGCAGCAGGGCTTCACCCTGGGTCGTGGCCAGGGCTGCACGAATGCCGTGGCTGCCGAACTCGGCTTTGCGGCAATGCACATGTGCTGCGGTGTTATCAATACTGTAGGTTTTCAAGGTGCTGTCGGCATGTGCGGCAGCCAGCCGGCCACCCAGCCCGTCATCCAGGTTTAGCACCCTGACCTTGAGCCCCGGCCAGTCGAACAAGCGGGCCTTTACTGCCGCGTAGGCCTCCATGCTGCCGTGATAGTCCAGGTGATCACGGGTCAGGTTGGTCAGTACGGCGATATCGACATCGACCGCCGCCAGACGTTCCTGCTCCAGCCCGTGAGACGAAACCTCCATGGCTACGTGACTGGCACCAGCCAGCTTCAGCCCGGCCAGGGTGGATTGCAGGCTGATCGGGTCTGGCGTGGTGTGACGACTGCTGCCCAGCCTGCCGAGAAAACCATTGCCCAGCGTACCAACCACCGCACAGCGCTCGCCCAGCCGGTCAAGCGCCTGGGCCAGCAAGTGCGATACGGTAGTCTTGCCGTTGGTACCGGTTACACCCAGCATGGTCAATGCCCGGCTCGGCTCGCCATAAAAACGCCCGGCAATGGCTGACAGCTGTGCCTGCAAGCCCCTGACCGGCAGCAACAGGGCGGCACTGTCCTGAACCTGTGGCGCATCCTTCTCCTCATAGGCAATGGCAGCAGCGCCTCGTGCAATGGCGTCAGCAATGTATTCACGGCCATCCACCTGGCTGCCCGGTACCGCCAGGAACAGGTCACCGGGCCGGACCTTGCGACTATCCAGGGTCAGCTCACGGATCAGTACGTTGCTATGTGCCTGTGGCAGCAACTGGTTCAATGGCATTGGCACTAGCTGCGCCCCCTCTGCTCGGAATTATGTTGCACCATGGTCTCGGGCAAGTTGTCAGGTCTTACATTCAGCAGGCGCAGTGATCCGGCCATGATCCGGCTAAAAGCCGGCGCAGCCACCACTCCACCGAAATAACCACCCTGGCTGGGCTCATCAATCACAATGGCCAGGGCAATACGCGGCTCGCTGACCGGGCCGACCCCGGCAAACAGGGAGCGATAACTGTCTTGTGTATAACCACCACTGAGTGATTTCTTGGCGGTACCACTCTTGCCGGCCACGTGGTAACCGGGCACCCTCGCCCGCTGGCCACCGCCGCCCTCGTCCTCGACCACCGAACGCAGCATCTCCAGCACCACCTGGCTGGTGGCCGGATTCAGCACTTGCGACTCGGTCACGTCCCGGTCCTTGCGCAGCAACGACAAGGGTACGCTGACCCCGTTATTGCCAAGGATTGCGTAGGCGTGAGCCAGCTGCGTGGCGGTCACGGAAAAGCCATAGCCATAGGCCATGGTTGCGGTTTCAGCGGCTCCCCAGCGGCGATGGATCGGGAAACGTCCGGCACTTTCGCCGGGAAAGCCGAGCCCGGTATCCGCGCCAAAGCCGACCTGCTGCATCAGGCTGGCCACTGGCTCGGCACCAATATCCAGGGCAATTTTGGAAATGCCGACGTTGCTTGATTTTTTCAGCACGTTGGTCAGGTCCAGTACGCCCCCTCTGGATACGTCACGAATGGTGTATTTGCCGATTTTCATCTGACCATTGCCCACATCCACGGTTGAGCCGGGCTGCCAGCGCCCGCTGCCCAGTGCCGCAGCAATGGTGAAAGGCTTGACGGTCGAGCCGGGCTCGAACACATCCACCAGCGCACGGTTGCGACTGCCGCTGGCACTGTATGAGGCCCTGTTGTTCGGGTTGTAGGTCGGATAGTTGACCAACGCCAGAATTTCACCGGTTTTCACGTCCACCATAACCAGCGAGCCGGCCTTGGCCTTGAATTCCTGGATGGTGCGCTGCAGTTCGCGATGCGCCAGGTATTGCAGGCGCAGGTCAATCGACAGCGCGACCGGCTGCCCGGCCTTGGCGTTTTGCACCACCTGCACATCGGCAATGATCTGGCCCTTGCGGTTCTGCACCACCCGGCGCTTGCCGGGAACGCCCGCCAGCCAGTCGTTATAGGCCAGCTCAACGCCCTCGCGGCCGTTCTCGTCAATATCAGTCAGACCGACCAGGTGCGCGGTCACCTCGCCAGCCGGGTAAAAACGACGAAACTCTTCGCGCTGATACACACCTTCGATGCCCAGCGCCATGACGCGTTCGCCCTGTTCGGGCGTGACACCACGCTCCAGATACATGAAGCTGCGGCCCTGGTTGGCCTCAATCTTCCGGATCAATCCGGCTGCATTGACTTCCAGCGCACGGGCCAGCTCCGGCCAGTGCTCGCGTGACGCTGCCAACTCCAGAGGATTCGCCCACAGGGTGATCATTGGCGTGCTCACTGCCAGCGGCTCACCGTTGCGGTCGGTGATGGTACCCCGGTGCGCACTGATCTCTACATGCCGCAGACTGCGCTTGTCGCCCTGCTCGGCCAAAAAATCATGACGCACTACATGCAGCCAGACAATGCGCCCGGAAACGGTCAGCGCCAGCGCAAACAGCGCCAGCATGGTCAGGCCAAAGCGCCAACGCGCGCACAACCAGGACCAGTAGCCACGCCAGCGGGCAATAACACCAAGGCGGCTCATGGCGACACCACCCGCACGCTGCCCGGCTCGGGAACATGCATGCCCAGCTTTTCGACAGCCAGCTTTTCAATCCTGTTGTGCGCGGTCCAGGTGCTGTGCTCAAGCACCAGCCGCCCCCATTCTGCCTGCATCTTGTCGCGCTGTTTCATTTCAACAAACAGTGTGTTGAGCAGCTGGCGACTGCCGTGCGCGCTGTAGGCAACCAGCACCGAGCTGACCAGAATAGCCACAAACAGCAGCATCAGCGGCCAGGCCAGCGGTGGCAGGCGACGTGTTGTGGATCGGCCATTCATCGCAATTTCTCCGCTACACGCATAACCGCGCTGCGGGCGCGCGGATTGGCCCGCAATTCCTCTGTACCCGCATAGACCGGCTTGCCCAGCAGCTTGAGTACCGGCTCAAAAGGCTCCGGACGCACGGGCAGATGCCGTGGCAGATTGTCTGCCTCGCCGCGAACCAGCTTGCGCATGAATTGCTTGACAATGCGGTCTTCCAGCGAATGAAAGCTGATCACCACCAACCGGCCACCGACCGCCAGGCTGTCCACAGCCGCCTGCAACCCCAGCTCCAGATCAGCCAGCTCATTGTTGATATGTATCCGCAAACCCTGGAATGCACGGGTCGCCGGGTGCTTGCCTTTCTCCCAGGCCGGGTTGGCCACGCTGACCACTTCGGCCAGATCGGCGGTGCGGGTAAAAGGCTTTTCTTCGCGACGCTTGACGATGGCCTGCGCCATGCGCCTGGCAAAACGTTCCTCGCCATAATCCTTGAATACCCGCGCGATTTCTTCGGCGCTGGCTGTCGCCAGCCAGTCGGCCGCACTGATGCCGGCAGCAGGGTTCATCCGCATGTCCAGCGGGCCGTCATGGCTAAAACTGAAACCGCGGGACGCATCATCCAGCTGGGGCGAAGAAACCCCCAGATCCAGCAACACACCATCAACCTTGCCGGCCAGCCCGCGCTGTGCCAGCTCATCGTGCATCCCGGCAAAACTGCGCTGGACAATGGAAAAATTTTTATTCTGCTCCGCCAGCAGCATTCCGGTCGCAATGGCCTCGGGGTCCTTGTCAAAACCCAGCAGCACACCCTCGCTACCCAGCCCTTGCAAAATCAGCCGGCTGTGCCCGCCACGGCCAAAAGTGCCGTCCACGTAGCAGCCACCGGCACGCACTTGCAGCGCTTGCACGGCCTCGTCCAGCAGGACGCTAATATGCTCGTGTTCAACAGTCATGGTTATAGCACCAGGTTGCGGAGCTCATCCGGAATCTCGTTTTGCTGCACAAAGCCGATGTCCTGCTCAAACTGGGCCTGCCACCTGTCTTCATCCCAGATCTGGAACTTGTGCAGCATGCCCACCAGCGCCACATGCTTGTCCAGTCCAACCCGGCTGCGCAGCTGCGCCGGCACCAAAAAGCGTCCGCTACCATCCAGTTCGACATCAATTGCATTGCCCACCAGCAGACGCTGCAGGCTGCGCGCCTCCGGCACCATGGAAGACATGCGGCTGATCTGCGCCTCGACACGCTCCCACTCGTGCAACGGATAAAGACACAGGCACGGGTCGTGCAGGTCGATGGTGATCACCATCTGACCTTCACAACGCTCATCAAGCTCCTGGCGATAGCGGCTCGGCATCGCCAGACGCCCTTTGGCGTCCAGATTGATAGAACTGGATCCGCGAAACATTTGTGTGCTTTCCAATCGTGGGAAGCGCATTCAGGTGGAAAAACCCACTTTCTTCCACTTTGCGCCACTTTGGGACACTATAAAAACCACCTGCAGGAGCGTCAAGCGCAAACGCGGGAAAAAACCCTTATATGACGGATACTTAGGTTTTTTTAACAAAAGCACTCAGACAAAAAAAAGACGCCAAAAAACACGCCATGCAGCTCAACTGCATAACGCAACAAGTTAAAGTGGTTTGTGAGGAGAGATTTTTTGGCGGGACCGCCGGAAGGAAAAAAGCAAGAGCCGGCCTGTAAGCCGGGTTCTGTCATGGACAGTCATTCATCTAGGGTTGCCATCACTGACAACCTCAAGCAACCTACCCGAATCCAGCGCGGGCCACGCCAATGGATTCCTATTTGGTCTTGCTCCCGACGGGGTTTGCCTGGCCACGGACTGTTACCAGCCGTGCGGTGCGCTCTTACCGCACCTTTTCACCCTTACCGGCGCTTGCGCGCTTAGGCGGTTATTTTCTGTGGCACTTTCCGTAGGCTTGCGCCTCCCAGGAGTTACCTGGCGTCTTGCCCTGCGGAGCCCGGACTTTCCTCCCTCTTCCCGTCTTGCGACAGGAAGACAGCGACTGTCCGGCCAGCTCTTGCCAGCAAAGGGTACGACCCTGCCCGCCAACATGCAACTGTTTATGTCACGCATGCAGGCACACCAGCACGCCCTGTGGATACAGCAAAACCCGCCAGTCACGCCCCACACCCTTGCACCTGCAGGTTCCTGCCGCCACACTGTGGGATGATTTCTTTCTGACAGTAGTACCCATGAACCCGATGCTTGATACCCTGGTTTCCCTGCTTGACATGGAAGCGCTGGAAACCAACCTGTTCCGTGGCGCCAGCCAGGACTTGGGTTTTCGCCAGTTGTTTGGCGGCCAGGTACTGGGCCAGGCCCTGTCTGCCGCCAGCAAAACTGTTGCCAACGATCGCAAGGCAAACTCGCTGCACGGCTATTTTTTGCGCGCAGGCGATGCGGGCAAACCGGTGATTTACCAGGTCGAACCGGTGCGTGATGGCGCTACCTTCAGCACCCGTCGCGTCATGGCGATCCAGAACGGCCAGCCAATCTTTACCTGCAGCGCGTCTTTTCACATCCGCGAAGAAGGTTTTAGCCACCAGCTCCAGATGCCCGATGTTCCCATGCCGGAAGATCTGGTGCCGGACAACGAGTTGACCGAAGAGCTGTCGCGTATGCTGAACGATGAAAAACGCATCAAAATGCTGCGCGACAAGCCCATCGAGACCCGCGCCGTCCAGGTACTCGACCCGCTCGATCCGGACAAGGTTGCCCCGACCAAACAGGTCTGGTTCAAAACCGACGGCCACCTGCCGGACTGCCCGGCATTGCATCGCTATCTGCTGGCCTATGCATCCGATTTCAGCCTGCTGACCACAGCGCTGTTACCGCACGGCGCCTCGATCTGGCAGCCGCAGATGCAGGTAGCCAGCCTGGATCACGCCATCTGGTTTCACGATGAAATGCGCATGGACGAGTGGCTGCTGTACAGCATGGACAGCCCGTGGTCCGGCGGCGCCCGCGGCTTTGCCCGCGGCAGCATCTTTAGCCGAGACGGACGCCTGGTTGCTTCGGTGGCCCAGGAAGGCCTGACCCGCGTGCGCAACGACTGGCTGCACAAAGGAGGCTGAGCCGGTGCCTGGCTTTCTGCATGCATGTCGTCACTGGGTCTTCGACATGGACGGCACCCTGACCCTTGCCGTGCACGACTTTCAATACATTCGTCGTCAACTCGGCATCCCGCCCGAAGCCGACATCCTTGGCCATCTGGACAGCCTGCCTGCCCGACAGGCACAAGCCGCCCACAGCTGGCTGCTGGAACACGAGCGCGAACTGGCCGAGCGCTCCACTGCCGCACCCGGCGCAGTCGAGCTGGTCCGGCACCTGCACGCTCGTGGCGACCAGCTGGCCATCCTGACCCGCAATGCCCACGAGCTGGCGTCCATCACACTGCAGGCTATTGGCCTGGGTCATTGTTTCAATATCAGCAACATTCTGGGTCGAGAGCAGGCCGCACCCAAACCGGCTCCGGACGGCATGCTCAAAATCGCCCGCAACTGGCAAATAGACAGCAGCAGATTGTGCATGATTGGCGATTTTCACTTTGATCTGCGCAGTGCGCGCAACGCGGGATCCCGGGCGGTGCTGGTCAATCTCCCGGACAACCCCTGGCCGGAACTGACCGACTACCACGCAAGAAACTGCAACGAATTACTCGAACTGCTCAGGGCCGGACAGGCTTTGTCCTGAGCAACAGGCCCCTGGCAAATCGTGTTCTGCCTGCCAAACAAAAACCGCTGGAGCCCCGATCAGGAGCTGACAGCGGTTTTCTGGAATTTTCCTGGATCCCCTTCAGCCGTGGTACAGCTGCGGTCTAGCAGTTGCCGGTAAGCATCTGCAACAAGGGCTTGCGGCCGGTAAGCCTGCGTACCCGAATCCTCCGCCAAGCCTGTCTGGCATTCATGCCGGTTCATGTCTTGAGTTGGTTTCCATTATAGGGATTTACTGCGAAATGAAATTGCGAAAATCATTATTTTCAAGCCGCTTGCAGCACAAAATTGCAAAAACGGAGTAAACTGCACAATAAATCAATACCGGTACAGGAAAAGACGCATGAACAAGCTTGACCGCTTCGATATTCGCATCCTTGACGCCCTGCAAAAAGACGGACGCATCTCCAACCAGGATCTTGCCGAACAGATCGGCCTGTCCCCCTCGCCCTGTTCGCGCCGAGTGCGCCAGCTGGAAGACAGCGGTTACATCAGGCGCCACGTGGCCCTGCTGGAGCCGAAAAAGCTGGGGCTGACCCTGACAGCCTACGTCCTGATCGGCATGGACCGACACACCCCAGAGCGTTTTGCCAACTTCCAGCGCCACATCACCCAGTGGGACGAGGTCCTGGAATGCAGCCTGATCACCGGCATGGATGCGGACTATCAACTCAAGGTTGTGGTGCCTGACATGGATCACTATCAGAAGTTTTTGCTGGAAAAGCTGACCCGCATCGAAGGGGTGACCAGTGTCCGCTCCAGCTTTGTGCTGAACCAGGTACAGCTGTCGACCGCCCTGCCGCTTGAACACCTGCAAAGCTAGACGCATCAGCATGTGATCCGCTGCGCCCGTGCCGCAGCCTGGGGTATTTGTTATCATCGGTTCAGGCCGTCGCCCCGGGCCCGGCCCTTCATTTAGCTGATCGCTGGAAACCGCCATGGAAACCGAAGTATTTGAAGAACTGATGACCACCCTGCTGGTCGCCGGTCTGATCCTGTTCATGGGTTTTATCGTCTGGGACCTGGCCAAAAAATCCAAAGCTGGCCGTTACGGTACGGCTGTGCTGTTTTTTGCCCTCGGACTTGGCGTGTTCGGCTTTATTGCCAAAACCATCATCATTGCCGTAAAGGGGCTGTAATACTCCCCCCGCAGCTGCAGCGTTTCCCCCCCCCGCTTACGGTAATGGCAGCTGCCGCCACTGACCGGGTTCAAGATCACCCAGCCGCCACTCACCGATCTGCACCCGCACCAGTCGCAGGGTTGGCAGGCCCACGGCCGCAGTCATCCGTCGCACCTGACGGTTGCGCCCCTCGCAGATACTCAGCTCCAGCCAGCTGGTGGGAATGCTTTTGCGAAAACGTACCGGTGGATGACGCGGCCACAGCTGCGGCTCATCCATGCGCCGGGCTTTCGCTGGCAAAGTCATGCCATCTTTCAGTTCTATACCGGCGCGCAACTGTTCCAGCTGCTGCTCCTGCACCTCGCCTTCTACCTGCGCCCAGTAGGTTTTCCACATGCGGTAACGCGGCTCGCTGATACGCGCCTGCAACCGGCCATCATTGGTCAGCAGGACCAGTCCCTCGCTGTCACGGTCCAGCCGCCCGGCCGGATAAACACCAGGAAAATCCAGCCAGTCCTTGAGCGTGGCCCGGCCCTGTCCGTCACTAAACTGGGTCAGCACATCGTAGGGTTTGTTGATGGCCAGCAGCACCGGCGCAACCGGCTGCCTGCTTATGGCAGGCTTGCGTCGTGGCGGCTTGTGCCGCTTCCACTCAGTCATGCCAGGCCTTGAGCAAACCGGCAAATTCCTGCAACCAGGGCTCGGCATCCTGTACCGGCGTAACACTTGCACTGGCATCATGGCGCAGGGTTTCCTGCAGCAGGACCAGCCCCAGCAGCCCGGCCAGATCTTCCAGTTCGTCGGCAGCCAGGCAGAAGTTGTCACCGTACCCGGCGTCACCCAGCCCGATGATGCCGGCAGGCCGGCCACTCCAGTCCGGCTGCTGTTCCTCCAGCGCGTCCACCAGGGGTTGCAGCTTTTCCGGCAACTCGCCCATGCCGGTGGTTGAAGTCACCAGCAACAATCCGGCCGGATCCTGCTCCACCAGCTCCGCGACCGTCCACTGCCGCTGATAGACAGCCTCCAGACCGGCTTCGGTCAGCAGCTCGGCCGCACGCCAGGCGACCTCTTCTGCCGCACCAAAAACCGTACCGGAAATAATTGTAATGCGCATGATTTCTCCCGAAACGCCCGGCCAGCAGCTGCAAACCGCAACAGCGCCCGGCAATGGATGCCAGTACCACAGCAAACAACCACAAAGAAAAATGTTAGTCTGGGTCAATTCCGCCGGCAGCCTAACAAGCCCAATCACCTGCCGCAAGCCAGACAATCGAGGTCCCCCGTGCCCAGCCAATACCCTGTACTCGTCACCGGTGCCGCCCGGCGCATCGGCCTGCACTGCGCCCGGCAGCTATTGAACAACGGCCATCCTGTGATCATCAGCTATCGCCAACACCATTCCGGCGTCGACGAGCTGACAGCCGCCGGCGCGCTCTGCCTGCAGGCCGACTTTTCCAGCGAGGCAGGCATCCAGGCCTTCATTGAACAGCTGCAGCAGCATGCACAGGGCTTGCGCGCCATCATCCACAATGCGTCCTGCTGGAAGCCGGATCCGCAACCCGCCGATGGCAGTGCTTTTAGCGAACTGTTCCACGTGCACATGCTGGCACCCTACCTGATCAACCTGGCCTGTGAGCCGCTGCTCAGGAAAAGCCCGCAGGCCGACATCATCCATATCAGTGACGATGTGACCCGCCGCGGCAGCAACCACCGGGTTGCCTACAGCGCCAGCAAGGCGGCACTGGACAACATGACCCTGTCCTTTGCCAGCCAGTTTGCCCCGCACATCAAAGTCAACAGCATCAGCCCCGCCCTGATCATGCTGCAGCCTGGCGATGATGAAAACTATGCGCGGCAGGCCATGGACAAATCCGTATTAAAAATCATTCCCGGCCCCGAAGTGGTGACACAAGCGGTAGAATACCTGCTGAACAACCCCTATGTGACCGGAACCACCCTGAGCCTGAATGGCGGTCGCCACCTGAAGAATTAGAAGGAAAACCATCCAATGAGTGAAGATCTGGCCAAACATTACCACGCCATCCTTGCAGGACTGGGCGAGGATCCACAGCGCGAAGGCCTGCTGGACACCCCGCTGCGCGCCGCCAAGGCCATGCAGTATCTGTGTAACGGTTACGAAAAAAATCTTGATGAAGTGGTCAATAACGCGCTGTTTGAATCAAGCAGCGAAGAAATGGTCATCGTGCGCGACATCGAACTGTATTCGCTGTGCGAGCACCACCTGCTACCCTTTATCGGCAAGGCCCACGTCGCCTACATCCCGACCGGCAAGGTGATTGGTCTGTCCAAGGTGGCGCGCATTGTCGACATGTACGCCCGCCGCCTGCAGATCCAGGAAAACCTGACCCGCCAGATTGCCGACGCCGTCATGAGCGTAACCGGTGCCTCTGGTGTTGGCGTGGTCATTGAAGCCAAGCATATGTGCATGATGATGCGCGGTGTGGAGAAACAGAACTCGGTGATGACCTCTTCGTCCATGCTGGGCAGCTTCCGCAGCTCGGTCAACACCCGCCAGGAGTTCCTGCAACTGATCCGGGGACACTGACATGCAGCAGATGCTACAGCCCGGCCTGGCGCGCATCCGCATCAAGGATCTGCGTCTGCGTACCTATATCGGTATCAACGAGGACGAAATCCGCAACAAGCAGGATATTGTGATCAATATGCAGATCCTTTATCCGGCCTGCAAGGCGGTGGACAGCAACCAGATCGAAGACGCCCTGAACTATCGCAGCATTACCAAGGCCATTATCGAACTGGTGGAAAACAACCGCTTTGCACTGCTCGAGCGCCTGACGCAGCAGGTGCTGGATTGCGTCATGGGCTTTGCACAGGTGCAGTATGCCGAAGTGGAAGTCGACAAACCTCACGCCCTGCGCTTTTCCGAATCGGTTTCCATCACCCTGGCCGGACAACGCAATGCCTGAAACCCTGCACGAACTTTTACAGCGCAGCAAGGCAGACAACTGGCTGTTTGCCGATACCCTGGCGTTCATCGAACGGCATTACCGTTACCAGCCGCAAGCCTTCACCAACGGCCCGCTACATAATGCAGCCGGAGAAAACCAGGGTTCCTGCAAGATTCTTGGCCTGGCCCTGCTGGAAGGTCTAAGCGTCATGCAGGCACTGCTGCTGTTTGGCGAGCACTACCGGCAGGTTCTGGCCAGCCCGGGCGAAGCCGGCCATGCCAACATCCGCCAGCTAATCCGCGGCGGTCTAGCGGCGGTCAGTTTTCAAGAACGTCCATTACAGCGGCGCAGCCACCAGCCTCTTGACACTCACTAAGTTGCAGCGACTTAAGACAATACTTGGGTCTTGTTTCTGTCCGGCCCAACAAGACACACAGAAGCTCAACGATCCCGCTGGCGGGAACTGGCAGAGCAAGCATCAGCGCCCCTGCTCCAGCCCCCATTGATACAGCAGGTTCTTGCGGGCACCGGTGATCTGTGCTGTCAGCGCTGCCGCCTTCTTTAGAGGCAACTCGGCAGCCAGCAGTGTCAGCACCCGCTGTGATTCGACATCCAGACTGTCCCTCCCCGCTTTTTCATCGACTCCGGCAACCAGCAGTACGCATTCTCCGCGCTGCTGGTTGCTATCGGCTGCGATCCAGCCGGCCAGCTCGCCCAGCGGAGCATCCTTGATGGTCTCAAAGGTTTTCGTCAGCTCGCGCGCCAGCACCGCCTGACGCCGCGACCCAAAGGCTTCGGCCATGGCCAGCACCGAATCCAGCAGCCGGTGTGGCGCTTCATAGAAAATCAGCGTGCGCGACTCATCAGCCAGCGCTTGCAGCCGGGCAGCACGGGCACCGCTTTTGGCTGGCAGGAAACCTTCGAAGGCAAAACGGTCGGATGGCAGACCGGCGGCTGACAGGGCAGCAATGGCGGCACAGGCGCCCGGCACAGGTATCACCTGAACTCCGGCGGCACGGGCCTGTCTCACCAGATGGAACCCGGGGTCCGACACCAACGGCGTTCCGGCATCACTGATCAGGGCCAGGCTGTCTCCGGCCAGCAGGCGCTGCACCAGCGCATCACTACCGCTGCGCTCGTTATGGTCATAGCAGGCAACCATCGGTGTATGGATGCTGAAATGCTCAAGCAGCCGTGCCGAATGGCGAGTGTCCTCGGCGGCTATCAGGCTGACCTGCTGCAGCACCTGTAACGCCCGCGCGCTGATATCCTGCAGGTTGCCGATCGGTGTTGCCACAACATACAAACTGCCTGTAACCGGTTTAGTCACGACGGACTCCAAAAGCCAAAAGACGCATTATATCGTAAAGCTGCTGCCACAACGTCGCACCCGAAGTACAGCTTGGGTACAATGCTCCAGTTATTGAGACTGATCAGGAACCAACTGTCCATGTTACAACCCCTGCGCTTACCCCTGGCCCTTGGCCTCGCCCTGGTACTGACCGCCTGCGCCAGCACCAGCAGCAATACCATTGGCTCGCTGCCGGACACCCGTGCCGGAGACCTTGACAAGACCCTGGCCGCGGCCGGCAAGAAAAGGGGAGCAGAAGCCACCAACCTGTACCTGGCCGCTGCAGACCTGGCCTGGCAGGAGGGTGACAGTTTCAAGGCCCGCTCCCTGATCGAATCCCTTGATCTGGAAAACGCGCTACCGGCACAAATCATTTTTGCCAACACCCTGTCGGCGGAACTTGCCCTGGATCGCAAACAGCCTGAAATGGCACTACAGTTACTGCAGGACCCGGCCTTTGGGCGCATTGCCGAACTACCGCTGACCCAGCAGGTGCGCAGCCAGGAAGTGCGGGCCCAGGCTCTGGCAGCCACCGGACAACTGCTGCCGGCAGCTCGTGAACGAATTTTCATGGGCGGGCTGTTGCATGGTCAGGCTGCCATCGACAACCAGGAAAGCATCTGGTCACTGATCAGCCGGCTGCAGACACCAGTAGACATCCGTTCCGGCGAACAGGAGCTACGCGGCTGGCTGGCCCTGTCCGGCCTTGTGCGCAGCACAGGCTCGCTGGAACAGAAACAGCAAAACCTCCGAGACTGGGTGGCCAGCAACAGCCAGCACCCGGCAGCCCGGCAGCTTCCGGCCGAACTCGACACACTGCTGACCCTCAAGCCCAGGCCGCTGCAACGGGTGGCTCTGCTGTTACCCAGCCACGACCGCAACCAGAAGGTTGTCAACGCTCTGCGCAACGGCTTTCTGGCGCGCTATTACGCAGCGCGCGAGGCTGGTCAGCAGGTTCCCGAGCTACACTTCCACGACAGCAGCCAGCTTGGCAACCTCGGCGAGCTCTACCGCCAGCTGCAGCAGGATCAGGTCGACCTGCTGATCGGTCCATGGGAAAAAGATCTGGTACGTCAGCTGGCCGAACAATCCAGCCTGCCTGTTACCACCCTGGCGCTGAACTATGCTGACAATGCCGAATCGGCAACCGAAGGCCTGTTCCAGTTCGGCCTGTCTGCCGAGGACGAAGCGCGCATGGCTGCCAACCGCGCCTGGAATGACGGCATGCGCAATGCTGTCATTCTGGTTCAGTCGGGAGACTGGGGACGCCGGGTCCAGGCTGCTTTCAGCGAACAGTGGGAACGACTCGGCGGCACGGTCAAAGACAGTATTTACCTGGGTCAGCCGGTTGAGCTGGCACAACAGCTGGCCAGCCTGATGCGGCTGCGCGACAGTGAAGCCCGTAGCAAAAAGCTCGCTGACACCCTGGACATGCGCATCCACAGCCAGCCGGGCCGTCGTCGCGACATAGACTTTGCGTTCCTCGCGGCCCCGTCCCAGCAGGCCAGACAGGTACGCCCGACGCTGATTTTCCAGTACGCCGGAGACTTGCCCGTATATGCAACTTCAGCAGTCAATCCGGGCCGCCAGGACCAGGCTTTGCTGCACGACCTGGAAGGCATCACCTTTACCGAGGTGCCCTGGCTGCTTGAGGATCGCGACCCGCTGCAGCAGGAAGTCACCAATCGCTGGCCTGAAGCGGCCGGCCTGATGGGGCGCTTTTATGCGATGGGAGCCGATGCCTACCAGCTGGCAGTTCAGCTGCAGTTGCTGCAAGCACTGCCCAATACCAGTACGGACGGATTGACCGGCCAGATGCAACTTGGCACCCAAAACAAGGTCGAACGCCACACTGGCTGGGCGCAATATTCCGATGGCAAACTGGAGCTGCTGCCCTGAGCAGCAAACAACGCGGACAACTGGCCGAGGCACATGCGCTTGAGTACCTCGGCCGGCAAGGTCTGCAACTGGTAGAACGCAACTGGCATTGCCGGTATGGCGAGCTTGACCTGATCATGCTTGACCAGAACACACTGGTGTTCATTGAAGTACGCTATCGCAGCTCGGCCGCATTTGGCGGTGCCCTGGAAAGCATCACGGCAGCCAAACAGGAAAAAATCATGTTGGCTGCCCAATATTTTTTGCAGGAAAATCGGCAATGGCAAAAAAACGACTGCCGCTTTGACGTCATGGCCTACAATGGCAACCACACTCTTCGGGACTTCCACTGGCTCAAGCACGCTTTTATGCTTTAGACACAGGTTCCTTTCTAGTTATAGGTAGATCATGCAAAACAGAATTCAACACATGTTCCAGGCCAGCATTGATACCAAGCAGCAGGCCCTGCAAGTGCTGCCTGCGGCCATCGAGCAAGCCAGCCTGCTGATGGTGAACGCCCTGCTTGGCGACGGCAAGATTCTCAGCTGCGGCAACGGCGGGTCAGCCGGCGATGCACAGCATTTTTCTTCCGAAATGCTCAACCGCTTCGAGCGTGAACGCCCCAGTCTGCCGGCACTGGCGCTGACCACCGACAGCTCGACCATAACTTCGATTGCCAACGACTACAGCTACGAAGAAGTTTTTTCCAAGCAAATCCGTGCTCTTGGGCAGCAGGGCGATATCCTGCTGGCCATATCCACCAGCGGCAACTCGGCCAATGTGGTCCAGGCCATTCATGCGGCTCACGACCGCAACATGAAGGTCGTGGCCCTGACCGGACGTGACGGCGGTGCAATGGCACCGTTGTTGCAGCCGGACGATGTCGAAATCCGTGTGCCCTCCAGCGTTACCGCACGCATCCAGGAAGTCCACTTGCTGGCCATCCATTGTTTATGCGACCTGATTGATCGCCAACTGTTCGGGAGTGAAGAATAATGCGCAAAATCCTGTTTCTGTTTCTTGCCTCTGTAGTGCTGACCGCCTGTGGTGCGCGCAGCCCCGGCAACAAAATTGATGACCAGGTCATTCATCCCAACGTAAACCGCGCCATCAAGGATGCCCACCCGGACCTGAACCGTCCCACCTCGCATACAGTGGTCACCAGTTACAACGGCGTCATCCTGATTGCCGGCGAAACCCCGCGCGAAGACCTGAAGCAGATGGCAACCCAGGCAGCACAGGCAGTTGATGGCGTCAAGGTGGTCCATAACGAGCTCAGGGTTGCCTACCCCACCCCGGCCAACATCCGTGCCAATGACACCCTGCTGACCACCAAGGTCAAGGCGCGGCTCGCCGCTGAAACCGACGTACCTTCAACCAAGGTGAAGGTGGTCACCGTCAATGGCGTGGTCTACCTGCTGGGGATCGTCAGCCGTACCGAAGCTGACAACATCACCTACTCCGTACGCCAGGTCGGTGGCGTACAAAAGATCGTGCGCCTGTTTGAATACATCAACTAAGCACCAGGCATTACCCATGACATAAAAAAAGCCTCTTGCAATGCAAGAGGCTTTTTTCTATTTGACGATGCGTAAACTGGGCCGTCCCGGCTTTGGCGGTTGCGGCCGATCACCATCAGCGCTTCCGGTATCATCCGGCAACCCGGGCCCGCTGCTTTCCTCTGCCTCACCCTCCACGAGTGGAAGCTCAGGCTCAAAGAACATGCCCTGCCCGTTTTCCTGCGCATATAATGCAAGCACCGCGGGAACCGGGATCACCAGCTGCTGTGGGACACCGGAAAACCGTGCTTCAAAGCTGACCACCTCGTTGTTCATGACGAAATGCCTGACCGCCGTTGGCGACAGGTTCAGCACTATCTGACCATTCTCGGCAAAGCCATCAGGAACCACTACCCCGGGAGCTTCGGCGGCAACCAGGATGTAAGGAGTACACTGGTTATCGACAATCCACTCATAGAGTGCGCGCATGATATAAGGTTTGCTTGGGGTCATCTGCACAACTCTCTTGCCACTCAGGTCCGCATCAGCCGTTCCGCTTCGCTCAGGCTGGCCTGAAACGCCGGACGGGCAAAGTTGCGGCTCATGTAATCCAGCAGCGGCTGTGCTGCACGCGGCAGATCAATACCCAGCTCGGGCAGGCGCCACAGTAGCGGCAACAGGCAGCAATCGACCAGGGTCAGTTCTTCACTCATGAAGTACGGCATGCTGGCAAACACCGGAGCAACACCAGTCAGGCTTTCACGCAGCTCCTTGCGTGCCTTGGTACGCGCGGCTTCCTTGGTTTTCTTGTCCAGAATCAGGTCTGCCTGCCGGCACCAGTCTTTCTGCACCCTGTAGGCCAGCATTCTGGTATTGGCACGCGCCACCGGATAGGCCGGCAGCAGTGGCGGATGCGGGTAACGCTCATCCAGATATTCAAGGATGATCATCGAATCATAAAGGGCCAGATCGCGGTCCACCAATGTGGGAACCGTCCCATAAGGGTTGATCTCGGCCAGAAAGTCAGGATATTCATCTTCGGACGCATCGACAAGGTCTGCTGCGACATCCTTTTCAGCCAGCACCAGACGAACACGATGTGAATATTGACAGAGGGGATCGGAATAGCAACCCAGTCTGTTGGGTACAGCCATGGCTTACCTCCTGTAAGTTGAAGCTCCCTTGCATACAACCCGATCGGTTATCTGGCAGCAGCCTCGACAGTGTCTGGCGGCCACCACACAGAGAGCAGAAAACGCACGCGCCGGAAAGCGCGTGCGTTGATTGGTGGTAGTACGGGCTACAACCTTATTTAACGTCTTTCCAGTACTCCCGCTTGAGCAGATAGGCAAAGACGAAGAACACGACCAGGAACAACAGTACATAAGTACCGATGCGCTGGCTCTTGAGCTTGACCGGGTTGGCCGAATACTCAAGGAAGGTCACCAGGTTCTTGACTGTCTCGTCAAACTCCTGCTCGCTCATGCTGCCAGTACCTTTTTGTACCACCAGCTCATCGCAGGCTTCTTCGGTAACCGGTGCACCGGTCAGCGGGTCAAAGACCTTCTTGCCGTTCTCGACCAGAGGAACTTGCTTGCAGTCGATGACCTGGTTGCCTTGCAGGGACACCAGCACATTGGGCATGCCAACGTTATCAAACACCTTGTTGTTGGCACCCAGCGGACGGGATGGGTCTGCGTAAAAGGTACGCAGGTAAGTGTAGAGCCAGTCAGCACCACGTACACGGGCAACCAGGGTCAGGTCGGGCGGAACTACGCCAAACCACTTCTTGCCCTGCTCATCGGTCATCGGGGTGCGCATGTGGTCACCAATCTTGGCATCGGTAAAGACGATGTTTTCCATCATCTCTTCTTCGCTGATGCCGAGGTCGGTCGCGACCCGCTCGTAACGCTGGAACTTCATGCCGTGGCAGCCAAGGCAGTAGTTGGCGAAGGTTTTCAGGCCATCCTGCATGGCGGCCTTGTCGGTGAGGTCAATATCCACCTTGTCCAGCGGATAGGCTGCATGGCCAAACAGCGGCAGTGCAGACACCAGAAGTGTAGCAATAATCTTTTTCATTAGCCTGTCACCCTTTCAGGAACCGGTTTGGTCTTTTCCATTCTGGTGTAGAAAGGCATCAGAATGAAATACGCGAAGTAAAGTACGGTACACACGCGCGACAGCAGAGTGAATTCGGGGGTTGGTGGCAGTACACCCATCACGCCCAGGATGACGAACGAGATGCAGAAGATCCACAGCCATACCTTGCTCAGCCAGCCCTTGTAGCGCATGGAACGAACCGGACTGCGGTCGAGCCATGGCAGTACAAACAGCAGGGCAATGGAAGCACCCATCGCGATGACACCCATCAGCTTGTCAGGCACTGCACGCAGGATCGCGTAAAACGGGGTGAAGTACCACACAGGAGCAATATGCTCCGGGGTTTTCAGACCGTTGGCCTGCTCAAAGTTCGGACGCTCCAGGAAGTAGCCGCCAAACTCGGGCATGAAGAACACCACGAAGCAGAAGACAAACAGGAATACCACTACGCCGACAATGTCTTTGACAGTGTAGTACGGATGGAAAGGAATACCGTCCAGGGGTACGCCGTTTTCATCTTTCAGCTTTTTGATGTCAACGCCATCAGGGTTGTTGGAACCCACTTCGTGCAGAGCCAGGATATGCAGCACAACCAGCGCCAGCAAAACGATCGGCACAGCAATCACGTGCAGGGCGAAGAAGCGGTTCAGGGTGATGCCGGAGATCAGGTAGTCACCACGGATCCACTCGGTCAGGTCGGCACCAATCACCGGAATTGCACCAAACAGGGAGATGATCACCTGGGCGCCCCAGTAGGACATTTGACCCCATGGCAGCAGGTAGCCCATAAAGGCTTCGGCCATCAGCGCCAGGTAGATCAGCATACCGAAAATCCAGACCAGCTCGCGTGGCTTCTGATAGGAGCCGTACAGCAGGCCGCGGAACATATGCAGGTACACCACCACAAAGAACGCGGAGGCGCCGGTGGAGTGCAGGTAGCGCAGGATCCAGCCGTATTCCACATCACGCATGATGTATTCAACGGAGGCAAAAGCGCCTTCGGCGGACGGCTCATAGCTCATGGTCAGCCAGATGCCGGTAAGGATCTGGTTAACCAGAACCAGCAGTGCCAGGGAACCAAAGAAATAATAGAAGTTGAAGTTCTTTGGTGCGTAGTACTTGGATAGATGGTCTTCCCACATTTTGGTTGCGGGGAAGCGGGCATCAACCCATTCCATGAACTTGCTCATCAGGCAGTCTCCTCATCCACACCGATAATGACCACATCGTCCGTTTCGTAGGCGTGCGGAGGGATCGGCAGGTTCAGGGGTGCTGGCTGGGCCTTGTAGACGCGGCCGGCCAGATCGTAACGGGAGCCATGGCAGGCACAGAAATAACCGCCAAGCCAGTCCGGACCCAGGTCGGCAGGTGCCACTTCAGGGCGGAAGGTCGGCGCACAGCCCAGGTGGGTACAGATACCCAGGACAATCAGCAGCTCCGAGCGGATCGCGCGGTTCTTTGGATCCACGTATTCGGGCTGGTCGGAATCCTTGGACTCCGGGTCGGCCAGGACTGGTTCGAGTTTTTCCAGACCCGCCATGATTTCTGCTGTGCGACGAACCACAAATACCGGCTGACCGCGCCACTCAGCTACAACCTGCTGACCCGCTTCAACCTTACTGATGTTGATTCGCACCGGTGCACCCGCCGCCTTGGCTTTGGCGCTGGGCTGCCATGACCCCAGAAACGGGATGGCTGCCCCGGCCGTTCCTGCTGCGCCTACCACGGAGGTAGCAGCAACAAGGAAGCGACGTCGGCCCGCATTCACGCCGTCATTGCTCATTAAGTTGTCTCCCATCAGCTCATCTGGCTTGTTATCAAGCCTATAGTCAGAAAAAACCGAATGTTTTTTCAATTGAACGAATACTAAAGAAAAGCCATGCAATTGACAAGATTATAGCCTTGCCCAGCCGCGGCTTTCAGCCTCCGTATTACAGACACTTAAGCCTGATCAAAGCACCAGGCCGGCATCCGTCCTGCAAAAAAAACGCCCGTCCGGATACGGAGCGGGCGTTTTTTGTATAACGCAAAAGCGGCAGCTTCTTTAACGCTTGGAGAACTGTGGACGCTTGCGCGCTTTGCGCAGACCCACTTTCTTGCGTTCAACCTCACGCGCGTCACGAGTTACAAAGCCAGCCTTGCGCAGTTCGCCACGCAGGGTTTCATCGTACTCGATTAGCGCACGGGTGATACCGTGACGAATTGCCCCAGCCTGGCCGGTAGTACCACCACCGGAGACAGTGACGAACACATCGAATTTCTCCATGCTTTCGGTCAGTTCCAGCGGCTGACGCACCATCATGCGTGCAGTTTCACGGCCGAAGAAGTCTTCCAGGCTGCGGCTGTTGATGGAAATGCTGCCAGTACCCGGACGCAGAAATACGCGAGCGGTTGCAGTCTTGCGACGGCCAGTGCCGTAGTTTTGATTTGCGGACATGATCTGATATTCCCGTTAAATCTTCAGTTCTTGTGGCTGCTGTGCAGCGTGCGGATGCTCGGTACCAGCATAGACTTTCAGCTTGCGGTACATGTCGCGACCCAGAGGATTCTTGGGCAGCATGCCTTTTACGGCACCTTCGATCACGCGCTCGGGGGCACGTTCGATCAGCTTCTCGAAGCTGATTTCCTTGATGCCGCCGGGATAGCCGGTGTGAGAATAGTAAATCTTGTCGGTGTTCTTCTTGCCGGTCACGCACACTTTCTCGGCGTTGATGACAACAATATAGTCACCGGTATCAACGTGTGGCGTGTACTCGGGCTTGTGCTTGCCGCGCAGGCGACGTGCCACTTCAGTCGCCAAACGACCCAAGGTCTGGCCTGTCGCGTCGATCACGTACCAGTCGCGCTTGACTGTTTCTGGTTTTGCACTAAAAGTTTTCATTCGTTATGGCCTCGGGACCGCACTGCAAATGGCGGTAACTCCTAATGAATAATCTGATTCTTGGCTGGCAGGACGCCTGCTTGCACTACTTCGTGGGGGCTCGGGTCTCGCGCAATAGTCATCCTGTACGGCGAACTTGGCATCTCTTCGCCTGTCCCTCTGCCGGTAGGCTGTCCGGCAAAAAGAGTCGGACAATTATGCCCGGCTACAAAAAAATTGCAACCTTGAATCAGTCGACCGCCACCACAGACTTTGCCATACACGAGGACAGGCAGCTAATATAACCTTTTACAGATCTGTCTCATCTGACGCCCGGCCTTGCCGGCCGTATCTCCACACTGGAGTGTGTCATGTACTTTCCACCGCTGTTTTCAGCGCTACGTCAAAGTTTCAAGGCGGGCTACACCTTTTCCACCCTGCGCGGGGACATCAGCGCCGGCATCACCATCGGCATCATTGCCATTCCACTGGCCATGGCCCTGTCTATCGCCGTTGGCGCCGCCCCCCAGCACGGCCTTTACACCACCCTGATCGCCGGCTCGCTAATTGCCCTGACCGGCGGCTCGCGCTTTAACGTCTCCGGCCCCACTGCAGCCTTTGTCGTCATCCTGCTGCCCATCACGCAAAATTTCGGTCTGGGCGGCCTGCTGCTGTGTACCCTGATGGCAGGCGTCATCCTGATTGTCATGGGCGTGCTGCGCGCCGGCGCATTGCTACAGTACATCCCCTACCCGGTGGTATTGGGATTCACCGCAGGAATTGGCGTGGTCATCGCCACCCTGCAAATTCCCGATGCCTTTGGCCTGGGCGACCTGGGCACGACCAACAACTATATCGAACGCGTACAGAGTATAGCCGCCGGGCTGCCGAACATCCGCCTTGGCGACACCCTGGTCGGTGCACTGACCCTGAGTACCCTGATCATCTGGCCCAAGCTCTTTCCCAAGATTCCCGGTCACCTGATTGCCCTGGTGCTTGGCTCGCTGCTAGGCCTTGTCCTGGTATATGCCGGTACTGACGTGGCAGTGCTGGGTGACCGGTTCAGCTATGAGGTCGACGGCGTCAGTCATCCGGGCATTCCACCTTTTTTGCCAGACTTTGTCCTGCCCTGGAATCTGCCCGGTCCCAATGGTCAGCCACTGGTGCTGAGCTTCGAGCTGTTCCGCCAGCTGCTGGCACCGGCCTTCGCCATCGCCATGCTCGGTGCCATCGAGTCATTGCTGTGCGCCGTGATTGCTGACGGCATGGCCGGCACCCGCCACGACCCCAACGGCGAGCTGCTCGGCCAGGGGATCGGCAACCTGGTGGCCCCGTTGTTTGGCGGGATCACCGCCACCGCGGCCATTGCCCGCAGTGCCGCCAACGTGCGTGCCGGAGCATTCTCCCCGATTGCCGCCATCATCCATGCCGGCGTGGTCCTGCTCGCCATCCTGGTACTGGCACCCATCTTTACCCACCTGCCGATGGCCGCCCTGGCCGCCATGCTGCTGGTGGTTGCCTGGAACATGAGCGAACCCAAGCATGTCTGGCACACCTTGCGCATTGCGCCCCGTAACGACGTACTGGTACTGCTGACCTGCCTGATTCTGACGGTGCTGTTCGACATGGTGCTGGCCGTCGGCGTCGGTTTGCTGCTGGCTGCCGGACTGTTCATCAAGAGCATGAGCGACTGGACCGATACCGCCAGTATCGACCGCAAACAGTTTGGCGAGCTGCAGGACCTGCCCGATTCGGTTGCCCTGTATGCCATTAGTGGACCGCTGTTTTTTGCCGCGGCCGAAAAAGCGCTAAATACCCTGCGCCGGTTTTCGCCCGGACTGCAACTGGTGATCATCGACATGCGGGCGGTACCCATGCTGGACATGACGGCACTGGCGGCACTGGGCAGCGTGGTCGCCGATTACCACAAGCAGGGTATCGGCATCATTTTCATGGGTGCCTCATCGCGGGTGCGGCGCAAAATGCGCCGTGCTGGCATTCACGTGGAGAAAAACATGCTGGCCAACGCCGCCACACCGTCCCAGGCGCGGGATCGCGCCCAGGGCTGGCTACGTGCCCGCGGCATAATACCAGAGGCGACTGCAGCCCGCACAACAGATACTTCCGAGCATGACCACGGCACCGAAGATCCGGCGGACACTCCTGCAAACGGTCAACAGGAAACCGACAAGCATGAACATGAACCAATATAACTCCCGTCCCATCGTCCTCTGTCTGTCCGGTCACGACCCAATTGGCGGTGCCGGCTTGCAGGCCGACATCGAGGCAATTGCGGCACAGCAATGCCATGCGGCACCTGCAGTGACCGCACTGACCATTCAGGATACGGTGAACGTCAGCAATTTCCGCGTGCTTGATCACGACTGGATCACCGCCCAGGCGCGCGCCATTCTCAACGACGTGCCGGTTGCCGCCGTCAAGCTGGGCATGCTGGGCTCCAGTGAAATGGTTCGCACGGCCTGCGAGATCCTGCACATGGCCCCAGACGCCCCCGTGGTCTGCGATCCGGTATTGCGCGCCGAAGGTGGTGGCTCGCTGGGTGAGGATGATGTGGGCTTTGTACTGCGTGAAGAACTGTTGCCACTGGCGCTGATAGCCACTCCCAATTTGCCGGAAGCGCGCATCATGGCCAAGCTGCCCGAAGGCAGCCCGGACGAGTGTGCCGGCGTGTTGCTCAAGCACTGCAAAAACGTGCTGATCACCGGCGGGCACGGCCCGGAAAACCAGCTGCACAACCGTCTGTATCTGCAGGACGGTAGCCGCCAGGACATCATCCAGCCGCGGCTGCCCGGTAAATATCATGGCTCCGGCTGCACCCTGGCCAGCGCCCTGGCCGGCCGCCTGGCGCTTGGAGAAGAGCTGGCCAGTGCAGTACGCACAGCGCTGGACTACACCTGGCGGACCCTGCGCGATGCCGAAGCACCCGGCAAAGGGCAGTACATACCACGGCGCATCCCCATCGCCTAGCCCCTTACCAATAGCACTGCCTGGCAATGATTGCAACAAACCAGCCACAGGCCCCTCTTCCATGCGGCAAACTGCCCGCTTGCCGGCAACGGTAACCGGTCTAGGATAGAGTGCGCAGCCCGTCTGCACCCTTCAAGCATCTGTAGCGAGAACACCATGAAACGCAGAACCCTGTTAAAAGCCGCCGGACTGACCGCAACCGGCATGACCGCTTTCACCGGTATTGGCACCAGTGTGCTGGCAGGCCAGCAACCAGCAATCCGCACCGACCCAAAGCCACTGGACAACGAACTGGACAAATATCCACGCTGCGTCATCTGCAACATGGACCGGCGCAAGTTCCATTACTCAAGACACCTGCTGCACTATGGCGATCAACATGCAGAAGGAACCTGCTCGATCAACTGTACCAGCGAAGCCATGCTGCGTGAGCGCAAGCGCGGCTTTACTGCTGTTTATGCGGCAGATTACGCAGCTGCCAGCGAACCCAAACCCCTGCTTGAGGCTTCTTCTGCCACCTATCTGATTGGGTCCAGCCTAAAAGGTGTCATGACGCCAATCAGCAAGCACTCCTTTGCCGACCGTGCCAGCGCGGAAGCCGAGCAGGCCCGCTCCGGCGGGCAGCTGGCGGACTTCAACCAGGCTGTCAGCGCCTCCCTGGAAGACTACGCCCAAATGCTGACCCGGCGCTACGCCAGCGACCGGAGTCGCTAAAAGGCACGCCGGCAGGCACTGCCCACGGCGCGCGGCCTGTGGCATGATGTCGCTCGTGCAAAAACGGGCTGCCCGAGAAGCCGCCATCAAACAATTCCAGACAGGAGCCATCATCGTGCACTCTTCCGGCCTGCATGGCCTGTATGCCATTACCGACAGCCAGCTTCTTGCCGATGGCCGCCTGCTGCCCTGGTGCGAGGCTGCGCTGAAAGGAGGCGCACGACTGTTGCAATACCGCGACAAAAGCGGAAATGACGAACAGCGCTACCGTGAAGCCAGCAGTTTGCTGGCGTTATGTGAACGCTACGATGCCCGCCTGGTCATCAATGACGACCTGCAACTGGCCGCGCGCCTCGGCTGTGACCTGCACCTTGGTCAGGAAGACGGCAGCCTGGCAGCCGCCCGGGAACAACTCGGCAAACAGGCCATCATTGGCGCAACCTGTCATCACCATTTGCACCTTGCACGGCAGGCAGTCGCAGAGGGTGCCAGCTATGTAGCCTTCGGCCGCTTTTTCGGTTCAAAAACCAAACCCGGCGAAGTGCTGGCCGATATACAGTTGCTGCAACAGGCACAACAGCTGGGCGTACCTGCCGTTGCCATCGGCGGGATCAGCCTGGATAACGCCGCCCCCCTGATCGGCGGCGGAGCTGCTATGATAGCCGTCATTCATGCACTGTTTGCCGCGCCCACAGCTGCAGAGGTCGAGCGACGTGCGCGCGTCTTTAGCCAGCTGTTTCATTCCTAGCCGATCCCGACAGGCCGGCCCGGTGTGTGCATGTTTCGCGGCAGACCACAACGCCTTTTATCCCAGTACCACAGGAGCCTTACATGTCCCGTTCCGCAACCCTGTTTGAAAATGCCCAGCAGCACATTCCCGGTGGCGTCAACTCGCCGGTCCGCGCCTTTGCCGGCGTCGGTGGCACCCCCCTGTTTTTCAAGCACGCCGAAGGCGCCTATGTGGTGGACGAGGACGACAAGCGCTATGTGGACTACATCGGCTCCTGGGGCCCGATGATTCTCGGTCATGGCCATCCGCAGGTGCTGGATGCGGTACGCAACCAGCTGCAACACGGTCTGTCTTACGGCGCGCCCACCGCGCTGGAAGTGGAAATGGCCGATCTGGTCAGCCAGCTGGTGCCTTCCATGGAAATGCTGCGCATGGTCAGCTCCGGCACCGAGGCCACCATGAGTGCCATTCGTCTGGCCCGTGGTTATACCGGCCGCGACAGCATCATCAAGTTTGAAGGCTGCTACCACGGCCACTCCGACAGCCTGCTGGTCAAGGCCGGCTCCGGCGCCCTGACCCTGGGCGTCCCCAGCTCGCCCGGTGTGCCGGCAGCTTTCGCACAACACACCATCACCCTGCCCTATAACGATCTGGCGGCGGTCGAGCAGTGCCTGCAAGAGAAAGGCGCAGAGATCGCCTGCATCATCATCGAGCCGGTGGCCGGCAACATGAACTGCATTCCACCCGCAGCAGGCTTCCACGAAGGCTTGCGCGCGCTGTGTGACGCGCACGGCGTGGTGCTGATTTTTGACGAGGTGATGACCGGCTTCCGCGTGTCCCTCGGCGGCGCCCAGGGCCATTACGGCATCACGCCAGACCTGTCCACCTTCGGCAAGGTGATTGGCGGCGGCATGCCGGTCGGCTGCTTTGGCGGCAAAAAGGAAATCATGTCGCACATCGCCCCGCTTGGCCCGGTGTATCAGGCCGGCACATTGTCCGGTAACCCGCTGGCCATGGCGGCAGGCCTGGCGACACTGAAACTGGTCAGCCAGCCCGGTTTCCATGACCAGCTGAACGACTATGCCCAACGCCTGCTCAGCGGCCTGCAGGAACGCGCCGACGCCGCCGGCATCCCCTTCACCACCACCCAGGTGGGCGGCATGTTCGGCCTGTTCTTTTCCGACAACAAAGAGATTCACAACTTTGACGACGCCGTAGCCTGCGATGTGGAGCGCTTCAAGAAGTTCTTCCACCTGATGCTGGACGGCGGCGTCTATCTGGCGCCCAGCGCCTTCGAGGCCGGTTTTGTGTCCGCCGCCATGGGTGAAAAAGAGCTGCAAATCACCCTGGACGCTGCCGAAAAAGCCTTCAAGGCACTGTAATCTTACGTACAGCCCGGACAGCACGCCGCTGCGCCGGGTTGCCAGCCAATGTATTGCACTAATGCAAGCAGCAAATATCTGAATGCTCCTTGAACCAGAGCCGGATTTTCTGCCTGCTGCCTTGCCCGGTTGCGGTAAAGCTGCCTAAATACCGGGCAACTTACTTAATCACCCAGAAGCTTCTGAATACCGCCTGCCGTACAGAGTTGTCCGCAGCAAGCGTATTTGTACCGACTGCATACCCGCCTACAGGATCTCAGAGCTTCCGACACAAATCGGAGTGCCCATGAATACTGCCAACACCGCCCCGGTCATCAACCTGCCACACAACGACTGGAATTTTACCCGGACCGACAACCCTGAACTGATTGACGGCCTGGAAGCCGGCAAGGTCCTCTGCTTCCCGCAACTTGCCTTTGAACTGACCGAAGAAGAATCACAACTGCTGGCTCCCTCCCTGGTCGACCCGAAGCGCAAGAACATCAGTCTGAATATTGATAAAAACCGTCTCAATGGCGTAGCTGATCCGGCCCACGAAGCTGTCGTACGTGGCCTGCTGGAGCGCTACCACCAGCACACCAAAAATCTGCTGGAAACCCTGTTGCCCGAATACCAGGGCAAGCTGCTGGAGCCGGTCAACAGCCTGCGCGTACACGAAATTAGCCAGTGGCAGGGCAAAAACTCCTGGCGCAAGGACGACACCCGACTGCACGTGGATGCCTTTCCCTCCCGTCCAATCCACGGCCAGCGCATCATCCGCGTGTTCAACAACATCAACCCCCATGGCGTGCCCAGGGTCTGGCGGGCTGGCGAGCCATTTGAGGATCTGGCCAAACGCCTGCTACCCCAGCTCAAGCCCTACTCCGCCCTGTCGGCCAAGCTACAGGCAGCACTGAAAATCACCAAGAGTCGCCGTAGCCACTACGACCACCTGATGCTGCAACTGCATGACGCAATGAAAGCCGACATGGACTACCAGAAAAACGGGCGTCAGTGGCAGCTGGATCTGCAGCCCGGCACCACCTGGATGGTATTTTCCGACCAGACACCGCATGCGGCCATGAGTGGTCAATACATGCTGGAGCAAACTTTTCTACTGGACGTGGAAAGCCAGAAAAACCCCGGGCTTTAACCATTGCGGGTATTGGAGCGCCTGACCGGGCAGTCCCTGCTCAATCCGGCCTGACACACACCTGTTACACATGCAAGCACGGCGGCGGCTGGGTTTTCCGGCTTTTTATCACGGGACGCCCACTCATGCAGAGCCGCCTTCATGCCTAAAGCAACCCCGCTGCCCACGCAAACGGGTTGCCTACGCTCGCACTGTTCGGGCGCTGAAACACCGTAGTTACGCGGCACGGCACCATCCGGTGTGCAAGACCCGATGCAGGCAACCCTCTGGTCAATCAAAACTTTCAGCTTGATTTAAGGTTAGCTTCCTATCATGGCCTCACTACATTGGAGGTGTACCATGAAAAAGACCATTTACGGACTCATTGCCCTGTCCCTGGCAGCCTGGTTGCTGCCTGCCCTTGCCCTGATCCCCGGCTGGGATGTCTGGATCTGGCGCAAACAACTGATTTACTGGAGCGGCCTGGCATCATTTCTGTTAATGACTTTGGTCATGCTGCTTGCCGTGCGTCCACGCTGGCTGGAAAAGCCGCTGGGCGGGCTGGACAAAATGTACCACCTGCACAAATGGGCCGGTATCAGTGCCGTTAGCCTGGCCGTGGTTCACTATGGCATCAAGCTGGCCAAAGGCCCCATGCTGATGGTGCTTGGGGAAGCAACCAAAGAGCACCGCATCCGAACCTTTCTTGAAGTATTTCGAGACAGCGCCAAGGAGCTGGGCGAGTGGTCCCTGTGGATTTTTGCCGCAATGATCATTGTCTCGCTCTGGCACCGTTTCCCGTATCACGTCTGGCGCTATGTTCATAAAGCACTGGCCGCGCTTTATCTGGTCATCGTCTTCCACAGCATTGTACTGACTCCACCCGAGTGGTGGTTGCAGCCATCCGGCCTGCTGATTGCTGCAGCCTGCATCCTCGGCAGCTGGTGTGCGTTTGTTTCGCTCAGTGGCCGCATCGGGCGTGACAGCACCCACCCGGGCAAGGTCCTGGCGGTACGGGAACTGAACGACAATACCTTTGAAGTTGTCTGTCAATGCCAAAACAGCCACAACTGGAGCCACAGGCCCGGACAATTTGCTTTCCTGACCTTTGACCGTCTGGAAGGCCCGCACCCGTTCACCATTGCCAGCGCCGACCAGGGTAATGGCCAGGTTCGTTTTGCCATCAAGGCCCTGGGCGACTACACCAACCACCTCTGCCACAAGGTCGGGATTGGTCAGCGGGTACAGATTGAAGGCCCCTATGGCTGTTTCGACCTTCCCGAAAAAAGTCCTGACGGCCAGCAAATCTGGGTCGCTGCCGGTATCGGGGTCACTCCCTTCATAGCCTGGCTGGAATCACTCCAGGACAATCCGGATGCCGCACCGCAAGCCAAACTCTACTACTGCGCCAATAACAAAGAAGAAGCCGTGTTTGCCGAACGCTTGCAGCAACTCTGTGCCAGTCTGCCCGGCATCGAGCTGCATATCCACTTGAGCGAGCGGGACGGTCGCCTGACGCCCGAGCAACTGTTCCGTGGTGCGCACAAAGGCACCAGGGTCTGGTTCTGTGGCCCCAACGCCTTCTCGGCAAGCCTGAAAAAAGGCATGGAAGCGCTGGGCCTGCAGCCGGAAAATCTGCATCAGGAGCGCTTTCAGATGCGCTAAGTGCTCTCTTCCCAAAGCATCCGGCCTGAGATCTGACAACAACAGGGTCGAAAACCGGATGCTTCAGCTTCTTTCCCCGGCACAAAACGGCTTTTCACCCCCGCAGTCACAACCACCTCTAGCAGATCATCATCGGCTACTCAGGTGGCACTTGCAGTTTTCCGGCAAAAGACTAACCATTACAGCTTCATTTGCCGTGGAATCCCTGCATGTTCAAGTTTTTGCCCCCATTAATGCGTGGCGTGATTTCCGCCTTGATACTGGGTTTCAGCACGCTTTTCTGGTGCTGGCCGCTGTTCGTCCTGGCCTTGCTCAAGTTCTTGCTGCCCTTTGCTGCTGCCCAGCGCGCACTGCGTTTTGGCATGCACTGGATCGCCGAGAGCTGGATCAGCATCAACTCCTTCTGGATGGATCTGGCACAAGATATCGAGTGGGACCTGCAGGGACTGGAGCCGCTGGATAAAAGCCACTCGTGGCTGGTCACCAGCAACCACCAGAGCTGGGTCGACATACTGGTGTTGCAATACCAGTTCAACAACCGCCTGCCACTGTTGAAGTTCTTTCTCAAACAGGAGCTGATCTGGGTACCGGTGCTGGGCCTGTGCTGGTGGGCGCTGGAGTTTCCGTTCATGAAGCGCTACAGCCGCCAGTACCTGGAAAAACATCCGGAAAAGCGCGGCCAGGACCTGGCCACAACCCGCAAGGCCTGCGAGCGCTACAAAACCAATCCGGTAGCCGTGTTCAACTTTCTTGAAGGCACCCGCTTTACCCGCGCCAAGCACAACGAGCAGCAGTCACCCTTCCAGCACCTGCTCAAACCCCGGGCCGGTGGTGTGGCCTACGTACTGGATGCCATGGGTGAGCAACTGGAACAACTGGTCAACGTCAGCCTGCTTTATCCCCAGGGCATACCTACCCTGTGGGACCTGATGTGCGGCCGGGTAAAAAAGATTGCCATGCACGTTGACACCCTGCCCATTCCCCGCGAGTTCGTCGGCCGTGACTACAGCAGCGATGAAACTTATCGCGCCGCCTTCCAGGAGTGGGTCAACCAGCTCTGGCTGGACAAAGATCAGCAGCTTCAGCGCATGCGGGCCACTGCCTGACCTCCCTGCCCAGGTTTGCAGGAGCGGCTTCAGCCGCGAACAGAGACGGACCAAGACAGTCACCGCGAACGAGACCCGCAGCAACACCGGAGCCATGGCGTTACACCGGTCGCGACTCAAGTCGCTCCTACAGGGGCCTTGTGCAGCGCACAAACAGCGTGCCGGGCATTTGATTCTGTACGAGGGGGCTTGTCCCCCGACAGCGGATGGCCGTATTACTCAGGGGGCAAGCCCCTTCGTACAGGGCGCCGGCATCGCGCCGGCCCGGCGCGTATTCTTGCGTGGATATGTTTTTATGTGAGCAGACTCACCTGCAAATGGATGCGGAAAACAGCTGTCAGCAAAACAGCAAGCAACCTGTAACAACCGCTCAAACTAACCCTTAGCCGCAATGCGCAGCCGGTGTTTTGCCGCTATAATGCTGCCCACTTTTTATCCTGTCCGAGCTGAGGAGCATTTCATGGCTGTAATCAAGCAAGACGATGTGATCCAGAGCGTTGCCGACGCCCTGCAATATATTTCTTATTACCACCCGCTGGACTTCATCCAGGCCATGCACAAGGCCTATGAGAAAGAAGAATCACCCGCAGCCAGGGATGCCATGGCGCAGATCCTGATCAACTCGCGCATGAGTGCCACCGGCCACCGTCCGCTGTGCCAGGACACCGGCATTGTCACCGTGTTTGCCCGTGTCGGCATGAACGTCAAGTGGGACGGCGACATGAGCCTGGACGACATGATCAACGAAGGTGTGCGCCGCGCCTACCTGCACCCGGACAACAAGCTGCGTGCTTCGGTACTGGCCGACCCGGCCGGTGCGCGCAAAAACACCAAAGACAACACCCCGGCCGTGATCCACTACAGCATTGTGCCCGGCGACACGCTGGAAATCGAAGTGGCGGCCAAGGGCGGCGGCTCCGAGAACAAGACCATGATGGCCATGCTCAACCCGTCCGATTCCATTGTCGACTGGGTACTGAGTGTAGTCCCCCAAATGGGTGCCGGCTGGTGTCCGCCGGGCATGCTCGGTATCGGTATCGGCGGTACCGCCGAGAAAGCCGCGGTACTGGCCAAGGAATCCCTGATGGATCCGATCGATATTCACGAGCTGCGTGCCCGTGGTCCACAGAACCGCGTTGAAGAACTGCGTCTGGAGATCTTCGACAAGGTCAACCAGCTGGGTATTGGTGCCCAGGGTCTGGGCGGCCTGACCACAGTGCTCGACATCAAGATCAAGGACTACCCGACTCACGCAGCTTCCCTGCCGGTCTGCATCATCCCCAACTGCGCCGCTACCCGTCACGCCCACTTTGTGCTGGACGGCTCCGGCCCTGCAGAACTGGATCAGCCCAACCTGGACGCCTACCCGGATATCGTCTGGGAAGCCGGTCCTTCGGCGCGCCGTGTAAACCTCGATACCATCACTCCGGAAGACGTACAGGACTGGAAGCCGGGCGAAACCCTGCTGCTTAACGGCAAAATGCTGACCGGCCGTGATGCTGCACACAAGCGCATCACCGACATGCTGAACAACGGCGAAGAGCTGCCGGTAGACCTCAAGGGCCGCTTCATCTACTACGTCGGCCCGGTCGATCCGGTCGGTGACGAAGTGGTTGGCCCGGCTGGTCCGACCACCGCCACCCGCATGGACAAGTTCACCCGCCAGGTGCTGGAGCAAACCGGTCTGCTCGGCATGATCGGCAAGTCCGAGCGCGGCCCGGTTGCCATCGAGGCGATCAAGGACAACAAGGCCGTTTACCTGATGGCCGTTGGCGGTGCTGCATACCTGGTTGCCCAGGCGATCAAGAAATCCCGCACCGTGGCCTTTGCCGACCTGGGCATGGAAGCCATCTACGAGTTCGAAGTGAAGGACATGCCGGTAACAGTGGCCGTTGACACCAAGGGTGAGTCGGTCCACATCACCGGCCCACAGGTGTGGAAGGCAAAAATTGCCGACATGATTGCCAGCGACAGCGAAGAATAAGCTTTACCTTCTGCCACAAACAACAAACCCCGGCCAGGCGCCGGGGTTTGTTGTTTGTGGCCCGACAGTTCGTTGCCAGGCTCCGATTCGTGCAGGAGCGGCTTCAGCCGCGAACAATGGCTGCTTTGTGCACGGTGAATGTCTGCTGGCACCGGTCGCGACTCAAGTCGCTCCTGCAGGGTATTGCGCAACATCTGTGCCCTGATGCGCTGTAGGAGCGGCTTCAGCCGCGAACAGTGTCCGTTGTATGCACGGTGAGTCTCTGCTGGCACCGGTCGCGACTGAAGTCGCTCCTACAGGGTGTTTGCCGGTGGTTCAGGCTTTTCTCAGGGGGCAAGCCCCTTCGCACAGGCTGTTGATTGCCCGGTGGACAGGGCGCGCCGTCGCCACCACACCATGTTTCACAGGCAATAAAAAACACCTCAAGGGCCGGATCAGCGTCCAGCTTTTGAGGTGCAATTTACAATGGCCGGGGTTTGGTGGCTTGCGCTGGTTATTCGCGCGGTGCCAGCCGGTATTGTGGCGGCACCTGATCGATGCTTTTCATGGTGACATCGAGGTTTTTCCACAGGCCATCCTTGATGCCATAGATACAGCCATAGATGGACAGCTTCTGCCCGCGGTGCCAGGCATTCTGCACAATGGCTGTGTGGCTGACATTGGCCACCTGCTCGATCACGTTCAGTTCGCACAGCCGGTCAACCCGCTCTTCTTCCGTAGCCAGCTTTGCCAGCTCGTCGTAGTGCTGAAAATACAGGTCACGAATGGTGCGGATCCAGGCATCAGTAATGCCCACCTGCTTGTCACTCATGGCAGCCTTTACGCCACCGCAACCATAATGCCCGGTCACCAGAATATGTTTCACCTTGAGCACGTCCACCGCGTACTGGATGGACGACAGACAATTCAGGTCGGTATGCAACACCACGTTACCGACATTGCGGTGCACAAACAGGTCGCCCGGCAACATGCCGACAATCTCGTTGGCCGGCACCCGGGCATCCGAGCAACCAATCCACAGGTACTCGGGCTCCTGCTGCTTGGCCAGTTTGGCAAAGAACTCGGGATCTTCTTCCTTGATCGACTTGGCCCAGCGGGCATTGTTTGCAAAAAGCTGTTCTAGTTCAGGCATGGGGTTCTCGTGTTTTACCGTTTGGGTACCTTGCTGTGACCGTGACCCGTTGTCGCAGGTCACAAATTTTCCGGCGGCCAATCGGCAGCCAGGGTACAGACCATCACCCGTGCATCTTCATGACCGCTGCTTGTGGGGTAGTAATTGCGTCGCCGGTCAATCTCGTTGAAACCAAAACGCTCATACAGCCGGTATGCGCTGTCATTGGATTCGCGCACTTCAAGAAAACAACTGCTGCAATTACGCTCGCGGGCCTGTTCCAGCAATTGCTCCAGCAGCCGGGCACCCAGCCCCTGCCCCTGGTGGTCTACAGCAATGACGATGTTGAGCAAATGGGCTTCATCGACAATGTATTGCATAACCGCGTGGCCAAGGTGCCGGCCATCCTGCTCCAGCACATGGCACTGGTAACTGCTTAGCGCATCCTCATACAGCTTGCGCGACCAGGGGTGACTGAACGCCCGCTGCTCAATGGCCACCACCGTATCCAGATCGTCTGCGGTCATGCGGCGAAGATCGGGTACGTCATTCATGCCGGCTCCAGTGCGCCATCAGGTTTTGCATGTGCTGCCATAGTTGCGGTTTCAGCACACGCCGGGTCATCAATTGCTCCAGTGACGGCAAATTCCAGAAACGGATGCCGGACTGATAGGCGGTCAGGGAAAACAGGTCGGCTTCCGCCTCTTCTGACTGATTGGCAAACGCGACTGCACGCGGCCCAAGCAGCCAGACAAAGCTGGCCGATGCATGACTGGCTTCATATTCCAGCAGATCACGCACGCAGGCGCGGGCCGCTGCCTCGTCCTGGTTGCCGGCCAGCTGGCCGGTGGTCAGCAATGGCCAGCGGATGGGCTCGCCCTGGCGCAAAAACTGCGGTGCCTGAGGCAAGCCGGCTGCGCGTACCAGATCGCCCAGCAACTGGAAATCCGGATCACTGCTCTGAAAAGCTTCACCCAGCGGCAGGTCGGCCAGCAGCAGGCAGGAACCGCTACGCAACAGTTGCAGGCTGAAGCGGGGAATCTGCGGTGCGGCAGCCGCCTGCTCCTCCCCATTGCCCGATACAGGTGCTGCCTGCGCCGGCACAATTTCTTTTGTAGCCTGCTGGCCCAGGGTCTGCCGCACCTGCTCCAGCGAAGCGCGGACCTCTGCCTTGTCGGCGGCAACAGCCTCGGTGACCGACGCAGCAGCCGGCGGGCTGGCTGCAGAAGCCGTCTTTTTCGGACGTGCATCCGGCGTTGCCTGTTTCTGCTGCGGCAGCCAGTCCAGCAATAGCGGAGCGCAAGCCGGTGCAAAGGGCAGGTTCTGGCGTGGCAGCCAGACGTCCAGCCCCATCACCTGCAGCATGGCCTGACGGCGAGCTTCCTGTTCCAGCAGCGCCTGTGTCACTGGCTAGATACCACTGACTTGCGGGTGGGCCCTGGCCACACCGGACTGCATCAGGTTCAGCGCATGCAGATAGGCCTTGACCGAAGCCACCACGATGTCGGTATCAGCACCGTTGCCGTTGACAATGCGGCCGCCGCGCTCAAGGCGCACAGTCACCTCGCCCTGCGAGTCGGTACCCTGGGTAATGGCATTGACTGAATACAGTTGCAAGGTCACACCCGACTGGGCCACCGATTCGATGGCCTTGAAGGCGGCATCAACCGGACCCGAGCCCTGCTCGCTGGCACGCACTTCTTCGCCACCCACCAGCAGCACCAGTTCGGCCTGTGGCGTCTCGCCGGTTTTGCTGGCCACTTCCAGGCTGACCAGTTTGTAATGCTCGGTCACTTCCTCGTTCTGGGTATCGGTGACCAGTGCCTGCAGGTCTTCATCAAAAATTTCGTGCTTCTTGTCGGCCAGCTCCTTGAAGCGGGCAAAAGCCGCGTTCAGCTCGCTTTCGCTGGCCAGTTCAATGCCCAGCTCCTGCAAACGGCTGCGGAAGGCGTTACGGCCCGAGTGCTTGCCCAGCACCATCTTGTTGGCGTTCCAGCCGACCGACTCGGCCGACATGATTTCGTAGGTTTCACGGTGTTTGAGCACGCCGTCCTGGTGAATGCCGGACTCGTGGGCAAATGCGTTCGCTCCGACAATGGCCTTGTTCGGCTGTACCGGAAAACCGGTAATGCCGGACACCATGCGCGAGGTGCTGAGGATCTGGGTGGTATCAATGCCGGTGTGTACATTCAGCAGGTCTTCGCGGGTTTTGATCGCCATGACGATTTCTTCCAGCGCAGCGTTACCGGCACGCTCGCCCAGACCGTTGATGGTGCACTCCACCTGACGCGCACCGGCCACCACCGCGGCCAGCGAGTTAGCCACGGCCAGGCCCAGGTCATTGTGACAGTGTACGGAGAAGATGGCCTTGTCGGAGTTGGGCACGCGCTCGATCAGCTGGCGGATCAGCTCGGCGTACTGATGCGGGATGGCATAGCCAACGGTATCGGGAATGTTGATGGTGCGGGCACCGGCATCAATCGCTGCCTCAACAATGCGGCAGAGGAAATCCAGCTCGCTGCGGCCGGCGTCTTCACAGGAAAACTCGACATCCTCACACAGGTTGCGCGCCCGCTTGACGGCCCGAACGGCCTGCTCCACCACCTGATCCGGCTGCATGCGCAGCTTGTATTCCATGTGGATCGGGCTGGTGGCAATAAAGGTGTGAATCCGGCCGGAGTTGGCACCGGCCAGCGCTTCACCGGCACGGTCGATATCAGCATCCAGTGCACGGGACAGGCTGCAGATGGTGCTGTCCTTGACGGTGTCGGCAATGGCCTTGACCGACTCGAAGTCGCCGGGACTGGCGATGGCAAAACCGGCTTCGATCACGTCAACCTTCATGCGCTCCAGCGCCTTGGCAATGCGCAGCTTCTCGTCTTTGGTCATGGACGCGCCCGGGCTTTGCTCGCCGTCACGCAGGGTGGTATCAAAAATAATGACGCGGTCGTTGCTCATGAGTTGTCTCCTCGGCAGCCGGAATGGTCTTGTTATATATCCGGGCAAATATAGCACAGGCGAAGATTGGGGTGGGGTTTTGCGCTGCGGCGGCTGGGCCGGGCAGGACACTCCGTCAGGCTGCGCTGCGCTGATGCCTGACTACGGTTCCGCCCGGCCCGAATTTGCCTTGTGCTGGGGGAGGGATTTGTCCCGCCTGCGGCGGGATGCTGTCGCTGTGGCTGGTTGTTGCCTGGAAGCTGGGAGATGCTTTTTTGTAGG